>NZ_JBQPQY010000012.1:0-89514 GCF_052266655.1 Corynebacterium sp. A21
CAGCAGCACCCACAAATCACCAGGTAGATCGACTGTTGTCTTGTTCTTTCACGCTCTCGTCCAGCAATTAACTGCCAGCAGGTCCCCAAAACACTCGATTAGCGGTTCATCTTCCCCACCACTCACCGCAATCTTGACGTAATCAAAACTCAACCGAGTCAGCCCCACCTCCGGGACAACTACTTAACGGAGCAGAGACAGCACCCCGGGAACCACCATCAACAGAGAAGAGACCGCTGCCGGCGGGCATACGGTCTCTTCTTGAATCTCTTCTATCTATCTAGGGCCTATCTAGAGCCATGGGATCTAGTGGTAGGCCGCGATCTTTCCGTGCGGTCCTTCGATCACCGTGATCGGAGTATTGAAAATGTCCGAGAGAACCTCATCCTGCATGATCTCCTCCGGGGTTCCCATCTGCGCCAGCTGACCGTGTTTGATCGCCACGATGTAGTCGGCATAACGGGCCGCGAAGTTGATGTCATGCAGCACCACGATGATGGTGCGACCGAATTCCTCAGCAGCATGCTCGAGGTGCTTCATCATTTCCACGGAGTGCGCGATGTCGAGGTTGTTGAGCGGCTCATCAAGAAGCACATAGTCAGTCTCCTGGCAGAGCACCATCGCAACATAGGCGCGCTGTCGCTGACCGCCGGAGAGCTGGTCCAGGTAGCGGTCCTCCAATTCGGTGAGGTTGAGGAAGTCAATGTACTGGGAGACGATCTTCTCGTCTTCAGCGTTGAGCCGCCCCTTGCTATAGGGAAAGCGTCCGAATCCGACCAGCTGCCGGACCGTCAGCTTGGTCACGAAGTGGTTCTCCTGGCGAAGGATGGAGAGGATCTTCGCCAGATCCTTTGAGTTGGTCTTGGTGACGTCGTACTTCCCCACCGTGATTTCGCCATCATCCATCCCGAGCAGCCGGCCCACCATTGTCAGGAGAGTGGACTTACCGGCACCGTTCGGTCCGATCAATGCGGTGATGCCACCTGCCGGGATCTCCAGACTCACCGGCCCGATCTTGACTGAGCTTGAGTAATCTTTCTTGACGTTCTTTAAGGTAATCACAGTCGGCCCTTCCTGAGGATGACGATGAGGAATACGGTGCCACCGACCAGCTCGATGATGATCGAGACGACACCCTGCGCGTTGAAGACGTGGTTCATGATGAAGTACGCACCAGCGAGAACCACGAAACCGGTGACCACGGCCATCGGAAAGGTGTATCGGTGATCGTAGGTGTCAGCGAACTGATAAGCCAGGGTCGCAACCAGGAATCCGAGGAAGGTCATCGGGCCGACCAAGGAGGTGGAAACCGCCATGAGGACCGAGACCAGGATCAGGGTGTAGATCGAGTTTCGCCGGTGGTTCATGCCCAGGTTCGTGGTGGTGTCTCTGCCTAGCGAAATCACGTTGAGGTTTCGGGAGTTCAGCACCAGGAGGGTACCCGCGATGACCACCAGCGGGATGGCAACCGGGAAGTACTCTGTTTCAGCATTGTTGACGGAGCCGAAGAGTCGTGCGGAGAGCACGTCAAATTCTGAAGGAGTCAACGCACGCTGCATGAAGGTGGACACCGACCCCAGTCCACCGCCGATGACGATGCCCACCAGAAGCATCGCGTGCATGTTGCCGCGTTTGCCGGTGAGCAGCCAGGAGTAGAGCGCCACAGTCAGGATGATCATCACGGCCATCTGGCCGAGGAACATCTCGAGGCTTCGGGTGGACAGCAGCATGGTCGCACCGAAAAGGAAGACCGTCGCAGTGTGAATGACCGTATACAGCGCTTCGAAACCCATGATCGAGGGCGTGATGATGCGGTTATTCGTCACCGTCTGGAATCCCACCGTCGCAAGTGCCTGGCAGACTGCCACAATCAACATGACGAGGACGGCTTCCATTCGCCGTTCAGCAATGAGTACAAACCCGGGGTGTCCCACCGGCATCGGATTCTCCCACCAGATCAGCCCCCAGGTGAAACCCAACGCAGCAAGGATCATCAGGCCCAGAATGATCCAGTACCTGCGTTTTGCCTTGGAATTCTGGAAGGCCCCCGAACTGCGTTCCTTCGTGGTGCTCCGAGGTGAGCGAGCTTCAGTCAGCTGATCCCCCACCAGTGCATCCTTGATCTCAATATTCTTATCCACGGACACGCTGCTTCACAATCAGGTACACGAATACGACTGCACCGACGATGCCCAGGACCACCGATACCGGGACCTCGAAGGGCGCGATGATCACGCGGGCCAGGATGTCACAGACGGTGACCACTGCGATTCCGGCGAGGCAGACCCAGGGGAGGTTGGACCGCAGGTCATCACCGCGGAACATCGAGACGATGTTCGGGACGATCAATCCGAGGAAGGGAAGACTACCGACGACCACGGTGACCACGCCGGTGGCGATCGCGATCATGCCGGTACCAATCAAAATCATGCGGTTGTAGTTCAAGCCGACGTTGGTGGCAATCTCCTCGCCGAGTCCGGCGACGGTGAGCCGGTCGGCGAAGAAGAAGACGACGACCACCACGATGAGGACAATCCAGAGCACCTCATACTGGCCGCGGTAGACGGTATTGAAGGATCCGGCGAACCAGATACCGAGTTGCTGCAGCATGTCAGTCTGGAGCGCGAAGAAGGTGGAGATCGAACTGACCACAGCACCGAGCATGAGGCCGATGATGGGAACGATCAGGGAGGATTTGAGAGTCACCCGACGAAGGAACATGAAGAAGACCATCGTGCCGATGAAGGAAAACACCACGGCACCGATCATCCGGTCCAGGATTGTGGCGGCCGGGATGAAGTACATGACAAAGAGCAGCCCCAGGCCGGCCCACTCGGTGGTGCCGGTGGTGGTCGGTTCCACGAAACGGTTTTGGGTGAGTAACTGCATCACCAGACCGGACATCGCCATGGCGGCGCCCGCCAGGACAAGGGAGATAGTACGGGGAATTCGCACTGCCCCAAACATCAGACTGCCATCTTCACCACCGAAAAGGTCGTATTGGCCGGTGAAGAGCGAGACAAAAAGAAGCGCAACGACAACCAGAACTCCGATGAGCAGCTTCCAGTCGAAGAGCTTGACACGGGTCTGCTTGGTGCGCTCCCGTGGAACTTCCGGTGCCGGCTGTGACGACGCGGGGGAAACGGTGGACATGGGCTCACACCCTCCTTCTGGTCTCAGCACGCCGATTGGCGATGTTCATGCGGACTACCTTGATTTCTAGTGTGGTGCTCGACTTAAAGTTTGGCTAACCACAGTAATGATAGATGGTATGGAAAATGAGAAAGGAGACTGTCTCCTGGGAACAGGACAGCCTCCTTCATCTACCGGAAATAACTAGTCCCCCGAGGGGACTGGGAACCTGCTTAGTTCGCAGCTTCTTCGAAAAGATCAGCCATACCGTTGAGAATCTCGGTGTAGGTGATGATGTTCTCGTTAGTGTAGGTGTCCGCCGGTGCGTAGAAGACATTGCCGTCGGCGACAGCCTTGACGTTGGAGAGCACCTCGTTCTCGGAGATAACCTGCTCAGCAGGGGTGTACTCAGCGGTGTCGCGGGAGGTGGTGCCGCCATCGCGGTCCATCACCAGAATGATATCCGGGTTGGATTCAGCGATTGCCTCAACGTTGATGTCATCGCCCTCGTGATCGGAGGAAGCCTTGTCGACCTCGAGCGCCGGGGTCAGACCCACCAGGTCGAAGATCGGACCGAAGGTCCGGCCGACAGAGGGAGCGATGTAGCCGATGTTGCCACCGGAGACGTTGACAGCCATGACGGATTTATCGGAAATTTCCGAGTAGGCGGTCTTGGCACGCTCGACTGCCTCATTGAAGTCAGCCACCAGGGAAGCTGCGTCTTCCTCCTGTCCGAAGATCACCCCCAGGGTCTCGGCCTGACGGATCAGCTCCTGGTCCAGGGCTTCACCCTCGCGGGGATCAAGCTCGACGATGGCGGCATCCGGGTTCAGGGCGGCAATGTCGTCGTAGAACTGGGCGAAGCGCTGACCGTTGATGATCAGGTCCGGCTGTGCAGCGGTCAGTGCCTCAAGGTTGGGTTCACGGTGGGAGCCCATATCAGCGATGGCAGCGTCCTCCTTATAGGAGGTGACGGTGAAGGGAACCAGGGCAACCGGTGCGGCGACCAGATCAACATCCCAGCGGTCCAGCAGCTCGAAAGCGCGGTTATCGGTGGCGGCGACGGCGGTGGCCGGCTGCGGAACCTCGACGGAACCGTGATTGTCCTCAATGGTCAGGGTGTTGGACTCTGCCACTGCGGTGGAGTCAGTGTCGGCAGCCTCGGTGCCGCCGTCAGACGATGAGCAGCTTGCCAGTGCCAGAGCGGCGACGGTAACCAGCGAAACCAGCTTGAAACGAGTGTGAGCCATGTCGTCCTTTTCCGAAAATGAGGGCCCCAGACAGGGCCCGATCAGCGATTCCTTAGTGAGGCAAGGGTACCTTTAGAAAAAGCTAACATAGGGAGATAGCCAAGCCAACCCTTCACCACAAGAGGCACCCCCTCATTCCGGATGGAAAAATTCCAGAACCAGCAATGATAATTTTCCACACTCTCACATATAGATCGATTTCGCACTGTCAGGCAAATCACACTTAGAACCTAAATCCGCCGGAGCCACTTTTGAAAAGCATTGAAAAGGGTACCCTCACCTGTACAAATAGGATCGCCCTACGATGAGAGAGCCATTCATTCCGGCAATTGAGAAACTTTTCCCGGAATTCAACTCAACGGGGGTACGTTTAAGCCCGAAAACAACCCACGACGGACATGAAAAACCCTCCACCTGTATTAACAGGTGGAGGGCTATCGTGGAGCTGCCGGGAATTGAACCCGGGTCCTTCGCTACTTCGCCAGGGCTTCTCCGTGCGCAGTTCGCGCGGAATCTCTACTCGGCCCTCCGGATCGGTCGAACACGTCCGGATGATGGGCCCAGTCAGCGGTGAGGAGTCCCGTTCAGCCCCGCTGACGCGGCTGAACAGCAAGTCCCTTTAGTCGGTGCCAGACTCCGGAACAGGGACCTTTCCGGGCTGACAGACACGCGGTCGCTACTTAGGCAGCGAGGGCGTAGTCGCGCTGAGAGTTCTCGGCGCTTATCATTTTGCTGCGACGCTTAACGGTGGCCATCAGCCTGCACCGGCACGCTTCCCCTGGCTCAATATACGAAGTCGAAACCAAAATCAGCCCCTCTTCGCCACCGGTTGGGATGCTGCGTTCTTCCCGGTGGATGGTTCATCATAACCCTAAATGGGGCGATTCCACAAGATCATGATCCTAACCAGTCAGCGAGAACCACAGCGTGGTTGATCTCCCGGTCCTTCGCCGCGTAGAGCAGGGTGACATCGCCCTCCCTCACCAGGGAACGGAGCTTATCGACGTCTTCGTTCCCGGCGTCAAGCTCTTCGCGATAGCGTCGCGCGAACTCCGCAAAGCGTTCTTCTTCATGCCCAAACCACTTACGTAGTTCTGGTGAGGGGGCGACATCCTTGAGCCATTCATCATGGCCAAGGTCTTCTTTCCGGATGCCGCGCGGCCAGAGCCGGTCCACCAGGATCTTCACGCCAGGAGCGTCAGTCGTTCCCAGATCGTGCACTTTCACCGGATGGACACTCATCCCTTGATCCCCTTGATTCGACGACCCAGGTCGCGGACCACCTCTCGTTCCTCAGTACGCCGTTTGATGTCCTGACGCTTATCATAATCCTGCTTACCCTGTGCCAGACCGAGTTCGATCTTGAGTCGGCCACCCTTGAAATAGAGCTTCAGCGGGATCAGCGTTTTATTGCCGTCACGGACTTTGCCCATGATGGAGTCGATCTCCCGGCGGTGAAGCAACAGTTTGCGCGTGCGTTTCGGGGAGTGATTCGTCCAGGTCCCCATGGTGTATTCCGGGACGTGGAGGTTGCGGAGCCAGACCTCGCCGTCATCGATGGTGGCGAAGGCGTCGATAAGCGAGGCCTTGCCGTCGCGCAGGGACTTGATCTCGGTGCCCAGTAGTACGATGCCGCACTCATAGGTTTCGAGGATGGTGTAATCGTGACGGGCCTTGCGGTTGCTGGCCACAACCTGGCCATCGGCACCTGCCGTTGTCGTTTTCTTCTTCTTTGCCATAACAGTTATGACTCTACATAACCGGGCGAAATCCCCTATTTCCGCACGTAGAAACGCAGCGTGATTTCCGCGGTGATAATCGCAAAGAACACCCCGATCAACGTCATGACCGGAAGGACCTCCCAGATGTCGCCGGTGCTCATCGGGGCGATCAGGCGGGAGTCATAGAGCCCCTGGAGCGCCTTGTCGATGAGGAATTCCTTGCCCAGGAACAGCCCCACCCCGGCCACCACCGCACCGAGCAGACTCGCGATCGCGGCCTCCAGAATGAAGGGTGCCTGGGTGTACCAGCGCGAGGCGCCAACCATGCGCATGATCGACATTTCATCGCGACGGTTATAGGCGGTCATCTGCACCATGTTGGCGATCAGGAAGATCGAGGCGATGGCCTGGACCGCCGCGATGAGGAAGGTCGCCCAGCGCGCGGCATCGAGGTTTTCCACCGCACCACGGAGATCATCAGCCTGATCCACCACGGCCTCGACCTGCGGGAGGTCCCGGATCGGATCCAATGGGCTCGTGTCCAGCGGATCCTCCAGACGGATATGGAGCGCCGCCGGCAAGGCATCGGGTGAGGTTTCGGCGACCAACTGGGGGTCGGTATCCTCGAAAACCTCCACAAAGCGCTGGTAAGACTGCTCTTGAGAGCGGAAGGTCAACGACTCGATGCCCTCCGCGCCGTCGAGAAGCTCTCGCACCTCGCGGCAGGGACCGGATGAACAGTCCGCATCAGCGGCCGAGGTCTCCTGGTCGAATTGGACCATCACCTCAACTCGGTCAAGGTAGATGGCCTTGGTGTCTTCGGTGACTTTAGTGACGAGGAAACCGGTGGCCAGCAACGCCAGCGAGATGGCGGTGGTGATCACCAGAGCGATGGTCATGGTGAAGTTGCGGCCGAGGCCACGGAAGGTTTCACGGAAGACGAAGCTGAGTCTCATTAAGCTGTTTCCCTTTCCTGAGCGGCCCGCGTTAGCGGGACTCGCCGTAGACCCCGTGGGCGTCGTCACGCACGAGCGTGCCCAGGGACAGTTCGATGACGCGGCGACGCATGTCATCGACGGCGCGGGCGTTGTGCGTGGACATGATGATCGTGGTGCCGCCACGATTGATCTGGGTCAGCAGATTCATGATTTCATCAGCGGTTTCGGGATCAAGATTGCCGGTGGGCTCATCGGCCAGCAGCACCAGCGGGCGGTTGACCGAGGCCCGGGCGATGGCCACGCGCTGCTGCTCGCCGCCGGAAAGTTCATGGGGGAAACGGTTGGCCTTGCCACCGAGTCCGACCATGTCCAGGGTCTCGGGCACCAACTTCTCGATGGTGGCCCGTTTCTTGCCGATCACCTCGAGTGCGAAGGCGACATTATCGTGGACATTGAGCTTGGGTAGCAGTTTGAAGTCCTGAAAAACATAGCCGATGTGCTGGCGGAGCTCATTGATCCGCTTCCCGCGCAGCGCATTCACGTGGAACTCCCCCAGGTAGAGCTCCCCGGAGCTCAGGTTTTCCTCACGGATCAGCAGCTGCAGGAAGGTGGACTTCCCCGAACCCGAGGGCCCGATGAGAAAGACAAACTCCCCCTTGTCGATCTGCAGGGAAATGTTATCCAGCGCGGGCCGGGTTGAGGTTTTGAAGACCTTCGTTACCGAGTCAAACGTGATCACCCTCAGCACACTACCGAAGGGATTAGGAGGATGTAACGACTGCGGCAGAAGTGAAGGGAGGTCCTCAGCAGTACCTAAGGAAGCAGCCGGATCTTAGTCTGCCTGCTGCTCGGCCATCCGCCAACGGATACCGGCCTCCAGGAAGCCGTCGATATCACCGTCGAGCACTTTGGAGGGGTCACCCACCTCGAACTCGGTGCGTAGATCCTTGACCATCTGGTACGGGTGCAGCACGTAGGAGCGCATCTGGTTACCCCAGGAGGCGTTACCGCCGGCACCCAGGGCATCCATCTCGGCCCGCTCCTCCTGGCGCTTGCGCTCCAGCAGCTTGGCCTGCAGCACCCGCATGGCGGAAGCCTTGTTCTGGATCTGGGACTTTTCATTCTGACAGGTCACCACGAGGCCGGTGGGGACGTGGGTCAGCCGCACCGCGGAGTCAGTGGTGTTCACTGACTGGCCGCCGGGGCCGGAGGAACGGTAGACATCGACGCGCACGTCATTGTCCGGGATGTCGATCGAGTCGACCTTCTCCACCACCGGGAGGACCTCCACTTCAGCGAAGGACGTCTGGCGGCGGCCCTGGTTATCGAAGGGGCTGATTCTCACCAGCCGGTGGGCGCCCTGTTCGACGGAGAGCTGGCCGTACATGTATTCGCCGTGGACGACGAAGGTCGCGGACTTGATGCCGGCTTCTTCAGCATAGGAAATATCGTAGACATCGACCTTGTGGCCGTTCTTCTCCGCCCAGCGGGTGTACATGCGCATGAGCATCTCCGCCCAGTCCGCGGCATCGACACCACCGGCACCGGAACGGATGTTGATCACGGCTTCGCGGGCGTCATACTCGCCGGAGAGCATGGTCTTGACCTCAAGGGCCTCGATTTCCTCACGCAGCTCGGCGAGCTCGGCATCGGCGATCTCGGTGCCGTCTTCTTCCTCTTCCGAGAGTTCGTACATCACCGGAAGGTCGGAGAGTCGCTGGCGCAGATCGGTGATCTTACGCAGGCGAGACTGTACGGCAGAGAGCTCAGAGGTGACGGTCTGGGCGTGATCCGGGTTATCCCAGAGGGTGGGGTCAGTTGCCTGAGCCTCGAGTTCGCGGACCCGATCAGACATCGCCTCGGGGTCCATCACTTTTTCGATGGTGCTCAGGGTGGTGTCGAGTTCATTGAGCGCTGAGGTGATTTCCGGTCGCATAGCCACAAATCATACCCGCCGGGGCAGCCGTACTCTTATGGCGGCAGCGATCAGGGCAACCAGTCCCAATCCGAGACTTCCCAGAAATACCAGGATAAACAGTCCGACCCCTGATTGACCGGTGGAATCAGGGACCACCGCCACAAACCAGAACACCAGGGTGACCGCGAGCAACGCACCCAAGGCGGCGCTGAATCCTCCCGCGTGCGGGAAGCGCGCGTACCAGGTCAACGCACCCAACGCCACTGCCCCACTGATCGACAGACCGGCTACCTCCACCTGGTGGGGATCTCGCCCGAGCACCTGCGAGGGCAGCAGCCAGGCGGCACACAGCAGCAGACAGGCCCCCGCCCCGAGCCCGAGGCAGACCCCGGAACTCAACCGGCCATAACTCGGTGACCTCGGGGCATGCCAGATGAGCAACACATAGATCACCAGCGGGACAAACAGTGCGATGAGAAGCACAAGAAGGCTGCCCAGCGGGTTTTCCAGCAGGGCCTGCCAGGAGTTGCCGAGGTTCATAAGCACAACCTACTGCAGCCGCAGAGTGAACATGAGGGCACAATGGAGTCCATGACTTCACCGCACTCTCTCACGGACATGATCAACGCCGTCACCAAAACCTTCATCATCGCTCACGAGCAGGATTCGGACGAGCACCTGGCCAAGGCGCTGGTCTACAACGCGGGCCGGATGGCCTGGCGGATGCGGGAAACCGGGGTGAACACCGAGTTCAAGACCTCGGTCTCCGATGTCGTGACCGATGCTGACCGTGGTGCGGAGCAGTTCGTCGCCGGAGCCCTTGAATCACTACGCCCCGAGGATGGACTCATCGGCGAGGAGGGAGCCAGCCGCCCGAGCACTTCCGGCCGCACCTGGATCATTGATCCAGTGGATGGCACCTATAACTTCACCGCCGGCAATGACTACTGGTGCTCGGCGCTGGCGCTGGTCGAGGGTGACCCCGCCGACCCCACACAGGTCCTCTTGGGGGCGGTGCACCGACCGGCCATGGGCTACACCTGGTTCGGCGGCCCAGCCATCCCCAGCACCCGCGACGGGCAGGGCGTCGAGAAGCTTATCGACGCCCCGGTCGACCAGCTCTGCCTGGGCAGCTACCTGCACCCGCGTTTCATGAAGGATGACGCGATCCGCGAGACCTGGCTGCGTGTGGCCAGTGAGTTCGCCACCGTCCGCATGCTGGGCTCCGCCTCGGTGGACCTGGGTTCCGTCGCCGATGGCTCACTGGATGTGTGGATGCAGCACTCCGTGGCGGACTGGGACTGGCTGCCCGGCCGTGCTCTGGTCGAAGGGGCCGGGGGCGCCTGCACCAAGCTCGAAGCCGGTGGTGTTATCTGGTCGATCGCCGGAAATTCCCAGGCAGTTTCACAGGTAGTCGAGCTACTGGCTGAGTAGGCAACTAGAATCAGCTTCCATGTACCACTTTGCAGATGATCTCGCGCTCGCCCTGGAGCTGGCGGATATCGCCGATGCCATTACCCTGGACCGTTTCGAAGCCACCGACCTGGCAGTTAACTCCAAGCCGGACATGACTCCGGTCTCCGATGCCGACCTCGCCTGTGAGGAAGCCCTCCGCGCTAAGCTCAGCGAGGCACGTCCCACCGATGCAGTTCTCGGAGAGGAATTCGGTGGCGAGGTCGAGCACAGCGGCCGGCAGTGGGTCATTGACCCGATCGACGGCACCAAAAACTACGTCCGAGGGGTGCCCGTCTGGGCGACCCTGATCTCCCTGCTGGAAGACGGTGTCCCGGTGGTCGGTGTCATCTCCGCCCCTGCGTTGGCCCGACGCTGGTATGCCTCCCGCGATTCCGGGGCCTTCCGTACCTTCAACGGCAGCTCCCCCTCCCGCCTCGCGGTGTCCGAGGTCACTGAGATTGCCGACGCCTCGCTCTCCTTCTCCTCTCTCTCCGGGTGGCAGGAACGTGGGCTACGCGAGAACTTCGTGGCCCTGTCTGATGAGACCTGGCGCCTGCGCGGCTACGGTGACTTCTTCTCCTACTGCCTGGTTGCTGAGGGCGCGGTGGATATCGCAGCTGAGCCGGAGGTCTCCCTCTGGGACCTGGCCGCCCTGTCCGTACTCGTCGAGGAGGCTGGCGGCAAGTTCACCTCTCTGGCAGGTGTCGAAGGACCGCACGGTGGCGATGCCGTGGCCACCAATGGGGTGCTCCACGACGCCGTCCTCGGCAAACTCAGCTAATTCAGCCCTGCTCAGACAGCATGGAACCCCGGCACCAAGATGGTGCCGGGGTTCAAGTGCCGTTGACTTAGCTGGCTACCCGGAAGCCGGTGCCTACACCGCCACTCGCGTTGAGATCAGCGAGCACGCTGTTCATGTTGGTGATCACGGTGGGCATGAACATCTGTCCCTGCAGCGGGGTCTGGCACTGCAGCTGGTAGAAGGGCAGCAGGCCACCGGAGATCATGCCGACCATCTGGCCGCCTCGGACCACCGGTGCACCGGAATCGCCTTGCATGGCGCATACCTGCGCAATGGTGACAGCCTCATTGGCGGTCCAGGTATTACCGCAGGAGTAGCCGGTGGCCACCCCCTGCTTGCACAGCTGCTCCCCCACACCCGGGGTCTGGCCCCCGATGGAGTTGATGGTGAAACCGTTGTAGGAATTGGTCACCTGGGCATTATCGGCGAATTCGATGACTGAATAGTCCTTGCCGGCGTTGGAGGCCACCACCGTGCCGGACTGCCCGATCTCCCAGGAGTCAGCCGACATGACCACATCACCCTCCTGGCCACAGTGGCCGGCGGTCAAGCCGACCTTGCGGCCGGCATCGTCATAGCCAGCCACACCGAGGGTGCACATCATGGAGTCCCCGACGAAGATCGGGGTGCCTGGGCCATAAAGGGAGATACCCTGTTCCTGGGCATCATAGGATTCCTGTGGCGTGTCCGGGGCATCAAAGTAGCTGCCCTGCACGCGCTGCAGCACCGGTCCGGTGGCGGAGCCTGCCAGCGCCTTGGAGGAAATATCATTATTCCAGTGATAATTCGGTCCATCTACGCGGGCGTACTCGGCGATCTGGCGGGGGCTCTCAGCGGCGTTCTCAGGGGCCACCGCGGGTGATGCGGATGCGGTACCGGTGGCCTGCCCGTAGACCTTATCGACAGCCTCGCTCACGGCGGGATCGATCTCGGGGGTCTGGATACCCAGCGCCGCCAGGTCACCCCTGACTTGGTCCACAATGCCTGCTGATGCGGCTGGAAGCTCATCAGCGCCTGCGGCGGGCACGGCGAAAAGTGCGGCCCCACCCAGAACTCCGGCGATGATATAAGACCTCAGTCGGTGCTTCCTGCGCATTCACTTCCACTTTCTTCAACTGCGGGCAATATCTCTCCACCATCATGCCACGGCAAACTCACGCCAAGGCGTGTAACTCCTGTGACTTATGTGACCTATTCTCATTTGCCCTGGATCAGCGGCATCGCCGGGCAGCTATCTGAGGTGAGCTCACTCCCCCAGTCCCGGATAAACCCCGGAGGAATGGTCCGGGGCCAGCACCTTTCGGAGGAGATTCAGGAACGGATGGGAACAGCAACCGCGTCCACGAGTCCGCTAGGTTCGTTGGGTTCGCTGGGTTCGCTCCACTGGCTGCCCTGCAGATACTCCTCGACGCCCCATTTACGCCGTACCTGTGTCAATGAGCCCTCAGTGCGCACGTAGACAGCCGGCAGGTACTCGATGAACATCGACTGGTAGCACATCGTGTACGCCCCGACTTTATAGAAGACGACCCGATCGCCTTCTGCGAGTTCGGGTTCATCCCGCAAATGGAGAAGTCGATCATCCTCCATGCAGGTGAAACCGCTGATGATCTGCTCCTGGCAGGACTCGGTCGATTCGGTGTCGAGGCTGAACTCATACTCGCGTCGACGACGGAAAAGCGGATCGATATTGGTCCGGCTGGCATCCGTGACCACGAACCTGCGGGAACCGACATCCTTGACATCGAGGACGCTGGCATGGAACTCCACCGGAACGGCGATCAGCGAGCCTCCCGGCTCGACGATCAGACAGGTCCGCTGCGGGTCGACCACCTGGTCGAGCGCCTCCCGGATGGCAATGACGTAATCATCAAACGTCGGGCTGCGGTCCTCACTGCCGAAGAAGCCACCGCCGATATCGATCCAGTCGAGCTCGAGACCCCGGGAGGTGATCAGCTCAGCCGCAACCGTCGCCGATGCCCGGTAGACATCCAGGCTCTGAGAACGGGAATTGCGGTGCATGTGCAGGCCTGCGATCCGCACCCCGGCGGAGGTGAGTTCCGAGATCATCTGGTCAAGCTCGCCATTGTCCGCGTTGAATCCGAAGCGGCTGCCCTCATCTCCGGTGGTGCTCTCTCCCGGGCAGCGGGCCTCAAGGTCCCAGTTGACGCGCAGTCCGACCGCAAATTTGGTCTCCGGCATTTCACGGGCAAGCTCGGCGGTCCAGGCCACCTCACGCTTCGAGTCCAGGTTGGTGATGGCCCCTTCCAGGAGTGCCGACCGTAGACGGGCGCGGCTCTTGATCGGCCCGTTGTAGACGATGCGGTCCGGCTCATAGCCCAGTGCGAGCGCCAGCTGGTATTCCGTATCCGAGACCACCTCCGCCCACACACCACGGTCACGCATATAGGCCACCAACCAAGGCAGTGAGTTGGTCTTGAAGGAGTAGGACAGGATCGAGTGCGGCCAGTGTGTGTCAAGAGCCTGCTGGAAGCGGCTGACAAACCCATCGAGCACAGGTTCATCGATCACGAAGGCCGGTGTGGGCGGATTCAGTTCTGAAGCGTGGTCTGAACGCTGCATGGCGCCATTCCCTTTGCTGATAGTCTGCTGATAACTTGTGCAAAGTGTGACACACATCAGTGCTATCCGGGCGTTTTCAGCGATCACCGCACCAGCTTGCCCTAATCAGGGAACCCCGCCCGGGAACAGAAAAAGTCCCGGACCACTAGGGTCCGGGACTTGATCTCACTGAAGAAGTTGGTAGCGGGGGCAGGATTTGAACCTACGACCTCTGGGTTATGAGCCCAGCGAGCTACCGAGCTGCTCCACCCCGCGTCGGGTGATTCTTCATTCACCTCACCGAAACCGCTTGTTAACTTAAGAAGTTAACCTGCACTCTCGGCGACAAGAAAGAACTATACCGGCCACACCCCGTTAATGTAAAATCCCATAAATTGGGTTAAGGGACAAAATGTGTGCTTTTGGGGTCCTGGATTCCTGGCCTGGCCAGCGTTAACACCGGCCTTCTGTGTCTCGGGGTCCACAAAACCCACAAAACCACGAAGATCCCGCACCCAAGTGACATCCTGTGCTAGGCACAGGACTACACCAGCTAGGTGAACAAAACACGACCTACATGCCAGGTAAGCGCCAGGCCCATGAGGAGAAACGGCACGACCCCCCGAGGCTCGCCACCTTCGTGGTGCACCACCTGCACAGCCTCGGCCACCACTACCCGCCCAGATAGCCAACACGCCTCGGACTACGGCCGCGAGGATGGCCGCCCCGCAGGCTACGACACCCGCGCCACCCTCACACCGACGAACTCTCTCGAGACTCGCCACGGACGGCTAGGCCGACAACCCAGCTACCACCCTAAAAACGGGATCCAACAACCGCAACCAGCCTGAGCAGGGAAAGCACACAAAATGTCCCTTAAATCGACACGCCGTAAAAGCACACATTTTGTCCCTTAACCCCATAAATTCAGCTCTTAAGAAGAGCCCTGGCGGCAGAAACAGAAAAAGTCCCGGACCACTAGGGTCCAGGACTTGATCTCACTGAAGAAGTTGGTAGCGGGGGCAGGATTTGAACCTACGACCTCTGGGTTATGAGCCCAGCGAGCTACCGAGCTGCTCCACCCCGCGTCGGGTGATTCTTCATTCACCTCACTGAAACCGCTTGTTAACTTAAGAAGTTAACCTGCACTCTCGGCGACATGAAGGAACTATACAGACCAGACGCGGGGAACCAAAATCCCCTGCTCAAGCAGCTTTTCTACTCACCGCTGACGCTCTGAAAATCCTCGACTGCAGCATCGAGTTTATCCAGGGCACGGCCATACTCCTCGTGGGAACCCTCGCGGGCGGATTCAATTCCGCTGAGGGCATCATTGATGCGCTGGATGGCTTCACCCTCGGTACCGCTGCCGCTTGCCGGCTGGGTGGCGTCTTCGGTCGGGGTCTCGGCAGTGGTGCCCTCGTCCCCGTTCACCGGCGCCGCCTGGTCCGGATCAACGGCATCATCCGGCGCAAGCTCAAGGTCCTGGGCGGCACGCGGATCAATGCTGACCTGTGCCAGTGCCTCGGAGATGGTCGGAGCGTAGCCGACCCGGCCCTTGTAGGAGACGAGCACACGCAGCAGCTTCGGGAAGGCCGAGGCCTGGTCCTTACGCTGTGAATAGATCGGCTCAACGTAGAGGATCTCTCCTCCACCGACCGGCAGGGTCAGCAGGTTACCGTTGAGAAGATCGTTGGTGCCCTCCCATAGGGTGCGGTCCCTGGCGATCTGGTCGGAGGACATCATGATGTCCTGCGCCTGGCGCGGGCCCTGGGTCTGAGTGTTCGTCGGCAGCACCCGGACGGTGATCTGACCGTAGTTCTGCGGATCAGAGGTCACGGTCATGTGCGCAGAGAGGAACTGACGGTTCAGGCCACGGTAGGGAGTGATCAGCTGGAAGCTGGAGTCATTTTCCTCGGTGGCGGGATCGTCGGCGACGATGTAGTACGGCGGTTGTGCCAGCCCCTGATCGCCACCCGGTGCGGTCGGGTCGCTCGGGACAGACCAGAAGGCGTCGTTAGTGAAGAAGACTCCCGGGTCGCTGACGTGGTAGCGGGCCAGCAGCTCTCGCTGGACCTTAAAGAGGTCCTCTGGGTAGCGCAGGTGCTCACGCAGCTCATCGGAGATCTCGGATTCCGGCTTCACGGTGTCCGGAAAGACCCCCTGCCAGGCCTTGAGGACGGGGTCCTCGGTATCGAACTCGTAGAGCTCAACGGAACCGTCATAGGCATCCACCACGGCCTTGACCGAGTTGCGGATATAGGAGACCTCGTCGGCGATAAAGCTCTGGTTTCCACCTGGGTTCAGGGCATCCTCAGTGGCCTCGGTCAGCGAGGTGCGCTCTGAATAGGGCAGGCTGTCGAGGGTGGTGTAGCCGTCGACGATCCATTTGATGCTGCCGTCAATCACGGCAGGGTAGGCCTTGGAGTCGGTGGTCAGCCAAGGGGCGACCTTCTCCACCCGCTCCCGCGGGTCACGCTCGTAGAGGATCCGGGACTCCCCGCCGACGCGGTCGGAGAGCAACAGGTTCATCTCCTGATAACGCAGGGCATAGGCCGCACGGTTGAAGAGATTACCCAGACCGACGCCACCGTCACCGGTGTAGGTGTAGCTGGTGGTGTCAGTGTCGTACTCGACGGGGCCGGCACCGTTGTCGCCGACAATGGCGTAGTCCGCGCCGTCGGTAGCCGAAGCGATGACCGGCCCATAGTAGATTCGCGGCTGGTCCACGGCCATCCCGAGCTCTTCAGCCTCGGCGCGCAGCGTGTCATTCGCCATGCTGTTGAGGTCGGAGACCACATACTCAGGGTAACCACCACGGGTGGATCCGACATCGCGGGCAACCTCATCGACCCGGTTAGCCGGGGCGGCGATCAATCCGTTGCCGTGGGTGTACACGGTGTGGCGGTTGATCCAGTCCTGCTGGTTCTCCTGCAGGGAGTTCGGGTTCATCTCACGGGCGGCGACAACGAAGTCACGCACCTCACCCTCAACCTCGTAGCGGTCCATCGCCAGGGTTTCCGGGAAGCCGTAGAAGTTGCGCAGCTGCTGCTGCTGGGTGAAGGTCGGTGAAAGGATCTCCGGATCCAGCAGACGGATATTGGAGACGGTGGCCTCATCAGCTGCGACGTCCTCATCCGTAGCGCTGTCCGCACCCCAGTTATTCATGAAGGTGACGTCCTCCTCGGTCAGCCCGTAGGCGTAGCGGGTGGACTCGATGTTGCGGGCGATATAATCGGATTCCTTTTCGGCCCGGTTCGGGTCGACGGAGAAACGCTCGAGCATCATCGGCCAGGCGGTGCCGACCACCAGGGAGCTCAGCACGAGCAGCACGGTGGCCAGCGCCGGGATCCGCAGGTCCTTGATGACGATCGCAGAGAAGAAGGCGATGGCAACTACCGCGGCGATGACCATCAGGATGATTTTGGCCGGCAGCATCGCGTTGATGTCCGTGTAGGAGGCGCCGGTGAAGGTGTCATTGCTTCCCTGCAGCAGGCCATAGCGGTCCAGCCAATAACCGGCCACACGGAGCACCATCCACAGGCCCGCAGTAACCGCGAGCTGGATGCGCGCCGGGCGGGAGACACTGCCCTTGAGACCGGCAGCTTGGTTGCCCACCCGGATCCCGCCGGTGAGGTAGTACCCCACCAGCGAAATCAGGAAGGCGATGACCAGCAGGGTGGAGAAGGTTTCCAACAGCAGGCGCAGTGCGGGGAGGGTGAAGGCGTAGAATCCGAGATCCATGCCGAACTGCGGATCCGTCTCACCGAATGATTCACCATTGATGAACATCAGCACCGTGCGCCAGGTGTTCTGGCCGATAAAGCCGGCAAAGATGCCGACGATCACGGGCAGTCCGATGAGCAGCACCTTTACGGAGCGTTCGATCATGATGCGGTACTGGTAAATCGGTGAGTTCGGGTCTTCGCTGAGGATATCCCGGGGTCGGTTACGCCAGGTGAACCAGGCGGCCGCCCAGACAATTAAGCCTGAGATAATTCCGAAAACGAGGAAGAGAACGATCCGGGCGACGACTACCGTGGTGAAGACACCACGGAAGTCGACCGAGCCGAACCACTGCCAGTCGGTGTACATGCCGACGAACATCGGGGCCAGAATCACCAGCGCCGCAACGACACCTATGATCCAGCTAAGTATTCGTGTTGATCTTCTCATGGCAGGGGAGGGTTGTGAAAGGCCGGACGCCACTTCAACTCCTTATAAATGGGGATACCGGGTATTCTCCCACCTTACGGTTTTTCTCACCCACTTGACCAACAAAGAAAGTAGTCATGACTTCACCAGAGCTCTCAGAACAGGTACTCAACAAGGCAATGCTGGAGGCGGTGGAGTTCGTCCACGCCGAAGAATGGGACGCAGCCCCGACGCTCTTCGCCCTCGTCCCCTCCCATTTGCTGAGTGATCAATTGGATGAGAATGAGGATTCTCCGTTGACTCTCGTAGTCCAGGACAACCTCCCGGATAATCTCGAAGCCGGTTCGGAGGCCTTGGCCGACTATGTCTCCCGTATCGCCTGGCCGACCCAGATTGTCGGTGTGGTGCTCGCACAGGAAATCAAGTTCCGGGACACCAGCAGTTCCGATACCGCTCCCCGCCCCGCCCGGCTCTTCTCCGGGGTGTTGCGTTCTGAGGTGGAGCTGACCCTGCTGCAGCTGCGTCCGACGGATGACGAGCTTGCTGAGCGTGGCCCCTTCGCCGAAGATGAGATCGAGCTGCGCGGCGGACCTACCGTCGCCCCGGGTGTCATTGAGGCTCTGCGTTATGGCCTGGAGCTGGATCCGGCCGAATTTGATATGGACTAGCCTGCGCTAACCTGGATTAGACTGTGCCTCACACAGACCTGTGATTCACACATCTGTAAAAATCATCAATCCCGCCGGTACCCCGGCGAACCCTCAGGAGAGGCCCACCGTGTTTAACCCCCGTCACCACTTCGCCCGCCTAGCTCTCGCCGTGGCAGCAGTCCCGGTGCTGGGGCTGGGTCTGGTCGCGTGTGGCGGGAATGAGACTCCGCCGGAGGATACGGTCACGGCAGAGTCGTCCTCCGCTTCCTCGGTGTCGGCCACGCCCAGCGATGGGCCAGCGACCACCTCCCCGGAGACAGCGGATGAAACGACATCCGGCAGCACCACCACGCAGCGCACCGCTGAGGGGGCCATTGATGAGAGTGTCGCCGAGGTCGCTGAGGAGTTCGCTTCGCTGGCTCCGGCCTCGTTGTTCGCGCAATTCGATTCCTGTAACCCGAGTGGGCTGGAGGGATCCTGGCAGTGCGCCGGTTCGAAGATCGGCCAGTTCCAATTCTTCAGTGGTTCCGCGAAGGCCGCCTCGACCACCCAGCTGCTCACCGAGCTGCGCAGCTCCCGGGTGGTGGAGGATACCGGGGACCGTGTGGTGGGTTGGTCGACGTTGGGCACCACCGCGGTGATCACGGTCGTCGATAATGATCGTGGTCTGGTGATGCAGCAGATGATCAGCTCCGACCGGGAGGACCCGGAGGATCTGATCTACGAACTGGGTCTGGCGGAGCCGACGGCTGCCGAGGAGTCGGAGTCCTTCTCCTCCGGAACGCGTAGCTCCGGCGAGGCGAATATCGAAGAGGCTTAGTCAGCCGCGCAGGTCTCGTAGTCCCCGCCGGTGGCAAAGGCATCCATCTGTTCGATGGCATGTTGCAGGGTATCCACCTTGAGGATGGTCATGTCTCCGTGGTCCCGGCTGGTGGCTTCGGCACAGTTCGCGGCGGGTGCGAGGAAAACCTCCGCCCCGATCCCCTCTGATGCGGTCACCTTGTGCACGATGCCGCCGATCGGTCCGACGGTGCCGTCCTCGGAAATGGTGCCTGTACCGGCCACGAAACGTCCGCCGTTAATCTGGCCGGGGCTGAGCTTATCGACGACCGCGAGGGAGAACATCATGCCCGCGCTCGGGCCGCCGATATCTTCGAGGTGGTAATCCACCTGAACTCCGGTGGCCGAAGATGAGGACATGGTGATCCCCAAAAAGCCCATCGAGGCATCCTGTGGGTGCTCCCCCAGCTGGATCTCAAGGTTCTTCTCCTCATCGCCGCGGCGGATGTCCAGGGTGACGGTGTCCCCCGGCCCCTTGGACAGGACCTGTTGCCGGATCTGGCCGGGTTCTTCCACCTGGGTGCTATCGACCGCGAGAATCACATCTCCGGTTTCCACGACCCCCTCGGCTGCGACACCGTCCAACACCTCAGCGACCTCAACCTGGAGCGGCAGCCCGAGGTGGTTCATCGCGGCAACAGTGGCGGCGGCCTCGGAGGAGGAAAATGCTATCTCATTGAGTTCGCGGACCTCATCCGGGGATTGGTTAGGCGGGAACACCTGCTCTAGTGGCACCAGGGTGTCCCCGGTGGTCAGCCAGCGGCCGAGCGTCTGTGGCAGGGTCATGCCACTGCGGACGGAGACCGTGGTCATGTTCAGATTTCCGGCCACCTCATCGGTCTCCGCCCCGCTGACCGCCACCACCTCCTCGCCATCAACCTCCCCGAGGGTGTTGAAGGTGGGGCCGGGCCCCTCCGCGGCATAAGGCACGGTCAGGGCAATGTCTGTTCCTGGAATGGTCTCAATGGAGACGAGTCCAGTGAGCAGGATGACGGGGATTGCCCCCCAGATCAGAGTTCGGCTTCGGCGTGACACCCTGCTCAGGTTACCCGTGTTCGCTGTCAGCGTTAACAATCCCATAGCTTGAAAGGGCAGGCCCCTTGTAGATTAAGTGGTATGAACTCCAATGGTTTCGGCTTTAATTTCGGCAATGACGATGACGATGATGAACGTCGTGACAACCAGAACCCCTTCGGTGGGTTCGGTTCCGGCGGATTGGGTGACATGCTCAACCAGTTCGGCCAGATGCTTTCGGGCATGGGTTCCTCCATGAACTCCCCGGAAGGTGCTGGGCCGGTCAATTACGCCCTTGCGGAACGCATCGCCCGACAGCAGATCGGCAAGGTGGAACCGGTTCGTGATCAGGACCGGAAGGCCGTTGAGGAATCTGTCCGACTCGCTGAGCTGTGGCTCGAAGACGCCACCATCCTCCCCACGTCCAATGGCCCGGTGGAAACCTGGAATGCCGAGGACTACCTGAGCAAGACCCTGCCGATGTGGAAGCGCCTGGTCTCCCCCGTCGCGGAGCACATGAATGAGGCCCAGCTGGAGTCGCTGCCCGAGGAAGCCCGCCAGATGATGGGCCCGATGCTGCAGATGATGAACCAGATGTCCGGCATGAACTTCGGGATGCAGCTGGGAAACGCCCTGGGAGATCTTGCCGCCCAGTCGCTGACTGGTTCTGATTTCGGTCTCCCGGTCGCCCCCGCCCCCACCATCGCGGTACTTCCCAAGCATGTTTCCCGGATCGCCAAGGACCTGAACATCGGTTCCCAGGACGTGATGGTCTATATCTGCACCCGCGAGGCTGCCCGCCAGCGGCTGTTCAAGCATGTGCCGTGGTTGGTTGAGCGCCTGGTGTCCTCGGTTGAGGAATACGCCGTGGGTCTGGTCATTGACACCTCCCATATTGAAGAGGCGACCCGCTCCCTCAACCTGGAGTCCGGGGACCCGGCTGCCATTCAGGAAGCCATGTCTCAGCTGCAGAACATGGATCTCTCCCCCAAGATCAGCTCCCGCAACGCCGGTGCTGTCACCCGCCTGGAAACCCTGCTGGCGCTGGTTGAAGGTTGGGTCGAGTTCGTGGTCACCAAGGCCATGGGCGAGCGTATCCCCACCACCGGCGCCCTGAATGAGGCGTGGCGACGCCGCCGTGCCACCGGGGGCTCCGCGGAGCAGGCCTTCGCCAAGGTCGTCGGTATCGAATTCGCCGCCCCCAAGGTCGCCGAGGCCATGGAGCTGTGGCGCCGGGTGGATCAGGCGGTGGGTCAGGAACGGCGTGACTCCGTCTGGGACCACCCGGACTTCCTGCCCGCCGCCGGCGACCTGGACAACCCCGCCCAGTTCATCGATGGCCTCCTCGATGCAGGTGATGTCGAGGGCTTTGATCCGATCGCCGAGATCACCCGCCTTGAGCAGATGCTCGCTGAGGGAGACAAGAACGAGGGCGAGAAGAATGAGGACGACAAGAACGAGGGCGAGACGGACGACCCGAAAGAGAACTAGCTGAAACGCTGGTAGGCCTCCAAATACCCATTGGCTCTCTCCGCCTTGGGGGTCCGGTTGGCCCACTCCCAGAACTCAGCGGTGTGTCCACCGCTGACAAAGGTGTGCGTGAGTTCGTGGACGATCACCGCATCCAACACATAATCGGGGACCTCCCGCAGCCGATCTGAGATTCTGATGTCGGCGGTCGCGGTGGAGCAGGATCCCCAACGCTGCCGCTGATTTCCCACGAAACGGATGGACCCGATCCGGGCCTGCCCGCCGAGTACCTCCCGGTTGAGCTGTTCGGCCCGGAGCTGCAGTGCATCATCTGAACGGTGGCTGCTGACGGACTTCTGCCGCACCTTGGCCACCAATTCCGCCACCACCTTCGTCTCCTCCGCTTTAGTCATGCGGGCGGGGATCCGGACCTCGATCTTCTCGCCCACCAGCCGGGCCTGGGCGGTTCGGGTCCGTCGCGCTGAGCGGATCACTTCAATTTCCGGGGATGCCATGACACCCGAGTTTATCTGTGGTGCAATGACTCCTCGGGGGTTGAAACGTGATTGAACTGATATTGGCGCCGGGGGCGCATGTTTTTCTACGCGGTAGGGATGCCGTGCAATTCGGGGTGGACGCCACCCGGGCCGGGGTTATCGAGACCGATCAGGCGCCGGGGTTGGCCAGTGCCCTCTTGGGCGCGCGCCGCCCGATGAGTCGAACTGATTTGGAAACCAAGATCAAGGCTGTTGGTTTCAGTATGGCGGCGGCCCGCTCACTGGTAGCGGATCTGGTGTCTTATCGGATCCTGGTGGCACCGCCGGGCGGTTCGCTGATCATTCTCGGTCGTAGCCGCCTGGCTCGGAGCACGGCTTCCCTCGCGGAGGAATCCGGGATGTCCGTCCGGGCGCCCTTGCTCGGTGAGTCTGAGTATTCCTATCTCTCGCATGCCGATGTTGATGTACCGGTGCTGGTGATTGACCGGCTGGCACACTCCCGGACCATGGCTCCGCTGCTCTCGCGCTTCGCCCGCACCTGGGTGCCGGCAGCCATCCTGGATGGTCGCGGTGTCATCGGCCCGCTGCGGATCCGAGGTGAGGGCCCCTGCCCGATGTGCCTGGATCTGCATCGTTCAGACCGTGACGGCCGCTGGTATCCCACGGTCAGTCAGCTGCCGGGTGGACCGCATACCCCGGATCCGCTGACGCTCGCGGCAACGGCGGCCCGGGTGGTCACGGTGGCCCAGCAGCTGCTGGGGCGGCATCTGGAACCGCCGGGCTCCCCGCGTCGGCAACTGCTGGCGGGGTCTTACCTGGAGGTTGATCCCCGTAGTCCCGCTGACCAGTACAGCATCATCACGCCGCATCCCCGGTGTCCGGTCTGCTGGTATTACTGAAAGCCGCCCAACACGGCAAGTAACCCGGCCCCGTATTTCTCGAGTTTGGCCGGCCCGATCCCCGAGACGTCGAGCAGCTCGGCCTCCGAGCGCGGCAGTGCCTCTGCCACGGCCATCAGGGTGGCATCGGTGAAGACGATATAGGCCGGCACCTGCATGTCACGGGCTACCTCCGAGCGCCAGGCCCGCAATCCCTCGAAGACCCCTTCATCGGCGTCGGAGGGACACTCCGAGCAGCGTCCGAGGACTTTCTCGCCCGGGCTATTGAGCGGGCGACCGCAGTTGCGGCAGCGGCTCGGGCGCACACTGCGCGGCGGGACCTGCGTCAGGTCAGGTTCCGGCACGATGCCATCGAGGAAGCGGGTACGCTTGCGGGACTTCCGGCCGCCTTCCTGCCGGGCAAAGGACCAGGAGCAGTACAGGTGCTCGCGGGCACGGGTGACACCGACGTAGAAGAGGCGACGTTCCTCCTCGACCTGGTGGTCTCCGGCTTTGATGGCATGGCTGATGGGCAGGGTGTTCTCCACCAGGCCAACCAGGAAGACCGCATCCCATTCCAGGCCCTTCGCCGCGTGGAGTGAGGCCAGCGTGACACCTTCCACCGTGGGGGGATGCTTGGATTCGGCACGTTCGCGTAGCTTTCGGAGCAAGGTCGGCAGGTCCAGATCCGGGGTGGCCCGGCCGAGTTCCTCCACCAGTTCCACCAGTGCGTTGAGGGACTGCCAGCGTTCCCGGGCCTGCGCGCCCTCGGGCTCGGCCGAGGACAGCCCCAGCGGGGCCAGGACGGCGCGGACCAGGCGATGTAGCTCGCCTCCGATGGCTTCTTCGGGGAGATCGGAACGGGCGGCGGTACGCACCAGTTCGCTGATCGCCTGTTTGACCTCATTGCGGTTGAAGAATCCTTCACCACCGCGGACCTGGTAGTTGATCCCGGCGTCGGCAAGCGCCTGTTCGAAAGCCGCGGACTGCGCATTGATGCGGTAGAGCACGGCAATCTCGGAGGCCGGAATACCCTGATCCAGCAGGGTGAGGATCCGCCCGGCAATCTCCCGCGCCTCGGTGGGCTCATCATCGAAGGACTGGAACTGTGGGTCCGGCCCCGCCGGGCGCATGCCCTGTAGTTCGAGGCGGGTACCGGCCACCCGCCCGGTGGCCTGGCCGATGACGGTATTGGCCAGGTCCGTGATCTGCGGTGTGGAGCGGTAATCCCGCTGCAGCTTGACCACGGTCGCATTCTCATAAGTCCGCGAGAAATTCAGCAGGTGGTCCGGGCTGGCCCCGGTGAAGGAGTAGATGGTCTGGTTGGCGTCGCCGACCACGGTCAGATCATCGCGCTCCCCGAGCCAAGCCTGGAGCACCCGCTGCTGCAGCGGGGTCACGTCCTGGTACTCGTCGACGACAAAGGTGCGGTACTGCTCCCGGAATTCCTCCGCCACCGCCGGCGAGTTCTCCAGGGCGCCAGCGGTATGGATGAGCAGGTCATCGAAGTCCAACAGCATGCCATCGCTATTGGACTTGGCCTGCTCATAGCGACGGTAGATTTCAGCGACCTTTTCCGCGGGCACCGGTGGGGTGCGATTGGTGCCCTGGATCGCCTCCGGGTACTGGTCGGCGGAGATCAGCGAGGCTTTGGCCCATTCGATTTCACTGAGCAGATCCCGGATGTTCTCGGTTTCACTGCCCACGCCGACCGAGCGCGCGGCCCGGCCGATCAGCGGGAATTTATTGTCCAGCAGCCGCCAGGGCAGGTCACCGGCGACCTGTGGCCAGAAGTACATCAACTGCTTCCGGGCGGCGGCGTGGAAGGTTCGTGCCTGCACCCCACCCACTCCCATCAGGCTGAGCCGATGACGCATTTCACCCGCCGCCCGGGAGGTGAAGGTCACCGCCAGCACCCGGTTGGGGCTGACGAATCCCTGCTCGATCAGGTGCGCAATGCGGTAGGTGATGGTGCGGGTTTTGCCGGTACCCGCGCCAGCGAGAATGCACACCGGGCCACGCGGGGCGGTGGCCGCGACGCGCTGATCGGAGTCCAGGTCCTCGAGGTTGAGCATATGGTCCTCTCTCAGTGACGGCTGAGCCAGTCGGTGATCATGTGGTGGGCAATCGACCCGGCGCGCGGCAGCGGCAGGTCCGGTATTTCTTCGGGGCCCACCCAGCAGATCTCAGCGAGTTCGCCATCGGTCTCGGCGATGGCGTGGCGATCGTGGGTGGTGGTGTGGAAGCCGATCATCAGCGATCCGCTCGGGGGCCAGGGTTGGCTTCCCCAGTAGTGGACCTGCTCCGCCCGTCTGCCGGTTTCCTCCATCACCTCGCGGGCGAAGGCCTGCTCCAGGCTTTCACCGGGGTCGACGTAGCCGGCGATCAGGGAGAAGAAGTCGTGCTGGACATTGCGTCCGAGCAGGATCTTGTCCTCCCCTGCCAATTCGATGATGCCGATCACGGCAGGGTCGATGCGGGGGAAGAGCAGCTTGGTGGTTTCTCCACGGGCGACCACACCGTCCTCGTCATAGCTGAGCGGGCTGCCGTCGGCCGGGTCGAAGCGGAAGTTATCGCGGTGGCGCAGGATCGCCGATGCCCTGGCCAGGGCGGGTTCGGTGATGAACTCCAACCCGTCGGCGATCTCGCCGCCGACCTCGGCGGCCTGCTTATCGACGAACCCGGAGCCGACGCGGACGGCCCAGGTCTCGGCGTCGATACGCACGGCCTCACCGCCATGGGGACGCTCGGACAAATATGGCCGGCCCTCGGTGAGCACATAGCGGTTGCGGGCGTCGAGGCAGAGGTAGCGGTTCATTAGTGTTCTCCACTCATGCGACGGATATAGAGCAGTCGGTCACCGGGTTCCACGCTCTCGGCTTCCGGGGAATCGATGCGGTAGAGCTCGCCGGAGCGGACCACACCGAGCACGATATCGGCCAGGTGGCGAGGGTTGGCACCCACCTCATCCTCGCCGATGGGGCGCTCCGCGACGGAGAAGCCATCATCCGGGGAGAGCAGGTCCTCCATCATCTCCACCACAGTGGGAGTCACGGTGGCCAGGCCCAGCAGGCGGCCGGCGGTCTCGGAGGAGATCACCACCGAATCCGCACCGGACTGTTCCAGCAGGTGCTGGTTCTCAGATTCCCGGACACTGGCGACGATCATGGCGGAGGGCGCCAATTCCCGCACCGACAGCGTCACCAGGACGGCGGTGTCATCGAGGTTGGGGGCCACGACCACGGCGCGCGCCCGGTTGACCCCGGCGATCTTGAGGACATCTGCCTTGGTGGCCGAACCATGCACGGTCACCAGTCCCTGGTGTTCAGCGCGGGCGAGCACGCTGCGGTCCTCGTCGATGACGACGATACTGCCGGGCTTCACGCCGTCGGCAAGCAAGGCGGCGACGGCGGAACGGCCCTTGGTGCCGTAGCCGACGACGATGGTGTGGTTGCGCACTTTTTTCCTCCAGCGCTGAATCTGCAGCGAGCGGCGGGATTCTTCGGTCAGCACCGCGAGGGTGGTACCGACCAGCAGAACCACGAAGGCGATGCGGATTGGGGTGACGATGATGATGTTGATCAGTCGGGCTGACTGCGTGACCGGGGTGATGTCGCCATAACCGGTGGTGGAGAGTGACACCGCCGAGTAGTACATGGCGTCAATGAAGGTCAGCTCCTCAGAGTAGCCCGCCTGATCGACATAGACGATGATGGCAACGGCGAGGAGCAGCCCCAGGGCGTAGCCGAGGCGGCGCAGGATCATCCACCAGGGGCCGATCCGGCGTTGCCCCGGGATCCGGATGACCTCCAGGAGGGCGTGGTGGGGAAGGTCGCTGAGTTCCCCTTCACTGCGGAATCGCTCGCGGATTCGCGATCGCATTGTTGTTCTCCTTCTCACCCGATGCTGCGGTTGCCCCTAAACTCTAGTGCTCCCCTGCTCGATCAGTGCCGCCAACTTGGCCGCGTCGGGAATGACATCAGGTTCGAAGGTGTGGTTCTGGCCGACATAATGGAAAGCCGCACGTACCTTCGGGGCCGGCTCGCCCTCCCTGGTACGTAACTGTGCCCAGGCCAGGCGGTAGACGGCCAGCTGGATGATCGCCGCCTGCATCTCCGGGCCGCTCGGTGGTTGGCCGGTCTTCCAGTCCACCACGATCCACTCATCTCCCTGCCGGAAGACGGCATCCATCCGGCCCCGGACCACGCGGTCGCCGATGGAGACCTCGAAGGGCTGCTCGACGAATTCCGGGGTGCGGTCCGCCCATTGGCTCTCGAGGAAGGTCTCCTTGAGCCGGATAAGTGCCGCACCCGATACCTCTTCCTCACCGAGTCCGGGTAGCTGATCCTCATCCAGGAGGGCGCTGGCCCCGAAGCGGTCTTCCAGCCACTGGTGGAAGGCGGTGCCGCGTTTGGCGTAGGTGTTGGGTCGGAAGGGCACCGGGCGGCGCATCCGTTTGGCGAACTGCTCCGGATTATTCTTCAACGCCACCAGATCAGTGGCGGTCAGCTCCTGGGTCAGCGGCACATCAATCACCGCCGCTGAGAGGGACTCATATTCCTCGATCAGGGCGGTGGTCTCCCGCTCCCACAGGTCGAAGAGGGCACCATCGGTGTTGTGCTTCGGGATGTCCCGGAGTGCCTCGAGGACCTGCGCCGCCCCTTCCCTGACATTCGGGGAGACCTTGAGGTGGGGGAAGATTCCCTCGGCGGGGGCGGGCAGCTGCGGGGGTTCGCTTTCCTCCTCATCTTCACCGAACCAACCGTGCACCGACTCCGGGGCGATCCGGCGCAGGATCTCGAGGTTCTCATAGGGGTTGCAGGTGGTGCCGGTATCGCTGAGCCGGGAGGCGGAAACCAGCAGGGCATGCTCGGCGCGGGTCACCGCCACGTAGAAGAGGCGGGTGTTCTCCTCGGCCTGCGCCCCGCGGACCTCCCCGAGATATTCCTTGCAGGCGTCCTCGAACTCCTTGCGGTTTTCCGCCACGCCCTCGAGCTGCGGCGAGGACTGCGCATCGCCCCGGAGTGCCGCCGGGATCTCCTCCACCCGGGTCAGCCAGGTCTCCGCCTTCGCTGAGTAGGTGCGGTCATCGGCGTGCATCACGGCCACGTGCTGCCACTCCAGTCCCTTAGCCTTGTGGACGGTCATGATCTGCACCCGGTCACTACGCACCACAACCTCCCCGGGGTCCAGCCCATTGTCACTTGACTTGGCTTGTTCGAAGTAGCTCAGCAGACCGCGCAGGGTGGCGCCGGGGATCGCGGCGAAGGAGGCAACCTCCTCGGCCAGCCGGTCCAGGTGGGTGGTGCCCACCGCGCCGTCGGTGCCCGGCTCCCGGCGCGCCAGCACCTCAGTGCGCACGCCGATGACCTGCTCAATCTCGGAGAAGAGATCAGTCAGCGAGTGCGAGAGGTTCCGGGTGCGCAGGTGCCGCAGCTCAGCGGCCAGTTCCCGGAGCCGGAAATAGCCCATGGGGCTGTAGCGCTCGGGTTCCCCGAGGTCGGCGATGGCATCCGCCAGCCCCACCACCTCTTCGGGGTCAGCGGGCAGGGTATCGGCGATGATCTGTTGCAGGCGATCGATGGGTTCTTCGGAAAGTTCCACCACATTGCGGTTCCCCCTCACCCGCCCCGCCAGGTTTGCCGCTCGCTTTGAGAGCGCGCTGATGTCGGCGACCCCGAGTCCGACGTGCGGCCCGGCAAGGATCCGCAGGGCGGCGGTGGTGTCCTGCGGTTTGACCAGGATGCTGGCCACCGCCACCACATCCGCGACCTCGGGAACGTAGAGCAGCCCGGAGAGCCCGACGATCTCATGGGGGATCCCCAGCCGGCCCAGCTCCGCCGCGATCAGTGGCGATGAGACGTTCTTGCGGACCAGTACCGCCCCGGTGAATTCCTCCCCCGCTGCCTTGCGGGCGTGGAAGTGCCCGGCCAGCCACTGGGCCACCGATTCCCGCTCGCTCACGGTGGTGTCGTGGAACTCCAGGCGGACTTCACCGGATGCCGCCTCCGGCTTCGGTTCCAGTGGTTGGACGGTCCGGTCCGGGGACTCCGGTGGTCCGAGCACCTCCCGAGACACGGCATTGGCCAGCTCCAGGATCTCCGGGGGGTTACGCCAGGAGGTGGTCAGCTCCTTCTTCGGGGCCGGGGTGCCGTCCGGGAGCGGGAAGTCATGGACGAAGGCCTCAAGGTTGGCGGAGGTGGCCCCACGCCAGCCGTAGATCGATTGCATGGGATCGCCGACCGCGGTAACGGTCAGCTCGGGATCTCCGCTGCCGAAGAGGCTGCGCAGCAGCACCCGCTGGGAGTGTCCGGTGTCCTGGTACTCATCGAGCATGACCACCTTGAAACGACGTCGTTGCGCCTCGCCGACCTCTGGGTGGGTCTCCGCCAGGTTGGCGGCCAGGCTCATCTGCTCGCCGAAGGTGATGACATTGCGGGCCTTGAGTTCCTGCTTCAACTCCCGGACCAGGGGTAGGAAGTCCTGCCGATGTTCTTGGGTGTCCAGGTAGCCCTGCATTTTCTGGGTTGGTTTATCCGACTGCCGGGGAGCTTTGGGCAGGTTGAGGAAGTTATCCGCGAAGGCCCGGCTCTCCTCCTTCAGCTCCTCCCAGTCGACCATGTGGTTGTCGAGTTCACCGCTCATCTTCAACAGCTTCTCGACGACCGTGGACTCGGCGTTGCCGAGATCCAGGCGGCCGGTGTAATCCCGGACGATCCCCGAGGCGATCTGGTACTGCTCGGTCGAGGTGATCAGCCGGGCGGAGGGTTCCACCTGGGCAAGCAGCCCATACTCCCGGATCAGTCGCCCAGCGTAGGAATCATAGGTGGACACCGTGGGGGTGATGGCCTGGAGGTCTGCGGTGAGCTTGCCGGTGGGGTCGAGGTCGCGGAGTTTCTCCATACCGGCGAGCACTTCCAGACGCCGGCGGATGCGCATGCTCAGCCCCTGGGCTGCCTTGCGGGTGAAGGTCAGGCCGAGGATCTGGTCTGGGGTGGCGTAGCCGTTGGCCACCAGCCACACCACGCGGGCGGCCATGGTTTCGGTCTTGCCCGCACCGGCACCGGCGACCACCAGCAGGGGGCCGGGTGGTGCGCCGATGATGTCGGCCTGCTGTGGGGTGGGGGCGTGCTCCTGCCCGAGATAGCGGGAAAGGAGGACCGGGGAAATAGGTTCAGGCATCGGTGGTCATCTTTCCTTCGGTCTGGACGGGGCAGATCGGTTTGAGGGTGCAGTTCGGGCAGGTGGGGTTGATCCGGGCCAATAGGTTCGGCCCCCGCAACTGAGCGGCTAACCCGGGCAGCGAATCGGCGAGCTCGGCAAGCTCATCAGGGGTTTTCGCAGCCTGCTCACGGGTGTTCGCCTTCCCGTCCTTGAGCTGATTCGCGGGGAAGACCAGCACGCCGCTGCCCACGGTTTCAGTCTCCTGCCCCGGCAGCGGGGCGGTGATGACGCCTTCATTGAGCGCTCCCCGGCTCACCGCCAGCTGATAGACCGCCAACTGGGCATGCTCGGCCATGCGTTTGGCCACCGGCATGTTCTTGCCGGTCTTGAGATCGATGATGTGCAACTCACCAGCCGGATCCCGCTCCAGCCGGTCCATCCGGCCGCGGATCTTCACCTCCGGGGTAATCGGCACCTCCACCTCGACCTCCACTCCGATCAACTCCATGGTGCCGCGGGAGCTCAACCACCGGGCGGTGGAGTCAATCAAGTTCTGCCAGGACCGCAGTTCCGACTCCCGCTGCCAGGCAGGGACCCGGATGAGGTTCTCATAGGCCTCGGTGACCAGTCGTTCCGCCGCCGCGGAATGCGCGCCCCGGGCCAGCGCTTCCGCGAAGGCGTGGACCAGGGTGCCCTTGAGCATGTGGATCGGGGTTTCCTCCTCTTCCTCCACCCGGCTGAGCACGGCATTGAGCGGACAGTTCTGCAGGGCCTCAACCCGGGAGGGGGAAAGGCTGAGCTGCTCATCGGTATTGAGCAGCGCAGTCTCGGAGACCTCGGTGGTGGCCCACCACTGCTCCGGGTTCGCCCCCGGTATCCCGGCGGTGGCCAGCCGGGCCAACTGCCGGGCGGCCTGGTTGCGGAAGTCCTCGCGCAGTGCCGGATCGCACACCCGGCGGCGTAGTTCCGCCACCAGGGAGGAGGCGGAAAGCACCCGGATCGCCGGGGCCATCTCGGCATCGGGCGCTGCGGTGCTCTCCGAGGTCAGGCTCAGCTGGGAGACCTCATCAGCGGCCACCTCATCGAGGAAGCGTGAGGGCTCCAGCTCCGCCTCCGAGTCACTGGATTCCACCGCGGTGACCAGGAGTTGCTGCACCGCACGGTTGGCGGACATGTGGAAGAGCCGGCGTTCCTCGGCCAGTCTTTCGGCAGCGTGTGAGACCGGGGTGCCCGGATCGATGTCCAGGTCAACCAGGTCGATGAGCTCCTCCTGGCCGAAAAGGGTGCCAGTCTCCCCCAGCGAGGGCCAGGTACCCTCCTGAACCCCGGCGAGGATGACAGTATGCCATTCCTGCCCACCGGAACCATGGGCGGTGAGCAGGGTCACCGCATCGGGTTCCACCCCGCGGCGTTCGCGCACCCCGGTGGGGAGTTCCTGCTCGGCGATATGCCGGATGAAGGAGTCGATGCCGGCGGTGGGGCGCCGCTCGGCGTAGTCGCCCGCGGCGTCGAAAAGCGTCATCATGGCATCCAGGTCGCGGTCCGCCTGGGAGCCGGGGGCACCACCCCGCAGGCTCGCCGCCATGAGCCGGTCGGAGAGGCCGGTGGCCTCCCAGAGCGCCCAGAGCACCTCCTCCACTGAATGCCCGGCCTCGCGGGCCGCCGCTCCAGCGACGAGCACACTGCGGATCCGCTCAAGGATGTCCAGCTCACGGTCGGTGAGCTTCTCGGCGAGTTCCGCCCGGTCGAAGGGGTAATCCACCGCGATGAGTTCCCGCAGCACATCAAGGGCGCGGCGGGAGAAGTCGAGCTGACGCAGCCCGCGGAGTAGTCGGCGCAGGGTCACCGGATCAGCACCACCGATGGGTCCGAGCAGCAGGGTCTCCAGGTCGGCGGCGGAGAGCTCGGTGGAGATCGCCCGCACCCCCAGGATCATGCCGGCGACGATGGGTTGCTCCGAGAGCACCACATCGGTGGGGTTGAGATGCACCGGCACCCCGGCGTTGAGCAGCCCGCGGCGGACCGCGGCGATCATGCCGGTGGAGCGGACGATCACGGCGATCTCATTCCAGGGCACCCCCTCCAGCAGATGGGTACGACGGATGGTGTCCGCTATCAGCGCCTGCTGGCTGGAGGAGGTGTCAGTCTTGATCACCCGGCGGTAGGGCGCCCGGAAGGACGGCCCCAGCACCACCTCATGGTCCACCTCCTGCTTCTGCAGGAATTTCGGGTTCGCACCACGGAAGTGGAAGACCGATTGCGCCGGGTCACCGCCGATCACGGTCAGCTTGGCCTGTGCCATGAGCCTGGTGAGCAGCTCCGCGGACTTCGGGTCCAGATGCTGGGCATCATCGATGATCAACGCACTCAGCTCCAGCTCGGGGCGGGGCAACCGAAGTGCCGCCGTGACCAGCTCGGAGGCACTGTAGCTCTGGGTGCCTGCCAAGGCACTGATCTGCTCATACTCGCGCAGGAATTCACCGGCAGCGGACCAGACTGGACGCTGGAACTGCTGCCCCAACTCAATCAGTTCATCCGGGCCGAGACCCCGCTCCACCGAACGCAACAGAAAGTCACGCAACTGGCGGGCAAAACCCACCATGCGCAGGGCGGGCCGATGCGCCACCGGCCAACTGCCCCGCCCGCTGTCCGCGTGTCCCTCCAGTAGTTCCCGGATCACCGAATCCTGTTCCGCACCGGTGATCAACCTGGCCGGCCGATCGCGGCGCAGCAGGGCGAAAGCCAACGAGTGGATCGAACGCACCAGGGTGCCCTCGGACACGTAATTTCCATCCAGCTGGGAGATCAGATCGCGGCGCAACCGGGAGCCGGATTCCTTCGCCGGGGCGATCACCATGATCGTGGCCGGATCCACGCCATCATGGATCAACTTCACGGTGGTATCCACCAGCAGGCTGGTGACACCGGATCCCGCGGGACCGGTGACCCGCCAGGTGCCGGTGGGTCCTGCCAGCAGTTCCGCAGCCTGCCCCGACCACTCCCGCCGCTGCGGTCGCTGCTCCGTGGAAACGAGCCTGACCTTCAACTTTGGCGGCGGGGCGAATCTCTGGGCGGGCGAAAAATCACTCATGCCTACATTGTGGCAGACACCCTGGACATGAGAGTTCCGGCAACCCGTTCCAGGTCCGCAATCATGTTCGGGACAGATTCCGGGTGATACTCATGGATCAACACCCGGTAGGTCAGGGCACGGAGCAGCAGTTGATCCAGTGCCGGCAGATGGTCGAAGCGATCCAGGATCCCGGTGTCCACCGCCCCGGCCAACAGGCCATCGATCATCACCAGCGCAGCAGAATAGCCGTGCGGGTGGGCCACCGCCACCAGATCGGTGACCGCAGGGGCCTGATATCCCGAAAAGAGTGTGGTGGCCAGCAGATCAGCGTGACAGACCTGGTCCGGGGCCGCCACCGGGGCCATCAGGGCGAAAAGCTTCCCCGCCAGATCATTGACCCCGGGATCAGCACTGGCCCAGGCCTCACGATCAGCCCGGGTGAAGGGATCCTCCCCACTGCTGAGCGCGAAAGCCGGGATCTCCACCTCACTCAGCGCGTCGTCGAGAAGCAGGGCGGCGTGGACGACCTCATCGACCCGGCGCGCCGGAGCCCCGTCAATATGGTTGGCGGCCCGCCAGCCGGAAACCACGTAGCGGCCGTCCGTGGCGCGGATCGGCCGGGCGACGCGCAGTCCCGGGATACGAAGCTTTTCCCGGGTCTTGGCGGACCAGGCAGCCTGATCCGCGGAAACCGCCCGGGAGAACACCACGGTGCCCACCAGCCAACCATGATCCCAGGCGGCACCGGCGGGTTTCGGGGTGCCGGGCTCCACATGGAAGCCCGACTGCACATGCTCCGGGAGTTGCGGGTTGAAGTTCACAGCACCATCACTCATGGCACCAGGTTAGGGTACGGCCAGGGATTGGCGATACAGGTCTGGTTGTCATCGGCATACACCTCGTTGGGATCCACGGCGTGGAGCCCGGAGTTATTCAGGCTCAGGGTCTGCTGCATCATGATCGGGGCGAGTTCCCCCTCAGCGGCACAGGGTTCATGCCCGTAATAGCCCAGACCGTGGCCGACCTCGTGGCTGATCAGGTACTGGCGGTAGGAGCCGAGATCCCCCTCGAAGGGAGCGGCCCCGCGGACCCAGCGCGATTCGTTGATCACCACGCGGTCGCCCATGGAGGTGTAGCAGCTGGTCTCCATGGCCAGGTCATTGCCGCAGAGCTCGTGGGTGGTGCCCACCGAGGTCAACTGGATCCGCATGGTGGGATCCTGGTCCGGGGCGACATGCTCGAAGCGGTAACGCGGATCAGCGGTCCACCCCATCGGATGGGACAAGGTCGCGTCAATCATGGCGGCCAGGGCATCATCGCCGCCGATATTGGCGGTGTTGACGCCCTCCTCCACCTCAATGACATAGCGGACGACCTGTTCTTGGCCCTGCCCGACGGCTAATCCGGGCAGGCCGATGACCCGGTAGGTGCCCGCACCGTGTTCGGTGAAAGCCCCTCCCGGGGGAAGTTCCGTGGGACCCACCACCGGCGGCTCACTGTCCGCCGGGTTCGGGCCACGTGGCGCATCCTCGATCTGGGACACCTCCGTCTGGGAGTCCCCCAGGGCGGCATCCTCCGTGGATGGGGTGGCCTCGGGGGTGGTGAAGATATCCACCAACACCCAGATGGTGATCACCGCAAGAACCGGGATCGCATATGCCCGCCACCCCAGATCCCGGGCGTAGCGGACCCACAGGGCTTCTGCTGCCATCGGTGGTTAAGCGCCGGCGAAGCCGACAGTGCGCGGGGCGGAGGTACCGACCTCGACATAAGCGATCTGGGTGACGTTCACAACGAACTTGGAGCCCTTGTCATCCTGCAATTCGAGGATTCCGGCGTCAGAGGAAATCGCCTCCTTCACCTTGGTCACCACGACCTCCTGGCTCTCTTCGGTGCTGATGACCAGTTCGCGGGGGGACTGGGTGAGACCGATCTTGATATCCACTTGATAATCCTCTTTCAGTACATCGATTACGGGGGCCGTCCCCATCATAGTAATGACCGGTTAGTATCAAGGTTGTGTCTGCACAACGCTCTGGCCCCACCTTCGCTGAGTTGGGAGTCGCCGTCGAGATCACCGAGGCGCTCACCGCCGTAGGTATCACCCATACTTTCGCCATCCAGGAGTTGACTCTCCCACTGGCGCTCGACGGAACTGACCTGATCGGTCAGGCCCGGACCGGGATGGGAAAAACACTCGGATTCGGCGTCCCCTTATTGGACCGCGTCTTCGATGCCGCTGATGTCGCTGAACTTGATGGCACCCCCCGCGCTCTGGTCATCGTCCCCACCCGCGAGTTGGCGGTGCAGGTCGGCGAGGATCTGGAACGTGCCGCGAAGAACCTGCCCGTCCGAATCACCACCATCTATGGTGGTCGTCCCTATGACGAGCAGATCGCCATGCTCGAGTCCGGGGTCGACGTGATCGTCGGAACCCCCGGCCGATTAATCGATCTCCACCAGCGTGGTGCGCTGACCCTCAACCAGGTTGCCGTCCTCGTGCTCGATGAAGCTGATGAGATGCTCGACCTGGGTTTCCTCCCGGATATCGAAAAGCTGATGAAGGCACTGACCCACCAGCACCAAACCATGCTCTTCTCCGCGACGATGCCCGGCCCGATTCTGACCCTGGCACGTAGTTTCCTGGATAAACCGGTGCACATCCGGGCCGAAGAGGTCGGTGCCAACCAGACTCACGCCAGTACCCGCCAGGTGGTCTTCCAAGCGCACCGAATGGATAAGTCGGCGATCACCGCCCGCATGCTCCAGGGTGAGGGTCGTGGCAAGACGATCATCTTCGCCCGCACCAAGCGCACCGCCGCTGAGGTCGCCGATGACCTGGCCAGCCGTGGTTTCGCGGTCGGCGCGGTGCACGGCGACATGGGCCAGCCCGCCCGGGAGAAGTCCCTGCAGAACTTCCGTGAGGGCATCGTGGAGATCCTCGTGGCCACCGATGTCGCCGCCCGCGGCATCGACATCGACGATGTCACCCATGTGATCAACTTCCAGACCCCGGATGACCCGATGACCTATGTCCACCGGATCGGCCGCACCGGCCGCGCCGGGCATACCGGTACCGCAGTGACCCTGGTCGGTTATGACGAGCTGTCCAAGTGGCGCTCCATCAATGAGGAACTCGGCCTGGAACAGCCGGACCCGCCGCAGTGGTTCTCCACTTCCCCCGAGCTTTATGAGGCACTGTCCATCCCGGCAGGGGCCACCGAGAGCGTCGGCAAGCCCCGCAAGGTCGCCGGCAAGCCGCTGCCGGGTAAGAGGAGGGGCCGTTGAACCCGCCGCTCCGTCGGACCCGAAAAGATCTCATCGCCACCGCAGTCATCGCCGCGGTCTCCTTGGCGGCCGTGGGTGGGGTCTGGGCCACCGCCCCGATCCGGGGCGCACAGCTGCAACCCGCGGCCTCGGAAATCAGCATCAGCGACAGCCTGGAAGTAATTCCGGAAACGCTGGACGAGGCCTTCACCCTGGAGAGCGTCACCCTCCTCGGGCAGCATCGACCACTCACGGTCGCTGGCCTGCTGATCAGCAATGACGGCTATAATGTCACGGCGCATGACAACACCGGCCAACAGGTCTGGCGCTATGAGCGTGACCGCGAAATCTGTGGCATGGGGACCGCCTGGCAGGCGGTGACCGTGGCCTACCGCAACAATGCCGGTTGTGGGGATGTCATTTCGATTGCCGCGAACACCGGTGAGTACAAGGCCACCCGCAGCGCCCCCGCCCCGGATGAGGTCTTTGCCCTCGAATCCAATGACCGGGTGGGAATCGCGAATCAGGACCGGGTGGAGCTCTGGCGTTCCGACCTGGTGCGCACCGTGGAATACGGCGACATCAGTGCCCCGCAGGAACCCGCGCAGCAGCCTCATCCGGAATGCACCATCACCTCTGCGCTGACCCGCACCGAGCTGTTGGCGGTCACCGAAAACTGCCCGGACGGTACATTCCTGCGGCTGCAGCAGACCACTCCGGAGGATTCCCGGGAGCCGGAGATCACCCAGAGCATTAAGCTGCAGGATCCGGCAGCCCGTCTGGTGGGCATCGGTCAGGAGGGCGCAGCCGTGCATATCAACGGTGAGATCCTCGCCTTTGACGGGGAGGGGCAGGTGCGCCACAAATTGGTGTCACAGCTCTCCCCCGCCATCGATCAGGCCGGAGACGGCTACTTCTCACCAGCCACCGCTGATCTACCGAACCACATGAGCTGGTTCGACGGACAGCGTCTCTATCTCTTCAATCCGGCGGGCCTGAAGGTTGAGCAGATCCTGGGCGATGCCATCGGCACCGGTGTGGCGGTCGGCGGCAAGCTGCTCTACCCCACCGCTGTGGGCATCGCGGTGGCCGATCCCACTACCGGCATCACGGAAAAAACCCTCCCGCTGGAAAGAGCACACCAGGGTGAGGTGTCGCTCTCGGTGGCGGGAGGGACGATCGTCGAGAAGCGCGGCGATCAGCTGGTCGGGCTGATCCCGGGCTAAGCCTCGTGGTACCGCGCGGCCCAGGCGATGGCCGCAGGGTTGAAGATCATGAGCAGGCCCGCCACTGCGGAGATTGCGGTGGCTGCGGCCAGCAGCACTGCCCCGGCTTCGAAGAAATTGTAGGCGATGGGTAGCAGCAGCATCTGCAAGATGGCCACCGGGCCGCGGCCCCAGCGACGTCCACTCACCATGCTGATGGCCCCGGCGAGCACGGTACCGAAGATGAAGATGAAGAAGGCCGCGGTGCCGATCCCCACCCACTGCATCGTCTCCTGAGTGGTCACCACCGAGGGATCTTCATATCCCTGGATGTTGCGGTAGATCAGCAGGGCGGCGTAGCCGATCCCCACCAGGGACTGGAGGATGGCGATGATGCCGGCCCAACGGACAGGAGCGGGGAGATGCGGTTTGATGTCGGTCACGGGAGTTCATTCTAGCCCTCGCCCAACCGTGGCTTCCCTCAGGAAATGGATTTGACCTCTACTTAATTGTCGTGCTAATCACATTTTTAACATTTCCCCAGGTCGCAGGTTCAAGATTCACAGCCTCAATGTGGTCAGACCGACAAAGCTCAAGCTGCAGGACATTAACATTCTGTGATACTGGTCACAATAAGTGGCTTGACCCTAGCAAACTTGGCGGATACATGTCATTATCTTCAGGTAGCAAAAACGACCAGCGCATGACCTGGTCAAGAACTCTGAAACACTGAAGAGTAAACGCCACGTGAACCGCGGCCCAGTTCTTTTTGCCCAGTTCACCGACGAGCATGCACCCTTACTTAGCTGCAACCAGTTGGTCATCCCGGCCCTGGTCTGCCGACCACACTTTTATCTGAAGGAGATTTCATCATGGATTGGCGCGACGAAGCTGTCTGTCGTAACGAAGACCCCGAGCTGTTCTTCCCGGTCGGTAACTCCGGCCCGGCCCTGGCCCAGATTGCCAAGGCCAAGGTTGTCTGCAACCGCTGCCCCGTTACCTCCATGTGCCTGAAGTGGGCACTCGAGTCCGGCCAGGACGCCGGCGTCTGGGGTGGCATGAGCGAAGATGAGCGCCGCGCACTCAAGCGCCGCAAGAACCGCGGCCGTGGTCGTGCCCGCGTCGTCACCGCATAACCTGCCCCTAAGCCAAACCTGATTTCTTTCCGCCTGAAGGCAACCGCTACAGTTGAGGCGAGTATCAACAACTGTCAGCAACAAGGAGAACCTCATGAGCAAGCGTGGTCGTAAGCGTAAGGATCGCCGTAAGAAGGGCGCTAACCACGGTAAGCGTCCTAACTCTTAAGTCATTTAAGAGCGGAAAGACCGGAGCCACCAGGATAATTCCTGGTGGCTCCGGTCTTTTCCTGTGCAACTAATCAGCCAGGTTATCCGCGTTCAACCCTGATGCGCAGGGTGATCTTCTCCACCAGGGTGGGCGGGGCCTCCTTCTGGCAGCATTTCTTCACCAGCGCACGGACCTGCTGCTCAGCGGTGAGCCGGCTATAGCATTCCGGGCACTGCTCAATATGTTCCTGAAGGGCCGCACATTCTGCCGCCGAGAGTTCATCGTCGAGTAGGGCAAAGAGTGACTGATACTTTTCTTCACACCCGCAGGCGCAGGGGTCGTAGTTGTATGTCATCGTCGCGTCACCTTTTCGAGATCATTGCCAGAACCAAGGGTGTCAGGGTGGTCGAGGCCGATCCCCTGCTCATGTGCCACTTCCTTCAACATCGAACGAAGCTGTTTTCTTCCCCGATGCAGCCGTGACATCACGGTTCCCAGCGGAGTGCCCATGATTTCAGCGATTTCCTTGTAGGCCAGGCCCTCCACATCGGCGTAGTAGACGGCCATGCGGTAATCCTCGCTGAGCTGGTTCATCGCATCGGCGATCTTGCCGTTGGGCAGCCGTTCCAGCGCCTGTACCTCCGCGGACTGCAGCCCAGTGGAGTCATGTGAGGAGGTGGTGTAGAGCTGCCGGTCGGTGACGTTCTCAGCGGAGGTCTGCGTGGGCTGCCGCTGCTTCTTGCGGTAGGTGTTGATGTAGGTATTCGTCATGATGCGGTACAGCCAGGCTTTGAGGTTGGTGCCGGGCTTGAAACTGTTGAAGGCCTGATAGGCCTTCATATAGGTCTCCTGCACCAGGTCCTCCGCATCGGCGGGGTTACGTGTCATCCGCAGGGCGCCGCCGTAGAGCTGGTTGATCAACGGCATCGCTTCTTCTTCGAAGCGCTTCGCGAGCTCTTCTTCAGCCATGAGGGCTCAACCCTTTCTTCGGTGCCAGTTTCCCTATTGTAGAAGCCCCGGCATGGTCTGGGACAATGGTGCCATGGCAAAGGCTCCCACCCGGGCGGTTCAGGTGCTTATCGACGCCGCCGTCCCCCACCAGCTGCAGAAATTCGACGCCGGGCAGGATCACTTCGGCCAGCAGGCCGCCGAAGCGCTCCGGGTCGCCCCGGCGCTGATCCTCAAAACCCTGGTCATCAGCACGGATCGAGGTTTGGCGGTGTGCTGTCTGCCGGTCAGCGCGCAGCTGAATCTGAAGAAGGCGGCCGCCGGGTTCGGTGCCCGGAAGGCGGTGATGGCGGATCCCAAGGCCGCGCAGCGCTCCTCCGGCTACATCACCGGGGGGATCTCCCCGCTGGGGCAGAAAACCGCACTTCCCACGCTCATCGATGCTTCGGTGGCCGAGGAAGCACTGATCTACGTCTCCGGTGGGCGCCGGGGCCTGGATATCTCGCTCGCCCCAGCTGATCTAGCACGACTGTGTCAGGCAGACTTCACTGATCTACAGCGTTGATCAGCTCGGCGTGGTCATTGCGGACATTGCCCACCGCCGGGGAGACCGGCCGGATGACAAACCGCTCGAGCAGTTCCGGCGGGGTCAGTGAACCCGCCATATCCTCCCCCGCCAGCCAGGGCTGGATCTCCATCGGTGCCAGAAACCGGGGCATCCTATTGTGTAGCCAGGCAATCGGCTCGGCGGAATCAGTGGTCAACATGGTTGCCGAGAGGCGGTCCAGGCCGGTGGCCCAGAGCCCGGCCGCCCACATGATCTCCGTGTCATCACCCCCGAGGGAGACGAACTGCGGTTTCTTCTCATGCCATTCGTAATAACCGTTCATCGGGATGAGGCAACGGTTGCTCCGGTAGGCGTCCCGGAAACTCGGTTTGCTGGCCACGGTTTCCGAACGCGCATTGAATAGGGGTGGCCCGGTCTCATCCTTCTTCCAGTGGGGGAGCAGGCCCCATCTGGCGGGCTCAAGGGTGCCCACTTCCCCACCCCGCAGGATAGGTATCACCTGCGTGGGTGCGAGATTGTAGCGCGGACCCGGGGTGCCCTGGGGCGCCCGGACTTCCGCAAAGTGTTCCCCCGCGGCGTCGATAAGCGCCTCCGCGGTGGTGAATAGGACGAAGCGACCGCACATACCATCTATTATGAGGGTGTGAATACCCCTGTGTCATCCTCCGCCAGTGTTTGGAACGCCCCGCGGGCCCCGGAGCCCATCAATTGGGTGCAGAAGGTTCCCGGTTCCAAGTCCATCACCAACCGAGCTTTCGTCCTCGCCGCGATCGCCGATTATCCCTCGACCATCGACGGCGCCCTCCGTAGCCGCGATACCGATCTCATGGCAGAGGCACTCCGTGCCCTCGGCGTCGCTATCACCGAGATCGATGCGGAGACACTGCGCATCGAGCCCGCCGAACTCCACGGCGCCCAGGTCAACTGTGGCCTGGCGGGCACCATCATGCGTTTCCTCCCGCCCGTCGCTGCCCTGGCACGTGGCACCGTACTGTTCGACGGTGACCCCCAGGCACGGGTCCGCCCGATGTCGACCATCCTCGATGCCCTCCGCACCCTCGGCGCCTCCGTCGATGGTGAGCGACTGCCCTTCACCGTCTACGGCCAGGGTGCCCCGGAAGGCGGCACCGTCGAGATCGACGCCTCCGGCTCCTCCCAATTCGTCTCCGGACTGCTGCTCGCCGGCTCGAAGTTCCGGCGCGGGCTGACCGTACGCCACACCGGCCCCTCCCTGCCTTCCCTGCCACACATCGAGATGACCGTGGCCATGCTGCGGCAGGCCGGGGTGCGCGTGACCACAGAGCAGAACCAATGGACCGTCGCCCCCGGCCCGGTCCAGGGCAAGCGCTGGGTCATTGAGCCCGATCTCTCCAACGCCACGCCCTTCCTCGCTGCGGCAGCGGTCACCGGTGGCACCGTCACGGTGCAGAACTGGCCGGTCGAGACCACCCAGCCGGGTGATGTGATCCGCACGATCCTGGAGAAGATGGGCTGCCACGTGGAGCTGATCGCCAATGGGGACCACTATGATCTGGCGGTCACCGGCCCGGCAGCCCCGCTACGTGGCCTCCAGCTGGAGATGTCCGACATCGGCGAGCTGACCCCCACCGTCGCCGCCCTGGCCGCCCTGGCAAGCACTGAGTCCCGCCTGACCGGCATCGCGCACCTGCGTGGCCATGAGACTGACCGGCTGGCGGCACTAACCAGCGAGATCAACCGGCTCGGCGGAGACTGCGAAGAGCTTTCCGACGGCCTCCTCATCCGCCCCGCACAGCTGCACGGCGGGCTCTGGCACTCCTATGCCGACCACCGCATGGCCACCGCCGGCGCGATCCTCGGCTTGGCTGTCGACGGGGTGCAGGTGGAGGACATCCAGACGACCGCGAAGACCCTGCCCGGATTTGAGAACATGTGGGAGGCGATGGTTTCCGCTAATGGCTAGGTCCTGGGATGAATCCGATATCCGTGTCCGCCCGGGCAGGGGCACCCGCCCCCGCACCAAGGAGCGACCCGCGCATGACGACGCCGAGTTCGGCATGGTCGTCACCAAAGACCGCGGTCGCTGGGGGGTGGTGCTCGACGGGCGTGAGGACGCCGTCGTAACCATGCGTGCCCGGGAACTCGGCCGCACCGCCATCGAGGTGGGCGACCGCGTGGGCATCGTCGGCGACACCTCCGGTCAACCGGGAACGCTGGCCCGCATCGTGAAACTCGCGGAACGCACCTCCGTCCTGCGCCGCACCGCCGATGACACCGACCCCTATGAACGCATCGTGGTGGCCAACGCCCAGCAGTTGTTGATTGTCGCCGCAGTGGCCGATCCCCCGCCGCGCTCGGGTTTCGTGGAGCGTTCCCTGATCGCCGCTTTCGTCGGAAATCTCAAGCCGATTCTCTGCCTGACCAAATCCGACCTGGCGGACCCCGCCGAGTTCGCCGCCGAGTTCGCCGACCTGGAGGTCCCGGTCGTCGTCTGCGGTATCGACGATCCCCTCGACCCGGTCCTCGACATTGTCGAGGGTTCAGTGACTGCCCTCATCGGCCACTCCGGGGTCGGCAAGTCAACCCTGGTCAACCGCATCGTCCCCGATGCCAACCGGGAGACCGGGGTGGTCTCGGGTGTGGGCAAGGGCCGCCACACCTCCACCCAGTCGGTGGCCTTCCCCGTCAAGGACGGCTGGATCATCGACACTCCCGGTATCCGCTCCTTCGGGCTGGCCCACGTCAACGCCGACACCGTGGTCGGGGTCTTCGAAGACCTCGCGGTAGCCGCCGAAAACTGCCCGCGGGGCTGCACCCACATGGGACCACCCGCAGACCCGGAGTGCGCCCTGGATACGCTCGAAGGTGCCAGTGGCCGCCGCGTGATCGCCGTGCGTTCACTGCTGGAGGCACTACGCACCAACGAAGACTGGGATTAACCACCGATGACGAAGATTCCGTTGAACCGCCTCGCAGTGATCGCTGCCATCATCGGGATTCTGACCGGTCTCTTCGTCGCGGCCCTGAACTGGTCCGCCATCTGGGTGGAGCGGCTGATCTACGGCACCGATCATCTCTACAACTCCGATCCCACCACCAATGTCAGTCCGTTCAGACTCGCCGTGACCTTGGTGGTGCTGGGTTTGGTGACCTCCTGGGCCTGGTATGCCGTGCACCGTCTCGGCCGCCGCGAGGTCTCCGTGGTCGGTGCGATGCGGGGTGAGAAGGTCCCGGTCCCGGAAACCATCGCCTCCGCCTTCCTGCAGGTCATCACCGTCGCCGGTGGCGCACCCATCGGCGCGGAGAATGCCCCACGCATCGCCGGCAGTCTCGTCGGTGAAAGATTCAGCCGCTGGCTGGACATGGACCTCGACGCCAAACGCATCCTCATCGCCGCTGCGGCGGGTGCGGGTCTGGGCGCTAGTTTCCACCTGCCACTGGCTGGTGTCCTCTTCGCCCTTGAGGTGCTGCTGGTGGAGATGTCCACCCGTACCGTGGTGATCACCATGGTCACCACCACCGCCGCGGTGGCCACCACCGGCTTCTTCGTGGACACCCCGGATGTCTTCGCCACCGTCCCGCTGACCGAGAGTCCCTGGATGTTCGTTGCCGCGGTGCTCGCCGGCATCGTCGCAGGTCTCGCCGGACACTGGTTCAGTCAGTTGGCCAACCGGGCGGCTCAGGCCTCACCCAAGGGGAAGCGGATCCTCTGGGAGATGCCGCTGGGGTTCATTCTCATCGCCGCCATCGCCCACTTCGTCCCCGGCGCGGTGGCCAACGCCCGGTGGACCTCAGACACGGTGCTGGCCGAGGGCATGGCCCTCAAGACCCTGCTTCTCCTGGTGCTGCTGCGGTTGGTGGTGTTCCTGGTGGCTTTCCGGATCGGCACCGTCGGCGGCACCCTGATCCCGGCTTTCGCGCTCGGCGCCATGATTGGCGCGGTCGTCGGCAGTATCGTTGGCCCGTGGCTGGGTGTCCCCGTGGCGGCCTTCGCCCTGCTCGGGGCGGCGGCCTTCCTCGCCACCACCATGGCGGCTCCGCTCTTCGGCATGATCGCCGCGGTGGAGTTCACCGACATGGAGCCGCAGGGCTACCTGCCGGTGTTCCTGGCGGTCGCTTCAGCGGTGCTCACAGTTCGGGTGTGGGCCGTGATCACCGACCGTGAGCAACGCACCTTCCCGGTCACCTATGCCAGCTGGACCGGCGAACTGCGCTGAGCCGACTACTTCAGGACGCGTTGCGGGGTGCGGCCGGAGAAGTGCTGGATCGACTCGATCACATTCGGCCGCAGCTTCTTCAGCAGCTTTAGGCCGGTGAAGAGCCCGGCGCGCTTGCCCTGCGCGTCCTTGCCGACATGCAACTGATCCTCCACCTCGGTGTACTTGGTGAAGGCCCGGTTGGAACGCACCTCAGGGGCGTTGTCCCGGTCCGCCGCCAGGAGCTTATTCGGCAGGGTCAGCTTCAGCAGGGTCTTCTGGACCTTGAACAGCTGAGCCGGGAAGGAGTCCGTGTTGTACGGCAGATCGAATTCCTTGCACATCGCCTCGACGCGGACACCGATCTCGGCGAGCCGGTTGGAGGGCATGTCCGGGAAAATATGGTGCTCAACCTGGTAGTTCAGGTTGCCCGAAAGGATGCTCAGGATCTTGCCGCCACGGAAGTTCGCGGAGCCGAGCATCTGACGCAGGTACCACTCATCATGTGTCTCGTTCTTGTACTGCTCCTTGGTGAAGGTCTCAGCCTCATCCGGGAAGTGGCCACAGAAGATCACCGCGTAGGCCCAGACGCTGCGAATGAAGTTCGCGGTGGCGTTGGCGGAGACGGTGTGCATGTAGTTCGGGCCGGTCAGCGCCGGGAAGAGCACATAATCACGCAGGTTCTGCTTGCCGGCTTTGCGGGCGGACTCCCAGAACTTCGGTGCGGTCTCCTTCCAGGTGGCCCGGCCAGCAGCCAATTTGCCCAGCTCCACGTCATAGAAGCCCACTGCCCACTGGAACAGTGAAGCCAGGGTGAAGTTGATGATCGGCTGGAAGGCGAACATCGGGGTCCACTTGCGGTCACGGGTCACCCGCAGGATGCCGTATCCGACATCGGTATCCATGCCGATAATGTTGGTGTACTTGTGGTGCACCGCGTTGTGAGTGTGCATCCACTGTGAGCTGGGGCAGACGTTGTCCCATTCCCAGGTGGTGGAGTGGATCTCCGGGTCATTCATCCAGTCCCACTGGCCGTGCATGACGTTGTGCCCGATCTCGAGGTTCTCGAGGATCTTGGAGAGGCTGAGTAGGCCGACGCCAGCGAGCCAGAAGGGCTTCTTATGACTGAGCATCAGGGAGGCACGGCCGGCGATCTCCATGTAGCGCTGGGTGCGGATCAGCCCCTTGATGTAGCGGACGTCCTTCTCACCGATGTCCGCCTCGAATTCCTTCCGGATGGCATCGAGCCGGGCACCGATTTCCTTGATGTCTTCATCTGAGAGGTGGGCATATGCCTGAATATTGTCGATAGCCATGACTGGCCTCCTTTATTGCTTAGTGAAATAGGTTAGTTCTTAGACATCGATGCTGACGTCGCCGGCAGCGACACAGACACAGGTGCGAATTCGCGAACCCGGCTCATGGACCTGACCGGAGCGAAGATCATGGACGTGACCATCATCGAGCTGACGGACACAGGTCTGGCAGATGCCCATGCGGCAACCGAAAGGCATCTGGATGCCGATGGATTCACCGGCCTCAAGAATGGTGGTGGCGCCATCAACCTCAACGGAACCGCGCTCACCGAAGGTGACGGTGCCGCCCCGGGCCTCCGAGGCGCGGTCCAGGGTGAAGCGCTCGGTACGGATCTCCATACCGTGCTCTTCCGACCATTCATCGAACTGATCGAGCATCAGTGCCGGGCCACAGGCGTAGACCACGCGCTCAGCGAAGTCCGGGACCATCTTCTCGATCTCCTTCGGGCCGATGCGGCCTGATTCGGAGGTGTAGTTGACGGTGGTGTCCACACCTTCGAGAACATCGCCGAAGACGAGGTCTTCGCGGCGTCGAACCGAGTGCACGACGCGGACATCGCTGACCAGGTTGCGGTCCTTCATGGTCCGCAGCATGGAGATGACGGGCGTGATGCCGGAGCCTGCGGTGATGAAGAGGAGCTTCTCCGGGATCGGATTGGTCAGGTGGAAATCGCCCGCGGGAGCAGCCAGGCGGACCGTGTCACCTGCATTGGCGGTGCCCACCAGGTGGTTGGAGAGCCTGCCGCGTTCCACGGCCCGGACGGTGATGGAAAAGTGTCCACCAGAGGTGTCCGGGGCGTTGGTCAGCGAGTAGCTGCGCCACGTGTATCTTCCGTCGATCTGTACGCCGATTCCGATGTACTGACCAGCTTCAAAGTTGACCGGCACTCCCCAGCCTGGCTGGATAACCAGGTGGATGGTGTCATCATCATGTCGTTCAACCACTTCGATCTTGCCGCGGAGTTCACGGGTGGACCAAAGCGGGTTGATCAGCTGGGTGTAGTCATCGGGAAGCAATGGCGTGGTGAAGCGACGGAGCACTTCGCGTGCCCGTCCCAGCCCATCGCGGGTGGTGGAAGCCATTCTCAACCGTTCCTTCGTTCTGCGATTACCTTACGACACCGTAGCCTACGGGAACGTAAGTTTATTTGTCCATCGGAACCGCACCCTTTTCAACACCATTTACGATGACCTGCGGGAAACCACTGCCCATCAGAATGGGGGCTCCTCCTCAAACTGTGACACACCCTCTTTCTTCAGTTCTTCTTCCTGCCGCTTCTGCCGGACCGCTTCATCCCTGGCCCTCTTGTGGCGCTGCCCCCGCCGCTGCCCGATTGTCTGGACCCAGCGCGCCCCCGCCGGAGAGATCGGCCCCTGCGGAAGAGTGGCGATCACCGTGCCGTCCACAAAGGTGAAGACCGCCTCACCGGTTTCGGGATCCAGCTCATAACTGAAGCGACCATCGGTTTTCATGTTGTGATGGTGCCGGCACAACATCGCGCAGTTATAGGCCGCAGTGGCGCCACCCTTGTCATATTCGAGGCAGTGCTCGACATCGCAGCGGTCCGCCGAGACGGTGCAGCCCGGGAAACGGCAGGTCCCATCGCGGCCGATCAGATAGGCCCGCAGGCCAGCGGAGGCCTGATAAGAATCCCCCTCCTCCTTGAAGTACCTGTCCACCTCGCGCTCCACATCCACCCGCCCGCGCAGAACCTCGGAGGCCCTGGCGTCAAGCCAGCCCGCCCGCGGCACATAGACCGGCGCCGCCGGCACATCCTTGGCGGCATAGAGGTTCAGTACCACCTTGACCTCAGCCTTCCCCCGGAGCAGATCCAATAAGGCCTGCGCTTGCGATATCCCGGCATCTCTGGCCCGTTGCCGGATCAACATCTCAATCTCGGCGATCACCTCCGCGGAGTAGCTCGCCAGCAGGTCTCCCCTACCGTCAGCGCTGACCCGGGTGCTGACCTCCGCATTGTCATGGGTGGACTTCTCCTTGGTGGAGATCTCCGGATCTAGCTCATCCAGAATGGCCTTGATCCGGGCTTCAATGGCATCCCTGCCCGGCAAATGCTGATTCGCCGTACGTGGTGTCAGAAACTCCACCAGCAGTTCATCCACCTGCGCATAGAGATCCGACTTTGCCGGCAATAGTGCCTTCCAGATGCCCTCAAGTCGATGCATGTCCAGATGATAAAGCTCGAGATGTAACTCCCGCAGCTGAGGCAGTTTGCGGAGAGCCTCGATCGACTCACAGCGCTTCTCCACGAAACGCGAGGACACCCCCAGTGCCGCGGCCATGACATTCGTACTCACATCTGCATCGGCATCTTCAGCAGGTGCAATCGCCTCCCACATCTCAAACTCCTGGCGGACCCGTGCCCTGCCGAATCTGGCCAATGGGTTTTCCGGATCATTGACCGTGAAAAAGGGTTCACCCCTCACCGCAGCCATGACTGATCACTCCCCTCCGATATCAAAAACAATTAGCTCACACGTTCGAGAATGAAGCTAGCAACAGCCCTGGACATGCAGGCCCCGAAACCTCGTCACAAGCAGTCCAAAACCCCCCACAATAAGGACCCCGGCCGGGTGACATTGCGCCCCGGGGACGGGTTCCGGAAGCCGTCCCCACGAGGGTTCCGCACACCGGCAACACCATGAAGGACCACCCCCAATCGAGCGGAAACACTACCCCCTTTGTGGAATTAACCTGCCACTTCACCGAAACCTCTAGACAGCTGTCCAGAGCTAAAGAAGACTGTGGCCCCAGACACATTAGAGCTGAGGAGCAGTTGAGCATGTCAGAAAATTCAGGCCAGTCCCTCAAGGGACGAGTGGCAGTGGTGACAGGTGCGGGATCAGGAATGGGACTGGACACAGTTCAGGCCCTCATTACCGAAGGTGCGCAGGTGTTCGCGCTGGATATCTCCCAGGGCAACCTCGACCGAGAACTCGGCGAGTCCGCAGGTGTCACCACCATCGCCCTCGATATTGCGGATTCCGCCGCGGTCAACGCCGCCTTCGCGCAGGTCAATCAAGCACACGGCAAGCTGGACATCCTCATCAACGCCGCTGGGGTGAGCACACCCAACCGCAAGGCAACTGAATGGGTGGACGCCATCAACCACCAGATGACGGATGCGATGAAGAAGGGGGAACCCTTCGCACCGGAGTTCCTCAGCGAGATCTCCGATGAAGATTTTGACCGGGTACTCAAGATCAATCTCTACGGAACCTTCTACACCATTCGGGCGGCGGTTCCCCTGCTCAAGGCAGCCGGTGGTGGCGCCATCACCAACTTCGCCTCGGTCGCAGGCTTCCTCGCCCTGCCGATGCCGGCCTACTACCCCGCCTCCAAGTCGGCGGTTGTCGGCATGACCCGCGCGCTCTCCGGCGAACTCGCCCCCTTCGGGATCCGGGTTAACGCGCTGGCACCAGCGGGAATCAACACCGCGATGCTGAACCAGTCCGGCGATGATCACGTCCAGGCGCTGCTGTCACTGCAGCCACTCAAGCGGCTCGCGGAACCCGAGGAAGTAGCACAGACCGTGACTTTTCTTTCCTCGGATAACGGTGCCCACTACACCGGGCAGGTCTTCTCCCCTTCCGGCGGCGCCTACCTCGCCTGAGCAAGAATCCGGCAACCCAAGAACACCAGAGCAGAACAGGACACCACCATGGCTTTTAACCCCACCGCCCTCAAGCGCATTGAAGATGAGATCAACCGGGACATCGAGCAGGGCGACTACGACGGCGTGAATGTGATCATCGCGCAGCACGGCGAGATCGCACTGCAGGGAACCTACGGTTTCGCCGAGCGTGAGAGCAATCGCCCCTCCCGTCCCGATGATGTCTACCGGATTCTCTCCCTGACCAAGGGATTCACCAATGCTCTGGCCTACCGGGCACTCGGCGAGGGCAAACTGGCGCTGTCTACCCGGGTCGTCGACCTCATTCCAGAGTTCCTCGGTACCGACCCCTTCAGGATGATGCGCAAGGACAAGATCAACCTCGGCCATCTGCTGACCCACCGGGCGGGGATGCCGGCCACGCCGAACCCCGGTCTCGGCCCGGCGGAGTTCGGGGTGCTCGCTGATGTCATTGCCGCCATCGGTTCCATCGATGTGATTCACGAGCCGGGTACCCAGGTCAACTACTCTCCCGCCATTAACCATGCGCTGATCGGCGAGATGGTTCGTCGCGCCTACGGCTACGAGCACTTCCGGGATCTCGCCCGCGAGCTCATCTTTGAGCCCCTCGGCATGAAGGACACCGCTTTTGGCCTACCCAGCTCCCGGGCAGAGCGGGCGGTCCCGCTCAAGGTCAGTGTCGCTCCCGATGGATTCCTCGCCCCGGAGGACATCGAATGCCTCGACACCTACATCACCGAGGATGCCGAGATGCCCTGGGTCGGTGCGACCTCCACCGCTGCGGATATCTTCAAGTTCGTCGAAATGCTCCGCCGCAAGGGCGAGGTCAACGGTGAATACCTCATCTCCCCGGCAGTCCTGGAGCAGGCGACCACCCTGCAGACCGGCGAACTCATGAATGACCTCTACACCATGGTCAACCTCGGCCGTGGCTGGGAGCCACCGAAGGGCAACCTCGGTCTCGGTTTCATCCTTTCGGGCACCGGAACCGCACCCAACTTCTTCGGTCCCTTCACCTCTCCGAGTGCTTTCGGCAACAACGGTGCCGGCTCCACCCTCTACTGGGTCGATCCGGACCGCGATCTGAGCTTCGTCTTCCTCTCCGCTGGTGTCATCGATGAAGCCGATAATGTCGCCCGCTTCCAGAAGATCTCCACCATGGTTTCCGCCGCAGTCATCTGAGACCGCCGCCCGTGACAACCCTGCCCCCGAGGGGGCGTCGTCAAGCAGCTTTGAGAGAGGAACATCATGTCCACCCCCACCACCAGCAAATGCCCCGTTGCGCATGATTTCGATGCGATGGCAGATGCCTATTACGTCGACCCCGGAAAGTACCTCGCTGATTTCAGCACGCAGACCCCCACCTTCTTCTATCCGCACATGAACGCCTGGATTGTCACCGGACGCCAGGATGCCGTGACGGTGCTTTCGGATTGGAAGAGTTTCTCCTCCACCGCGAATTCCGCTGCGATTGAGGTACCCGAGGAGCACCAGTCGATCATCTCCCCGGATCTGATGACGCGAGTGCTCATCGGTTCAGATCCGGAGGGTCACACCACTGCCCGTGGGGTCGCTCAGCTGGGTTTTCTCGAGCAGGACATGCAGAATCTCCGACCGGAGATCGAGGTCCGGGCCCACCGCATCATCGATTCCTTTGAGAATATCGGCACCGGAAATCTCATCGAAGACTACTTCATTGAGCTGACCACCCAAACCCTGATGGCGCACATGGGACTCGATTATGAGCATGCTGCATTCATCAAGCAACTGCGCGATGATTTCTTCCACCTGCTCTCCTCCGCCCACGAACCGGTCTCGGAGCCGGAGCATTCCACGGTATGGCAGCGCTATGTTGCATCGAATCTCCGCCTCCGGGAGATCATCGAATCCCGCCGCACCTCCACCGCCCGCGACTTGATCTCCCTCATGGCCTCGCAGCAGGATGAAGAAGGCAACTATGCGCTGGGTGCTGACCAGATCGCCATTCACCTGACCGAATTCGCCGCCGCCGGCACGGATACCACCGCCCAGGCGATGGCCAATGCGGTCCTCTTTCTCCAGGAAAATCCGGCGGCCAAGGATGACGCCCTCCGGGAACCCGAGCTGTGGCCACGGGTCTTCGAGGAGACCATCCGCCGACGTAACTCCTCCACCTTCACCTCACGGCTGTCCATGGTCGACGTTGAGATCGGCGGTGCCCACATCAAGGCCGGTGACCGGATCCTGGTCTCCCTGACCTCCGCAAACACCGATGCCGACTATGTTGATCGCCCCTTCGAGTTCGATATCCACCGGCCGGACCCGACAGATCACCTCGGCTTCTCCACTGGCCGCCACAAGTGTCTGGGCAACCCGCTGGCCCGGGTTCAGGGGCCGGTGGGACTGCAGGTCCTCTACGGGCGGTTGCCCTCCCTCACGGTGGAGGATCCGGAGGCACTGGATTTTATCCGCTTCGCCTTGCTTCCCGCCCGCCGCTCACTCTGGGTGACCTGGGAGCTGGCGGATATTGAGCTTTCCAAGCAGCAGGTTCTGCGCACTCTCACGCTGCGGGTCTCGGAACGCCGCACCGAATCCGAGGGCGTGATCTCCCTGACTCTGGTACACCCGGATGGCGGCGAACTGCCCAAGTGGAAGCCGGGCGCCCACATTGACCTGCACCTCCAGGGCCCAGACGGCGAAGAGCTGATCCGCCAGTATTCGCTGTCCTCCGACTGCGATGACCAGTCCTGCTACCGCGTGGGTATCCTCCGCGAACCCGCCGGCCGTGGTGGCTCCGCCGCCGCCCACGACACCCTCCTCGAAGGCGGCACCGTCACCGTGTCCTGGCCGCGTAACAATTTCCGCTTCGCCGAGGCCGAGCACTACCTCTTCATCGCCGGTGGCATCGGCATCACCCCGCTCCTCGCCATGATCCGGGAAGCCGAGCGTCAGGGCAAGGACTGGACGCTGCTCTACGGTGGCCGCACCCGCAGCTCCATGGCCTTCCTTCCGGAGCTGGCCGCCTTCAGCGAGCGCGTGCAACTGGTACCCCAGGACGAACTCGGCCACCTCGACCTGGACACCGCGCTTATCGACGCCGCGCCGAACACGCTGATCTACACCTGCGGCCCCGAGGGCCTGCTGCAGGCCGTGGAGGCCCAGGCGGCACACTGGCCCAAGAGCAGCCTGCGCCTTGAGCGCTTTGCGCCGAAGCAGATCTCCCGGGACTACGCCGACCAACCCTTTGAGGTGGAATTCACCGGGTCTGGGAAGACGGTCACGGTTGGAGCCAGCGAGTCCATCCTCGACGCCGCCAAGCGTGAAGGCATGCCGGTGATCTCCTCCTGTGAGACCGGTACCTGCGGCACCTGTGAAACCCCGGTCGTTGCCGGTTCCATCGATCATCGGGACTCGATCCTCACCTCGGCGGAGCAGGAAGCGAATGACACCATGATGATCTGTGTCTCGCGGGCGGCGCCAAGCTGCCCCCGGCTGGTGCTCCAGCGCTGAGCTGCCCTCAGTCCTCACCGAAGAGTGCCAGCCATTGTTCGGTGAGGCTGGCCAGCACCCGTTCCTCATTCTCGATGTGCCCTCGGCCGTAGAGGAAGGAGAAGGTGCGGTCAAGGCCCATCCACAGGGTGATGAAGTGCTGCCGGCGGTGGCCCTGTTCCAGCCCGGGCAGGGAGTTGCTGATCCGCTGGATCATGGACCACCATTCGGCGGCCACCGTCTCGTCCTCGGACATCGCCTGTTCCACGGTGGTGAACTCCACCCGGTACGTGCGCCACAGGTCTTTCATCCGCTCCAACCAGGCCCGGATCGTTTCCTCGGAGTGTACCGGGGTCCGGACCAGTTCCTGGAAGGGTTGCGCCAGTTGGGCCTCCATCTCCTGCATCCGGGCCAGCACCAGGTCCGGTTTATTGCGGAAATGCAGGTAGAGATTCGCTCGGCTGCCACCGGCATGCTTGGCTATCTGGTGCATGCTGGTGGGACCGTATCCGTTCCAGGTGAACAGCTCGAAGGCGGCTGCGAGAAACTTCCGCCGGGTTTCGGCGTTCTTCTGCTCGTAGATGCTCATCGGCGCTCCCTGTCAACGGATCTGTCAACGGATATGAAAAACTGCACCTCGGTAGCAACGCACTGGCGACGCGGAGAGGTGCAGCCGGAAAACTTGAGAGCCTAGAGCAGTTCCACCAGGAACGGCAGCTCAGTCGGGTCGTACCAGGCCATGAAGTTGTCCTGGGCGTCACCGACGGTTAGTTCGGCGTCGGTCTCCCCCAGGTCAGAGGCATCGATGACCTCGACGGCAGCTTTGGTCTGCTCCTCGGATGCTTCAATGTCCACGTGGATCGCGGCAATCTCTTCGAGCTTGATCTGCGCCGGTGAGATCTTGACCACGGATTCACCATTGTCCGGATCAAGGGTCACCTGTTCATCGGGGATGTCTGCGGAGATGACCACCCGGCGGTGCGGGAACTTCTCTTCATCTCCGATGGCCAGCAGGCGCAGGGAGGCCTCGGAGGCGTCCAGGAAGGCGGCGTGCGCGATTTCCTCTTCATCACCGGCGGTGTAGAACTCGATCAGAGCCGGGGTCATGGCGAAGCCATATCCGGAGCGTGCGGTGATCACCGAGTGTTCGTTCAGCTCGGCGAGCAGGGCGAAGGTGGCAGGGAAATATACGCGCATGCGGTCTAGAACTCTCCCTCGATGTCGAAAAGGTTCTGGATCTCCACGATCGCACGGTCAAACTGCTGGTAGTACACGCCCACCAGGCCAGCTTCGACCGCGGCGCGGACGTTCAGGATGGAATCATCGATGAGGACGCAGTCATTCATCGGCAGCTCGAGAGAATCTGCGGCGATCTGGAAGGCCTCGGACTCGGGCTTTTCGACGCCGATCTCACCGGAGAGCAATACGGCATCAACGACGCCGCGCAGTTCCCACTCGTGGATCGGTGCCGCGGCGGGACCGCCTGGGTTGTTGGAGAGGATGGCGGTTCCCACACCGTTTTTACGGGCGGCCGCGAAGAGGTTACGCCAGCGACGCTGGTCCTCCTCCGTGCCGTCCAGGACACCCGCATAGTCGACAATCAATCCACGCACATTTGCTCCTTCTTCACCGCGTTGTTGTGCCACAATGATACCTAGCCCATTGCAGCTCTGCCCTGTCTGAAATACAGGGAGATGTCATGTTAGTTCCGCTTCCAGGTCTCAGTCACCTGAAAGTACTTCACCTTAGTCCGGTTCCCGCCCAGGAGATAACCCCGAAAATCACGCCGCAAACCCTCCAGACCACCGCGACCCAGCTGACGGTGATCGCCTTGGAAACCGCCTTCGGGATTCGTCCCATCCAGCATCTCAGCCGGAAACGCTATGCCTTCGGGGTCCGCGCGCATGTTACCGCGCGGCAGCATCGGGGAGGGCTGCGGGGTCCGGTGCGGCTGGATTCGCTCCATCTCCGCAGTCCGGACCCCGAAACAGTGGAGGTTTTCGGTAGCGCCACAGTGGCGGCGCATCCCCACGGATTCACCGCCAGCCTGGAAAAGACCGGCCGTCAGCAGTGGCGGATGCGCACCTTCCGGATCATCTAGGCCTGGGTCAGGCTTCGACGGTCTCTTCCTTCGGCGCGAACTGCTTGCGCAGCAGGAAGAGCTGACGGACGGTCTCTTCCTTCATCGCGTCCTTCATGGCGTTGAACATATCGCCGCCCTCCTTCTGATACTCGACCAGCGGATCGCGCTGTGCCATGGCACGCAGGCCGATCCCCTCCTTGAGGTAGTCCATCTCATAGAGGTGCTCACGCCATTTGGTGTCGATCACCGGGAGGATGATCTGACGCTCGATGGCACGCATCTGCTTATCGCCGCCGATGACGGCGACATTCTCGCTGAGCTGGTCAAACTCATTGTGGGCGTCCTTGAACAGGGCGACCTTGAGATCTGCGGCGCTGAGCTCGCCCGGGGTGCCGTACTCCGAGCCGTCGAGAAGCGATTTCCAGGTGAAGGTGGGGCTGTAAAGGCCGTCGAGTGCATTCCACAGCTCATCGAGATTCCAGTCCTCCACATAGCCCACGGCGGTGGCGCCGTCGACATAGGCGGAGATGGTGTCATCGATCATGTGCTGGATGTACTCGCCGATGTCCCGGGACTCGAGGATCTCGCGACGCTCGGCGTAGATGACCTTGCGCTGCTCGTTGAGCACCTCATCGTACTTCAGGACGTTCTTACGCATCTCGAAGTTCTGGTTCTCCACCTGCGCCTGGGCGCCCTTGATGGAGTTGGTGACCATTTTCGCCTCGATCGGCACATCATCGGGGACGTTGAGGCGGTTCATCATGTTCTCCATGGTCTGGCCGACCATGCGGACCATGAGGTCATCGCGCATCGAGAGGTAGAAGCGGGTGGCACCGGGGTCACCCTGGCGGCCCGAACGACCACGCAGCTGGTTATCGATACGACGGGACTCGTGTCGCTCCGTGCCCAGGACATAGAGGCCACCGGAATCGCGGACCTTCTCGGCCCGGTCGGAGGTACGCTGCTTGATCTTCGGGAGTTCCTCATCCCAGGCCGCCTGATAGGCCTCCTCGTCCTCGAAGGGATCCAGGCCACGCTCGCGCAGGGTGATGTCCAGCAGGATGTCCGGGTTGCCGCCCAGCACGATATCGGTACCACGACCGGCCATGTTGGTGGCCACGGTGATATTGCCCGGCAGACCCGCCTTGGCGATGATCTGGGCTTCTTGCTCATGGTGCTTGGCGTTGAGGACATTGTGCTGGATCCCGCGAGACTGCAGCAGCTTGGAGAGGTACTCGGAACGCTCCACGGAGGTGGTACCCACCAGGATCGGCTGGCCAGCCTCGATGCGCTCGGCGATGTCCTCGACCACGGCGGCGAACTTCGCCTCCTGGGTCTTGTAGACCCGGTCGACGAGATCCTCACGCTGGTTCGGACGGTTCGTCGGGATCGGGACCACGTCCAGGCCGTAGATCGAGTGCAGCTCGGCGGCCTCGGTCTCGGCGGTACCGGTCATGCCGGACAGCTTGGTATAGAGGCGGAAGTAGTTCTGCAGGGTGATGGTGGCCAGGGTCTGGTTCTCATTCTTGATCTCCACCCCCTCCTTGGCCTCGATCGCCTGGTGCATGCCCTCGTTGTAGCGGCGACCACCGAGCACCCGGCCGGTGAAGCCGTCGACGATCATGACCTCACCATTGCGGACGATGTAGTCCTTATCGCGCTCGAAGAGCTCCTTGGCCTTGATCGCGTTGTTGAGGTAGCTGACCAGCTGGGAGTTCTCCGGTGCGTAGAGGTTATCGATGCCGAGCTGATCCTCGACGTACTCCACCCCGTCCTCGAGCACACCGACGGTGCGTTTGCGCACGTCCACCTCATAGTGGATGTCCTTGGTCATGCGCGGGGCAATCTGGGAAAATACCGAGAAGAACTTGGAGGAGCCGTCCACCGGACCGGAGATGATCAACGGGGTACGCGCCTCATCGATGAGGATGGAGTCAACCTCATCCACCACCGCGAAGTGATGGCCGCGCTGCACCAGATCACGCAGGTTACGGGCCATGTTGTCACGCAGGTAATCAAAGCCGAGTTCATTGTTGGTGCCATAGGTGATATCGGCGGCATAGGCGCGCTTGCGCTCCACCGGGCGCATCTCGGAGAGGATCACCCCGACCTCGAGGCCGAGCCAGCGGTGGACACGACCCATCATCTCGGCGTCACGCTTGGCCAGGTAATCATTGACCGTGACCACGTGGACGCCCTTACCTTCAAGCGCGTTGAGGTAGGCCGGCAGCACCGAGGTCAGGGTCTTTCCCTCACCGGTGCGCATCTCGGCGACATTGCCGAAGTGCAGCGCCGTGCCGCCCATGATCTGCACCAGGTAGTGCTTCTGGCCGAGCACCCGCCAGGAAGCTTCACGGGCGGTGGCGAAGGCTTCCAGGAAAATGTCGTCGACGGAAGCGCCCGCGTTGAGGCGCTTCTTGAACTCTTCGGTCTTGGCCTTGAGTTCATCATCACTGAGCGCGGCGTAATCGTCTTCGAGGGCGATGACCTCGTCAGCGATCTTGCGAAGACGCTTGACGGTGCGCCCCTCACCGGCCCGAAGGAGCTTGGACAATCCAAACACTATGCAGTCGTCCTTAATATGTATCCGACATCTTCTCTGGGAAGACTCCTGGGAAGAAACCTGGTCTTCGCGAACATTCTACGCACTCGGCGGAAAATGCAACTGAACCGCTCCCAACGGGAACGGTTCAGTGTGCAAAATCACGAACTACTCAGCAGCGAGGGCAATCAGACCGTAGTCGAAAGCGTGGCGGCGGTATACCACCGACGGACGGCTGGTCTCCTCATCCATGAAGAGGTAGAAATCATGGCCGACCAGCTCCATCTCGGAGAGTGCATCATCCACGGACATCGGCTGGGCCGGGTGCTCCTTGGTACGCACGATCTGACCGGGGACGACGTCCTCCACCGTATCGGCGTAGGGATCAGCCGCATACTGATTATCAGCGCGCGCAGCCTCGGCCTCATGGGCCAGCTCTGCGGCGAGCTCACCGGCACCCGAGGGGGCGCGGTGACCGGAACGGGAGATGGATCGACGTGCCTTCACCTTGCGCAGGGAGCGCTCCAGCTTGGCCAGTGCGGTTTCCAGGGCAGCGTAGAAGCTGTCCTCCTTGGCCTCAGCCCGGGCGATGTGGCCCTTGCCGGTTGCGGTGATCTGGAGACGATCGCTGGCGTCTGCACGGCGCGGGTTCGGCTCGTGCTGCAGCTCCACGTGGAAGAAGGTCAGGGTGGGATCGAGTCGCTCGATCTTGGCCAGCTTTGAATTGACGCGTTCCGCGAAGTGCTCCGGAATCTCAACATTTCGGCCGGTGATGGACACCTGGGTATCCGGGCTCAGGACATTGTTCTCAGCAGGTGTAGTCACTTGCTTCTCCTCCGTGTCGACGGGACTGTCTGTCCCCCTAGTGTACATCCGGTCATAACCTGATGATCAATTAGAGGTAACTTTCATGCAGCCGCAAAAGTGAGCGCCGCCACAACTGGCACCCGCGCGGAAAACAGCACCTCAGCTGAAGCTGCAATTGTCGCCCCCGTGGTCAGCACATCATCAACCAGGAGAACCGCACCGACGGGGGTGGCGGCCAACTCCACCCTGCCGGCCAGGTTCTGTCGCCGGGAGCGCGCATCAAGGCCCGCAGAATCCCGCACCCGCCCGTGATGCAGTGCGATGACGGTGGGCAGGCCACTGGCCCGGCAGCAGTCAGCGACGGGATCCCCGCCACGCAGCCGCGCATTGGCGCGTTTCGTCGGGGCCGGCACCAGCGTCAGCTGATCAGGCAGCTCTCCCCTGGCCTGGAGCGTCTCGACGCCCGAGCGGATCACCGCACCCAGGTAGCCCCGCACCGCGCGGTTAGCGCGCTCCTTCATCGCCACGATCACGCGGCGCCGCCGGTCGTCATAAACCCCCAGCGCAAAGGCGGGCACATGCGTATCGACGCCCGTGAACACCCGCTGCGGCGGGCGTCGAAAAGCATCCCGGCAGACCAGACAGAGCACCATGCCGGGCTCACCGCAGGCGGTGCAGCGACGCGGCAGGAGAAGCTCCATGGCTAATTGGCCACGACCGGGGCGGAACGCATGCCCTGCAGCCCCGGCACCTCACGCCAGAAGGCAGATTCATTGCCACTGACCGGCAGCTGCAGCACCGCCTGGGAATCAGTGAGGTAGATGGTGCTGGGCGAGGCCGCCACCGAGACCACCGGGGCGGTGATATTGCCTGAGGGCAGCGAGGACACCGCCGAGCCGTCCTTCTCCACCCGCCAGATCGGCGACTCCGGGCTGGAGGTGCCCACCAGGATGGAACCATCCGGCTGCCAGTCCAGGGCCAGGGCGGAACCCGCCAACTGGGGGGCCACCTCCTGCACATTGACGATCCGCCGATCGCCGGTGCCGGGGCGGTTGACCACACCGGTGTAGACGCGGCCATCGATGATCATCGCCACGCGGGCACCGTTGTGGGAGAGCCGCAACACCGAGATATCACCGGCGATGCTCCCCAGCGCAGCGGTGTTGACCTCGGTCTGCACCACCTCCCCGGTGGTTGAGGAACGCACGACCCGGATCACCCGATCCCCATTGACCACCACCCAGACTGCGGCATGATCATGTTCGAAGGTCGGCCGGGTGATCGTGTTGCCGCGCAGCACCTCCTGCAGCTGTGCATCCACCCCGCCCAGGGCCAGCACGGAATCCTCGCCCTGGCGGCGGACGATCGCCGCTGTCCGCTCCGAGGTGATGTCGGCGGACTCGATATCGCGGAGTTCACCCAGCTCGCCCTCCACCGGACTGGTCTGGTTCGAGGTGACCCGCAGCAGGGACCCCTGATTCAGGGCGTAGAGCGGGGCGATGGCGCCGACCTCGGAGCGCGGATTGAACTCCGCGAAATCATCGGTGCTCAGCTGGGGAAATTCCTCGCTGATCGGCAGGCCGTCCACCTCCACGGCATAGGGGCCGGGAATATTGGCCATCGCCAGGGTCCACACCAACTGGGTCGCGAAATTCAGCCGCTCGGAGGAATCCAGTTCCGCGAGGCCGGAGAACTGGTACACCCCGTCCTGCACCCCGTTAAAGGTGGCCGAGGTTGGCAACCCGAAACTCACCGCCGGGGCGATATTGGCGCTGGGTCCCTCCATCATCAGCGAGATCAGGGCGGTGTCCAAGGATTCATGGCCGGCGAATACCCAGCGACGATCCGCCACCAGCACCCGGCCGTCCGGATCGAAATAGTACAGGTCCTGCGGCTGATACTGATTGCGCAACTCAGTGCGCTCCAGCACCACGCCCTCCGGCAGCGAGGAGATCCGCCACTCCCCGGCCACCTGCTCCATCTCGATATGAGCCTCGTAGACCCCATTCTCCACCTGGTAGGAGCCCCCCTCCGCGAGCTGGCCGATCACATTGCCGCGGACCGCGAACGTACGTTGCGCCGCGGTGGACCCCGCCTGGGTGATCAGATCCACGCGGTCCACGATCAGGGTAGAGGCCCGTGGTTTCCAGAGCTGGTTCGCGTCCTCGGTGAGGAAGGACCGGGCCGCCTCATAGTCCATCGCCGGGCGGGCCGAAGCGGTATAGAAATCACGCAGCAGCAGGTCAGGCTCCGCCCCCGGCTGCGGTTCGATATCGCTTCCCCCCTCGTCCACCGGGGCAAAGGAACGTAGTGCCTGGGGCTCAGTATCCGAGGGCAGGGAGGTGCAGCCGACCGTCAGTACGGCGGTGGACAAGACCGCCAGCAGGGTGGTCAGGGACTTCTTCACTGGGTCTCCTCTTCTACGTTGAGCGCCAACTGCGGGGCCTGTAGTTCCAACGGCACCTCGGTGTAGGGAGTTCCGGGTTCCCGCGGGATGGTCAGCCGGAACTGCGAACCCACCCCGAAGTTGCCCGCGGCATTCAGCTCACCGCCGTGCAGCAGGGCGTCCTCGCGGGCGATCGCCAGGCCCAGACCGGTGCCGCCGGAGTGCCGCACGCGTGAGGCATCGGCCCGCCAGAAGCGGTTGAACACCAGATCCTCCTGGCCCGGCTTGAGGCCCACCCCGTGGTCGGTGACCGTAATGGAGACAGCCTCCTCATTGACACCCAGGTCCACGTCCACCGGGTTGCCCTCGGAGTGGTCGATGGCGTTGGCCAGCAGGTTGCGCAGCACCCGCTCGATGCGGCGGGAATCGCCGGTGAGGTAGATCGCCTCCTCGGGCAGGTGCAGGTTGACCGGCACGTTGAGCTCCTTGGCCAGGTGTTCCACCTGCTGCCAGGCCGCGGTGACGCAGGTGCGCACATCCAGCCGGGTCGCGGCGAGATCAGCCACCCCGGCATCGTGCCGGGAGATCTCCAGGAGATCGGTCAGCAGCGATTCGAAACGATCCAGCTCGCGGGTCATCAGTTCGGTGGCGCGCTTAGTGTGCGGTTCAAAGTCATCGGCGCCAGCGGCGATCATGTCCGCCGCCATCCGTACCGTGGTCAGTGGGGTGCGAAGTTCATGGGAGACATCGGAGGTGAACTGGCGTTGCAGGTCACTATATTCCTCGAGCTGGTGGATCTGTTTGGACAGGGACTCCGCCATGGCGTTGAAACTCATCGCCAGCCGGGCCATCTCATCTTCGCCGTCGACCACCATGCGCTCGCGCAGATGGCCGGCAGCCAGACGTTGGGCGATCCGGCTGGCCGAGCGTACCGGGGCGGTGATCTGTTGGACCATCAGCCAGGCAATGCCGACCAGCAGCACCACCACGACCACCCCGGCCGCGGAGAGCAGGCCGCGCATCAACGCCATGGTGGCTTCATCGGACTCCATGGACAGCACCAGATAGACCTGCAGATTCGGGATATCAGAATCCGTCGGAGTGCCGATGACCAGCGCGTTATAGGTCGAACCATCGGAACGGTTCACGGTGGCGAATTGATAGGACACCTGCCCCTGACTGACGAAGTGCATCAGCCGGGTGGGAATCTGGTACCCCTCCGGGGAGGCGGTGGTGGAACCGTCATGGCCGACCACCATCAACACCGGTTCATAGGTCGCTGAGGCCTGATTGGAGCTCAGGTTGGTCAGCGCAGCTCTGGCGGCATTGATCCGCACCTGGGTGGAGGTGTTCGAACCGGTGGCGTCGATCTGCTGCTCCACCGCCACCCGGGCGCGGTTGATCTCCGAGTCGGCGATATCGAGTTTGGCATCGACCAGCCGCTGCGCGACCAGGCTGATCATGGTCATCGCGAGGATGATCATGACCACTGCGGCGGCGACGAAGATGGATCCGATGACCCGCAGTTGAAGCGAGGTGCGCCACTGCTCCGAGATGCGGGTCTGAATCCGTTTCAGTCGTTCAAGAATGACAAGTCCCTTAGTTGAGCAATCCAGTCTTGTATCCTACACCGCGAACGGTGAGCACGATCTGCGGGTTCTCGGGATCCTTCTCGATCTTGGCGCGCAGTCGCTGCACGTGAACATTGACCAGCCGGGTGTCGGAGGCATGGCGGTAGCCCCACACCTTCTCCAGCAGTTCCTCACGGCTGAATACCTGGCGCGGCTTGCGGGCCAGCTCCAGCAGCAGATCAAACTCCAGCGGAGTCAGCGGGATCTCTTCCTCACCGCGCTTGACGGTGTGTTCGGGAACATCGATGGTCAGATCGCCGACCTCGATAACCTCCGAGGGTGCGGCATCCGTACGGCGCAGGCGGGCCCGGATCCGGGCCACCAGCTCCTTCGGCTTGAAGGGCTTGGTGATGTAGTCATCTGCACCGGACTCCAGGCCGAGGACCACATCCACGGTGTCGGTCTTCGCGGTGAGCATGACGATCGGCACGGTGGAGTCCTGCCGGATGATGCGGCAGATATCCACCCCGTTCATGCCCGGCAGCATGAGGTCGAGCAGGATCAGATCCGGCTGTTCCCGCAGGGCGGTTTCCACAGCTTCATTACCGTCCATGACCGCGATGGCTTGGAAACCCTCGGCTTCCAGGACGATGGTGAGCATTTCAGAGATCGCGGGGTCGTCATCGACGACGAGAATCTTGGCGGACATGAGTCTCCTACCTCTTCAGAGTGATTGCTTGAAGAATATCCGTCTGGTCGGCTGAAATCAGCCATTCGCCCGCCCAGTTCTCCTCGGCGAGCTTCACATATGCCTCATAGGTGCGCTGTTGCAGCCCGCCATCGCGTTCATAGCGGTCCCGCGCCCGGCTGGCGTCGGCCGCTTCCCGGGACTGCGCGCGTTGCGACGCCGTCTCCGGCGAGGTGGCCAACAACACCTGCAGGTCGGGCTTGGGCAGGCCCAGACGGTTGAACTCCAGGTCATAGATCCACCCGATCACCGATTCATCACCGGTGCGGGCATAAGAATAAGCCGCGTTGGAGGCGACATAGCGGTCCAGGATCAACAGCTCGGAGGAGTCGACGAATCGCTCCAGGGTCGGCAGAGCACCCTGCCGGTCCAGGGCGAAGAGGGTGGCCATGGCGTAGGCGGAATCGGTGAGATCCCCCATCCGGCCATGCAGTGCCTCCGCCGCCAACTGAGCGTGGATGGACTCCGCATAACGCGGGAAGCCCAGAGTTTCCGCCCCGGTCTCAGCTTGAATGGCCCGGACCAGGGTGTTCTTTCCGGCGCCGTCGATTCCTTCGATGCAGATGATCATCAGTAGCGGTAGTGCTCCGGCTTGAAGGGGCCGGCGACGTCGACACCGATGTACGCGGCCTGCTCCTTGGTCAGTTCGGTGAGCTCGCCACCGAGGGCCTCCACATGGATGCGGGCGACCTTCTCGTCCAGGACCTTGGGCAAACGGTAGACCTCGTTGTCATACTTGTCCGGGTTCTGGAAGAGCTCGATCTGCGCGATGGTCTGGTCCGCGAAGGAGGTGGACATCACGAAGGAGGGGTGGCCGGTGGCGTTGCCCAGGTTCAGCAGACGCCCCTCGGAAAGCACGATGATGGAGTTTCCGTTGGGCAGGGTGAACTCATCGACCTGCGGCTTGATGTTCACCCGGGTGACATCATCGCGGTGCAGGAGGGAAGCCATATCGATCTCGTTATCGAAGTGGCCGATATTGCCCAGCACGGCGTGGTCCTTCATGTTCAGCATGTCATCGAAGTTGATGATGCCGAAGTTGCCGGTGGCCGTGATGACGATGTCAGCGTCGGCGATCCCGTTCTCGACGGTGACCACCGAGAAGCCGTCCATCAGTGCCTGCAGGGCATTGATCGGGTCAGCCTCGGTGACCTTCACGCGGGCGCCCTGGCCCTTGAACGCTTCAGCAGAACCCTTGCCCACATCACCGTAGCCACAGACCAGGACGTTCTTGCCGCCGATGAGCATGTCCGTGCCGCGGTTGATGCCGTCGATCAGGGAATGGCGGGTGCCGTACTTGTTGTCGAACTTGGACTTGGTGACGGCGTCGTTGACGTTCATCGCCGGGAAGGGCAGCACACCCTCCTCAGCGAAGTGGTACAGGCGGTGGACACCGGTGGTGGTCTCCTCGGTGACACCCTGCACGGCCTCAGCGATGCGGGTCCACTTCTGGTTGTCCTCTTCGAGGGTGGCACGCAGCATGCCCAGGAACGCCTGGTGCTCATCAGAGTCGCCCTCTTCCACCGGCGGCACGACACCGGCCCGCTCATAGTCACGGCCGCGGATAACGGCCATGGTGGCATCGCCGCCGTCATCCAGGATCATGTTGGGCTCGATGCCCTCGCCCCAGGAGAAGATCTGCTTGGCGCACTCCCAGTATTCCGCCAGGGTCTCCCCCTTCCAGGCGAAGACCGGAACCCCCTGCGGATCCTCCGGGGTGCCCTGGCCGACCACGATGGCGGCAGCGGCCTCATCCTGGGTGGAGAAGATATTGCAGGAAGCCCATCTAACTTCAGCACCGAGACTGGTCAAGGTCTCGATGAGCACAGCGGTCTGGACCGTCATGTGGATGGAACCGGCGATGCGGGCCCCCTTGAGCGGCTGTTCCTCGCCGTACTCACGACGCAACTCCATCAGGCCCGGCATCTCATGCTCAGCGAGCCGGATCTGGTGGCGACCGGCCTCAGCGAGGCTGAGATCCGCGACCTTGAAATCAGTGACCTTGGTCATATGGGGTGACATCTCCTGTCATAGTGCAATTGGCGATAACCACACCCACTGTACCGAGGTACCCGAGAACCTCTGCGCAAAGATCACGGAGAGGTCACTAAATCTGTTGAAGGGGTTTAAGTGAGCGCCTCCAGGTAGACCTCGAGGTCCTCCTCGGTGTCCGCATTTTCCAGCAGTTCGCCGGCCACCTCGTTGAGCTTTTCCGAGCCGCTGCCGATCAACTCCCGCAGGAAGGGGTAGGTGTCGGCGACATCAGCGGCGGAAAAAGGCGCACCCGCCCAGATCGCTGCGATGGTGGCGGCCGCCAGGCCGTTGAGCTGCTCATCTTCAGTTACGCCGGCAGGCTGCACCGCCAGCAGGCAGGCATCCTTGACGGCCTGGACAATGTCTTCATCGTCCAGTGCCGCCAATTCATCAAGGAAGTCCACATTGACTTCCTCAGCGAAAATCGCGATGTCCCAAGCACCCATAATCTCTCCTCTAGTTTGGTCCTCGAATGGATTTAAGCTATCGCTAATCACAGCGATCTGCTATGTTATCGAGTTGTTACCAATGACCGTAACGGTGAAAGGGTCAGAGATTGCAAGCTGAGACTCGAAGAGTCCTGATTTTCATGGGCGTCGGCCTATTGGTCGCCGCCGCAATCGGCTTCAGCGTCTGGCGCGCCAGCGTGCCTACGACCCTTTCCGCTACCGATACTGCCATGACCACCACCTCCGGTTCCACAGCAACCGGGGGAACCTCCGTGCCGCTGCCCCGCGAGGTCACCCCGGAGACCCCTGCGGAACAGAAACCGCAGGAAGCGGCCTCGGTCCAGATGGATGATCCCTATCTGGCGCCGAACGCCCATATCCCGAGCATGGCAACCACGGTCACCCCCACGCAGACTTTCCGGCCGGCGAACCCCTTCGAAACCACCCCGGAATCCTCGCTGCTGAGCACCAGTGAGACCAGTATTCCGCCGACTTCCGGGGAACCGGTGCCCAGCACACTGGTGTCCAGTGAGCCGGCGCAGCCGAGCGAGAGTTCGGTTACCTCCCCGACGGTGCCGATAGCTCCCCCGGAGACCACCTCAGAGCCCGTGCCCTCCAGCACTGCGACCACCCCGACCCCGGTACCCCCGGCGCAGACCTTGACCACCCAGGAGCCCACCACTGCACCGAGCGAGCCCCCGACGCCGAGTGAAACCGCTGAAGTCCAGGAACCGGTAGAGCCTGCGGAGCCGACAGAGCCTGCGGAGCCAGCAGAGCCTGAAAACGTCGAAACCCCGGAGATCACGCTGACCCCCGAGGCTGCTGTTCCGGCAGGACCGACGCTGCCCTGGAGCTCCTGGCGCCTGCCCTTCTTCAGCTAGCGCTGCCCGCGCTAGCCCTTGGCGAGGAAGAGCTCTCCCCCACCGTTAACGGTGACCGCTGGATCACTGGCAGGGATCCAGGCGGCCTCCCCCGGGCCCAGCTCAATCGAGCCCAGCTGGAGCTTCCCTGCGGTACACAGCGCGATAGCCGGGCCATCATGGTCAACCATGAACCCCTCCGCCGCCGGCACCCGGGTCAGGTGGAATTCCGTCGCCGGGACCGGATAATATCCCTCCTCCGGGATCACCAGCGGATCCGCCAGGGAGTTGAAGTCCAACACCCGGACCAGTTCCGGGACGTCCACGTACTTTGAGGTCAACCCACCACGGAGCACATTGTCGGAATTGGCCATGATCTCCACACCCATCCCCCGGATATAGGCGTGCAACTGACCAGCATCCAGGTAGATCGCCTCACCCGGACGCAGATGAAGGTGATTGAGCAGCAACGCCCCGAGCACCCCGATATCACCGGGATAACGCTCATTGAGGTCAAAGACATTGCGCAGGGTCTGACCGATCCAGTCCACCCGGCCACGGTGCGGCTGGAGGCTCTCGATGATCGCGTCGATCAACGCCCCACGGGTCTTGCCCGGAATGGTGATCCAGGTGGTGAACAGGGCCCGCAGGTTGGATTCCTCTTCCGCGGGATCCTCGTCCAGCATCGTCCGGTAGTGGTCCAACTCCGGGCAGTTCAGGGCATCAAATAGCAGCTTGGTGCGGTGCAGTGGGCGGAAACCCGCCATCGCATCGAAATCCGTGAGCGCGACGATCAGTTCCGGCTTATGGTTGCGGTCCTTATAATCGCGGTGCGGGGCGGTCAGCGCAACGCCCTCAGCATCCTCCCGGGCGAAACCCTCACGGGCCTGCTCCTCGGAGGGGTGCGCCTGCAGGGACAGCGGTTCATCCGCGGCCAGCAGCTTGAGCAGGAAGGGCAGGGTCTCACCGTGTTCCTCGAGCACCCGCTGCCCCAGGGCCGCAGCTGGGTCGGCCGCGATGATCTCGGTCAGCGGGGTGCCCGCAATCGTCGAGGGATCCCCCGGGTGGGCGCCGAACCACAGTTCCGCCTCGGGACGCTCGGACGGGACCTTGGCCCCCCGCAGCGCGGGGATCAGCGAGCGGGATCCCCAGGGATAAGCCCGGATAATTCCGGTGAGTTGGTGCATCTAAAAGTCCTCCCGGCCATTCAGGTACGTCGTCGCGGCATAACCGCGGGTGATCAGGGCCAACGCCTCAGCCAGGGGGCCGGGTGTCTCCTCGGTGCAGTTCTGCACCGAAGCGGCGGGTATACCCTGCAGGTCCGCCGCCCAAACAACAACCTTTAATGGTATCACCCGGGTGGGCTCATCTAGAAAAGGATCATGGAAAAGATCCGCTTCGGGTGCCGGGGCATCGGCCAGTGCCCCAGGCAGCTCCGCCACATCGACCGCTGTGGCGGGCAGTCCCTTCACGGTCCAGAGTGCGGCGACGACCTCGGCGATAGCCTGGTTTCCGGTGTGCAGGATCCGGGCACCCTCAACATGCTCCCGTAACTGGCGGCCCGGGTTGATGCTCAGATCACGCTCCGGAGAAAGATTCTCCGCCTCGGCGTCAAGCACATCTGCGGTGGTGAGCAACCGCTGAACGATCAGGTCCGGGTCCTCCTCCAGCAGGTCAAGGACCGTGGCGACGGCCGCGATGGTCCGGGCCGGCGAAGGCCCCAGGGCGGTGGGCAGCACCGGGAACTTCACGGTGCCGCGCGGGGCCTCCTCAGCCACCGGGCCCGCGGCACCCACCAGGATGCTCACCGCGCCACGGGCATCAGCTGCCGCCAGCGCACGGTGCGCCTCGACGCTGTTGCCGTCCCCGACGACCACGAGCACATCCAGTGCGCCGAAAAAGTTCGGCAGGGAGGCAGTCACCAGGAAGGGATGGCGCAGCGGGCAACGAAGCGTGCCGACGGCCTGCGCCGCCACCCGGGAAACCTGATCAGTGGCCACCACGACCACCGAGCGCGGCTGCATCAGATGAAGCTGATCCAACTGACCTGATGACACCACCCCGGCGGCAGAGCGCACCTGGGCGCCCTCATGGGCAACATCGAAGAATCGGATCTGCTCCGCATCATGCGGCTGATGGTATGTCTCGGTCATGCCACCCAGGATAGCTATTAGCTACGGATAACTCCGATGATCTCGCTGACCAGAGCCTCCACTTCTTCCCTGGTCGGGGCTTCAACATTGAGCCGCAACAGCGGTTCAGTGTTGGAGGCGCGGACATTGAACCACGCCGGGGTGCCCTTGAGCTCCACGGTGACACCATCCAGGCGGTCGATACCTTCAGTGCGATCAGCGAAAGCGGCGAGCACCGCCTCGGTGCTGGCAACCTGATCCACGACGGTGGAGTTGATCTCCCCGGAGGAGGCGTATCGGCTGTACTTTTCCATCATCTCCGAGAGCGGAGCTTCCTGGGAGCCCAGTGCGGCCAGCACATGCATCGCGGCCAACAGACCTGAATCCGCGTTGAAGAAGTCGGTGAAGTAGTAGTGGGCGGAGTGCTCGCCACCGAAGATCGCCCCGGTTTCCGCCATGCGGGCCTTGATGAAGGAGTGACCCACGCGGGTCTTGACCGCCGTGCCACCGTGCTCGGCGATGATCTCCGGGACCACCTTGGAGGTGATCAGGTTGTGGATGACCGTGGCACCCGGGTTCTCCACCAGGGCACGTTCCGCGATGATCGCGCAGATCGCCGAGGGGCTGACCGGTTCGCCGCGCTCGTCCACGACAAAGCAGCGGTCGGCGTCCCCGTCAAAGGCCAGCCCGATATCCGCGCCGGTCTCCTTGACGAAGTTCTGCAGGTCCACCAGGTTGGCGGGCTCGAGCGGGTTCGCCTCATGGTTGGGGAAGGTGCCGTCCAGCTCGAAGTAGAGCGGCTCAACGTCGAGGGGCAGGCCCTCGAAGACAGCCGGAACCGTCAGCCCACCCATGCCGTTGGCCGCGTCAACCGCCACCTTCAGCGGGCGAATAGCGCTCAGATCCACCAGTTCGCGCAGGTACGTGCCGTAGTCGGCGAGCACATCCTTGTGGGAGACCACCCCGGGACCACCGTCATACTCCGGAATCTCACCCTTGACCAGATCATCGATGATGAACTGCAGGCCGGAGTCCTGGCCCACCGGACGGGCACCCGAGCGGCAGAGTTTGATGCCGTTGTACTTCGCCGGGTTATGGCTGGCCGTGAACATCGCACCGGCGCAGTCGCGGCGGCCCGAGGCGTAGTAGAGCTCATCGGTGGAGGTCAGGCCGAGCATGACCGCGTTCAGGCCCTGCGCGGTGATGCCATCCGCGAAGGCACTGGCCAGCTCCGGGGAGGAGGAACGCATATCGTGGCCCACGGCGACGGCGGTCTCCCCCTCCATGCGCAACATCCGGGCGAAGGAGGCGCCGATCTCACGGATGAAATCGGCGTCGATTTCCTCGCCGACGACCCCCCGGACGTCATATGCCTTGATCACCGAGGTGACTGATTCCCGGCTTCTGCCAAAGGACATGGACCACTCCAAAATGTCTGTTGAGGATCTGGGTACAAACCCAGAGCTTACCTCTCCTCGTCCTGCACCAAGTGGAGGTGTCCGCGCCGGATCGCCTTCTGCTCCGAAACCCGCTTCGGACGGTACATCGGATGCTGCGGTACCTCGGGGTCCGCCGGCGGCTCACGGAAGTCATGGGGCGACTCCTCCAGGCCACTGGTGGTGCGGCCAGCTTCACGCACCGCATTGGCCAGCGCCGTCAGATCATCATCGTCATCATCATCGATGCGGTCCACGCGGAGCATCTCCCACCCCAGCGGAGCAGTGATCCGCTCGGCGTGGTTGGCGCACAGATCCCAGCTGTGCGGCTCAGCCGCGGGCGCGAGGGGGCCCACCACGGCGGTGGACTCAGCGTAGGCGTAGGTCAGCGTGGCCACGGCGGGCTTGCCGCAGCCGGGGCGGGAACAACGACGGTATTGACTCACGCCCAGAAGTCTAGACCGCAGGTTGAGATTTTCCACCCTCGGCGTGCCCTGCACCCTCCCGGGGGAGTTGCTCACTAAGGTGGAAAACCATGCACACCAGGACCTTCCGCAACCGCCATGGGCGAGGTCTGCGTGGCCCACTGCTTCCCCCCGAAGCGCCGCGGCAACGCAGCCGACGCCAGAAATTCGACGTCGCGGTCCTAGAGGCCTACGCCCCCCTCCAGCACGCCTACTTCGAAGAGCTGCAGAATCTGGACCTCGCGGTGGACACCATCCCCCGGATGCGGCTGCGCGCCGATATGACTGTGCTCCCGGATGAGATCGTCGCTGATGGTCCTGTCCCCCTGGGCCGGGTGATCCCGGCCGGGGTGGATTCCGCCGGCAATCCGACCCGGGCGAGGATTGTGGTGTTCCGCATGCCGGTGGAACAGCGCACCAACAATGTCATGGAACGCCAGGAACTCCTCGCCACCATCCTCGTCGCCCTGGTGGCCAACTATCTGAATCTGGATCCGCGAGACCTGGACCCGAGGTTCCAGTGGTGACTAGATAATCTGCTTCTTCAGGCGGCGGCGCTCACGGTCTGAGAGTCCGCCCCAGATACCGAATCGCTCATCGTGTTCGAGGGCGTATTCGAGACACTCATCGCGCACCGCGCAGGCCAGACAGATCCGCTTTGCTTCGCGGGTTGAGCCGCCCTTTTCGGGGAAAAAGGCTTCAGGATCGGTCTGGGCGCAGAGCGCCTGGTCCTGCCACTCCTGCTCCACCGCACCGAAAAGTTCGTCGATGCTCATGTTGCCCGCTGTCTTGCCTCGGAGTATGGCGTCGTTAGCCATGTCTTCCACGCCATGTTCCTTCCTCCGTAGGTGTCAATATCTTTCGATGATGTGATTACACACGGATCACTAAATATCGTCAACCTATCACGGGGGACATGTGGCCGGACACGGCATTGCTGCTGGTCGTTAATCACTCAAGTCACAAGATTAACAGGCCAGCGGAACTGGGGTAATACTCCGGGGGTACTACATATAGGGGTGTGGAATAGATTCCCACACCAACCACTTAAAAAACCGGCGTGTCCCTGCAGGAATACCCTCAATCAGGTGTTAAGAGGCAGCTTACCCGCTGCTTAAACCAGGGAAAGTTCGCCTAACCTTAGGCGTCTGAGGAGAAACGGATGCCGGTATCGGGCACCACCACGCCCGGCCAGACACGCATGCCGGCGCGGAGTTCACAGCGGGCACCGATCTGAGCACCCTCGCCGATCACGCAGTCACTGATCCTGGCATTGGCACCGATCCGAGCCCCCGCGGCGATGATGGAATTCTCAATCACCGCGCCCGGCTCGATGGTCACACCCTCAAAGACGACGGTGCCGTCCAACCGGCAGCCCGCACCGATCTCCGAGCCCCGGCCCACGGCGGTACCACCAAGCAGCAGCGCTCCCCCGGCGACCCCGGCGGTGGGGTCCACATAGCTTTCACCGGTCCGACCCGAAAGCAGCGGGGAGACCACCACGCCACGCACCAGGTCCGAAGAGCCGCGGACGAAGTCATCCGGGCGGCCCATGTCACGCCAGTAGGCGTTGTCCACATGCCCGTAGACCTTGCGGTCTTCCGCCAGCATCTTCGGGAAGGTCTCACGTTCGACGGAGACATTGCGGCCCGCCGGAATGTCCTCCTCAATCACGGATCGACGGAAAACATAGCAACCGGCGTTGATCTGGTCGGTCGGCGGATCCTCGGTCTTCTCCAGGAATTCCAGCACCCGGCCGTCAGCGTCGGTGGGCACACAGCCGAAGGCGGAGGGATCGGACACCCGCAGCAGGTGCATGGTCAGATCGGCCTCGCGCTCCCGGTGGGTGTCCAGGATGCCGCCGAGATCCGTGCCGGAAAGGACATCACCGTTGAAGACCATGACGGTGTCATTGCGCAGCTTATCCAGGACGTTGCGGATGCCGCCGCCGGTGCCCAAAGCCTCCTCCTCGAAGACGTACTCAATCTCCAGGCCCATCTCGGCGCCATCGCCGAAGTAATCGGAGAAGACCTCGGCACGGAAGGAGGTGGAAAGAATTACGTGCTTAATTCCAGCTGCCTCAATGCGGGCAAGCAGGTGCTGCAGGAAGGGGAAGCCGGCGGTGGGCAGCATCGGCTTCGGGGTGTTCATAGTCAGCGGGCGGAGGCGGGTTCCTTTACCTCCGACGAGAATTACGGCATCGGTGTTCGCGGGCTGCGGCATATCGGTGTCTTCTTTCTATCGGCGGCTGAGGCGGGAATTGGCCACGGCTATCAGGGATCGTAATTTCAGACCCACCCAGAGCGCACCCCGGAGCGGGGCCAACTGAGGTCCGGCCAGACGATCAGCCTGGAAGCGGTAGGCGCTGGCATGGTGGGCAGGCAGCATCGTCTCCGGATGCTCCCCGGCGGAGTGCCCCTTCGCGTGCGTGATCTCAGCACCGGGCACGAAGATATTGGCGTAGCCGGCACGGCCGAAGCGGTCACCCAGGTCCACATCCTCCATGTACATGAAGTAGCGCTCATCGAAGCCGCCGACCTTATCGAAGGCCGCCCAGCGCACCAGCAGGCAGGATCCGGAGAGCCAGCCGGCGGCCCGCTCCACCCGCATGTCGGAGTCCGCCCGATAGGCCCGAGACCAGGGGTTGGCGGGCCAGATGGTGCCGAAGATGGCGTGGCCGATGCCGTTGCGCAGGGTGGGCACCGCCCGGGCGGAGGGATAGGCGCTGCCGTCGGCTTCCCGGATGAAAGGGCCGAGGGAGGCGGCGCCGGGGTGGCGGTCTGCAGCGCTCATAAGCACATCGACGGAGCCGGGGTCGAAGACGACATCGGGGTTGGAGATCAGGAAGAACTCCTGGTTGATCTCGCCAGCTTCGCGGCGTTCACGCAATGCCCGCGCTGCGGCATTGATGGCACTGCCGTAGCCGATATTGCCACCGGTGCGCAGCAGTTCGACCTGCTCGCTCACGGCGGCCTCCGGGGCGCCGTCGGTGGATCCGTTATCGGCCATGACGACATGGGTGGGCAGTGCCGTGGCGGCAGGGACCGATTCCAGGAAGGCCTTGAGATATGGCCCCGGAGAATAGGTCACAGTGATGACCGCGAGGGGCGCCGGGTTAGTACTCACAAGGATCAGAGCTTAGCCGCCACAGCCCGATGCAGGGCACTTCGCCACTCCGGAAGGTGGTAGTCAGATTCCAGCACGGACCATTCCGGGCGGGGTGCGCGCGCCGGATACTGCGCGCTGCTCACCGGTTTCACCCGCTCGGGATCCGCACCGATCTCCTCGAACACGGCCCTGGCCAACCCGAACCAGGTGGTCTGCCCCGCCCCCACCACATGGTGGATCCCGCCGGGCTGCGCCACCACAACCTCCCAGACCGCAGCCGCCAGATCCACCGCATAGGTCGGGCAGCCATGCTGGTCATCGACCACGGTCAAGGTCTCATGGGACTGCTCCAGCCGCAGCATGGTGGACACGAAATCCCGGTGCCCGGGCAAGGTGTTGGCGGAATAGACCCAGGCGGTGCGCAGGATCGTGGCCTCCCCGGCCTGCTGCTCCCCATGGAGCTTGGTGCGGCCGTAGACCGTGTCCGGGGCGGTGGCATCGGCCGGGGTCAGCGGCCGGTGCGGCACCCCGGGGCCAAAGACATAGTCGGTGGACAGCTGCACCAGGTGCGCCCCCTCGGCCCGGCAGCGGGCAGCGAGATAGCCGGGAGCATCACCATTAACCCGCTGGGCGGCCGCGGCATCATCTTCGGCCGCATCGACCGCGGTATAGGCGGCGGTATTGACCAGTACATCAATACTGTTGAGTGCCGGAGTCGAGGCCACAGCCGCGGCATCTGTGATGTCCAGGGCCGCCTGATCCAGCCAGATAACCTCCATCGAGGCCGGTGTGTTCAGTCTCATTGCGGAGGCGAGCTGACCACCGGCTCCCGTAATTGCCACCTTCATGGAATACACTCTTTCTCTATTAGCTATCTGTCTACTGTTCTATCGCAACCCCGGAGACTACGCCTGTGAACGAGAAGTACCGCCCCGTGCGCGATATTCAACCCTCGCCGGAATCGGGCGCGAAGGTCCAACAGGCAGGCCCCGCCTCCCTCCGGGTGATCATCGCCCTGCTCTCGGCGATCGCCCTCCTGGTCTCCGGTCTGGGGTATTTCACCATCGGACGCCTGGGCAATGAGGTCGCCTCCGCCGGCAACCTCACCCTCGGCGGCGGTGCCGGCGACGCCACCGACGGCGCGGTGGACATCCTGCTCGTCGGCTCGGATTCGCGTACCGACGCCCAGGGCAACCCGCTCTCCGAGGAAGAATCGGCCATGCTCTACGCCGGTGATGAGGAAGAGGCCGAAAACACCGACACGATGATGCTCATCCGGGTGCCCAATGACGGCAGCTCCGCCACCGCCGTCTCCGTCCCCCGCGACACCTACGTGAACACCGGGGACCTGGGCAACATGAAGCTCAACGGGGTCTACGGCACCCACAAGTTCGCCGCCGAGCAGGACCTGACCGCCGAAGCCGATGCCGCCGGCAAGAACCCCGACACCAAAAAGATCGCGGAGGAGGCCAAGGACGCTGGCCGCGACGCCCTGATCAGCACCGTCGCCGACCTCACCGGCATCGAGGTCGACCACTACGCCGAGGTCGGCCTGCTCGGCTTCGTGCTGCTTACCGACGCCGTCGGCGGCGTCGACGTCTGCCTCACCGAGGCCACCCAGGATGAATTCTCCGGCGCCGACTTCCCCGCCGGCACCCAAACCCTCGAAGGCGCCCAGGCACTCTCCTTCGTCCGCCAGCGCCACGGCCTGCCCCGCGGCGACCTGGACCGCATCGTCCGCCAGCAGGCCTACATGGCCTCCCTGGTGAACAAGGTCCTCAACGCCGGCACCCTGACCAACCCCGCCAAGCTCGCCAGCATGGGCGCCGCCGTGGAACGCTCCGTGGTCATCGACGACGGCTGGGATGTGCTCTCCTTTGCCACCCAGCTCTCCAACCTCGCCGGCGGCAACGTCACCTTCACCACCATCCCCGTCACCTCCATCGACGGCCTCGGCGACTACGGCGAATCCGTGGTCACCGTAGACGTGAACCAGGTACACACCTTCATGGATGACCTCCTGGCCCCCGTCGAACCCGCACCTTCAGAAGAACCCGCCGACGATGCCCCGGCGGAAGACGCACCCGCGGTTCCCGATGTACAGGTACTCGTGCTCAACGCCGGCTCCACCAGCGGACTGGCCGGCGGCGTGGGCGCCTTCCTCGAAACCAACGGCTGGACCATCGGCGAAATCACCAACGCCCAGCCCGGCATCTACTGGGAATCCCAGATCGTCGCCGCAGACCCCACCGACCCCGCCGCCCTGCAGCTCTCCGAAGCCCTCGGCGGCCTGCCCATAACCACCAGCCCCAGCCTCGAGCCGGGCACCATCGTCGTGGTCACCCACGATGAATACACCGGCCCCATGGACCAGGAAGCCGTACAGGAAGAAATCCAGACCCCCACCACCGTCGGCCAGCCCGGTGCCGACTTCGGCGCAGATACCGAAGTTGCCCCGGAGATCGACGCGGGTGGCGATGGGCCGCGGTGTGTGAACTAGGTTTTAGGGGTTCGAGGTGTTAGGGGTTCGAGGTGTTGCTGGAAAACTCTGGCGGCACGACGGTTATGCGGTGGATTTTTAGTTGAGATGTTGATCTAAGGCTGAGAGGTTCAGTTTGGATTAGGACATCGTGGTTGTCTAGGAAATCGTGGGAAAATATCGGGCCAGGTACTCCCCAAGTCCTGGGTCAACAGCCGCTGCGGAGTCAGACGTAATTGCCTCGATCAGTTCCCACAGTGATTCTTAAGATCATGCGCTGGCGGAAGTGTTGAATTCGGTGTTTAAAGCTGAGTTGATTGGTCCGCAGAGGGAAGCTCATCAGGAATGGCAGATGCTTCAGGCTCAATCGGCCTGACCGACAAATAAATGCCCCTCTCCCGCGGGGCATCCGATTGTTCCGATTAGGGTTCCTATGCGTGACACCGGCGAACTCCAACGTGTCTCACTAAGCGCGTTGTGTTCACTCTGGGATGTATCAAAAAGCTTCGGAACTACCCTGTGAGAAAATCACCAGTCTTCGACACTTCAGTATTAATCTGGAGGTCAGATAATGCACGGATCACTGCGCCGGTGACAAAAGCCAGGTTCGCCTAAAATTGTTTCTCTGGGATATACCCTGATGAGACATTATCCGTCTTTAGATTTTTCACTGCTACTCGTTTCGGGAGACATTTGACGGTGCCGATAGCTGACAGCTTAGGGGCATAGACGACTTCTAAAATCGGGGCTAGACCCCGGAAAGCCGGCGGGAGTCGGGCCTGAGTGTTACTTTCCCTACCCTCGCGTTGACCGGCCAGAAGTTGAATCTGTTAGAAGACTACTAAAGTGCCCCCTATCATTAGCCAACTCTTGCGAAGTAAATATAGGTTTCACCGAATTCATTTGAAATAATTTACAGTAATACCATTCTGTTTATTTCACGCAAAAACCCGCCCATTTAAGGACATAACGATGGCAGGAAACGATCCTAGATATACCCCTGAACAGAGTCCGGCGGAACGTCCCCTCGGCGTACCGTCCGTTTTGATTTTTCTGACATTGTTTTTTGCCACTATTTGCGGAATCTTCCTTACCCTCAATAAATTTTTTATTATCGATTGGAACACATGGGCCCAACCAGTTGCTACCCTGGGTGCTGGGTTTGCCGCTATTGGCGCTGCGCTACTTACATTTAATAATGGTCAGAAAAATCGACTTCAAGATTTAAAAATTCATGACCGGGAACAATCTGCAGAAACAGAACGTACGCTCCGGGATAGGTTTACTGAAATCACAAAACTACTTTCCGATCCTCGTGATTTCATCAGTCGCGAAGCCGGCGTGTATGCGTTAGTAGCACTATCCGATGATTGGGCGAAATTTTACCATAATGATCGAGCCTCCTCCCGTCGAGAGCAGCAGGTATGCCTAGACGTTCTCACTGGTCAACTTCGCGATGTCATGCCCGACGCTCTCTGCAAGGAGGATCCCGTCCTGCTTACATTCAAGCATCGGATACAGAAGATCATTGCAGAAAGATATAGAGGGAAGGCCGGCAGGAACCTCACTGCCTGGACCGACCTGGACCTCGATTTATCAGATTGCCATTTTCACGATTTAGACCTGCGTGAGACTTTCTTTCGGAGAAACTGCTTATTTAGTCGATCTGTTTTTCACGGCAGCACACTATTCACTTACTCGCGCTTTAATACTCGCTCTCATTTTGACAATACAAGGTTTATCGGTGATGTAAAGTTCCGGAAATCTACGTTTTTCAAAGGAGCAATATTTTCTAAATGTTCTTTCGGAGCTAAAGTTGACTTTAATACCGTTGAGTTCCACAGCTCGGGAATCTTTTCGACTACCAATTTTAATAATAAAACTGATTTCAGCGGCGCAACATTTGGACCCAATTCCAGTTTTGAGAATGCAAATTTTCGTTCTAATTCATTTTTTAACAATGCGAAATTTCATAATTTTACTTCAGATAAAGGCCTCGAAGATTCTAATGTTCATCACTCTTATCCAGAAAAATTCGAAGAGATTAGCTCTATTGATGATGAAAGTGAGGGCTCTGACATAATTTTTTATCGGTCAAATTTTACGAATTCGGCAGAGCAAACAGGGCTTGATTTACTTGGCCTAGATTTAACGTCCGTTGATTTTGACGTTTTTATTCCTTCAGAAGACTCTCTGGATACGCACTAAGGAAGCAGTTAAAATTTGGTCTAGCTTTTACGCCTTAATTCGTTGCCAAGTCAACCAGGTGGAGCGACTCTTTGCCGAGGTGACCCGGGAGCGGAATATTCTCCAACGCTCGGATCATCGTGTTCCGAACGTGCATTTTGAAGCGCCGTGGTGACAGATGTGAAGCACTGGGGTGAACACCGTGAAGCAGTGTCCACTCCAGCGCTAGTCCTCTTCTGGTGTTAAGGGCATAAGCATGAAAAAGAAGTGGCCAAGAGCTGAACCGCTCAGTGTCACTCAACGAAAGCAGTGCAATCGACTGAAGTGTCATAGTTGTGTCTGACGGGAGTATCGGTTCGAAAGATCGACACTAATGCCGGGCAAACCGGATAATCTGGCGGATATGCGAACCGTCTGGGGAATACATAACGGCCGAGAAGAAGTAAATCCCGTCCAGGACAAGGCCGTCAGAATCGGCTGGGACGAGCTCGAAGACCTTTCTGAGCTAGATGCCAGCCGGGAGGCTTTCAAAAAAGCCCTCGCCGAAGCCCGCCCCGATGCAAGCGCAGGCACCGTCCCTGTCTGGGCGGGAACCCTCTTCAGATTCGTCCATAAAATTCAGGTCGGAGACCTCATCGTCTGCCCCGACCGAAAATCGCGTACCCTGCGCATCGGCCGGGTCAACGGCCCCTACCAATACCGGGCTCACTACCCGGTCTACCGGCATACCCGCCCCGTTGAATGGTTAGCAGTTGACGTTTCCCGAGATGAGTTGTCACTTTCCGCCCAAAACGAGATCAGCTCTCTGACGACCTTATTTGAGATCACCACTGGCCGCGAGGAAATCGAAGGATTTATCGATACTCCCCTCGCCGGAAATAAGGAGTCTGACATCTCCTGGGTACCCTTCTACGAGGAACTTGCAGATAAAATACTTGCATACCGGCATCATCGCAAGGACCTGATCAGCATGTTGTTCAGGGCGGCTGAACTCAGCGGGGTGTCACATCTATTCAAATACTTGCGGACAGATCAAGGAGAGGACGGGGCATACCGAGACATCACCGACATCGATCCGTTCACGGTATTCGGTCCTTTCAATCGCGGCATCACGCTCGATGCCCGACTAAAAATCGCGGCCGCTTATCGCGAGGAATTCGGCGTCACGGCCCCCGCTCCCACCGGATTCGACGGTGTCCCGATCGTCAACAATCTCAACTCCTGGTTCATTCGCTTCGAAAAACACCGCAGACCAGGCGAGGTAAATAACCTGTGGGATCTAGCTGACGCAGCCGTCACCTATGCGGAGAACCCCTCCGAGGATGCCAAGGAAGCCCTCGTCTCTGCATTTGATGCCAACGCCGTCGGCCAGACCCGCCAGCTGACCATGGGACTATTTTGGATCCGGCCCCAGCACCTAGCTTCGTATGACGGCACTAACGCGACATATATCGCCGCAGCCTATCCAGACCTGGCAGAAATGCTCACACTCAAAAGCAAAATCACCGGCGAAGAGTTCCTCGCCAACACCGAAGCGATCACCTCGTGGATCAGACACCACGACCATCCAAAGAGTTTTCCAGAATTATCCCACGATGCCTACCTCAGTACCCAAGGCAATCCAGAGCCCCCTATAGCTATTACGAAGGATACCGTCGATGTTTCGACGATCGACCTAGACGATTCCTACACCTTTGACTCGATCGTGGAGGACGGTTCCTTCCTCGGCAGCGAGGAACTCGAATCAATCCTCAACACCCTCGCGCGGAAGAAAAACCTCATTCTGCAGGGACCACCGGGGACTGGAAAAACCTGGTTGGGACGCCGACTTGGATGGGCGCTCAGCGGCCGCAAAACGAACACGCGGGTATCAGTGATCCAGTTCCACCCCTCACTCTCCTACGAAGATTTCGTGCGAGGTTGGCGCCCCTCATCCGCCGGCAAGCTCGAACTGACCGACGGCCCGTTTATCCAGTTTTGCAGCCAAGCGGCCGATGACCCCGAAAACAACTATGTGCTCGTGTTAGAGGAAATCAACCGTGGGAATCCAGCGCAAATATTCGGCGAAATGCTCACCCTCATCGAGAACACCAAACGGAACCAGGACAACGCACTTCGACTCTCCTACCCCAAAGACGAAGACGAAACCTTCCATATCCCGCCGAACGTGCACCTCATCGGAACGATGAACGTCGCGGACCGATCCCTGGCACTGGTGGATATGGCGCTGCGGCGTCGCTTTGCCTTCATCGATCTCACACCGCAGCTGGGTAACCCCTGGGTTGAACACGTCAGTGGTCGCGGTTATAGCCGAGACGTCCTCGAATTCTTCGGCGAGCAGATCCGCGATGTCAACACCATGATCGCCGAGGATCCATCACTAGGCCGGCACTACTGCCTCGGACATAGCTTCTTCGTTCCACTGCAGGACTTAGACGCTGAAGATCCTGATGCTGCAACATCACAGTGGCTGGAGGAAATACTGGCCACCGAGATCCAACCCCTGTTAGAGGAATACTGGTTCGACCAACCGGAGAAAGCGGACGAGGCCTTGGCACTCTTGAGGCAGAAACTGTGATCGAAATTCCGGTCCGCAACCTCTGGTTGCTGCAGCTGTTCGCCTCTGATTTGTACCAGACCACCGGAACACAGCTTGCCGGTATCGAGTCACTACCGGAGGATGTTGCGCAGCTGGTTTCCCGCATGCTCGCCGATAGCGTGACCGACCGTCTTCGCACGGGCCTGACCATGGGATTTCACCGCCGCACCGATGATCTGCGACGGGTCCGCGGAAAAATAAAAATTCAGGATACCGCGCGCCACCGTCTCCTCGAACAGGGCAAAATCCGCTGCACCTTTGACGAGATTCACGCCGATACAGCTCCGAACCGCCTTGTTCGCGCCGCATTAGAACGCGCGTCCCGGCTTCCGGGCACAGACGTTCGGTGCCGACGTTTAGCCAGCCACCTGGCGGCTCTCGGAGTCCGTCACCTCCCTTCTCTGGCGACACAAACGCGGCAGTTCTACCGGCAACGGCATCTTGCCCAAGACCGAGAGATGCTCATGTCCGCCCGGTTACTCCTCGAGCTGGCGGTACCCGATCCCAGCTCCCCCGAATTCGTGACTTTAACTCCAGACGACTCAGCACGCTACCTACGTCATCTCTTCGAAAAAGCGACATACGGGTTCTATCTTCGCCACCTCTCACCTTCTGGATGGAAGATTCGCCACGGCGCTCATCTCAAATGGCCTGCTGATGCCCGCTCTGCGGGGATGAGCAAGATCTTGCCTGGTATGAAAACCGACATCATTCTCTGGGATAACACAAGGAACCGGGCCAGGATGATCATCATCGACACCAAGTTCACCTCTATCACCAAAGCCAACCGTTATGGGTCTCAGAAGCTCCGCTCCGGTTATCTCTACCAGATCTATGCATATCTGCTTTCACAGCACGACAACCCCAACTATGGTCCCAGTTCCGAGGGGCTTATGCTGCATCCGGTTGTTGATGGATACATAGATGAAGAAGTTCACCTACAGGGACACAGAATCCGATTCGCGACAGTAGATCTCCGAGGAACGTATACCTCAATAGTCGATGATCTATTGAGCGCAGTTACTTCCGCAATCCCCCTAGAAATAACAGGACCCACTGCATAAAAAGCGGTGAGACCCCGTGTCCAAGAACTAATGAGATTCGCTGTCTTAGCCTGGATCCACCGATGTGGATCCAGGCTAAGATCTCCCCACCACCCCCGGACAGAACATTCGTTCGGGGGACAACCCTCCCGCTGGCCCTAGTGGTGCTCCTGCTTCATTAGTCTTATTGTTATGCCTGAATTAACTTCGACTCAGTATGCGCCAGGACTAACGGTAGAGGTCCGGGATGAGGCATGGCTGATCACCGGCGTCACTCGCTCTGTTGATGGTTTCCGGTTGAAGGTCCGTGGTCTCTCTGACTATGTCCGCGATCAGACCGCGAGTTTCTACACTGCGCTAGACACCGTGAAGGTGCTGGATCCAGCCGAGGTGGAGGTGGTGGCCGATGATTCCCCCAATTATCGTCGCTCTCGGCTCTGGCTGGAGTCCTCTATCCGGCAGACTCCGGTGCCGCTGTACCAGGAGGAACTTTCGGTAGCCGACCAGATGCTGGCTGATCCGCTGGAGTACCAGCTCACCGCGGTGCGCAAGGCCTTGTCGAATGATAACCTGCGCCCTCGTGTTCTCATTGCGGATGCCGTCGGTCTGGGCAAGACCTTGGAGATGGGGATGATCCTTTCGGAGCTGATCCGCCGCGGCCGCGGTGAGCGCATCCTGGTGGTGACTCCACGTCACATCATGGAGCAGTTCCAGCAGGAGATGTGGACCCGCTTTGCTATTCCGCTGGTACGGCTGGATTCCGTGGGAATCCAGCAGGTCCGCCAAAAACTGCCGGCCACCCGTAACCCCTTCACCTATTATCCGCGGGCGATTATCTCGATGGATACTCTGAAGTCCCCGAAGTATCGGGCCCAGCTGGAAAAAGTCCACTGGGATGCGGTGGTCATCGATGAGATCCACAACGCCACCAACGTGGGCACCCAGAACAATGAGCTCGCCCGTGTTCTGGCACCGACTGCAGAAGCCCTGATTCTGGCCTCTGCCACCCCGCATAACGGTGATCCGGAGTCCTTCAAGGAGATCCTGCGTCTGTTAGATCCGACCGCCGTGATGCCGGACGGCACCATTGATGCCAATGCAGTGAAGCGACTGATCATCCGCCGACACCGCAACAGCCCGGAGGTCGCGGACTTCGTAGGTGAAAAGTGGGCCGAGCGTGATGAACCGATCAATATTCCGGTGGAGGCCTCGACAGAAGAAAATGCTGTAGCCCGGGAACTCCACAACACCTGGATCCACCCTGGCGGGGACTACCCGGCCAAGGATCGACTTTTTGCCTGGACTCTGGTCAAGGCCTACCTCTCATCCCCTGCTGCTCTTGGGCAGACGGTGACCAACCGACTCAGGCGGGCCGCCGACATCGGCTCCCTAGAGCGGAGCGCCCTGGAGAAACTGCAGCAGTTGAATGCGGATATCACCCCGGATAACTCCAACAAATACAACGCACTGACTAACTACCTCACTGAGATCGGCGTGAAGAAGGGCTCCGATACCCGCGTGGTTGTCTTCTCTGAGCGCGTAGCCACTCTCGAGTGGTTGCAGAAGAACCTCACCACTCACCTCAAGCTGCCCAAGGGGGCGGTTGAGGTCATGCACGGTGGTCTCACGGACCAGGAGCAGATGCACCTGGTCGACGAGTTCAAACGCACTGACTCCCCCATCCGCATCCTGGTTACCGGCGATGTGGCCTCTGAGGGTGTCAACCTGCACACGCTGTGCCACCACCTCATCCACTACGACATCCCCTGGTCGTTGATCCGCATTCAGCAGCGCAACGGCCGAATCGACCGCTACGGTCAGACCGAGAACCCGCGGATCGCCACTCTCCTACTGGACCCCGCTGAGGAGTCCGAGGTGGGTGAACTTCATGTGCTGGGGCGGCTGATCGAACGCGAACATGAGGCTCATAAGCTGCTCGGCGACGCAAGCTCTTTGATGGGCAAGCACTCTGCCCGCTTGGAGGAGGAGACCATTCGCGATGTGCTCCGTGGTGAGCGTGACTTCGATGCTGCTGTCGCCACTCCGGAGGAGGTTCTCGAGGGTGAGGGCGAGGGAGACATGATCGACTATTGGCTCAATGTTTTCGGCACCGCGGAAGATTCCGAGGAAGCTGAATCAGCAGCGACTGCCCCGTCCTTGACCGCCTCCCACAGCCTTTACTCCAGGGAGATCGATTATCTGCAGGATGCACTGCGCGAGGGATTCAATGGTGTCCCCGAGAGTTCCCCGGAACGAGGCGGCGTGGGCCTGGAGACATATAAGAATGGCATCGCCGAGTTGATTCCACCAGAGGATCTGCGCCGCCGGCTGGATTTCCTGCCGCAGGATTATGTGAAGGACCGCCGGGTGAAAGAAAAGCTCATGCTAGCCACCACCCCGGAGCGCGGCAATGAACGTCTCTGGGCTGCGCGCACCGGTGATTCCAGCTCCACCTGGCCGAGCGCCCACTTCCTGGGCCCACTCCACCCCGTGGGTGAATGGGCGGCGGACCGCGCATTGTCCAGCATGTCACGACGCCGCATCCCGGCATTTTCCGGTGATGTCCCCGCCCCAACTGTGCTGCTCATGGCCACCCTGAGTAACCGTCGTGGCCAGGTCATCTCCCGTGCTTTCGTCGCCGCCACCAGCCGTTTCGAGGCAAAAATCCTCCCTGATTCGATTCACTGGCTCAAACAGGTCGGTCTGGGCAAGAACGCGGTCAGCGTCGGCGGTGTCAAGGTGCCCGAGGATATTAAGAATCTGATCACGGACACGGTTGAGGCAGCGCGAGGGCAGATCAGTCCGATGATGTCGGCCGCTCGTTCGCAGGCAGATGAGCGCATCAAGCATTGGCTCACCCGCGCAGAGGCTTGGGAGTCCGGCCGCAGTGATGTCTCACAAACCTCATTGAAGCTCAATGAATCCTCCCAGCTGATCACCCAGCAGAAGTCTCTGGCCAACGCACTGGAGCCAGACCGCGAGCTGATTCGTCCCCTCGCTCTCATCATGCCGGTGAATTAGTCCCTGCACTAGTCCCCCGCCGCCGAGGGTCCAGCACCACAAACTACATACGCTATATATCAAGCACAGTTGAAGGAGGCCATCTAGCAATGGCTGAATATGATTCCATCGTCAACGTCGAAGAGTGGATCAGTGACCACTACCTGACCACCGAGGACACCAAGGGCGGTTCTTTTGCCAAGCGGGTGGCCGAGCGCATCAAAGAGTGGAAGTCCGCTGAGGGTGAATCTGATGTTGCCTCCCCCTGGGCACGTTTTCTCGCCCACCGTCTTCAGCTGCAAAACGCCCTGGCAACACAGGAGGAGAATGCTTCTTCCCTGATCCGCGCGGCTCTCGGTTTCGGCTCCCCGGAACAGTTGAGCTTGCGCCGTTCTGGTGAGACCACCAGTTTCCAAGGTTGGGCTGGCAATGCCGGCAGCGTGGTGCTCATCGAGGCCTCGCTTATCGACACCTCGGAAGACCTCAGCGATGCGATGGTTCTGGGCCCGATTCAGGTGGGTGAGAAGTCCGTCGAGAAGAAGGTCCCCCACTTGGTGGGTGATCTCTTCCTCGCAGAAACTCCCCCAGATTTTGTGGTGATCATCGCTGGGGGCTGGGTGGTCCTGGCAGAACGCGAAACCTGGCCGTTGGGCCGTCACCTGGCCATCAACCTGGCGCTCGTGGTCGAAAGAAATGAGACCAAGGCAAAGGGCGAGATGCAGCAGGCAGCGGTCGTGCTTTCACGGGAGAACATCGAGCGTGCCGCCGACGGCACCACCTGGTGGGCCCAGACCATCGAGGAATCCCGCGAGCACGCTGTAAAGGTCTCCGGGGAGCTACGCGGTGCGGTGCGAGAATCCATTGAGCTCATCGGCAATGATGTCCTCGACCGGCATCGCGAGCAGGGTTTGAGCACCGAGAACATCGACGGCAATGAGCTGGCCCAACAGTCCTTGCGCTACCTCTACCGTATTCTCTTCCTGCTTTTCGCCGAGGCTTCCCCCGAGTTAGAGATCCTGCCCACCGGGGCTCCTGAGTATGACGAAGGTTATGGTTTGTCCCGCCTGCGCGGGTTGATCCTCAACCCACCGGTTACTCAGCATGCGCGCACCGGAACTCACCTCTACGAATCATTGCAGGTGCTGTTCAAGCTGGTGGATCAGGGGCATAACCCCCAGAATGCTCCCGAGCCATTTTTTGATGGGGAGGCCAATGACAAGGGCCTGGAGTTCCGCCACCTCTCTGCGGATCTCTTCCAGGAAAAAGCCACATCTTTGATCGACCAGGTCAAGCTATCGAACGCGGCACTGAACCGCATTCTGGAAAACCTGCTGCTATCCAAGGTGGCGAACAAGAAGGAACGTGGCTTCATTTCTTATGCCACCCTCGGTGTCACCCAGTTGGGCCAGGTCTACGAGGGACTGATGTCCTACACCGGGTTCATCGCCCAAGATGATCTCTTCGAAGTGGCCCCGAATGGCAATCCGGAGAAGGGTTCTTGGGTCATTCCGGTGGCCAGAGCCGATTCCGTGCCGCAGAACAGCTTCGTGGAAGAAGAAGTGGAAGCCATCGAAGGTGGCACTCGCCGCGAGCGACGCAAACACCCACGCGGGTCCTTCGTCTTCCGCCAATCTTCCCGCGACCGGGAACGCTCCGCTTCCTTCTACACCCCGCAGGTGCTCACCGAATTCACCGTCGGCCAGGCCATCGAGGTACTGCAGGAGGAAGGCCGCATATCCGCAGCTGCCGATGTTCTGTCCCTGACCATCTGTGAGCCAGCCATGGGTTCCGGGGCCTTCGCGGTGGAGGCAGTGCGCCAGCTCGCCGAGCTCTATCTGAAGCTATGTGAAAAGGAATTGGGCGAGCAGGTCCCAGCCGCCGAGCGCACCGTGGAGCTGCAGAAGATCAAAGCGCACATCGCCCTGCACCAGGTCTATGGCGTGGACCTGAATAAGACGGCCGTGGAACTCGCCGAGATCTCCCTCTGGCTCGACACCATGACCGCGGATCTCAAGGCCCCCTGGTTCGGCCTGCACCTGCGCCACGGCAACTCACTGATTGGCGCGCGCCGGGCTACCTTCGCTGCCAAGGACGTCAAGACCCGCAACTATCTCAGTGAAATCCCCAAACACCACAGCGTGGCGACGATCGCGGCAGCTATTGCGTCCGGCGAGCCAGACGTAGAGATGAGCTCACGGATCCACCACTTCCTCCTGCCCTCCCAGGGCTGGGGCGCCGCCGCCGAGGCCAAGGACCTCAAGGACATCGTCGGCGAGGAACAGAAGGCGCTGAAGAACTGGCGCAAGTCCGTACAGAAGGGCCTCAACGCCCAGCAAATCAAAGAGTTGCAGGCCATCTCCCGGCAGGTCGAACGCCTCTGGCAGCTGGCGCTGGTACGTCTGCGCATCGCCGAGGGTCAGGCCCGGCGCAACATCAACCTCTGGGGCAGGGAGAGCACTCATTCCGCAAAGAACGTCTCCCGTGAGCAGATCGAAGCAGAGTTGTTCGATAATCTTGGCGGCGCCTACCAGCGTCTGCGTTTGGTGATGGATATCTGGAACGCCCTGTGGTTCTGGCCACTGACCGAGGTTCAGGTGGACAACGGTGTGGCAGTTAACCTGCCGGACCTTGATGAGTGGATTTCCACGCTGCGCGATATTGTCGGTGTCCCCGCGATCGGCAAGGTGAAAACTGCAGGCCAGTACGCCCTCGGCTTCGGTCTGAGTTGGGATGAGTTAGATGCCACCGAGCAGTCGGATATCGAGTTCTCGCAGGCGAAGCCCTCGGAGCAACTTGATGAGCTCCACCCGTGGCTGCGGGTGGCCCGAAAGGTCGCCGAGGAGCAGGCATTCTTCCACTGGGATCTGGATTTTGCCGCGGTAATGTCCCAGGGTGGTTTCGATCTGCAGGTGGGCAACCCGCCGTGGGTGCGGCCGCGCACCGATGTTGATGCGTTGCTCTCTGAGCATGATCCCTGGTTCAACTTGGCGCACAAGCCGACCCAGGCGCAAAAACGCGCGCGACGGGAACTGCTCTCCGCTGTCCCGGAGTCCAAAATCACACTGGTCAAGGGGATCGGTGAAACTGTGGCCACCGCGACAGTGCTTGGTGATCTATCTAGTTATCCGCACCTGATGAACCAGCAGCCGGACCTCTACCGCGGGTTCATGGAGCGGACCTGGGCCAACGCCTCTGATGAGGGCGTGGTTTCGCTTATTCACCCGGAATCACACTTCACTGAGAAGAAGGCCGCATCGCTTCGGAGTGGTGCTTACCGGCGTCTGCGGCGCCACTGGCAGTTCATCAACGAGCTTCGTTTGTTCGATGTGCATAATCTCGTGAGCTACGGGGTACACGTTTACTCAGCAATGCGGGATTACCCATATTTTCTCAATGCCGCATCGCTTTACCACCCACAGACGGCCCTCGACTCTCTCCACCACGACAGGACCGGTGCCCTGCCAGGTCTCAAGGATGATAACGGCAACTGGGATCAGCGTCCCCACCGCGACCGGATCATCACCGTGGATAAGCAGGAACTTGGGGTGTGGAAGTCGATCCTCGAGGAACCGAACACACCGTTGCTAGAGACCCGCATGGTCTACACCGTCAATACTGAGGCAGCCGCTGTACTGGAGAAGCTGGCGAAGGCTCCACGGATGAAATCGCTGGGTCTGAAATTCTCTAGGGGTTGGGATGAATCCATTGATAAGAAGAAGGGCTATTTCGATTCTGAATGGAAGCATCCGGAGTCCTGGAAGGATGTCATCCTCCAGGGACCGCACCTCGGGGTTTCCACCCCGATGATCAAGCAACCCAATCCATCCATGAGCAGCAATAAGGATTGGTCCGAGATTGACCTTGAGGCAATACCAGAGAATTTCATCCCGGCGACGGCGTACCAGCCAAACCGCGCCGGTAAGCATGATTATGACAACACCTACGGCACCTGGGACACCACTAACGGCCCAGTTCCAGTCGCTTCACAATTCAGAGTCGCATGGCGAGAATTCGCAGCCACCACCGGTTTCCGAACTCTCTACCCCGCTCTGATTCCACCTGGAACGACCCACGTTCATGCAGTCAACTCCTGCCGACACCCCAGGTCGGACAAACTCCTACCGCTCGTAGGGGCCACCATGAGCAGCATTTGTTGCGACCAGGTATTTGGTAGCACTCG
>NZ_JBQPQY010000013.1:0-87044 GCF_052266655.1 Corynebacterium sp. A21
AGACCTAAACGTCAAACCCCAGGTCAGCCAGACTAAGCAACCCAGCCCAGTACCCCAGCCCAGCAGCCCAGCCAGGTCAACCAGACTAAGTACCCAGCCCAACCAGCAGTTCCTCGAACCGCTGCCCCGTCTCCTCCCAGGAGTAGCTGGCGGCGAGGTCGCGGGCGGCGGCACCGAGGGCGCGGCGTCGGGAAGCATCTTCCAGGAGCTGCCCGGTGGCGGTGATCAGCTGTGCCCGGTCGTTCACCAGCAGTCCGGTGTCCCCGTGTTTGATGGAGTCGCGGAGTCCGCCGGCGCTGAGGTAGCCGATGCTGGGCACACCGTGCTGGGCCGCTTCAATCACGGCCAGCCCCCAACCTTCTTTGCGCGAGGGCATCAGGTGCAGCTCCGCGCGGGCGAGTAGCGCGTGTTTGTAGTCCTCGGTGACCTGACCGTGGAAGTGGATACGGTGTGCTACTCCGGTGGTGCGGGCGTATTCGCGCAGCTCCTCCTCCCACCAGCCGCTGCCGATGACGTCGAGAATGAGGTTCTGTTTCTCCCCGAGCGCGGTGATCACATCCATCGCGTCCTCGATCTGCTTGTGCGGCACCAGCCGGGAAAGCGTGACCAGGTGGGTTGCCCCATCATCATCGAGCCGGGGCAGATGCTCGGGGATCGGGTCGATGCCGTTGCGGATGATGTGGATGTCCCCGTCCCTGACTTTCAGGTCCACGAGTTCCTCTGCGCTCGGCCCGGAGACCGTGACATAGGGCGCACCGCGGTAGACCTTGGGCGCCACGGACTTCTCCAGGAACCAGCCGATCCTGGCTACCGTGGGACCGGCGACCGGCCACTGCTCCCGGTGGCAGTGATGGGTCAGCAGCACTGTCGGCGCGCTCGCGAAGATCCGCGCGAAGAAGGGGACGCCGTTCTGCGTATCGACGACCACGTCAACCCGACCGAGTGTGCCAATCCCCAGGCGCCCGGCCAAGATCCCCAGCCAGGCTTTCGGGTACACCGTGAACTTCCCGCCGCTACGGGAATAGCGCACCCCCGCGCGTATACTGCGGCGCGGGGCATCGGTATGCCCGGCGGTGCGGTAAACCACCTCGTGGCCCTGCCTGGCCAGATATTCACCGACCCGTTCCAAGTAACGCTCAGAGCCGCCGCCCTGCGGGTGGGTGGAATCTCGCCAGCACAATAAAAGGATCTTCATGTCCTAGCCAAGCCTAGCGGCGCCGCTGACCAGCCGCGGAATCCTACTTGTAGTCTTGGAGTGTTCATATCCTGCTATGAGTTGGGGGCTGGTTGTGTCTTTGGAATATTCGCGGCGACGGGCGAGTCTGCGGCGATCCTTGGGGCTGCTGAGCTCCTTCCGGCATGAACAAACCCGGCCGGATATTTTCTACGGCGGCCTGGCCGTGGACACCGCCTCCCTGATCTCAGCGCTGTGGCATGACGTCTGCGGGGTGCCGCTGACGGGGCATTCCGTGTTGGATGTGGGCGGTGGGCCCGGCTATTTCGCGCAGGAGTTTGAAAACCACGGGGTGTACTACACCGCGGTGGAACCCGATGTCGGCGAGATGGCCGCTGCCGGAATCGAGGTCTCGGCCTCAGTGCGGGGATCCGGGATGGACCTGCCCTTCCGGGATGATTCCTTCGATGTGGTCTACTCCAGCAACGTCGCTGAGCATGTCCCCGAGCCCTGGCGGATGGGCGAGGAAATGCTGCGCGTCACCCGGCCCGGCGGTCTTGTCATTTATAGCTACACCATCTGGTTGGGGCCCTTCGGCGGGCATGAGACCGGGCTGTGGCAGCACTATGTGGGTGGGGAATTCGCCCGCGACCGCTACACCCGTACGCAGGGGCATCCACCGAAGAATGTCTTCGGTTCCTCCTTGTTCAAGGTCTCCTGCGCGGAGGGCCTGGAGTGGGGCCGTTCTGTGACGGGCGCGGAGTTGGTGGCTGCGTTCCCCCGCTACCACCCAGGTTGGGCTTGGTGGATGGTGAAGGTTCCGGTCCTGCGGGAATTTATGGTGAGCAACCTGGTGCTGGTGCTGCGGAAATTCTGAACGCTTTTCCCATTCGCCCAGGAATTTTGAGTGATAGGGTTCACAGTTAGAGGTGTTGCGCAGCGCTTGGCGCAACCGGAATCAGGCTGCGGATGGGATGCAACGTGGATCTTTTTGAGTACCAGGCACGCGACCTCTTCGAAGCCCATGATGTTCCGGTGCTGCCGGGCATTGTGGCCACCACACCTGAGGAGGCCCGCGCGGCGGCCGCCCAGCTCGGGGGTGTCACGGCCATCAAAGCGCAGGTCAAGGTCGGTGGGCGCGGCAAAGCCGGTGGCGTGAAGATCGCAAAGAATCCCGATGAGGCTTTCGCTGCGGCCACCGACATGCTCGGCATGGACATCAAAGGCCACACCGTGGAAAAGGTCATGGTGGCCCAGGGCGTGAAGATCAGCCAGGAGTACTACTTCTCCATTCTGCTGGATCGGGCGAAGCGCTCCTATCTGGCCATGTGCTCGCTCGAGGGTGGGGTGGATATCGAGCACCTCGCCGAGGAGAAACCCGAGGCGCTCGTCCACATCGAGGTCGACCCGCTCATCGGTATCGACGCCGCGAAGGCCCGCGAGATCGTGGTCGCCACCGGGCTTCCCAGCCAGGCGGGCCCGGTCCTGACGAAGATCTACGAGGTCTACCGCGATGAGGATGCCACCCTCGTCGAGGTCAATCCCCTGGTGCTCACAGAGGCGGGCGAGATCATCGCGCTCGACGCCAAGATCACCCTCGACGACAACGCCGATTTCCGCCACGTCAACCGCGAAGCGCTCGCCGAGGCCGCGGGCAGCCTCGACTCACTTGAGCTGGCGGCCAAGAAGCACGATCTCAACTACGTGAGTCTCGATGGCTCGGTCGGCATCATCGGCAATGGTGCGGGTCTGGTCATGTCGACTCTCGATGTCGTCGCCAATGCCGGGCAGCGCCACGGCGGCCAGAAACCCGCCAACTTCCTCGACATCGGCGGTGGTGCCTCAGCCGAGAGCATGGCCGCCGGCCTGGACATCATTCTCCGTGATCCGCAGGTCAGGAGCGTCCTGGTCAATGTTTTCGGGGGTATCACGGCGTGCGACGTCGTGGCCCGGGGCATCGTCGGCGCGCTCAGCGCCCTCGGGGAGACAGCCACCAAACCCCTGATCGTGCGACTCGACGGCAACCATGTCGAGGAGGGCCGCCGCATCCTCGCCGACTACCACCACCCGCTGGTGACAGTGGTGCAGAGCATGGACGAGGCCGCCGAGCTCGCGGTGGTGGCCTCCCAGGACAACACAGGAGAAAACCATGTCGATCTTCCTCGATGAGAACTCCCGGATCATCATCCAGGGCATCACCGGTGCCGAGGGCTCCGAGCACGCCACCCGCATGCTCGCCTCCGGTGCCAATGTCGTCGGCGGCACCAACCCACGCAAAGCCGGGCAGACCATCACCCTGAATGACACCGAACTGCCAGTCTTCGGCACCGTGGCCGAGGCCATGGAGCAGACCGGTGCCAATGTCTCGGTGATCTTCGTGCCCCCGGCCTTCGCCAAGGGAGCCATCGATGAGGCCATTGATGCGCGCATTCCGCTGCTGGTGATCATCACCGAGGGCATCCCGGTCAAGGACGCCTCAGAAGCCTGGGCCCATGCACAGCAGGTGGGCGGCACCCGCATCATCGGCCCGAACTGCCCCGGCATCATCACGCCCGGGGTCTCACTGGCCGGCATCACACCCGCGAACATCACCGGAACCGGCCCCATCGGACTGATCTCCAAGTCCGGGACGCTGACCTACCAGATGATGTTCGAGCTCGCCGAGATCGGCTTTTCCACCGCCATCGGCATCGGCGGCGACCCGATCATCGGCACCACCCACATCGATGCGCTCGCCGCCTTCGAGGCCGACCCCGACACCAAGGCGATCATCATGATCGGAGAGATCGGTGGCGACGCCGAGGAACGCGCCGCCGAGTTCATCAAGACCAATGTGAGCAAGCCCGTCGTCGGCTACGTCGCCGGCTTCACCGCCCCAGAGGGCCGGACCATGGGCCATGCGGGTGCCATCGTCACCGGCTCAGTCGGCACCGCCCGGGCCAAGAAGGCAGCCCTCGAGGCTGTCGGGGTGCGGGTGGGCACCACCCCGACCGAGACCGCGGACCTGATGAAGGAGATCATCGCCGGGCTTTAGCGTGGCGTCGATAAGCGGAATCTTTAGACCTTGACGGGATCCATGAGGACCTCGGTTTTCGGGAAAGGCATGTGACCGGTGTCGATATCAGGATTCTCGTCCTGGGTGGCCACGATCTCCCAGGCCTCATCCTGGGATCCCACCGTGGGGAAGGAACCCAGCAGCGGCTTCTTCGAGGACTCCGGCATGAAGATCAGCGCCACGCCGGCGATCGCGGAGAAGGCCATGATGTAGAGCGCCGGAACAATATCCAGGCCGGTCTGCTGCAACAGGAACTGAATGACCAGCGGTGCGGTGCCGCCGAACAGAGACACCGCCAGGTTGTAGGAGATCCCCATTCCCGAGAACCGGGACGCGGTGGGAAACAGCGCCGGGATCGCCGAGGCGGAAAGCGCGACATAGATGCCGGTGGACACCGCCACCAGCGAGAGCGCGATCACCACACCCAAGAGCGTGCCGGTGTTCATGATCATGAAGGCTGGGATCATCGCGACGAGTGTGAAGCCCACGGCCACCGCATAGACCGGCTTTCGGCCGACCCGATCAGACCACATGCCCACCAGCGGCAGGCACAGCGCCATGACCACCAGCACCGGGACCGTGACCATCGCGGCCGACACCGAGTGCATGCCGATCTGGGTCTCAAGATAAACCGGCATATAACTGGTCAGCGCATAACCGACGGTGTTCGCCGCCGCCACAATCGCGATTCCGATCAGCAGCGGACGCCAATGATGGCGGACCACACCGAGCAGCCCCAGACGGGCATAGGGATCATCTGGATCCTTGGCGATCTCCTTGCTCCCCGCCTCCTCATTGCTTTCGAAGGCCGGGGTCTCCGGGATGCGGGTACGCAGGTAAACCGCCACAATTCCCAGCGGAATGGCCGTCAGGAAAGGGATACGCCAGCCGAAGTCCTCCATCGCAGTGGCACCCCAATAATGCGTGGTGAGCCAGGTGGTCAGGGCAACAGTGGTCGCGCCGGCGGCAAATCCCAGGTAGGAACCCATATCCAGGAAAGCGCCGTAGTAGCCGCGTTTGCGGTCCGGCGCGAACTCCGAAACGTAGGTGGTGGCACCGGCGTACTCGCCACCGGTGGAAAATCCCTGCACCAGCTTGAGCGCATACAGCAGGATCAGAGCCCAACCACCAATGCTGGCAGAAGTCGGCAGCAGGCCGATCAGGGCGGTGGCGATGGCCATCATGGCCATGGTGAAATACAGAACTTTTTGACGGCCGATCTTATCGCCGAGCGGGCCAAGCACCATGCCGCCGAGCGGGCGGACCAGATAACTGACCGCAAAACCGAACATCACGGCCAACAGCTGCCACTTCTCGGGCAGGCCCTGGGTGAACACCGCGGTCATCGTGACGGTCAGATAGCCATAGATGCCGAAGTCGTACCACTCCATGAAATTTCCCACGGTGCTGCCTTTAATGGCGGGGCGGAGCTTCTCCGGGGGCACCACGGTGACGTCATCGACGGTCAGCCGCGGTTGATTCTTCTTCTTAAGTTTTATCGGGTTCTTGATGGGGCTCACGAGGAGATACCTCTCGTGTCGAATTTTCGGACGCACTCAGCCGCACACTCCCCATGGGGTGGCTGGCGACCAGGCCCTTAGGCGGCGTCCCTATCTATACTCTCCGTCTGCTTCCTTCTTGCCTTCCTATCGAGACTGCGGGGCCGGGGGAATACACCGGGATGTAGCCCCAGTCACAGCGACCCAACCGACCGTACGTGGGCTTCCCAGCGTTCTCCAATCACATTCGTGGTTCATACCAGCAAAGATGCTCCCAATTGCGCCCTCTTACAGCGACTCTGGGAGTTAGGTTACGTTTTGATAAAACCCGGAATGCTGGCCTATTTTCGGGGTGGTTCGGTGGCGCTTTGGTTGTGGTGCTTCAGGGCTGTTTCGAGGCGGTTCCGAGGCGGTTCCGGGGCGGTTCCGGGGCGGTTCCGGGGAATTGTGCGATACATTGTGCGTCTACCGCTCGAAACCTGTTCGCTGATCTGATTAGCTGTCAGCATGAATCAACATCGGGGGATGCTGATTATCGCGGGGGCGCATAGTCAGCGGGAACAACAACAGTTGCAACGAAAATGTCGGGGCGGTGAACTCCTCCGACTCCGCAAAGGGATCTATGTGCCGGCCCAGCAATTCCGGGAACTGCCACGCTGGGACCGCTACGATCTCTACTGCATCGCCGCGGCAATAGCCCGACCTTCAAACTTCCTGGTCGGCAAAGCCGCAGCAACAGCTTGGGGGATCCCCTTCGGTGAGGTGCCGATGTGGATAGAAATGGGCAGCGAATCACAGACCTTCGGCGACCGGGATTCCCTCCTCAAGATGAGGAAAATTGACCCCCTCCCAGACCAACCTCTGCAACAGCTCGCACCACCATTCGACGCAGGAAGAGCCACTTCGCTGTCCCAATCCCTCCTCGATATCGCGAGGTGGCACCCACTTTCAGATGCGCTACAGGCAATCGACCACTCACTTCACCATCAACTGATATCCAAAGAGCAACTAAGGGGACTGCTGCCACTCCTCGACGGGAAAACCGGGGCGTCCGCTGCCACCCGGGCACTCGATCTGGCACATCCAGCCTCAGAAAGTCCCCGGGAATCGCTACTTCGGCTGAAATTATGGGAAGCCGGCTTCCCCACACCCCACCTGCAGGCCATCATCCGGGACAGATACGGAATCTTCATCGGACGCGCTGACTACTTCTTCCCCTGGTTCTGGATCGTGCTGGAATATGACGGAGACGGCAAATACCAGGGCAGGTTCAGCCTCAGCCCCAGAGAAGCAGCGGAAGCTGAGATGCGAAGGACCAAGCTGATGGGAAACGCCGGGCTCAGGCTGGTTCGTGTCACCCGGTCGACATTCCTGGATGGTTCCTGGCTAGACGATCTCTGGGAAGCACTGGAATGGGGAAAGCGCCACAGCGAACCATTCCCGGAGAACCAGTGGAGATCAGCCGGTTTGGCCTGGGGCCGAGCCAAGTATGGATCACTACGGCGCTGACTGCGGAGGCTGGCTCCTCGGCCCGTTGGCCTCTCGGCCCCTTGGTCAGAAACCCCGGGATGAAGGGTAGGTCTCGAGAATCAGCCCAATGACCTCCCCAGGGATGCAATCTGGTCGATCCTTGAGACCTAAACGTCAAACCCCAGGTCAGCAGCCCTAAACAACCAGCCAGGCCAGGTCAGCAGCCCTAACCAACCAACCAGGCCAGGTCAGCAGCCCTAAACAACCAACCAGGCCAACCAGGCAGGCCAGGCCCAACCCACCAGAACCCAACAGCAAAACCCCTGCTCCCCGATATATAACCGGGAAACAGGGGTCAAGCCACCAGAGCCACCAAAACTAGAAGAACTACTTCTGCGCGTCGTGGATGCGCTTCTTCAGTGCCTCGAACTGGGTGTGGATCTCGGCGGGGACCTTGGGGCCGAGGAAGGTGAGGTACTCGGCGTTGTCGTCGACGTCGCGGGCCCACTGCTCTGCCGGGGCGGAGAGTGCTTCCTTGATGTCTTCGATCGGGGTGTCCAGGCCGTCGAGGTCGAGGTCCTCGGCGCGTGCGGTGTTACCGACGACGGTGGCATCGGCGCCGACGCGGCCTTCGATGCGGTCGACAACCCACTTCAGGACGCGCGAGTTGTCGCCGAAACCGGGCCACAGGAAGCGGCCGTCTTCGCCACGACGGAACCAGTTGACCAGGAAGATCGGGGGCATCTTGTCGCCACCCTTGTTGCCCATGTCGATCCAGTTCTGCAGGTATTCGCCGGCGTTGTAGCCGATGAAGGGCAGCATGGCCATCGGGTCGTGGCGCAGGGCACCGACGGTGGCTTCAGCGGATGCTGCGGTCTGGCCGGATGCCAGCAGGGAGCCGACCATGGTGCCGTGTTCCCAGTCGTAGGTCTGGGTGACCAGCGGCACGGTGTCGGGGCGACGTCCACCGAAGAGGATGGCGTCGACCTTGACGCCCTTCCAGTCGTTGAACTCCGGGGCGGCTGCCGGGGACTGCTCGATGCTGACGCAGTAGCGGGAGTTCGGGTGAGCGGCCTTCTCATCGGAGTCCGGGGTCCAGTCGTTGCCCTTCCAGTCGATGAGGTGCTGGTGCTCGCCCTCGAGGCCTTCCCACCAGATGTCACCGTCGTCGGTCAGTGCGACGTTGGTGAACAGGGTGCTACCCGGTTCCATGGTCTGCATGGCGATCGGGTTGGAGGCGTAGTTGGTGCCCGGTGCGACACCGAAGAAGCCGTTCTCCGGGTTGACGGCGTAGAGCTGGCCATCTTCACGGATTTTCAGCCATGCGATGTCATCGCCGACGACCTGGGCAGTCCAGCCCGGGATGGTCGGGGTGATCATGGCGAGGTTGGTCTTACCGCAGGCAGAGGGGAATGCCGCTGCGATGTGGTAGGCCTTGCCCTCCGGGTTGATCAGCTTCAGGATGAGCATGTGCTCAGCCATCCAGCCTTCTTCCCGTGCCATGACGGAGGCGATACGCAGGGCGTAGCACTTCTTGGCGAGGATGGCGTTTCCGCCGTAACCCGAACCGTAGGACCAGATTTCCTTGGTCTCCGGGAACTGGGTGATGTACTTGGTGTCGTTGCACGGCCAGGCGACGTCCTCCTCGCCGGGCTCCAGCGGAGCGCCGACGGAGTGGAGGCACTTGACGAAGGATCCGCCAGTACCCAGCTTGTCCAGGGCTTCGGAACCCATCCGGGTCATGATGCGCATGGACATGACGACATAAGCGGAGTCCGTCAGCTGGACACCGAGCTTGGGGTCCGGGTCGCTGATCGGGCCCATGCAGAAGGGAACCACGTACATGACGCGGCCCCGCATCGCACCCTTGTAATGGGTGCGCATCTCTTCCTTCATGGCGGCCGGCGGTGCCCAGTTGTTGGTCGGGCCGGCGCCCTCCTCAGTCTCAGAGCAGATAAAGGTCCGCGACTCGACACGGGCGACGTCGGCGGGGTTGGAACGGGCGAGGTAGCTATTAGGGCGCTTTTCCTCGTTCAGCTTAATCAGAGTTCCCGCCTCAACGAGCTCTGCAGCCATGCGATCCCACTCCCCCTGGGAGCCATCGACAAAGACCACAGATTCCGGCTCGAAGAGCTCAACTGCTTCAGCAATCCACTTCAGCAGTTCTTCGTTCTCGGTAGGCGCGGGGGCTTCCAGTCCCTTGATCGCAGTGGTCATCGTCATCTCCTGATTGGGGTCCTCGGCAGAGTTCTCACCTCATAGACTATCCACTGAGCCGGAATTTGGGGAACGTTCATAGGTGAGATGTACCTAGCTAATGTCATTACCAGCAGGTTTACCCCCGGTCCACACATTGCCACTCCCCCCTAACGTGATCTACACCGCCCTCCCGGACACCCATTTCGGGGGTACCTGATTCTGGGAGTCCCCAGTTACCGAACCCTCCAACAGGCACAATTGCAGCCCCCGACCCCCTCTCGGTGAGCAATCCCCAGGCGGCCAGATGCGGGTCGCTGGACCAGACCTCAAAAGTGCCGTCTGCGTGGACTGTTGAGATGTGGTCAACCTCCCCATCACCGTCAATATCTGCATAAATGGTCATCCCATTGGCGTCGGCGAGGGTGGCGGACTCCCCCAGCGCCGCCAGTTCCCACTCCCGATCCCCGATCCGAAGGTGAAGAATTTCCGCCCCAGATTCCATACCCCCGACACCTTCCGATACCTCAGGAAGACCGTGCAAACCAAGCCACCACATCATTATCGCCACCCCTAAAATATGTGAATCATGCAAATTCATTCGGCCAGAGATAGTTGCTGCTTCATCCACCCGCTCGGGCTGCCACCATGACCACTGGTTATATCCGGTTCGTCCCAGCGGCGGCGCAGTTCGGCCGCCAACCCCCGCACCCATTGCCGCTCCCCCGAGCGCCAGCGCAGCACCGCGACCATCCCTGCTGCCAGTGTTCCTGCCAGAATAGCCAGCGCCGGCGAGAGTGGCCACGCCAATCGAGCAATCGCCGCGACGGATAGTCCCGCGAACATCAGCACCTCCACCAGCGGGCGCACTCCCCGGGCGGGTAGTGGGCCCAGTTCCCACCGCTCGGCCATATCCACCAGCTGCGAAGTTTGCGTGCACTCACTTAACTCATATTGGAAGTATTTTATCTCCCGCTGGCGCAGGATTCCCAGCGCCCGCTGCACCTGGCCCCGCGCCAGCTCCGGGGCCACCACCACGGCAGGCTGGTCAAGGAGCCGCGCCAACAGCGCTGGGACCTCCGCCACGGAACGCGCGACCACTGCCGGTGGGGAACCAGCGGGCAGCGGTGCGGTGCTCAGTAGCCGGCGGCCCCGTTCCTGAGCATCGAGCAGCGTCGGTACATCTGTCAGGCTCCAACCGGTGTCCGGTGCCACCGCCACCACAGCATCCACATCGGCGGAATCCACCACCCTGAAGTCGCCGAGCGCGGTGCGCAGCTGCGCACAGGCGGCTGGATCCGGCCCGATCACCGCCACCCGCCTCCGGCGCTCGACGGGAGCCGGGGGCCGCAGCAGCGCCAGCGACCGCAATTCGGCGGCCAGCCCGGGGTGTCGCAGCGCCAGTGCCTCGAGTTCCCCGGCCAGCGCTGTGGCGCGGGCGTCGATAAGCAGCTCGGGGTCAATCAGATCCGGGGATATCTCGGCCGGTGACCGGGTATGGATGAACACCACCGGGCCGCTGGCCATGCGTGATTGCACCCGTGCGGGGAGTTCACCGGGATGCACCAGGAAGCAGACGTCGACCCCTGGCTGGGCGACCGGCCACGGCGCCGGCACCGCCACCACCCCGGGAATCTCCATCGGGACCACCGCAGCAAGCGTGCAGGCGGCCACCCGCGGCGGACCGGTCAGCTCCGCGAGGATATCGCGCATGGCCTGCCCCACCACGCATCCGAAAGGCCTGGCCTGCGCCCAATCGACGGTGGCCACAAAGATCGCCGGAACCGGCGCCATGGAAGTCCCCCTCTTCCCTCGACGTGTTCATCTTCACCCAACGGGGCGCGCCCTGCAACAGATCTCAAAAGAAAATTGAAGTCTTCGCATGTACAGGGAAGAATGGCGGTGATATGAATAGCACCGATATCCCCGATAACAACGAGGCCCGGAATACCGGCCGCCCGATCCAGTCCACGTTCAATGATGAGCTCGACTACCCGCGCATGGGCTCCGTGGGCTTCCGCCGCGGCACGCTGACCGAGAACCAGGAAGCCACCTGGGAGGCCAACTGGCCGATTCTGGGTCGTGAGCTCGCCGATGAACTTATCGACGTCCCGGCCTGGTTCGGCCGGGAGGGCTCCCGGACCATCCTCGAGATCGGTTCCGGCACCGGCACCTCCACCGCCGCCATGGCACCGGTCGAGGCCGACAATAATGTCATCGCCGTGGAGATCTACCGCCCCGGCCTGGCCAAGCTGCTCGGCGCGGTGGTCCGGGGCGGCATCGAGAATGTCCGCATGGTCCGGGGCGATGGCGTCGAGGTGCTCAACCGGATGTTCCCGGAAGCCTCCCTGGACGGTGTCCGCATCTTCTTCCCGGACCCCTGGCCCAAGGCCCGCCACCACAAGCGCCGCATCATCCAGTCCGGCACCCTGAACCTGATCGCCTCCCGTCTGAAGCCGGGCGGGGTGCTGCACGTGGCCACTGACCACGCGGAATACGCCGAGTGGATCCAGGAACTGGTCCATGTCGAACCGCAGTTGGAGTACATGGGTTGGCCCTGGGCGGAGTGCCCGCAACTGACCGATCGCCAGATCATCACCAAGTTCGAGGGACGCGGCCTGAACCTGGACCACACCATCACAGAATTCCTGTGGCGTCGCACCAGTGACTAAATATCTGGACCGGCACCTCTGCAGAGGCGCCGGTCCACTCTCTTTTCTGGGACCATGGCATGTAGGTCCCCTTAAAAAGGTTCCGGAGTCCGGCGGATTCGCCTGGTTCCCCGCATATTTCATATTTCAGAAAGTCCGCAACTCATGAGCGATCTCCACGAAACCACCCATCATTATTCGGTGGGTTCCACCGCCGGCCCACAGAACCTGCTGTTGGTCTGGGATGCCCCGAACCTGGATATGGGCCTCGGCGCAATTCTGGGTGGCCGTCCCACCGCCGCCTACCGCCCGCGGTTTGATGCCATCGGCCGCTGGTTGCTCGGTGAGTCCGCGAGTCTTTCCCGCGTCACCGGCGCCACCATTGAACCCGAGGCCACGGTGTTCACCAATGTCGCCCCCGGCGGCGCCGATGTGATCCGCCCCTGGGTCGAGGCACTGCGCAACGTTGGTTTCGCGGTCTTCGCCAAGCCGAAGCTGGAGGAGGACACCGACGTCGATCCGGACATGCTCGCGCATATCCGCCGCCGTCACGCTGAGGGTGTGCTGCAGGGTGTGGTCGTGGCCAGTGCGGACGGCCAGAACTTCCGTGAGATCCTGGAGGAACTCGCAGAGGAGGGGCTGCAGGTCACCGTCATCGGTTTCCACGAGCATGCCTCCTGGGCGGTGTCCGCGGATTCGATCGAATTTATTGACCTGGAGGACATCCCCGGTGTCTTCCGTGAGCCCTTGCCGCGCATCAGCCTGGACTCGCTGCCGGATGAGGGTGCCTGGCTGCAGCCTTTCCGTCCGCTGTCTGCGCTTCTGCAGAACCGCCACCACTAGAGGAGCCGGTCTTGTTCGAGAAATGGGGAGAATTTGCCTACCGGCACCGCAAGGTGGTGCCCTGGGTCATCATCGTCGCCATCCTGGCGGTCTATCTTGCCTTCGGGCTGAAGCTGGGCGAGCGGATGAGTCAGGAGGGCTGGGAAGATCCGGGCGCGGATTCCACCATCGCCGCCACCATCGAGTTGGATACCTTCGGCCGAGATGACAGCGGCGATGTGATCCTGCAGTTCGAGGCGCCGGAGGGCATGACCCTCAATGATCCGGCGATCTTCGCCGAGCTCGCCGCCCACCTCAATGAGCTCAAGGCGGCGAACCCGGATCAGATCGCCCATGTCACCAGCTACTTTGATACCCGCAACGCCCAGCTGATCACCGCGGACGGCCGTACCGCCTTCGCCGCGATCGGGCTGGTCGGCGATGGTGAGCAGACCCTGAAGGATTTCCGGGCGGTGGAGGACCAGCTGATCGGTGATCCACCGGCCGGGGTGACCACCACGGTCGCCGGCGCTACCTCGGTGGCCGATGCCCTCGATGACGGCATGTCCGCCGATATCCTCCGCGCCGAGGTCATCGCCCTGCCGCTGGTCGCCATCCTGCTGCTCTTCGTCTTCGGCTCACTGGTGGCGGCTGCCATGCCACTGCTCGTCGGTGTGCTCTCGATCCTCGGCTCACTCGGCATCCTCTCGCTGATCGCCGGGGTCTCCCAGATCAACGTCTTCTCGCAGTCCGTGGTCACCCTGCTGGGCCTGGGCCTGGCGATCGACTACGGCTTGTTCATGGTCTCCCGCTTCCGGGAGGAGTTGGACAAGGGCCGCGATGTCAGATCGGCGGTGGTGGTCACCACCGCTACCGCCGGCTCCACCGTGGTCTTCTCCGCGGCGATGGTCGCGGTGGCGCTCTCGAGTCTGTTGATCTTCCCGCAGGCCTTCCTCAAGTCGGTGGCCTTTGGTGCGATCTCCGCGGTGGCGCTGGCGGCCCTGCTCTCGATCACGGTGCTGCCGGCGATCTTCGGCATGCTGGGAAAGAACATCGACAAGTGGTCGGTGCGCCGTACCCCGCGCAACGCCCGCAAGCTCGAGGACACCATCTGGTACAAGGTCCCGGCCTGGGCCATGAAACACGCCAAGCTGGTCACCGCCGCTATCGCGCTGGCACTCATCGGCCTGACTTTCCCGATCATCGGCATCAAGCTCGGCGGCATCAATGAGACCTACCTGCCGCCGAATAATGAGACCCGGGTGGCGCAGGAACAGTTCAATGAGAACTTCCCGCAGTTCCGTACCGAGCCCATCAAGCTGGTGGTCACGGGTGCCACGAACGACCAATTGGTACAGGTGTACCAACAGGCCAACCTGGTCGAGGGCCTGACCGCCCGGTTCGCCCCCTCGACCGCCACCCAGGACGGCACTACCGTGCTCTCCGCGGGGATCACCGACCGCGAGCTGAACGCCGATGTCATTGATCAGCTACGGCAGATCGAGGCCCCGGCGGGCGTGGAGGTCTTCATCGGCGGCACCCCGGCCATGGAGGTCGAGTCCATCGAGGCGCTCTTTGACAAGCTCCCCTGGATGGCGCTGTACATGGTGGTGGCCACCTTCATCCTCATGGCACTGGTCTTCGGCTCGGTGATTCTGCCGGCCAAGGCCGTGATCATGTCGGTGCTGGGCCTGGGCGCCACCTTGGGCATCCTGACGCTGATGTTTGTCGACGGTGTCGGCGCCTCCCTGTTCAACTTCTCCCCCGGCCCCCTGATGAGCCCCGTTCTGGTGCTGATCATCGCCATCGTCTACGGACTCTCGACCGACTATGAGGTTTTCCTGGTCTCCCGGATGGTCGAAGCCAGAGACAAGGGTGCCTCCACCGACGATGCGATCCGCACCGGCACGGCGCACACCGGCTCAATCATCACCGCCGCCGCCCTGATCATGATTGTGGTGGCCGGTGCCTTCGGTTTCTCCGAGATCGTGATGATGAAATACATCGCCTTCGGCATGATCGCGGCACTCTTCCTCGATGCCACCGTCATCCGCATGCTGCTCGTCCCGGCGGTCATGCACCTGCTCCAGGACGATAACTGGTGGGCGCCCGGCTTCGTCAAAAAGGCCTACGCGAAGCTCGGCCACGGTGCTGAGCCCGCCGGCCTCTCGCTTGACGACGCCGCCTCCACGCCCGAGCCTGCCCTGGTCGGGGCCGCTGCGTCCGAGGCCGCGGCTACACCGCAGCCTGAGCCCAAGCGCGCGCCGCTGCGCGCGGAACCAGAGCCGGAGCCGGAACGCGCGCCGCTGCGCGCCGTGCCGGAACCGGAACCGGAACCCGATCCTGAACCTGATCTCGAGCCGGCGGATCGCGGCGTCGATAAGCAGCCGGAAGAGGTCATCTACGAGGCTGAGATCATGGAGGAGTCGAACTACCAGGGCCGACGTCGCCGCCAGCCGGCGCAGTCGGTGCCCTTCGCCGAGCTGATGCACCGGCTGGAGTTGGAACGACTGAAGCGCGGAGAGATCGAGAAATAGTGCGGCAACTGCGGAGGGTGATCGGCAACCGCTGGGTGCAGTGGCTCGTGCCGCTGGGCATCCTGGTGGCGGTGGCTTTCCTCTTCCGCGACCGCCTGCACTTCATCGGGGCGGGGTTTTCAGCGCTCCAGGATGCCCACCCGGCGGGCATCATCGCCGCGATCCTGATGATCATGGTGTCCTTCTTCGCGATGTCCGAGGTCATGCACCTGCTGCTGCGCGCCGGCGGCACCTATATCAGTCGGATCGACGCCAACGCCCTGACCCATGCCTCGAATGCCTGGTCCGTGACCTTCCCCGGCGGACCAGCTTTCGCTGCGGTGCTCAGCTTCCAGGTGCAGCGCCAATGGGGTGCGAGTGTGATCCTCTGCTCCTGGTTCTTCGTGTTGTCCTCCGCATTGTCCACCATGTGGCTGGTCATCCTGGGAATCGCCGGGGTGTTTTTCCTCGGGGCGGATATCAGCCTGTGGTCATTGAGTCTGACCCTCGCCGGGATGATTCTGCTGGCCGGGCTGGTCTATTGGGCAGCCCAGCATCCCCACCGGATAGGCACCTTCATCCAGGATTTTCTCCCCAGGGTGAATAAGTTGCTGCGCCGCGATCCGCAGGCCGGTGTCCGTTCCGTGCTGCGGCATATCAAGCAACTGGATAGCGTCACGCTCTCACTCGGACAGTTCGGGGTCATCTCGATCTGGTCCCTGTTGAACCGGCTCTTCGATGTCGCCACCCTCTGGGCCTGTGTGTGGGCGGTGACCGGCAGCGTTCCCGTGCTGGCTCCCGAAGCCGATAACACCACCGTGGTCGGGGTGCTACTCGCCTATGTCACCGCAAAGATCGCCGGCTCCGTGCAGGCCACCCCGGGCGGGCTCGGACCGGTGGAGGCGGCCCTGATCGCCACCCTGGTGGCCACCGGCATGACCGTCATCGATGCTACCGCTGTGGTGATCATCTACCGCCTGATCACCCTGCTGCTGATGGCCGTGTCCGGCTGGATCATCTACTTCGCCTACTTCGTGCGCCGCGGTTTCAGCGCCCGGGGCACCGAGGCCGAGCAGGAAGATTCGGAGCCGGAAGAGGAAGCCGAGCCGGCCTCGCGGGAGCGTCGAGAAGCAGCGTTAGACTCAGAACAGCAGCCTTCGAAGGAGAAAAAGTGAACAAACCCGCCACCTCATTCGGCCTGGATATCCTGGCCATCGCCCTCTTCGCGCTCTTTGCCCGGATGGCACACCAGAGTGAAGATATGCCGCTGAACTTCGGCGGCTGGCTCTCCACCCTCTGGCCCTTCCTCATCGGCGTGGTGCTGAGCTGGGTCCTGATCCTCGCCCTGAAATGGGAGGGTCGCCGGCTGATACCCGCAGGGGTGAGTGCCTGGATCATCACCGTGGTCGTCGGCCTGGTGATCTGGACCATCCGCAACGGCGATATCCCGCACTGGTCCTTCATCATGGTGGCCACCCTCATGTCCGGCATCCTGATGTTCGCCTGGCGTGGCCTGGCCAAGCTGGGGACAAAGAAGCAGCCGCGCTAACCGCCCGCTGTACCAATGTCACCCCACACTAAAAACACCGGCCCCTCCGCACAGATCGCGCGGAGGGGCCGGTGCCTTCAGAATGTGGCTCTTAGCTACTGAAGCTGTGGGCGATCTGGTTGCCGATCATGACGATCCAGTTGATGATCTCGGTGCTCAGATCCAGGGCAATGCTCAACATGCGCGTTTCCTTCCAATGGGTTCAATCGGGCTTCTGCTGAGTGTATCGACCCCGACCCCCTCATTCATTACAGGTCCACGAAACATAATTGTGGGCTTGACCTGCACTTAGAGGAGGTTAATAGAGCTTCGGCAGAGCCTGGCCGCGCTGGCCCCACCCCGGGGGACACCGCGGCGTCGACCAGCAGCCGAGCACCTAGACAGCGCAGCTACCGGTCAGATCCTGCAACGCGTGATAAGCCTGCTTCGGCTGGCCGGGGCCCTTCATCAGACCGAAGTGGGATTCCATGTCATTGGCCCCGAGATCGATGTCATACATGGTGTACAGGAACACCGGGCCCAGATTCGACTCTTCGGCGGCGATCTCCACAGCCTCGGTCACCATGGCAGCCTGCTCCTTCTCGCCGACGCCGCGGTCACCGGCGGTGGGCGCGCCATACTCGGTCAACCAGATTTCCTTGTTGCCGTCGCCATGCGATTCCATCAGGTCCTGGAGGCGGTGCAGCTGGTTAAAGCTGTTCCAATCGGAATCACCTGAGGGGCGCTCCGGAAAGGAGTAGGGGTGCATGCCGATGGAAGTGACGTGCTGGTTCGCACCGATATCGTAGAGGCGGTTCATGAAGGTCTTGCCGGAGATCGAGTAGCCGGGATCATCGGTGGCCGGCGCCAGGCCGCCGGAGATGACCTCTGCCCCCGGATCAGCTGCCTGGATGCGCGGGCCAGCGGCGGCCAGCAACTCACCGAAAGCATCCGGGTTCGGGTTCGGCCAGAAGCGCTCGAGGTTGGGCTCATTCCAGATCTCATAGGCATCAGCGCGGTCGCCGTAGCGCTCGGCCACCACCTCGACGAAGTCCGCGTAGTGCCCGGCGGCACCGCTGCCGATCACACCGAAACCATTAACCCAATCCGGGTACTGGTGGATGAGCAGCAGCGGCTTCAGGCCGGCGTCAGTGACGGCGTCCATGCGCGAATCCAGACCATCCCACCAGTACTGGCCATCCTGGTATTCGATGTCCTTCCAGATCACACCGAGCCGGACCCACTGGGAACCCATGGACACCTGCTCATCGATCATGCTGCGGAACTCCGCATCAGACATGTCCTCCCAGTTCGCGGGAGCAGCCACCCCCACCGACTGACAGGTCGCCGGGTTGGCCTCCTGGCCACCGCCGTACCCATTGTCGGGATCGCCCACACCGGTATTGCCGGAGGTGGAACTCATGGCGCCGAACATGGTGGCGGCGGCCATCAGGAAGGATGCCCCTGCGAGGGTTAAGCTGTTCACGTTATATAATACCTTTCACGTGTTAAGAGTTTCCAGGCAATACTAAACCCGGCCAGCCCAAACCCCCATATGGTGCTGATCACTTAAAAAATACGCTCTGAGCTGCTTGGATATGTATTTTCATTTGTTAGTTTCGCAACAGCAGAAACTCAGTTAAGTCTTGAATAACACGCATTAACAACAGGCCTGCAAAGCATGCCTTACCCCCGAACCGCCCCCTAAACCCAACCAGCCAAAGGCTTCCCCGGCAAATCATTTCTGAGTGAACATGAAATGGAAACTGGTGGTGGGGCAGCTCACGTGAGGATAATCACGTACCGAAATAGCGGAAATAGTGGCGGTTGAGCACAAGCTGCGCGGAAGTGGAGCGGAGATCGAGCCGCCAGCCCGGGAAACCGCTCCGGCGGATGAGGCCACTCCCCCCGGGGATCCCCGGCATGAAGGGTAGGTCTCGAGGATCGACCCAATGACCCTCCTAGAGATACAATCTGGCCGATCCTCGAGACCTAAACGTCAACCCCCAGATAGCGCCTGGGCATCATCCCGCCCCCGCCACCCTCGACGCCTGCCGGACAGCACAACCGGTCAGCCTGCAGCCCCCGCACCGCATTCAACCGCCACCTCCCGGAGTGCGGTGAAGGCCACCTTCGGATCACCGGGGCCATACATCAGGCCAAAATGTGATTCCCGGTCGTCCTCACCGAAATCAAGGTCATACATCGTGTAGATGAAGATCGGCCCCAACGTCGGGTCAATCCAGGCCAAGCGCAACGCCTCGCTCACCATCGTCGCCTGCTCCCGCTCCCCGACTCCACCTTCCCCTGAGGTGGGCGCACCATATTCGGTCAGCCAGATCTTCTTCCCACCATCACCATTTTCCCGGAGCAGCTCCTTGATCTGCCCCAGCTGCCGGAAGGTGTTCCACCTCGCCATGCCGGAGGGCCGTTCCGGATAGGAATAGGGGTGCACCGCCACTGCGGTGACATAGTTCAGCGCCTCGAGCTCATAGAGCCTCTCCAAAAAGGTGTATCCGGAGTAGGAGATACCCTCGACATTCGAGGCGGGGGCCAGACCGCCCGCAATAATCTCCGCCCCGGGGTCCACGGCCTCGATATTCTGCGATGCCACCGCCAACCACTCCGCATAGGCCACCGGATCTGGATTCGGCCAGAATCGCTCGATATTGGGCTCATTCCAGATCTCATAGGCAGTCACCCGATCGCCATAGTGTTGCGCCACCGCCCCGGCGAATTCCCCGTAGTGCTGTGCTGCCCCACTATCCACCACCCCGAAACCCTCAACCCAGTCCGGCAGGGTGTGGAGCAACAGCAGCGGGGTCAGCCCGGCATCGACCGCGGCGTTGACCCGCTGGTCGAGCTGATCCCAATAATAAGATCCCTGCTGCCGCTCGATCTCATGCCAGCTCGCCGAGATCCTGATCCACTTCGCGCCCAGGGTGACCTGCTCCCCGACCATGACCTGAAATTCATCTTCACCCATCCAGTCCCACTGTGCCGGGCCGGCCATACCCAGTTCTGAGCAGCCCCCGGCGGACACCTCGGGCATCACCACTTCCACCTCCTCACCGGACCTGCGGCTGAGACTGAGAATCACACACACCAGAGCAATCGACACCAGCACCGCCAGCACCGCGACACACCACCCGAACCAGTTTCGGCCGGGGAGTTCCTGCCCCTCGCGCCCGCTACTGTCCCCCTGTCCACCGTCGTCCCAGTTCCGGCGGTGCCTGCTCAAATCTGCCGGATCGGAATCTCCGACGGGGCGCGAATCCGGCTCAGCCATGAGTTAACGCCGCCAGCATTTTGGGAAGCGTATCGCGCAGGTCATGCCGCTCCAGAATCACCGACCGCGCCTTCGCCCGCTGCTCGCGGACCCGGTTAGGATCCGCGAGTAGTTCCCGGATTGCTTCAGCCAGGGCCACGGCATCGCCGGGGGCCACCAGCGTTCCGGCACCATCGCGAAGGTATTCTGCCGCGCCGCCGTGATCGGTGGCGATCACGGGCACCCCGGCAGCCATCGCCTCGAGGACGCCGAGGGGGCCGGCCTCCGGGGCGGTGGAGGCGGAGATCAGCAGATCCCACCGGGGGAACACCTCGGCCCGGTCAACCTGTCCGAGGAACCTCACCCGACCAGCCAGGTCCGGTGCCGCCGCCCGGGAGCGTAATTGTGCTTCAAAGTCCTCCGAGCCGGGGAAGACGGTGCCGGCGATCTCCAGGGAAACTTCGGGCAGTCTCGCCACCGCCTCGAGCAGGACATCCTGCCCCTTCCAGGAGGTCAGCACCGCCAGGATGCCCACCACCGGCGCGCCCTTCCTGGCCCGCGTCGTTCCGGTCAGCTGTGCCGGCACCACCACTCCATTGGGCCGGACCACCACTTTCCCCCCGGACTGTCCCCCGACTTTTCCCAGCATCGGTCGCACCGAAGCTGCCGTGACCTCTGACACCGCGACCGCCACATCGAGGGCAGGTGCCCCCAGCCGAAGCACCATGCGCTGCTTTCCCGACTGGATGGTGTCATGCACCAGCCAGGAAACCCAGGGAGCGGAACGCCTCCTCAGAGACCGTCCGGGGTAGGCCATACCGATGGCAGGTAGGGCGAAGGTTGAGTTGGAGATCAGGGCATCCGCCCCGGCACTCAGCCTCCGGAGCTTCCGCCCGACGCGCCACCAGGTGAGTGGGAGCTGGAGGATTTCCCCCCACCGCCGGAGTCCTTTCGCCCGCCCCAGTCGGTTCAACGCCACCGGAACATGCTCAACCTGACCGCTGAGCAGATCAGGGAGGGCACCTTCAGGGCAGACCAGCGTGACGCGGTCTCCCTGCGAGACCGCATGGCGGAGAAGATCCACGAGCACTCTTTCTGCGCCGGAGACATCTGCGCCGGCATTCACCGCAATCAGGTGCATCGAGGACCTCCCTTTTCTCAGTTTCGATCACACTGCTTCATCCTGATTTTCTTCCTGAACATCATTCTGGCGCAAAAAGGCGCACGAGACAGGAAGTTGCCGTTTCTGGGCAATTGACCATCCTTAGAATAACCCCCATAAACGAGGGGCACTACATTGTGTGGGTAAACTGTATTCACAATACAATTACCCACTATAACGTCCGTCGCCACTGAGAATTTTAGATGAATTTCCTAGCTAAACTGAAATAGTTTTCAACATGAATAAGATTAACTGCGGATGAACTAGAGGCCCTAATTCTAGGGGCCCCTAGAATAACGGCACCTTAACGGGGGGCAAAGTTACTCTTGTTAATTCCTTAAACCCCAGGTGAGCCCCATGTTTTAGGGGCCATAGCAAAAAGGCCACCCCCGCCAAAATCCCTTCGGTAACTTAATTAATTTTTTATGCATGAAGTCAAATGCATTATGGCCATCTCTTATAAAGATTGGTATTCATTTTCAATTGAACGATATTACTTATTTGTCAATGTGGCTAATAAGCTATTAATTCATACTGTTTAAGGCTTAAAATTGGCTCGAGATGAAAAACAGCTAGACCAAGTAATTGGAAACTAGCCGCAGTTTCTGTCTTCTTCCGACACCATCGAAATAAGGCAGTCACAGCTCACGACAATTGGAAGACCCTGGCGTATCCACCTTTCCGGTCCGATCTCCCCCAGGTCTCGTCGGTGGTTCCACTTCTCACTCTGGATCATTCCAACAGAGGTCTTCAACATAGGAGGTCCCCGGTGTCCACCGGTTTGAGTTTTCGGAGTACCGCCACGGTCAGTACCGCCACGGTCAGTACCGCCATGGTCGGTACCGACACATCCGGCCCTCCCTCAGTCTTTAATCGGCAAAGGTAGGTCGACTAGTTATGGTTTCCGGTAATCCCGGCGCCTCAGCACGACAGATCATGATCAACAATTCTTTCGCTGAGGTCCGCACAACGGGTAGATGGCAAGCACTCATCGGCAGAAGGCTCACCGATCGACTGCAGAGATTCGCTGATGCTGCCACCGTCCTGGCGGTCTGCCTGGCTTTTGCTCAGATGCCCCCCTTCCTCACTGCGCTGGCCATCATCTTGGTGATGGTGGCGGTTCCCCAGCTCTATCGTTTCCGACTCTGCATCTCGGTGCTCGATGACCTTCCCCGACTGCTCCTGGTCGGCACCATCTCCCCTTTCATCATTTCCTCCCTGTTGAACCCGGAGATGCCACCACGTGACTCGGCGATCTTCGCCCTGGCTATCGCCTCGGCTCTGGTCGGCTCGAAGATCGTTGTGTCGGTGGCGCTGCGGATCCACCGCACCAGGCACCCTGAGGTGCTGAGCCGCGCCCTCATCCTCGGGTCTGGCCCCCTGGCCAGGGAGCTCTGCCAGGATCTTGCGGACTCACCCGCTTATGGGCTGCGTCCCGTGGCCATGCTTGACAATGAGTTGGAGCCCGGCCCCGCCATCCCCGGTGTTGCCCTGCAGACTTTTGGCGGCGATCTGCCGGCGCTGATCCGTGATCATCAGGCCAGCACCGTGATCATCGCCTTCTGCCACTATGACGATGAGCGGCTGCTGCGGATTCTGCGCTCTTGTATCCGTGAGGATGCGGAGCTCTACATCATCCCCCGCCTGCCCGAATATCACGACCGGGACAACTTCACGGAGATGATCGGGGCGCTCCCGCTGCGCCATGTATCCCGGGCGGCCCACCGTTCCCTCACCTGGTTCTGCAAACGTCCCTTCGACATTGTGGTCAGTGGTTTCACCTTGTTGGTGCTCTCTCCGCTGCTGCTGCTCCTGGTGCTGCTGATCAAACGTGACACCCCAGGTGCCCCGGTTCTCTTCCGGCAGACCCGCATCGGCCTCGACGATCGTCCCTTCGAGCTCCTGAAATTCCGCACCCTGACTCCGGTGGATCCAGGTGAGTCGGATGCCCAGTGGAATATCGCCGGCGATAACCGGCTCAAGCGGCTGGGTGCCTTCCTCCGGAAGTACTCCCTGGATGAGCTGCCTCAGGTCTACAACGTCTTGCGGGGTGATATGACCCTGGTGGGTCCGCGCCCCGAGCGTCCCTACTTCGTGGACAAGTTCGGGATGGAGATTCCGGGTTATCATGCCCGCCATCGGGTTCCGGTCGGGCTGACCGGCTGGGCGGCCATCAACGGTCTGCGCGGCGATACCAGCATCCGGGAGCGGGTCCTCTACGACAACTACTACATCGAGAACTGGTCCCCCTGGCTGGATCTCAAGATCATCATCCTCACGGTCTGGGCGGTCCTCGCTGGGAGCGGCGGATAATGAACAACCTCGTCCTCGGTGCGCTGGCGCTGCGACCCCACGGTAGCGGGGTGCAGACCTACCAGCGCGAGCTGATCCGGGAGCTCGCCCGGATCGAGGGGCTGCCCGACCTCGCGGCGGTGGTCCAGGCCGATGCCGTGAATGAACTCGCCCCGGGCGTCGCACCGTTATCTCGTCCGGTCACCGCCGGAGCCCGGCGCGCTTTGCAGGGCATGGCGCCGGTGTCCGCCACGCTCTTCCACAGCCTTGATGTGGATCTTCCACTGGCGCAGCGTTCTCCCACGGTGTCCACGGTGCATGATCTGTCGGTGTTTGACACCCCTTGGGCGATGTCGAAGCTGCGTGCCCGGGGTGAGCAGGCGTTATTGCGCCGTAGTCTGCATCGGGCGGATGCGATCATTTCGGTGTCGGAGTTCACGGCGGAACGGGTGCGGGAGCTGATCGGCCGCGATTCGACGGTCACGCCCCTGGCGCCGGCGCCCTGGGCCCGGATTCCCTCGGCGGAGGCGGTGGCGGAGGTTCGCGCGAAGTATCAGCTGCCGCCGCGTTTCGTGTTGCAGTTGGGCACCCTGGAGCCGCGGAAGCGGCCGGATGTGGTGGCTCAGGCGCTGTTGGGTTCGGGGGTTCCGTTGGTGCTGGCGGGTGGGCGTACTGACGGGCCCTTGCGGCCGGCGGGTTCGGTCGGTCTCGGCTATGTCGATCTCGCGGATATTCCGGCCCTGTACCGGGCGGCGGAGGTGGTCGCCTATGCCTCGATCTATGAGGGTTTCGGGTTACCTCCGGTGGAGGCCATGGCCTGTGGTGCGGTGGTCGTCGCCAGTGCCGTGGGAGGGATCCCCGAGGCGGTGGGGGCGGGTGCGGTGGTGGTCCGGGGGCTGGATCCCGCGGACTGGCGGGCGGCACTGCTCCCGCTGCTTAACGACGCTGCGGCCCGCCGGCAGGTGCGGGCCGCGGCGGCCGCGCAACTCGGCCGGTTGACCTGGGTGGCCACGGCCGCCGCCACGGCGAAGGTCTACGCCACCCTGCTCTAGCGGGCTCAGAGGACTCCCGCCACGACCGCGCGCATCTTGCGGCGGAACTCCGCCGGGGAGAAGCCCTGGGCCCAGGTGGTCAGGCCGGACACCGTGAAGTCACTGTCGGCAAAGGCGGTCATGGCTTCCGCCAGGGCGGCCACCACGTCTTCCTCAGTTTCGCCCTGGACCAGCACCCCGGAGATGCCGGGCCGCACGGTGTCCCGGGCACCACCTCTACCCAGGGCGATGACCGGGGTTCCGCAGGCCATCGCCTCGACGGGGACAATGCCGAAGTCCTCTTCCCCGGGCATGAGCAGGGCGCGGGCGCCGCGCACCAGGTCGCGCATCTCCGCGCCGGGGAGTCGACCCCGGAATTCCACCCCGGGGCCGGCGAGTGCTTGGGCCCGTTCCATATCCCGGCCCTCCCCGACGACGATCAACCTCACCCCGGCGCGGACCGCCGCGGCCACGCCCAGCGGAACCTGCTTATAGGGCACCAGGCGGCCGACCATGATGAAGTAGTCGCCCTTGCTCACGCTGGGGTCCGGGGTGAAGAAGGAGGTGTCCACCGGTGGGTGGACCACGGTGGCTTCCCGGTGCCACCAGTTCTCGATGCGCTCCGCCACGGCGGTGGAGTTGGCGACGATCGCGGTGACCTGCGGTGCCCATTTCTTTTCATTGGCCCGGGCCCGGTGGGCCAGCAGCTGCAACGCGGCGGTTTTGGGGAATCCGCGGGCTTCATCACGGCGGAAACCTGCGTCCCAGGCCCACCGTGCGGGGGAATGGACATAGGCCACCGAGGGGGCCCAGGTGACTCCGACTGCGGCCAGGGCAAAGGCGTGGTGGCTGACCACCACGGCATCGGGGGTGGTGCCCCGGAGGCTGCCCTGTCTCAACGCCCACGGCACCAGCGGCAGCAGCGGGGCGTAGCTCTTGCCCCGGATCGCGGTGTAGGCGTGTTGCAGGGGGCCGGTCTGTACCCGCCCCGCGAGGCCTGCCGGGATTCCGGTGGAGCGGGCGAAGGGGACGTGGATCTGGGCTTGTGGCCATTCTTTGGCCAATTCCGCGAGCACCTGTTCACTGCCTGCGATATCGGTCAGCCGTTCATGGACCAGCGCGATATTCGGGCTCATGACTCCTCTTTCCGTTTCCCACCGCGGACCGTCAGGAAGGCGGGAATTCCGCTGTCGACGAGTCTTTCCAGGGCGATGGCGGCGTATTTCGCCCGCTTGTCGCCCTTGTCGATGACCACAATTCCCAGCCCGACGCCGGCGGGGGCAACCTCCCGCCACCAGGCGTCCTGCCAGCTGACCTGGTGTATCTTGGCTTCGTCATAGGCCTTGAAGGAGTGGCCGATCACGACGTCGCCAAGCAGCAGGACCGCTTCCCCGCGCGAGAGTGCCGCGGCGGCCCGGGCCTCGGCGTTGGGGGTGAGCCCGGAGACTCCCAGCGCCCGGGCGAGTTCGGTGTCCACCCCGTAGCGGTGACCCAGGATCCGGAGCCAGAGCGAATCCGCCCTGGCGGTCCGCCGCAGGAACCACAGGGTGAGGAGGCTGACCACCAGTAGGAAGGCCAGCAGTGCCGCCACCAGGGCGGTGGCCAGGGGCATCGGCCAGACCGCCGAACCCTCGTTATTCGACTGGGAGAGGAGCAGGAGTTCGGTGTTCTGCAGCTGGGATTCACTATTTTCCGCGGCTGCCTGCTCCACCGCCGATTGCAGGTCAGCGATATCAGCTTCGGGATCCGCCGCCAACCGGGCATCAATCTGGCCCTGGATAAGGGCGATCCGACGCTGGGCCTCCGCCTGGAGATTGTTCACCGAGTCGGCGTAGAGCTGGGCACTCCGGGTGTTCAGGTTCGTCATGACCGCATCCGCCACCTGCTGCGCCTGCGCGAGGCTCTCACCCCGGGTAGCCACCTCCAGGACACCGGGGACAATGGTTTCGGCGATGGCGATCTCCGGCTCGGCGACCCCGGTCTCCGCCGTGACCGCCGCCCCGGTGATGGTGTCGGTGATCATCGTGGAATAGAGCGGCACCAGACTATCCATGGCTTCAGGGTCCACGCTGGTGTCCGTGGGGGCACCGAGCGAGACCTGGCTCCTGACCTCAAAGACCGGATCAACCTGGGTGAGCACCCCGGCGGTGAGACCACCGACGATTACTGCGGCGGCTAGTGAGCCCGGGAGGGCGCGGCGAAAAGCCGCGAAGATCAGTCCCAGATTGAGCGGGGCGGGTGCCGGGTTCAGCACGGGAGTTCTAGCAGGCATAATCAGGTCCTTTCAGGTGAAGCTGAAGAAGATGGTGCAGGGCTAGCGAGAGGCGAAGATGCGTTGCGACGCCGCGGCGACCACCCGCCGAGCGACACCCCCGCCGCCGAGGGTACCGAGGCCGCGACGGCCAGCAAGAGCCAGAAGAAGAAGTCGAGGGGGAAGATCTCCAGGTAGGTGGAGAAGGCGCCGGCCACCAGCGCGGCGACGGTCACCGCCAGGGCGCCCACGGTGAAGGCCCGCTCCAGCGGGTCACGCTGAATCAGGATCAACCTGCGCAACACCACCAGCGCGATCCCCACCACCAGCGCATAGAGGGCAAGTCCCAGCAGACCGAGCTCCAGCCCGATCTTGAGGTACTGGTTATCCGGCTGGTACACCCCGGAGAGCGAATCCGCGAGCGAGTGCACCCGCTCGGCCGCCGCACCGGTGGTCCCCAACCCCATACCGAAGGGGTGGATCAGCATCTGGGGCAGCATGGCGGACCAGTGCCCACCACGATCCAGCAAGCTGGTCGGTGACAACATCGTGGCCAGCACCCCGCCCGACTCCATCAGCAGCACCAGCGGCAGGATCAGCGCCCCGAGCCCGGCGATGGCGGCACAGATTCGCAGGATCCAGCGGTGCATCACAACTCCGAGCACGATCACCGCCGCCAGCAGCCCGATGATCGCGGCGCGGACCACCGAGGTCGCCATACTCACCAGCAGGATCGGCGAGATGAGCCAGAAGAACCTGGAGCGCCACCTCCCGGGTTCCGCCAGGGCGGTGGCACCACCGATCACCAGGACCACCATCATATAAAAGCCGAAGGGGAAGGGCTGGTTGAACGTGCCGAAACTGCGCAACAACGGACCCGCCGAGCGGATGTGCTCATTCCAGTCATAACCGAGATCGGCGAGCACCCAACCACCGACCAACTGCTGCCATAGCCCGAAGAGCGCACTGCTCAGACCGGTCCACAGCAACGAAGTGACCAACAGATCCTTATCACGCCGGGTGAAGGGGAAGAAATAGACGATCACCGTCGGAATCAAATAGAAGAAGGCGATCTTCACCGGGAAGGCGGCACCGGCCCCCAGCACCGCCACGCCGGAGATCACGCCGAAGACCACCAGGACCAGGGCCACCGGCAACCAGGGGGCCAGCGTCATCCGGTCCCGGGGGCGCGTCGCAAAGATGCAGGCACCGGCGACCGCGAGGACCGCCGCCTCCTTCCACCATGACGATGCCACCGGGGCGATATAGAGCACCCCGTGAAAGGGCACCAGGGTGGCGATGATGAGGATGCCCCACTGCGGGCGTTTCACCGACAGCAGGAAAACCAGCAGACATAGGGCCGCAGTGACGATCAAGGAGATCATGATCGCCCCCCGGTCGCCGAGGTATCCGGCGGTGCCGGCCAGGTCCACCGCGGACGCAGCAGGGATTTCGCCCAGCTCACCCCGCTCAGTTCCTCGGTCATGGCCATGCGCCGCAAGGTGAAGGGATCATCCCCGGGATGGCAGCGCCCATTGGTGAAGGTCCAGCCGCTGCGATAACCGGCACTCCGGACCTGCTCCCGGACCCAGGCGTTCTGATGTCCGAAGGGATAACACAGCTCCCGGACGTCCCGGCCACCCCAGATCGATAGCTGCTCCCGGGAACGGAGCAGTTCCGCCGCCACCTGCGCCGGAGTGAGCTCCGGCAGGGAAAGGTGCGTGGCGGTGTGCCCGCACAGCTGTGCCCCGGCGGCCACCGACTCTCGGATCTCGCCCAGGTCCATGGTGCGCTCCGCAGGTTCCCACCAGGGAGGTTTCACCCCCAGCCGCGCAGTCACCGGCAGCAGGGTCCAGGGCAGACCCTGCCCGAGGAGGTGGGGCATCGCATTGCGGTACACCCCGATCAGCGCATCATCGAAGAGGATCGCAGCTGTGCCCGCCACCGAGTCCCCCCGCAGCAGCCGGTCCGTTAATTCCGAGAAATGGATGAACCTATATCCCAACTGCTGGACCAGCTTGAGCTGTTCCCGGAAGGTTGAGACCCGCACCGCATACTGATACGGAGTGTCCTCATCGCCGATGATGTCGTGGTAGGCCAGGACAATTCCGGAGCCGCCGAAGCGATCCGCCACCGGGGTGAGCGCACCCCGCATGAAGCTACTGATTCTCGGCATGGCTACTAAGGTTCCTTCCCGAAGCTCTGCGGAGCTGCGCCCAGAGAATGGCGCTGCCGTGTCTTTCCGCCAACGCGGCGAGGAGAAGATAACTCACCCCGGCCCCGATGGTCACCGAAATCCAGGGGAAACCAAGGTCTGCGGCCAGCATCCTGGCCGGTACCGCCACCGCCGTAATGATCAGTGTCTGCCGGATCAGCAGTCCCCAGGGGGAAACCCCGGGGATCTTCAGGCTGAAGCGCAGCAGCACCAGCATGGCCACCAGCATCACGGCCTGGGTGCCGACCGTGGCCAGGGCGGCACCGTTGATCGAGAACAGCGGGATGAGCACAATATTGAATCCGATATTCATGAACAGACCAGCCAGGGCGATCCAGGGGAACACCCTGAGCTTTTTCGCCGACACCAGTGCGGTAATCACCACAAAGGTGAGACCACCGAGCCCCGCAGCGGTGACCATCAGTGCCGCCGCGTTCGCCGACCCGATGAACTCCTGCCCGTAGAGCAGGGTGATCACCGATTCGCTGGCGGGCCAGAACAAGACGATGGCCAGGCCGCTCAGCAATGTCGCCACCGCCAGTGGCTGAAACACCCGCGATTGGAACTCCGCCGGATGGTGCGGCCATGCTCTGACCAGCACCGTGGTGAACGGCACCGCGAGGGCCCCGACCACCAGGCCGAGCAGGTCCGAGAACTTATAGCCGATGGCGTAGAGGCCGACCGCTTCGAAGGTGTCCAGCCGCTGCAGCATCAGCATGTCGATGCGTTCCAGGGCGGTAATCAAGGCGAAACCGATCGAGATCGGCAGTGCCTCCCGCAACATCTCCCCCCAGTGGGCGAAGGGGGTCCGGAAGGAGGGACGGAAGTCCTTCTCGTAGATCTGGGGAATTCCGATGCCACGGCCGACAAAGACCACCACCTCCCTGATGATCGCAGGGAATAGGAACCACAACAGGGTGGGGGAAAAAGCGGCGACCAGCAGGATCAACAGGAACTGCACCACCTGGCCGAGGATGTCCCAGACCGCGATATAGGTCAGCCGGAGTTTGCTCTGGTAGAGCACGAAAAAAGCATTGGCAGGGGTCGCCAGCACCACCGTGGTCCCAGCTAACGCCGCGGCGGCCACCACCAGGGGGGACAGCCCGGTGAAGTAGGCGTAGCCGACCGCCAGCAGATAGCCGATCACTCCCAGCAGGGCACGCAGCACGATGAAAGAACCCGCGATCCGGGAGACCTCCGCCGCTTTGCTGGAGTTCAGCCGGGCCAGCACCACCCGCCCCACCCCGAGGTCCGTGACCACCTCAAGGATGCCGAGCAGGGCGAAGACGAAGGAGTAGCGGCCCCAGTCATCACCGGTCAGGGTTCGGGCGATGATCACGCTGCCCGCCCAGCCCAGGGCGGCGGTACTCAACCGCCCCACAATCATGGCGGTGGTGCTGCTCAAGAGCTGCCGGTTCTCACTCTTCTCCGGCTTCAGCTGCTCAAGCGCAGGGGAAGGTGCTGCTCCCGGCGGATCGATGGTACTCATCGCCGGATCTTTCCGGCCAGCGCAACCAGCTTCGGTGTGAACTCCTGATAACGACGGTAGTTCTTCTCACTGGCCCGCCCGATCACCCGGGAAACCGGAAGCTGCCAGGACTTCTCCCGCGGCGTGGCAAAAATAGTGCCCACCTCATAGTCCGAGGTCTGCCAATCCACCTTATAACTCGATTGCCCGATCAACTGGTCGGACTGGTAGATGCCATAATCATCGTGATGATCGGCCAGAAACTCGATCATCTGGTGTCCGGGGGCGAGCTTGCCGAAATCGGGATCAAAGCGGGTGTACCAGGCTTCCTCACGGTCCCCGGACTGAAACTGGACGTCGATGGCCACCATCGTGGAATCCACCCGCAGTCCCAGCAGCAGCAAATGCCCGTTCGCCGCCTCCTCCTGCAAAAAGCGTCGACCGAACTCCCCATATGCGCCGGCCAGGAGATTGAGCTTTCCGGACTCATCCGCCTCCCGGGCGACCTCGGTGACCCGCACGATCTCCTCCCACCGGGCCGCAAGTTCCGCCGGGGTGCGGATGACCTCGAACTCCACCGGACCAATATCCCGGGCCATGGCATCTCGGGCCACCCGCAGGCGCTTGAGGGTCTTTTTGCTCCGGAAATCCCGCGCCCGGCTCCCCGGTGGCAGGTCCGTCACCGGGCAGCGCTCATCACTCCGGAAGTCGACGATCCAGTCCCCGCTCGCCAGCAGTTCCGCGAGCAACGGGGAATCCGCCGGGGTATGGGTCAGTTCCAGCAGCACCCCGGCATCGCGGATGCCGGATACCAGAGACCCTAACGCGGACTTATCGACGAACAATGCCTCACCGATGGTTCCCAGGCCATGGCCCAGCCAGCGGTGGGAGGTGATACCCGCCCGCTTCCTGGTGTGCAGGGGAAGCAGTGCCACCAGCCGGTTACCCCGGTGGACGGTAGCCAAAGCCAGTTCTCCCTTGCCGAGGGTCTCAAACCAGGTCCAGGCGTAGGAAGGCCGGGAGGCGAACTTGGTGGAGACCTGCTCCCCGAGTTCCGCCCACTGGCGCTTCAGTTCCGGGCTCAGGGTGGCATGCAGACCGAAGCTCTCCTCCCTTGCCCCGGCATCGGCCACCGGCTCCGGAGCTGACGCAGTATCGAATCCGGCGGCCCGCCGCAGTTCCTGCAGAATCACCTCGGTGGAGTCCCGGAGGTTATAGCGCTCCCGGACCCGGTGATACCCGGCCTGACCCAGCTGCGCCCGCAGCTCGGGGTCGTCGATAAGCCGGTGTAGTGCTTCAGCGACGGGTTGCCGCCGGTGACAGTCCACCAGGTAGCCGGTCTCGCCCTCGGCGATCATCTCCGGGATCGCGCCGTTCGGATGCGCGATGACCGGAAGACCGGCAGCCATGGCCTCCAGGATGACATTCGGGGCCTGATCGATCGTCGAGGGAAAACACATGATGTCGGCCGCAGCGAGAATCTCCCAGAGCCGCTCCTCCCCCGGTGTGAGATCATTGATCACCCTCAGCCCCGCCTCCGGAGGCACCTCTTCCAGGGTGACCAGGGTCAGATCAGCTTTCCCCTTGAGCTCCTCCCGCCAGATCTCCAGCAGCAGGTTGCCGCCTTTGCGCTCCAGACTGGTGCCGAGGAAAACGATATTCGGGCGCTTGGCGGGATCCCGCGCCGGCAACGGGGCGGTGAAATAAGGCGAGTGGATTCCCATCTCCAGGTGTTCAACCTGGCTGGGGGCCAGCAGATAATCCGCCGAGCGAAGTGAATCCACCACCTTCTTCGTGTTCGCGAAAACCTTCGTGGCGGACTTCAACACAGGGCGCTCGAAGAAGAGGTTGAGCTTGCTCAGCGGTGCGGTGAATCGGGTGGGTTTCCGGTAGGGAATGCTGAAAACATTGAGCCGGCCGGTGCTGTCCGTGGTGATCACGGTGGGAATCCCCCGCAGCAGCTTCGCCCCACCGAGCATGGTGTTCTGGGTATAGAGGTGGACGGCATCGACATCACCGGCGGCCAGGCGTTTCTTGACCCGCCGCTTCATATTCCAGGAGTGCACCAGCTGACCGCGCAGCGGCTGCAGATCCAGATCCAGGCGTGCCAGACCCGGAATCGGGGCCCGGAGGATCTTACCCAGGATCCCCGGATCCTGACCATCTAAGAATTCCACCTCGACATCATCGCGCTCAGCGAAGATCTTCCGGAAAGAGGCATGGACGGTCCGGTGACCACCGATATTTTCATTGATGAAGAGGAAACGAGGCGGGCGGGGGTGCATGTCCAGGACCTTTCCGTGGCGATGATCCACATGAGGTATCGACGACCGAGGTCCCACATCAAGCCAGAGGGTGTGACCGCCGACACTTCCGTTGTCAATATAGCCTTAAAAGAGACTAATTGTCACTGAAATGCCCGCCCGGTTTATTGTCCCTATTTTTGGCAGGGAAACCAATTGGCCCTTCGCGGCCTGGGAACGATTACCAGCACGCTTTTCGGCACCGACCACAGGGCGCCCGCCGCATAGCCGGATGCGACCCACTCCTGCCGGTAGGCATTGCCGCCGATCATCGTGCCAAAGGTGGTGATCCCCCACCCCTCATCGTGGTTGCTGATGTCCTGGAGGAGTTGGTGCCCCAGCTCAGCCTCGCCACCGGGCCCGGTGTCCCGAAGTTCACCAACCACCAGACCAGAATTACAACGGCGAGATGGTGTGCTTCTTCGGCAGGTCTTCCTGGCGCTTGGTGGCCAGCTGGCGCAGTGCCCGACGCAGGGCCAGGCGGGTCTCCCGTGGCTGGATCATCGCGTCGATGAAGCCACGTTCGGCGGCCACATAGGGGCTGGTCATGTTTTCGTCATAGAAGTCCATGAAGACCTTCTTGAGGTAACCACGCTGCTCCGGCGGTGCGGCATCGAGCTGCTTGCCCTGGATCATCACCACGGCGGCAGCTGAGCCCATCACGGCGATCTGGGCGGTCGGCCAGGCCAGGTTGATATCACCGGAGAGGTTCTTGGAACCCATCACGGCATAGGCCCCGCCGTAGGCCTTACGCACAATCAGTGTCACCTTGGGGACGGTGGCTTCAACGACGGCGAAGGCGAGCTTGGCACCACGGTGGATCAGGCCGGACTTCTCCTGCTCCACGCCCGGCAGATAGCCCGGGGTGTCCACGACAAAGACGATGGGGATGTTGTAGGCGTCGCAGGTGCGGATGAAGCGGGCACCCTTGTCGGCGGCATCGGCGTCGATGCAGCCGGCGAACTGCAGCGGCTGGTTGGCCACGAAGCCGACGGCGCGGCCGTCGATACGCCCGAAGGCGGTGATCAGGTTCGGGCCGTAGTTCGGTTGGATCTCCACCAGGGCGTCATCGTCACCGATCTTGGCCAGCAGGTCCATCATGTCGTAGCCGGCGTTGGTGTCATCCGGCATAAAGGAGTCCAACTCGAGGTCCTCGGCGACGTCCGCATCGCTGGGGGCATCGAAGACCGGGGCCGGATCGAAGCAGCTGGAGGGCAGGTGCTCGAGGAGCTCATGGACGTACTCGAAGGCCTCCTCCTCATTCGCGAGGACGGCGGCGATATTGCCGTTGAGCTCCTGCTGGCGGGCGCCCCCCAGCTCAGCGGAGGTGACCTGCTCGCCGGTGACCTCCTTGATCACGTTGGGACCGGTCACGTACATCTCCGTCTCGCCGTCGACGGCGATGACGAAGTCGGTGGTCACCGGGGCATAGACGGCGCCACCGGCGGATTTGCCGAGCATGATCGAGATCTGCGGGCTCCGGCCCGAGAGCGGCATCTGGCGACGCGCGATCTCGGAGTACATGGCCAGCGAGGTCACCGCATCCTGGATGCGGGCGCCACCGGAGTCCTGGATGCCGATGACGGGGCAACCGGTCCGGATAGCCATGTCCATGACCTCGGACACCTTGCGGCCGAAGGTCACACCGACGGAACCGCCGTAGACGGTCTTATCATGCGCGTAGACGGCGACCGGGCGGCCGTCGATACGCCCATAACCGGTGACCACGCCATCGCTGTAGAGCGCGTCCGGGTCGCCCGGGGTCTTGGCCAGCGCGCCGATCTCCATGAAGGAACCGTCGTCGAGAAGGCGGTTGATGCGCTGACGCGGGGTGGAGCGGCCAGCCTCATCGCGGCGGGCGCGAGCCCGCTCGCTGCCCGGGTCCTGTGCCTTTTCCAGGCGGGAACGCAGGTCCGCGAGCTTCTCCGCGGTCGTGCTGGCTGTCACGTCTACTCCATCTCGATTCCGTAAATCTCGCGCCACTCTCGGACGGCCAACCCCCGCACACGCGGGGCGCGCAGGACAATGAACCGAGAGTCCGACTTAAATTTCTAAAGCTCGCCGATCCGGCGGGTCAGGTGCGCACCCACCGTACCGATGGCAGGCTCGTCCACGATGGCGAGGTGATCGCCGGGGAGCTCAATGATGTCCAAATCATCCACAATAGTCGACCAGCCACCATCCAGGTCAATTTCCGCATAAGCCGGTTCCAACTCGATGGCACCATCATGCATGCGCTCCGCACGGAAGAGCAGCACCGGAACCTTGACCTGTGCCCAGCGGGCGAAGTCGACGGTGTCCAGGATGCGGTTGTCCACGAAGCTGGCGCGCTGGTGCTCGAGCACGCCAGCGGAAATGCCGTGGGCGGAGGCATCTGCACTGCCCAGGAACTGTTCCAGCATGGCCAGCATGGCTTCCTCACCGGCGGTCTCCAGCAGCTCATAGGGCACATCGAATTCAAGGCCGTAGGTCTTGGCGGCGAAGGCGGAGTAGCGCTCCCAACGCTTCTTCGTCTCCTCCATGGTGTCCGGGGCCGGATGTGCCGGCTGGACGGTGTCCAGCAGCGCGATCAGGGCCACCTCGACATCAGTCTCACGCAGCTGCTCCGCCACCTCATAGGCCAGGGCACCACCGAAGCTCCAACCACCGAGGACCACCGGCTGCCCGGCAGCGAAGGTGCGGATCTCATCAAGGTACTGGGCGGCACGATCCTCCAGGCCACCCTCCAGGCGTTCCACGCCATAGACGGGGACCTCGGCGGGCAGACGGCGCATCAGCGGCTGGTAGACCACGGAGGAACCACCGGCCGGATGGAAGAGGAACACACCCGGCGCGGTGGAGCCTTCCGGGCGGGTCCGCAGGACGCGGATATTGCCCTCAACCTCGGTCTCCAGGCCCTCGCGCACCAGGTCGGAGAGCGGCTCGAGAGTCTCGGCGGCCAGCACCTGGGCGGTGGTGATCTCCAGGCCGGCGCGCTCGCTCAGTCGCTCGGCGATCTGGGTGGCGGTGGCCTCATCGATCTGCGGCAGCGGGCTGGTCACACCTGCCGCCGCCGTTCCGGTGATACCGGCCCAGGTACCGAAAACAGCGCGCTCGGAAGCATCACGCGGGGCGACCCCCACGCCGCCCCCACCCTGGGCTGCTGCGCCAGCTGCGACCTCAGCCGGAGCTGCCGGAGTAGCCGGAGTAGCCGGAGCTGCCGCTGCGGCAGGCTCCCGCCCGGCGACCTGCTCCTCGACGAGCTTGACCACATCGGCCACGGAGGCGTCGCGAAGCGCCTGGACCTGCAGCGGCGGGATCTGGAAATCATTTTCAATGCGGTTCTTGATGCGCATGCCCATCAGAGAGTCCAGGCCGAGGTCGATCAGCGGCAGCTCACGCGGCAGGTCATCAACGTCATATCCCATGGATTCCGAGACAATGGTCTTCATGCGCTGCTCAACGGACTCGGTGGCCGAGTCCCAACGCACCGCCTCAACCGTGAGGTCGCTGTACTCCGCCGCGGTGGCGGACTGCGCGGCAGAGGGCGTCACGGTCTGCACCCCCAGGTTCGGGGTGGCCCCACCGAGCGCGATATTGGCGCCGACGGCGAAACCTTCAGCCACCAGGGTGGTCTGCTCATCCACCACGTGGTACACCGCGATGGAGGCGCCACCCAGGTTGCGGGTGACCACGGTGGTCAGCTCGCCATTGGGCGGCAGGGTGCCGTGTTCCTCGGAGGCCACCAGCTGGGAGCCCGGCAGGGCCTCGGCAGCGGCGGCTTCTAGTACAGCCAGTGCGGAAGGGGCGAGGTCGGCGCTGGCCGCGAAAGCCACGATGCCGCCTGGCAAGGTGATCCTGGTGCCCGGCAGGCGGGTTGCACCGCCGGAGGAGGGACGCGCGTTGGTCCAGTAGCGCTGGTGCTTCCAGCGCACATGCGGGGCGTCGATACGCGCGCCGTCACCGGAGAGCAGGGCGAAGTCGACCGGGGCCCCGGCGACGTAGAGCTTGGCCAGCAGGTCACGGATGGAGTCGGCGGCATTGACCTTGCGCTTGAGCACGAAGAGCAACTGGGCGTCCGCCCGGCCCACGGCGAAGGCGGTGTTCATCATGCCCATCATCGCCACCGGGTTCGGGGCGATCTCGACGAGGATGTTGTGGCCGGCGGCGAAGGCCTGCTCGGTGGCGGACTGGAAGTGGACCACTTGGCGGGTGCAGCGCAGCCAGTACTCGGAGTCGTGGACGATCGCGCCCGGCTGGTAGACCACGCCTTCGTCGACGGAGCTGAACAGCGGGACCTGCAGCGGCAGGGCGGTGATGCCGGCGGTTTCGAAGGCCAGCTCACCGAGCAGCGGTTCCACGGCGCTGGTGTGCCCGGCGCCCTTGACGTTGAGCTTGCGGGCGAACTTCCCCGCGTCCTCGAGGCGGGTGACCAGGGCATCGACGGCCGACTGCGGACCGCCGACGGTGGTCATGCCGGGGCCGGCGTAGACGGCGGGCTCGATGCCGGCCAGTTCCTCGACGGTGGCGGTCAGTGCAGCAAGTTCCGCAGGAGACAGTTCCACCACGGCCATCGCGCCGAGTTGATCCTCCGGCAGGGACTTCTCACCCTCGCCCATCAGGCGGGCACGGTGGCAGGCGATCTGCATGGCGTCCTCGGCGGAGAGACCACCGGCGGCATAGGCCGCCCCGATCTCACCCATGGACATGCCCATCACGGCGGACGGCTTGGCACCGAAGGTGGCCAGCAGGTCCGTCAGCGCGATCTGGATGGCGGTGATCGCCACCTGGGCGGTCTCAGTGTCATAGGTCTGTTCATCGTCGTTGACGATGTCCATGAGTGACCAGCCGGACTCGAAGTCCACCCGCTCATCCAACTCCAGCAGACGGGCGGCGAAGATCGGGGAAAGCTCGATCAGGTCCTTGGCCATCTGGCGGTGCTGGGAACCGAAACCGGAGTAGACGAAGACCGGGCCGGCCTGGTCCGGGGAGTCGGCGGCGGCGATGCCGACGCTGACCTTGCCCTCGGCGACCTGGCGCAGGCGCTTGACGGCCTCCTCGATATTCGAGGCCTGGATGACGGCGCGGGAACGGCCGTGGTTATGGCCGGCCAGGGAACGTGCCAGCGGTACCAGGTCGGTATCGGCACGGCCCTCCAGGAAGTCGGCGAGCACGGCGGCCGCGTCACGACGCCGCGAAGGCAGCAGGCCGGAGACCGGCAGCGCCACGGCATTCGGGTTCGCCGGATCGCTGAGCTGGGCGGCGCGCTGGCGCGGGGTGTCCTCATAGTCGGCGGCCACGAACTCGGAGACCACGACGTGGGCGTTGGTGCCACCGAAACCGAAACCGGAGACACCGGCGAGCTTGCGGCCCGAGTAGGTCGGCCACTCGCGGGGATCCTCCACGATCTCGAGGCGCTCGGCATCGAAGTCGATGTAGCGGTTGGGATCGGAGTAGTGCAGGGACGGCGGGATCACATTATTGTGGATGCCCAGCACGACCTTGATCAGCCCGGCCGCACCGGCGGCGGACTCGGTGTGGCCGAAGTTGGTCTTCGCGGAGCCCAGCAGGGTCGGGTGGGAGGCCTGGCGGTCACGGCCGAGGACCGCACCCAGGGCGGTGGCCTCGATCGGATCTCCGAGGATGGTGCCGGTGCCGTGGGCCTCGACGTAGTCGACCTCTTCCGGCGCCACCCCGGCATCGAGGTAGGCGCGCTCGAGGACATCAACCTGGGCATCAGGATTCGGGGCGGTCAGGCCATTGGAGCGGCCATCGGAGTTGACGGCCGAGCCCTTGATCACGGCGAGGATCTCATCGCCCTCGGCGAGGGCATCCTCGACGCGTTTGAGCACCAGCACGCCCGCGCCATCGGAACGCACGAAACCATCGGCATCATCGGAGAAGGCGTGAATCTTGCCGGTGGGGCTGAACACGCCCAGCTCACCGAAACCGGTGGAGACAAACGGCGAGGCCAGGATGTTCACGCCACCGGACACGGCGACATCCGCCTCACCCGAGCGCAGGGCGCGCACGGCCTGGTGGACCGCGACCAGGGAGGAGGAGCAGGCGGTGTCCACGCTGATGGAGGGACCGCGGAAATCGAAGGCGTAGGAGATCCGGTTCGGGATGATCGAGCTGGCGGTGCCGGTCAGCGCATAGGGGTGCGCCTCTGCCGGGTCGGCGGCGATCATCATGCCGTAATCATTATTCGAGGAACCGATGAAGACACCCACTGAGCCGCCCCGGAGTTCATTGGCCGGGATATGGGCGTTCTCGAAGGCCTCCCAGGTCAGCTCCAGCAGGATCCGCTGCTGCGGATCCATGTTGGCGGCCTCGAGCGGGGACAGCCCGAAGAACTCGGTGTCGAAGGAGGCGATGTCCTTGAGGTAGCCGCCGGTGGTGTTGGTGTCCTCGATCTTCTTGGCCATCACCTGATCGCCGGAGTACTCCGACCACCGGCCGATCGGCAGAGCACCGAGGCCATCACGGCCCTCGACCAGCAGCTGCCACATCTCCTCGAGGTTCTCCGCACCCGGGAAGCGGGCCGCCAGGCCGACGATGGCGATGTCGTGGCTGCCCGGCCCCTGGGCGCCGCCACCGAGGCGGCGCTGGGAGGAGTTCGTGGCGGTCGCGCGGGTGGCGCGGTCCTCGCCCTCGATCAGTCGCTTGGCCAGCGCGTTGATCGTCGGGTACTCATAGGTGATGGTGGCCTCGAGTTGGACATCGAGCAGGTTCTCCAGCTCGCCGGAAAGCACCACCGCATCGCGGGAAGACAGGCCGAAGCTCTCCATCGGTTTATCATCGGTGACCTCCTCTGCCGGCAGTCCGGTGGTGGCGATGACCCAGTCACGCAGCCAGGCGCGAAGCTGTTCGATGGTCATGGGCGCCTGGGACGCGGGAGACTGGCTCTGATCCATACGGAGGTCTCATCCTTTGACATATTCTCGTGGTGGTGCAGCAAAGATAGTTCCTATCGGAGGTATATCTCCGGCAGCCACCAATTCGTTTCATATTCGGACTCTCGGGGCTGAACCCCGGGCACTTTCCATCACTGTGCCCTGCGGCACAATGCTTATCTAATTCTGCATGGTCTCAATTGTGCCCTGTTTTAATCCGGAACCATACATCGCGGGGTCCAACACACGTGCGTATCGACGCCGCGCCCAACCCGGGCCTGTGCCGGGGCTTGGGACCGGCTGAAAATATCCGGCACACCTGGACTTTTCAGCACAAAAGCCCCGCGGCCCGCCGAAGCGGAACGAAGGGCTGAGCAGGCATGGCCGCTCCTACTGCTGCTGTGCCAGGTAGTTCTTGCGGCTGACACGGCGGGCGATCTTGCCACTGGAGGTACGCGCGATGGCACCGGGCTCTACGATCCGGATCTCCTCCGGCACTAGACCATGGGCACCCGAGATGGCGGTGCGGATGGCCGCGACGGCGGCCGCATCATCAGCGGCATCCTTGCCGTTGTCACGCTCGGCGATGATGATCAGCTTCTCTACGTCATCACCTTCGATGGAGAAGGCTGCCACGGAATCCGGGCGGATGTGCGCGGAGGCCTGGTTGACCGTGTATTCCACATCCTGCGGGTAGTGGTTACGGCCGGCGATGACGATCAGGTCCTTCAGGCGGCCGGTGATGTAGATTTCACCGTCAATGATGGCACCCAGGTCACCGGTGGCCATCCAGCCGCTGTCCGGGGCACCCGCCGCGCGGGAGTTCTCCGCCAGGCGCTCACCCAGGGTGTTCTGGAAGGTATCTGCGGTGTCCTCCGGGCGGTCCAGGTAACCGGCGGCCATGTTCTGGCCGTGGGCCCAGATCTCACCGACGAGACCATCAGCGATCTCAGCGCGGGTCGCCGGATCCACCAGGGTCAGGACCTGCGGGCTCACCACCTGACCGTTGGAGGTGAAGACCACGGCATTCTCATCCTCGGCAGCGATGACCTCGGCGCGGCCCTGTGCCAGGGCATCGCGGTCGAAGCTCGCGAAGACCGGGCGGTTCGGGGTCTGCGGGGTGGTCACCAGCAGGGAAGCCTCGGCCAGACCATAGGAGGGACGCAGCACATCACGCTTGAGACCGAAGGCCTCGAAGGCATCGGCGAAGGACTCCACCGACTTCTTGCTCACCGGCTCGGAGCCGATGATGATGCCGTCGACGGCGGAGAGATCCAGCTGCTCGCCCTCTGCCGGCTTGCCATAACGGACAGCCAGCTCCAATGCGAAGTTCGGGACCACGGTGTAGAGGTTCTTATCGCTCTCACGGCGGTTGAGCTGGGAGACCCAGCGGGAGGGCTGCTGGATGAAGTCACGCGGACTCATGACCTCGTTCTGCAGACCCAGGATGGTGACGAAGGCAGCCAGGATGATGCCCATGTCGTGGTGCAGGGGCAACCAGGACACCAGCCGCAGCGGCATCTTCAGCTGTGCGGCGGTGAAGATCTGCAGCACGTTGGTGAGGATGGAGCGGTTGGTGAGGATGACACCGGCGGGGTTACGGGTGGAACCCGAGGTGTACTGCAGGAAGGCCGGCATATCGATCGGCATGACCTGCGAGGAAGCCATGACCTGCTGGCCGGCCAGGGTGGTCATCGGGTTCTGATAACTGGTGGCGAGGGCATCCGGCAGGGAATCCACGGAAAGGATGCGCGGACGCTCCCGGGAGGGGGTCTTCGCGAAGTGCTCACGCACGGCGGCGGCCGAGTTGGAGTTGGTCAGCACGAACTTCGGCGAGCAGTCACCGATGACGGCGTCGAGGTGGTCGGCGTGGCCCGGCTCAGTCGGATCATAGAGCGGAACCGGAGTCATGCCAGCATAGAGCGCACCAACAAAGCCGAAGATGTACTCCGGGCTATTGTTGGCCAAGATAGCCACGCGGTCACCCATCTTGCCCACCTGCTGCAGGCGGGCCGCCACGGATTTGATACGGGTATTGATCTCGGTGCGGGTGAAATCCACGGCTTCACCTTCGCGGGAACCGGAGAAATCCCAGAACCGCAGCACCTTACGGTCACCGCCGCCTTGGGCAAGGTCCGCCTGGTACATCAGTTCCGCCAGACCCGAGAGGGTCAGCTGCGGGGCAAGGGCGATCTCGCCCTTGTCATTGAAAAACTGGCCCATGGCCGCTTGCAGATCCATGCTTCTCCTCTAGTCCTCGCGTGGGGTGTCCACCACGTCATCATCCACGACATCGTCATATTAATAACGATTTGTTACTTTTGACTTTGAAATATAGCAGCTCAGACCATCCCCGCCATAGCCGAGATGATCTCATTCCCGATGCTATCGCTACTGCTGCAGCAGTTGGGAAGCCCAGTCCACGAGCCACTGATTTGTGGTCGTTCCGGGGATCACATCGGGGTTGGTGGCGTACATCGCATGCACCCCGTTCGCCGCGACCAGGGCCTGCGCCCTGCCGATCGCATTACCGGCATCGCGCGGGGCATCGCAGATCGAATCATCCGGGGCACAGATCTCATAGACCCGGTCATTGAGCTCACCGAAACCACCTTCCCGGGGACCACGCATGGTCGCCCCGGGGACCACCGCCTGAACCAGGAGGTTCAGCGATTCCAGGGTGATCTCCGCGCCGACGCCGTCGACCTGGACACCCGGGACCTGGCCCACACCAGGTTCCCGACGACCGTCCGCAACCAGGGCGACACCCCTGATCCGGTCGGCCGGGACCACGCCATAACCATTGCCGATCTTGCTGGCAAGATCACCGAGGAGCACCGCGCCCTGCGAGAAGCCGGCGAGAATGAAATCGGTCTGCGGGCACTCGGCATGGGTGGCTGCCATCTCCGCCTCCACCTTGGCCAGCCCCTCATTGCGCGAGTCGTCATAGGACATCTCCTGCTGCGCATTGATATTCCGGAACTGTGCGGTGTACGGCAGCGTCCACACCTCAACCTGATCCGGGTTGAAGCGCTCCTGCAGCGGCTGAGTGACGCTCAGCATGAAGGACCAGGGGTTGGCGGTCGGGTTGTGCGGATCATCGTTGGGAGCGGACTCCCAGGTGCCCGGTGCGGAGATCACCTGGACGTCGATGCACCCTTCCGGTTGCTCAGTGGTGGTCTCGCCGCCGCCCAGCGGCGGCAGCGGAGTCTCAACAGAACCCCGCTGCCACTGCATAATTCCGACACCGATCAACACCAGCACAACCAGCACGGCCAGAACCGTGAAAACTTTCTTCATCGTTCTAGCAGTACGCTGACTCGGCCGCAGATTCAATCAGCGTGGCCGCCTCCTCCGCCGGCAGCTGGGTCTTACCCTGCTCCACCAGCTGGCCGGCCACCGCAGGTACGATGACGTTTTCATTGCCACTCTCGACTGATTCACAGACGGTGGCGGCAGCGCCGATCAGCTGTTCCTCCACGCCGGTGATATCAATCTCACCCTCGGCGACCTCCCCGAGGAAGGCCTCTTCCTCGGGGGAACGCTCGATGGTCTGCTCCGGGATCTCCTCGATCTCCTCCGCGGCACCATCCTGCGGCAACGGCTCCGGCCGGACCGGTGCATTGGTGCCCGGGGCGGAAGTGGAACCGCTGGCTTCGCTGGCGGAGGTGGACGCGCTGCTGGCGGAAGACGTTCCAGACTCCCGCGTCAGCGGCGCCACTGAGCTCAGCTCCGTGGCGGGATCATTCTCGACGGTCGCATCGCCACCGCAGGCCGCGAGGCCCAGGGCTGCGACACAGGTGATGAGCAGGCTGGCGTACTTCCGGGAATTCCGCACTAGTTGAGCTCCTCCTCGACCTTGCCGTTGACCTGGCGGATCGTGCCATTCTCAAACTCGACGATCTCGCCGCCGAAGAGGATGCCGGTCTGATCGGCGGTCGGGAAGCCGAACTCACCCTGCTCCCAGCCCTTCGCACCCCAGGCGTTGAAGATATCGCCGGACTTGATGAAGTGGGCGCCGGTGTCCGCGGACCAGTAGATGGAGCCATTCTCGAACTCCTGGAAGGCACCGCCATTGACGAGCTTCTCATCAGAGATCGGGTAGCCCAGCTCCGAGTTGGTGGTCTCCAGCTCCTTGTACTTCTGGGCGATAACGCCACGGACCCAGTAGTTCTCATTATCCGGGGTGCGCACGACATAGCCGTTCTCGAACTCCTGGATGAAGCCACCCTTGGACTCGGTGGCCTCGGCCACCGGGTAGCCCAGGTCGCCACCTTCCCAGCCGATGGTGCCCCAGTGCTGGAACATATCGCGCGGGATGGCGTAGGCACCGGTGGCGGCGGTCCAGTAGATGGAACCGTTCTGGAATTGGACGTAGCGGCCCTGGCCATCCGGGGTGGTCTGCTCACCGGAGGTCGGGAAACCGAGCCAGGAGCCCGCGCCGCCGAGCTCGGAGTAGCGGGCGTTGATGCGGCCGAAGAGTGCCTGGGCACCGGTCTCCGGGGACCAGTAGGCGGTGCCAGCGCGGAAGTCCTGTGCCTTACCGGCACCGTCGGCGACGTCGTACTCGTTGTTCACGCAGGAGCCGATGATCCCGGAGGCGGTGGCGTCGCCGATGGCGCCGACGGCGGTGCAGTCAGCACCACGGTCTTCCGTTGGGACGTTCAGGGCGTCGGCCATGTGCGGCCAGGCCTGGGTCATCTCGTACTGCCAGTACTCCCAGGAGTGCACGCCGGAGGGGCGGAAGTTGGCGATGACGTTGATGCCCTCGGCCTCCGCGCGGTTGACGAAGGTCTGGGTGGACATCCGGGCGATGACCTCCAGGCCCTTACCGGCATAGTTGGCCGGCCCCTTGGCCACGGAACCCGGACGGCCGAAGTCGTCGGTGCCGTTACCTGCGGAGACGTAGACGGGAATATCCTGCAGCCCGGCGAGGCCCAGCTTCGGGTCGTGGTCGATCCAGTCCTGGGAGCCGACCGGGCCCCACATCTTAGCGGCGGTGTATCCGCCGGCATCCTGCTGCGCGGCGGAGATGGCAAGCGGCATGCCGGGGGTGGTGGTGTCGAGGTAGCCGGAGAAGGAACCGACGAAGTCGAAGAGCTGCGGGTGGCGCTCAGCCAGGTTGACAGCCGCGGTGCCACCCATGGAGATACCGGTGACGGCACGCTCACCATTGGAGCGGAAGCCGTTCTCCAGGACCGGAACCAGCTCATTGGTGAGGAAGGTTTCCCACTTGTAGTGCTTGCCGTTGTCGGGCTGCTGCCAGTCAGAATAGAAGGAGGACTCGCCACCGACCGGCATGATCACGTTGACGTTCTTGTCGGCGTAGTACTGCTCGATGTTGGTCTCGATGGTCCAGCCGGACTCGTCATCGCGGGCGCGCAGACCGTCCAGGGCCCACACCTCCGGGAAGTCGCGGTCCGGGCTGGACTGCCAGTCACGGGCCAGCAGCATCTGGACCTGGATCGGGGAATCCGGCATCGCCGCGGAGTTGATGAAGATGGAGATGTGGCGGTTGGTGTACCACTCGACGCGGTCGATGGAGACACCTGCGGGCAGGCCTTCAACCTCCGGGTATTCGGTGTTGATCGGGGACCGCTCCGGCGGGGTGTCACTCTGCAGGTAGTCACTGAGTCCGCTGGACCCACCCGAGGAGCCGGAGCTCTGGGCCATGGCGGGACCGGCGGCCAGGCTCAGGGAGAGGGCCGCGGCGGTAGGGACGGCGGCAGCGGCAATCCAGAGGGAGCGCTGCCGGGAGAAACGGGATGCGGTGTCGCGCATGTATCTGTCCTTGTGATTCGAAGTGACTATGAGCAGAGCAAGGGATCCCAGGCGGAAACACGAGTTACCGGTGCAGAACACTGCAATACGCACCGGTCCGCCAACTCCGAGGGTTCCCCTCCTCCGGAATTGGCGGCACCGTTGCCCAGTCTCCAGATCGCCGACCTGGGAGCACTTTATTTGATTGTCGTCTTAGTATCGCCGCTACTGACGTTCTCGTAACATATGTGGGTATGTGTTGAGGCCGTCCGAGCAGTTCACGATCAAGCTTAAGTTAAGGTTGAGACTTTCGAAAGGGACGCGCCGCACAGTGGGGGGATTATCTCAAAATCCATTCGCCGGAATCGCCCCCATATATACAGTGAGGCGGCCGCTTATCGACGCCCCCGGGAACCGCGCCGACCACGACCCGACCGGCACAAAAAGCGCGCCGTGGCGCGCACCCAACACCCACAAACCCCAGGCCACCGGCCCCCCCGCCCAGACGGGGCCACCCGGGGGTGGCCATGTCCGGCATGCCCCCTAGGGTGGCGGTGATCGAAAATACTTTCGACTGAACCGTCACTCTGGGGACCAGATGCACACCACCACCGACACCTTGTCCGACACCCAACTCATCACCACCCTCATCCACCACCACACCGCCTTCACCACCCACAAAGCCACCTTCCTGATCACGCTCGGCGAATTCACCACCCGCAATCTCGCCCGCACCCAAGGATCCAGCACCACCACTGCCTGGCTCATCCGCGAACTCGGCGCCTCCCCACGCACCGCCCAGGAGTACCTCCACATCGCCACCAAACTCCACCGTTTCCCCCTCCTGAGCGAAAACTTCCAACATGCAACCCTGAGCTACTCCAAAGTCCGCCTCCTCCTGCGCTACCTGACCCCCGACAACGAAGAAGAACTCGTCGGCCTCGCCCGCACCCTGACCTACCCCGACCTCGAACACGCCCTCCACGGACGTAAACGCCCCGGGAAAACCACCACCCCCACCGAGTACCTCAACTACCGTGTCTGCCCCGACACCGGCCACATGACCCTCTGGGCACGCCTGAACCCCGACCGGGCCACCGAACTACTCGCCGCCCTGAAAATCGCCGAACTCGCCTCCCACAAAACCATCACCGACTCCGACCTCACCCAATTGACCCTCGATGAACTCGATGAGCGGCTCGACCAGGCCGCCGAGACCCCGGAAACCGTCCCCTCCCACCGGGTCGACCAGACCGAGAATGAAGATGAGCCCGAGGCTGCGGATGAGCCCGGTGCCGGTGCTGAGCCCCAAGCCCCGCCGGAGCCCACCCGGCGTCGTGGTTCACGTTTCGGTCCACCCCGGCACGCCACCCTGCTGCACTCACTGTTCATGATGGTCGCGATGGTCCGGAGCACCCCACGCAGCCAGGTCCGCGCCCCCGGCGCCGAGGTCCACCTCCGGGCCGGGCTCGACGGCCCCGCACATCTCATGGGCCGGGCTGGGGCGGAGCTCAGATACCTCCATCGGGTCTTGCTCAATGCCCACAGCCAGATCGAGGTCATCGATGAACGCGGTGTGCAGATCTTCTGCGGGCGCTCGAAACGAACAGTCAACGCGGCACTGGAGAGGATGCTGCTGGCCCAGTGGGAGGGCCAGTGTGCCACCCCGGGGTGTGTGCACACCCAGTTCCTGGAGTTCCATCACATCCTGGCCTGGGCGGCCGGTGGCGGCACCGATCCCGATAATCTGATCCCACTGTGCTCGGCCTGTCATGCTCTGGTGTCGGCGGGAACGCTGCGGATTGAGATCCACCCGCGGGATCCGGCGGTGCTGGAGTTCTTCTTCCCCGATGGGGTGGTCTACGCCTCGCACCGTCGTGGCGCTGCCGGCCGGGTCGCCGAGGATCAGCGTTATGTTCAGGGTGAGCTTATCTCGGGAGACTCCTTCGATGATGCTGCCCTCGGGACCGCCTAGCGCGCCGCGGCGCGCACCATCGATAAGCAGTAGGTGCAGCGGCGCACCCTCAAAACAAAAGTTCCGCCTGCCGAACCAACGGGTCCGGAGGCGGAGCTTATGAAGCGCGGTGAAAAAGAACTACCAGGCGTTCATCACGTCGAGGACGCGGGGCTTGGTCTTCTCCATCTGGGAACCGAAGTTGGTCCAGTTGTGGATACCGGTGGCCGGATAATCCTCGGTGAAGTTCAGCCCCTCAGCCTTGGCCTTCAATGCCCAAGCCGTGGTGGAGAGGCGGGCGAGCATCTCAAGCGGCATACCGGAGGCGGTGTACTGGATCGGGTAGTTAGCGTCCTGCGGGCCGGGGAAACCGGAGGCGGCGGAGATGTAGATGTCATCCATGGCCTTGAGCTGACCCATGTTGAGGAAGGGGTCATTCGCGAAGCGGCGCGGGTTCACCATGGAACCGTACATGGCGTTGAGGTTGAAGCCGCCGGCGTCGAGGAGAGCGACACGGAGCATGGTCTGAGCGCCGGGCAGGGTGGTGGTGAGGTAGCCGGACCAGGACATCGCCTGACGGAACTGGTTCGGGTGAGCGGCAGCCAGGTTCAGGGCAGCGGTGCCGCCCATGGACAGTCCAGCGATCGAGTTGTTGCTGGGGCTGACGCCGAAGTGCTGCTGCAGGTAGCCCGGCAGCTCGGAGGTCAGGAAGGTCTCCCACTGGTAGTTGACCGGGTTGTTCAGGTCATAGGTGGCTGGGCCTTCCCAGTCAGCGTAGAAGGAAGCTGCGCCGCCGACGGGCATCACCAGGGTGATGTTGTGGTCGGCGTAGGTGGCCGGCGCGGACCGGTCGACGGTCCAGGCGTTGGCGTTGTTGGTCGCGCGCAGTCCGTCCAGCAGGTAGAAGCCGGCGTTGCCGCCGCGGGCGGCCGGCTGGATCTGAACGGTGATGTTGTGACCGGTCGCCTCGGACCAGACATCACAGCGCTGCACCCACCACTGGTGCGCATCCCACTCGCAGGCGCCGTTGGCATCCGGGCGCAGCCAACCGCGGTTTGCGGAGGCTTCACCGGCCGATACCACCATGAGGCCCAGGGCGATCACCACAGCCACGAGGGCTGCGATGCTCTTGCGTCCCAGGGAACGCATATCGGTCCACGTTGTCATGCTTCTCCTCGACTCAATTCACTACTTCCATCTCCTGTCCGCCTTCGGTGGCAGACACGACTTTCACACTGTCCCCTAATCGGGCGACAAAAGGCGAGCGTTACATGATCAATCAGATCGGACGAACCAATCAATCAGGCCTGTACCCGACCCAGCCTTTCGCCAGTCGGGAGACAGCCTAAACCATTAAGGCAGAAAATACTCAGTCGTTTGTTATCGGAACGTGACTTTAAGGTGCGGTTTCCAACCTCTCACCTCTGCTGATCCAGGTTTACTGATATTGGCCACATAATCTGCGAAGCCTCAGAAACCTGGCCGTCTTGCATTCCCGTCAGGTAGTCCTCAGGTTCATCACTGAACTCCAGGGTTCGCCCGGTAGTCAGGGAGAACCTGATATTGCTGAAGAAACGATCCACCGTCATCGGGGACCGGTAAGTCTCGAAAAGCTCCACGAAATCAGGATGGCGCAGTGCCTCACGTGCCAGCTCGGCGTCCTCCGGCTTGGTCCAACCCGGCAGGGCGGAAATCTCAGTGGCGGAGTCCGCGGCCTGCCAGGCCGGGGAGAGCCACTTATCGTGGCCGATACGCCCATCGTCGATCCGCGGTTGGCGGGCTGCCAGCGGGTTCGACAGACCGACATTGTCGATGACGCGGATATCCAGCGGGGCATTCATCCCGGTCATGCCGAGGTTGAGCATGGACACCGTCGGCGGAATGTCCTGCAGATCAGAGTCCTCCGTCATGCGCGGAATATGGATCCACGACCAGGTGTCCGGGTCACTGCCGGTAGCGATCTGCAGCATCAGGCCGGAGTTCTCCGCATCGGCGGCGGCCACGGTATCGGTGTAGTCCTGCATGATCGGGGCATCGAGGAAATCTGCGGCCACCAGCGGCGGATCACCCGGCTCACGGTCAGTGGCCTGGGTCCAGAAGCCACGCTCATCGACGATGCCCAGTTCCCCGGCGCTATCGGCGATGGGGTGCTCATAATCACCGAGGACGGTGAAAATCGCCCACCCGCCGATGAACAGTGCCCCGACACTGAGGCTCAGGTCATGCCAGCGGGAGGTCCGCGTCAGGTCGAAGACCGGAACCAGCGAGAGCGGCAGCAGGATCGCGAAGAGTGGGAGCAGCAGCATCCGGCCGTGCATGAAGTCGCCTCCGACCCGGATGACATAGATGAAGTGCAGCAGCGCGCAGACGATGACCAGCACCACCACAACCGGGCGGGAACGGCCCCGGAAACGCCCCTGCGGCAACTCCCCCACCTCCGCGAAGGAGGGGCGGCGCGTGGGCTCGGTGGCACGCAACAGCACCACCGCCCCGATGAGCAGCGCCACGGCCAGCGCCAGCCAGAGGGCATAGGGCTCAGTGAGGTTCTGCACGTACTCCCAGCCACTGGCCCAGGCACTATCCGAGGCGGACTTGGCCACCGCAGTGTGTGGGGTGATCAGACCGTAATAACCCATCCGGAAGATCTGGTAGGCGGCGGGCACCGGCAGGGCGAAGGCCAGGATACCGAGCATCACCTTCCAATTCTTCGCGGTGACCATGAGCAGGATGCCGGTCAACCCACCGTAGAGTGCCAGCTCCGGACGGACCAGCCAGCTGATGCCGCACCAGAACGCCAGGAAATACAACGCCCGGTCAAAGCTCGCACCACGGGCATGCCGGCCGACGGGTTTGAGCCGCGGCTGGGACCACTGCGCCAGCAGCAACCAGAGGACCGCCAGCCAGAAGATGGACAGGCCCCACTCCAGCCCGGAGGTGGCGAAGTCCCGGGCGGGGGGAAGCGTCAGGTAGATGATGCCACCGATGGGCACCACCACCAGGGCCTTATTACTGCGGTACATCACCATCGATCCCCATACCGCGATAGCCAGGGCAGCGGTGGTCAACAGCAGTCCCAACCACATCGCGATGATCTCGAGCCGGGCGTCAGTGAACAGCGCCAGGAACCAGATGAGGTACTGCCAGAGGGATGAGGTGTTCGCCTCGACGCGTTCCCCGGCGTTGAAGACGGGGCCATTGCCGGCCAGCAGGTTGCGCACGGTGCGCAAGACAATCAGTCCGTCATCGGAGATCCAGCGGCGGGTCCAGCCGCCCCAAAAAGCGAGAACGATGATCACCAGGGTGCTGAATAGACCTGTGGCCCGCGTCAGAGAGATACCCTGGCGAGCCGGTGTTTTCCCCCGGGAGACCGTTGTCGTCATGGGCGTTAATGCTAGCACCGGCGTTTCCGGTGGCACTCCTGGCTCGCAGGGACCTGCGTGATAGACCCCGGAAATGCTGTGAACCTCCCCGGGATTCGAGGAGGTTCACAGTGAATCACCCGCTGAGAACGGGCCGGATAAGAACAGTGAAGCTAGCCCAACGACGGCACGATGTAGACCGCCATGACGATGCAGGCGACCCAGGCCAGGGCCAGGATCTGCAGCACCCGGTCGCTCAGCGCCAGCTCATCTGGGGCACCGCCTTGACCACGGTCGACATCCGCGGCGAAACGCAGGATGGCGATGGTGAAGGGAACCATGGAGACCTGGTACCAGATGGCGGCGGCGCCCCCGGACTCATTGGAGAGTTCGAAGCCCCAGAGCCCATAGGACATGACGACGGCCGTGGCGGCCAGCGTCCAGACAAAGCGCAGGTAGGTCGGGGTGTAGCCCTGCAGCGAACGGCGGATCTTCGCGCCGGTGCGTTCCGCGAGCAGCATCTCCGCATAACGCTTGCCGGCCGCCATGAACAGCGAACCAAAAGCCGCGACCAGCAGGAACCACTGGCTCAGTTCGATACCGGCGGCGACACCACCGGCCATCGCCCGGAGCATGAATCCGGAGGAGACCAGGGCGATATCGATCACCGGCTGGTGCTTCCAGCCGAAGCAATAACCCAGCTGCAGGGCGATGTAGACGGACACCACGATCGCCAGGCCGAAACCGGAGGATGCCAGGAAGGACAGTCCCACGGCGGCGATGATGAGCACCACCGCCATGACGTAGGCCAGCTGGATCGGCAGCACACCGGCGGCGATCGGGCGGAAGCGCTTGGTCGGGTGGGCGCGGTCGGCATCCACATCGCGGGCGTCGTTGATCAGGTAGATCGAGGAGGCTGCGAGGCAGAAGACCACGAAGGCCAGCACCACATCGAGCATGGTGCGGGTGTGGAAGAGCGCGTCAGCGCCGGCCGCCAGCGGGGCGGCGAGGACAAGAGCGTTCTTGACCCATTGTTTGGGGCGCAGTGCCTTGAACATGCCATCGGCAAGGTTCTTCGGCGGCTTGCGTTTCTTGGAGTCGTCGATTCCTTCGGTATGCGGCTCAGGGCCGCCGAGGAAGCCGGGGTTCTGCGATGTCACGCGTTTCGCCTCTCTATGGTTCGCACGACCTGGGCTGTGGCGGCACCCAGCGCCGCCCCGCCGAGGACATCGGTCGGGTAGTGAACTCCCAGCACCATACGCGAGGCCATCATCACCGGCACACCGGCCAGCGGCAGCGGGCTGCCACTCAGGTGTGCCAGGCTGACGAGCGCCGCGGTGGTGGAGGTCGCATGGGATGAGGGGAAGGAAAGTTGGGAGGGGGTGCCCACGCCGATCTGGATCCGCGGATCATGGGGACGCTTCCGGCGCACCACCCGCTTGAGCACCACGGAGGCGGCATGGCTGGTGAAGGCCGCCGCGCCCAGCGCCACCCACTGCCGACGCCGACGCTTATCGACGACCGCGCCGGCCGCGCCCAGGATGAGCCAGCCGGCGGCGTGCTCACCGAACAGGCTCATCGCCCGCGCGGTGGGAAGGACGCCGGGGGCGTCATGAAGCGCCTGCTGGATACCCACCAGGGCATTAACCTCGGCGGCACTCATGAGAAGATCTCCCCCCAGGACTCACGGCTGGTCAGTCGCGGCTGCGCGGCACGGTAGGCGGAGCGCATCTCAGCAAAGCGCTGCGCCACCTCCTTCTGCAGTCGCAGGGTCTCCGCCAGCAGTTCCTTGGCCTGGGCGCGGTCGCGCTTGCGGTAGACCACGCCGTTGTTGCCGGCGGTGGTCACGGTCGCGCCGTCGACACGCGAGAGCGAGAACCAGCGGGCCTCCGCCGGGGAGAGGTTCACCTGCGGCACCTCATGGTGCGCCGGGTCTTCCTTGGAGAAGGTGTGCTTGAGCCCCTTGGCCAACCAGGCCACCTTCTTGATCTTGGCCAGGCGGCCACCGATGTCCTTGGTGGGCACGCCCGGCGCACCCGAGGGCTTCGGCAGGTTCGCCGCGGAGGGAATGACCCGGGCATCGGAGTATTCCTTGCGGATCGCATTGATCCGCGGCAGGGAGGACTCGAGAATGTCGAAGAGCTGATCCGGGCCGGCCAGGAAGTCCTTCATCGCCTCGATCTGGATGGCCAGCGTCGAGTACTCCAGGCACATGACGTGCTTGAAGGTGGACTTGCGCATGGACCTGACCAGGCCCTCCACCGGACCATCATGGTTCAGGGCGGCGACAATCAGCCGGTTGCGCAGGTGGAAATAGGCCTGCCAGTCGATGGCGTCATCCTTGTCGCCCCAGGACATGTGCCAGATGGCCACGCCTGGCCAGGTGGCGGTGGGGAAACCAGCCTTGCCGGCACGCAGCGAGTACTCGGTGTCATCCCATTTGATGAACAGCGGCAGCGGCTGGCCGACCTGCTCGGCGACCACCCGCGGGAACATGCACATCCACCAGCCGTTGTAATCAACATCGATGCGGCGGTGCAGGTCACGGGAGTTCTTCGCGGTCGGGTCCTTCTCATCCCCCTTCGCGCCCTTGTAGGACAGCGGGTACTCGGCGAAGTTGTGGTCGTAGTCCGAGTGCGGGGCGGCGGACCACATGAAGTCGGCACCGTCGATGACCTCGCCCATGGAGCGCAGCTCGGCGCGGTCCTGCAGGTTGAGCATCTGCCCGCCGACGATGATCGGGGACTTGGCGTAGCGGGCGACCTGGATCGCGCGCAGTACCGAATCCGGCTCAATGGCGATGTCATCATCCATGTAGAGGATGTAGGGGCTCTCCACGGCACCGGCCGCACCCTTGCCGTCGACGCCGCCCAGGGCCTCGAACATGATGCGGGAGTAACCGCCGGAACCGCCCAGGTTGCCCTGGCGGAACTCATGGAAACGCTCCCCGAAGTGGGCGACGGCCGCCTCATAGCCGGGCTCATCCGCCGGGTGCTTATTGCCTTGGTCGGGCATGAGCACGGCGTCGATCGCGGCGTCGACAGTCGGGTCAGAGCCCAGTGCCTGCAGCGCGGCGACCGCATCGGCCGGGCGGTTGAAGGTCGGGATGCCGATGGTGGCACGCGCCTCGAAGGGACCGACCTCGGTGCCGTCCGGCATGATCTGCACACCAGGGGCACGGTCCGCGTACCAACCCGCCTCTGACACAACTGTGCCAGTCTCGGCGGCCAGGTCGAACCAGAGCCAACCGCCGTCCTCGAAGGGGGCCAGCGAGAGATCGAACTCGACCGTGTCATCGCTGACCAGGGTGCCTTCGATGTTGACGCGGGTGCCGTCGATCTTGGAACGGTAGACCTCCACCCGGGCGGTGCCGCTGATCTTCAGCTTCAGGATGACGCTCTCCAGCTGGGACCAGCGACGCCAGTAGCTGGCGGGGAAGGCGTTGAAGTAGGTCTGGAAGCTCACCTCCGCACCGGCGGGGATATCCACACTGAAACGGTCCGCCCAGGACAACCGGTCCCGGTTATGCTCCGCCTCGATGAGGTAGAGCATGCGCACGTCATGCGGTTCGCCGCGTTTGGGGAGCAGGATCCGCTGGAGCTGCTCCACGGCCTGTGACTGCGGGTCGCTGTCGCTCACGTTTGGTTCCATTGCCTTTCGAGGAGTCGACTAAAGATCTGCGGAACCCCAGGGGGTTCCGACACTTAAAATTCCGCAGTGTTGTGATCACGGCGGTATCAACCCATCAGCGTAGTTGCTTGAGACCTGCGGGCCATTTCGGACACGCAACCTGCGATGAAGAACACGCTCCGAAAAGGCATCTCCTTTCGGTTAAGTTCCGCCGAAATCCGCTGACCACGGCCGTTCCGGCGGTACTCTCAGGACCATGGAACCCGCGACCCGAAATGCCCCACACTGGTCCCGATTCAGCCGTGCTTTCGCCCTGGCCGCGGCCGCGGGACTGACCACCGCACCGCTCCTGCTCGGCCTGGGAATCTCCGGTGCCGCCCCTGCCCCCGCCGCGGAGAGCGTACTCGCGCAAGCACCCGCCACCACCGCGGTGGCCGTGGCCATCCACAACCCGGATGGGGAACTCACCGAGGCTGATATCGACTTCCTCACCGAGTCCACCGCAGGCGTGGAGCTGCCAGCCTCAGTGACCACCGTGGACTATCTGATCCTCAGTGAGAACGACGAGAACTTCAATGACACGGTGTTGGAGTACGCCAAGGCCACTACCCCGGAGCTTCTCAATGACACCTCACTTCCGGACGAGGATATGAAGTGGGCCCCCGGGCATCTGATCCTGGCCGTCGGGCTCGATCCACACGCCATGGGCGTGTACTGCGGCGATGATGTCTGCAATGAGCTCGGCATCTATGACCAGAGCCGCCTTGACGGGATCCTTGATCAGATGCGCGAGCCCCTGCGGCAGGGGAACTGGGCCGCCGGCATGCTCGCCGGCACCCAGGCTGCCGCAGATCCCACCGTGATTCGGGAGGACAACAGTCTCAGCGGTGGCGCGGTGGCCGGGATCGTCGGCGGCGTGGCGGTGGCCGGTGGCGCCGTAGCAGCCGCCGGGGTGGGTTACTCCCAGAAGAAGAAGGGCGAAAAGGCCCGGGAACGCTTTGATTATGTCTCCGCCAACTACGGCCGGGTGGCCCAGGAGCTGCAGTCCATCGACATTCGCGCCCACTCCCTGAGCTCTCCCCTGGCCAATGATGCGCTGCGCACCCAGTGGGAGGATGTGAAGGGCCGCTTCCTCGGCCTGCATGAGCAGATGGATCAGCTCTCCGGGTTGGACTCTTCCTCGAAGGACAGTGACTTCCGGAAGAAGGCGAAGGAGATCGAGACCGCCCACGAGACGGTCACCCAGATGGCGACCGCCGAGGAGAATGTCGAGCGACTGGCGAAGATGGAACACGGCGATGAGGACACCCGCCGCCGGGAGCTGACCCAGCTGCACGAAGATACCCTCGAAGCCGAGGTCACCGCCAAGGATTCCGATGGTGCCCTGGCGCAACGGCTACGGGAGCTCGACGGCCGGGTGCTCGCGCTGCGTGGCGAGTTGGCCGCAACCGATTTCATGGACCGCTACGCGGACCTGCTGGCCGACGCCCGGGTGCTCAACGAGGCGGTGCAGCAGGAGATGTACGCCGACCTGGAGCAGACGACCACCCACCAGGCGCCGACGATCTACCAGAGCGGTTGGCAGCCGGGGATCGGCTACCACAATTACGTTCCCTTCCTGCTGTTCAGCACCTGGCACCAGGCCGATTACAGTGCGGCACAATCGGCCGCCTCGAGCTCCAGCCCCTCGGCCAACACCAGCTTCTCCTCCGGATTCTCCGGTGGCGGTGGATCCGGCAGCTTCTAACTCAGGACTTCCCGCAAGAAAGGGTGCCGCAAGGATAAAGGGTGCGCCCGGAGACTTCCTCGTCCTCCGGGCGCACCCTTCATATGTGTTGTGCCTGACTCGTGCCTAGGCGGCGAGCACCTGCGCGGCGGTGCGTGCGGTCATCGGCACGCCCATCTCGACGAGGAGATTGAACACCTGCATCTCGATCTCATCGCAGAGGGTGCGGACCTGTGCCAGGTTGGCAGCCGGGTCATGGCTGAAATCCCAGCGGACGTAGCGACGGCCCGCAAAATCCGGGGTGTCCTCCGCGCCCATCAGGACAATGGCATCAGCGGCGTCGAGAACGCGGGCATCAACCTCCGCCAGGCGGGGACGCGGGGCGTCCAGCTCGCGCTCGGAGAGAATCCACTCAACCTTGAGGTCAGCATCATTTTCCGGATGGCCGGCTTCGGCGGTGGCCACGACGCCGTTGTCACTGAGGTGGCGGGCGATGGCGGCAGCGAAGATGGACTGGCCAGGGTTGGCGCCACTGACGAAGTGGATGCGCTTGCGCGGGGTGCCGATATCTCCCGAGGCCCAGATGTGGTCCTGAATAAGTTCTGCAGCATCGCGGAAGACAAATACCGGCAGGTACGTCGTGATCTTCGCGGTGGCGGTCCGTTCTGCGATCACACCATCCAGAATGGTATCGATGGTCTGACTGTCGCAGACGTGGCCGAAACGGCGGTAAAGATCCAGGCGGACATTGTCGAACTTGTTGATCATCATGGTGATCACCTATCTCTTTCTGAAATGCACGGGGAAGCTGACGGGCCGGTGATTCCAACCCGTCAAATCTATATCTTCTTTTGGTTCCCCTTTGTTAACCTGATGTTCACTTTACATGATCCTCCAGGAAAAGCAAGTCATTTCCGCAGGTCACAACCTTGAGGGTCAAAAATTTCCCCAGAATACCAGCCTGAAATGCACTTTTTCACCCAGCTTCAGCCGTGCCACCCCACCCTCAAATAACGCGCAGACCTGCCGGAACCATGGAAATAGTGACCCGGAAGGGGAAATCCGCCAAGGTTAACGAAAGATGTCCGAGGCCCTACCCCCCAAGACCCCGCCCCCGACGCCCAGCCCCCGACATAAACGCCAGCACAACCAGGACAGCAACACCCCCAGCGCCGCACCCACCAGCACATCACTGAACCAGTGCACCCCGAGATAGAGTCGCAGGAAGGCGACGCCAAAAGCATTGAGCCAGACCAGCCACCTCAGCCAGGCGGGAGCCCGGAACCCGAGAGTGATCACCATGGCCAGGGAGAAGACGGCAATGGCATGCCCCGAGGGCATCGCAAAGGTCTCCTCCACCGCCAGCCGGAACTCCGCCGGCGGCCGCGGGCGGGCGATCAGCATCTTGAGCAGGTGCCCGATCACCGTGGCAGAGAGTACCGCCAGGGCTGGGAACAGCCAGCGGGAAGATCTCCGCCACCACAGAAACAGACTCAGGACCGCCGCATAGAGCACGACCCAGCGGGGCCGGAAGATTTCGGCCCACCAGAGGGCCCAGGCATGCGGCAGTCCCGCCCGAAGCTCAAGGACCGAGCCCCACACCGCGCCATCCAGGCCAGAGATATCCATGACAGCCCAGATTAACTCCCCCGGACATGCCAAAGGGCCACCGGCTTGATACCGGTGGCCCCATGTTCACGCTGCCAGGTTCAGAAACCAGGCGCGGAGATGGCAGGTTTTATGCTGCGCAGGTTTTATGCTGCGTGACCGAAGTCCGCATAGAGGTAGTTCAGGTCGCTGCCGCTCTCGAGCTCAGCGGTGACCCGGCGCTCGATGAGCACCTTACGGAAGGCGCCGATGCCACCCTCGCGGTCAAACTCAGCTGCCACGGAATCGAGCAGGGAATCGATCAGGTGAGACTCCACAGTGTTACCGAAACGTGCCTGGAGGTCCTCACGGAGGCTCCACAGGACGTCCTTGCGATTGCCGGCGGTCTTGTTAATAGGGAACATGTCAGTTACCCCCTCTTTCATTCTGGTTCATGTTGAAGTGCTTGCTGTTAACCTGTCGTTAACTTTAGCGTCATGGGCATGTCATGTGCAACCCGTTTCCCCAGGTCGAGCATCACGAAACCTGCATAAGGCCAGGTCGGGAGGTGAAAAATAGATTGAACGGGCACCCCCACCAGGAGGGGTACCCGTCCAGATTCGGACATGCAGTGCAGCTATGTAGCCGCCGCCAGAAGATTGAGATCACTCAGTAGTGAACGGACGTGGCGCTCTACCTCATCCGCAATCTCGCGGACCTTCCCAATGGGCTGCCCCTCAGGATCCTCAATATCCCAGCTCAGATAGCGATGACCAGGCACGCCCGGCACCTCATCAACGCCCATCAGGACGACAACATCAGAGACATGGATGGTTCGCGGGACGATCGTCTTCTGATACAACCCCTCTGTGGAGATGCCGCGCTCGCGCAGCACCTCCAGGACCGTCTCATCGATCCCCGGAGCCGGCTCCAGCCCGACCGAACGATGGAGCACCTGATTGCCGACCAACTCGCGGGTGATCGCACTGGCCAGCTGGGAGCGGCCGGCGTTGCGACGGCAGACAAAGAGAATTTCCTTGCGGCGCTTCTCCGCAATCTGATCATCGGAAGCCATTTCCTCGAAGCGCTCCGAAGCTTCGCGCTCAACCATGACCGCCACGAAAGTGGTGATCCTGGCGCGACTGACGTTTTCATCGATGACCTCATCAAGCACCCGGTCAATCGTTTCAGGGGAGAACATCTGGCCGAATCGTCGGTGCATATCGCTCCGAACAAGGTCGAATTGGTCGTTATTCATTTCTTCCACTCCTCTCAATGGCCGTCGCCCGCGGAAGCACTTTTCGCAGGCCACCTGCAGTCCATAAACCGTTTACTTGATGTTCATATTACGCTGGCCGGAAATAATTGGATAGCCCACTATTCCTATCTTAATGTGCAGAATGTCACAGCTTGGTGGATTCGGTCCGGAAATCTTCGACCCCGACACCGGACATGCCAAAGGGGGGTGGGGGGGGGGGGGGGGGGGGGGNNNCCCCCCCCCCCCCCCCCCCCCCCCCACCCCCCTTCCGGCGAGCTCGACCCCCGGGGGCGTCGATAAGCGGCGTACTAAAGAACCTCGCGCAGCTTATTGTCGAACATGGTCAGCGCCGAAGCGATCGCCATATGCATATCCAGGTACTGATAGGTACCCAGCCGGCCGCCGAAGTAAACCTTGGCAGCAGCGGTCTCGGATTCGGCGCGCCCGCGGTACTTCTTGAGCATCTCGCGGTCATCCGGGGTGTTGATCGGATAGTAGGGCTCATCCGAATCATCGGCGAAGCGGGAGAACTCACGCATGATCACGGTCTTATCCGCCGGGTAACGGTCCTCACGCTCCGGATGGAAATGACGGAACTCATGGATACGGGTAAAAGGAACATCCGCATCGTTGTAGTTCATCACCGGGGTGCCCTGGAAATCACCGGTCGGCAGGACCTCGGTCTCGAAATCAAGGGTCCGCCAGCCGAGCTTGCCCTCGGAGTAATCGAAATAGCGGTCCAGCGGCCCGGTATAAACCACCGGAACATCCGGGTTCGCCGCCCGGATCTCATCGCGCACCTCGAACCAGTCGGTATCCAACTGGACCTCGATCAGTTCATGATCAGCCATGCGCTTCAGCCAGGCGGCGTAGCCATCAACCGGCAGGCCCTCATAGGTGTCATTGAAGTAGCGGTTGTTGAAGGTGTAGCGCACCGGCAGGCGGGTGATATTGCCGGCCGGCAGGTTCTTCGGATCGGTCTGCCACTGCTTGGCCGTGTAATCACGGATGAAGGCCTCGTAGAGCGGGCGGCCGATCAGGGAGATCGCCTTCTCCTCAAGGTTGGTGGCATCGGCCGCACTGATCTCCGCAGACTGCTCCTTGATCAGCTCGCGTGCCTCTTCGGGGCTGTAATACTTACCGAAGAACTGGTTGATCAGGCCCAGGCCCATGGGGAACTGGTACGCGGTGCCATCATGCATCGCAAAGACCCGGTGCTGATAGCCGGTGAAACCGGTGAAACGGTTGACATACTCCCACACCCGCTCATTGGAGGTGTGAAACAGGTGCGCGCCATACTTGTGGATTTCGATGCCGGTTTCCGGCTCCGCCTCCGAGTAGGCGTTGCCGCCGAGATGGCTGCGGCGCTCCACAATCAGCACCCGCTTGCCCAGTTCACTGGCCGCCTGCTCAGCCACGGTCAGGCCGAACAGCCCTGAGCCGACGACGATCAGATCATAATTCTTAGCTTCCGTCATAAATCTTGACCCTAATCGACCCCGTCGCAGGCAGCATGACAACACCCCGCGCAAGGTGCCGCTTATCGACGCCGCGGCCCCGACGCGGACCCCGTCACACCTCGCTCTCCCAGGAAAAATTCACCAGTTCTTCACCCCGAACAGCATCACCCGAGGTGGGAGCATGGAATACTATTCCCATTAGTCACACACGTCCCAGTGGATTCATTCAATAACATGCATGCGATGTATCCTCAGGGCTATCATTGGCCACATCCTTGTACTATCATTTCTTCCGACTCAAGGAGTCCCAGCCGCACCATCAAATTCAGGGAGCAAATAAGTGCAGCAAAGACGACGCCTCACCGCGGTCAGACAGCGCCCCACGCTGGCGATCATCATGTCCATCGTCATCGTCGCCGCAGTAGTGGTCGGTCTCAACACCGACGACATCCTCAAGACCCAGGAAGCCGGTACCGCACCAGTCTCCGCTTCTGAGGAATCCGTCTCCCTCACCGAGGGCGAAAACATTGTTGTTGAAGATGCCGCCATCTCCGCCCAGGGAGGCGAAGCTGCACCCAGTGCCGGCGGGACCGCTCGCACGGTGAAGGAATTCACCCGCGACCAGGAATTTTCCATGTTCGCACTGACCTGGCAGGGCCACCGCGATATCGCCCCCTTCGTCCGCGCCGAAGCCGCCGACGGCAGCTGGGGCCCCTGGTACGCCGCTGAGCCCATGGATGCAGTCAGCCCCACCGGCATGTCCGGCACCGACCTGGTCTACATCGAGCCGACCACCAAAGTCCAGGTCTCCGTGACCGGCGTGGACATCATCGGCACCGAAACCGGCGAGGCTCCGGCCGAGGAAGCCGCAGCTGAGCAGGCTCCTGCTGAGGCTCCGGTTGCTGAAGCACCCGCTGAGGAAGCACCCGCTGAGGAAGCACCGGTAGTCGAGGCTCCGGCACCCGTAGTCGAAGCTCCCGTTGAGCAGGCACCGGCTCCTGCCGCAGAGGCGCCGGTTGGCGCCGGCACTGCCCCGCTGCCCACCAACTACGGCGATATCAAGCCTGTCGCTGATGTCTCTGATGCCGCCGATATTCAGGCAGTCTTCATTGACGGCAACGAGGAAGAGGGCGGCATCGCTCTGGCTGCCGAGTCCGATTCCTATGGCATGCCGAATGTCATCTCCCGCGCGGGCTGGCGTGCGGATGAATCCCTCCGCTGCTCCTCGCCCACCTACGATGACTCCGTCTCCGCCATCACCATTCACCACACCGCGGGTTCCAACAACTACACCGAGGCGGGGTCCGCCGCGCAGATGCGCGGTTACTACAAGTACCATGCCTCGACCCTGGGCTGGTGCGATATCGGCTACCAGTCCCTGGTGGACAAGTACGGCAATATCTTCGAGGGACGCGCCGGAGGCCTGAACAAGGCGGTCCAGGGCGCCCACGCCGGTGGCTTCAACCAGAACACCTGGGCCATCTCGATGATGGGTGATTACAGCAACGTCACGCCTTCCGCGGCGACGATCCAGGCCGTCGGCGAGCTCGCCGGCTGGCGGGCCAGCGTCGCTGACGCCCAGTTCGATCCGACCGGCTCCGACGTCCACTACTCCGAGGGAACCAGCTACGCCAAGTACCCCTACGGCGCTGCGGTGACCCTGCCGAATATCTTCGCCCACCGCGATGTCGGCAACACCGCTTGTCCGGGTAACGCGGGTTATGCCCAGATGGGCAATATCCGCAGCATCGCCAAGACCACCTACGACGGCATCCAGAATGGCACCGGCGGCAACGGTGGCGGCAGCATCCCGGACGATAACACCACCCCGCCGATCACCGATCCGATCCCGGATGAGCCGATTGTCACTCCCCCGGTGGATAACGAGCCCGGCACCGCCCAGCTCTCCTCCGTCAGTGGCCTCGACATCGAGGGCCTGATCAACGGCGACCAGTCCGCCATCATCGCCGCTGCCGGCACCATCGCAGTGGTCGCACTCTCACTCGCCCTCTCCCAGGGTGATGTCGGCGGCATCGGCAACCTCGGCGATGTCGAAGTAGTCAGCGGCCTGACGCTCGGACACATCCCGCCGGTACTGCAGGGCGTGGTTTCCCTCAGCGGTGATAGCGAGATCGGTCAGCTGGCACAGACCCTGCTCACGGTCCTCGGCCCCGTGCTCGGCGAATCCCGCAGTGGCGTCCAGTACGCCGGCGACCGCAACGGCAACTCCGGCATCAACTACGCCCTCTTCGACAACGGCATCATCCTCGACTCCGATCAGACCGGTGCACATGCCCTCTGGGGAGCGATCGGTGACGCTTGGGCCAGCCAGGGTTATGATCTCGGCCCCCTGGGCTTGCCGACCAGTGAGGAGTACCAGTCCGGGAACCTGACCCGGGTGGACTTCCAGAACGGCTACATCACCTACGATCCGGCCACCAACGCCGTCGATATTCAGCAGAACTAGTACGGCTGAACCAGAACCCGCATCGCCACCTCGGCGATGCGGGTTTCGACGTCTCCGGGGCCGGCAAACAACCTGAACATGGTGCGCAGCTGCGCACTATTTTTCCCAGTCGTAGGAGCGTTCCACCGCCCGGTTCCACTCGGAATAAAGATGTTCACGCTCGGTGGATTCCATCTTCGGTTCCCAGTGCCGATCCACCTGGGACTTGGCGGCAAGCTCCTCCAGCGAATCCCAGAAACCAGCCCCATAGCCCGCTGCGAAGGCTGCTCCGAGTGCGGTGGTCTCGATATTTTCCGGTCGGGTGACCTCGGTGCCGAGGATGTCCGCCTGAATCTGCATGGCCAGTTCATTGTTGACCATGCCTCCGTCGACCCGGAGGGAATCTAGCTCCACCCCAGAGTCGGCGACCATGGCTTCGACGACCTCGCGGGTCTGGAAGGCGGTGGCCTCGAGCACCGCCCGGCAGATGTGGCGGCGGTCGGCGAATCGGGTCAGCCCGACGATCACGCCACGGGCGTCGCTACGCCAGCGTGGGGCGAAGAGCCCGGAGAAGGCTGGGACGATATAGACGCCACCGTTGTCCCCGGCCTCCCGGGCCAGCTTCTCAATGGCGGCAGCATTCGGGATGATCTGCAGACTATCGCGCAGCCACTGCACCAGGGCACCTCCCATGGCCACCGAGCCCTCGAGCGCATAGACGGGTTTCTGCCCCGCGATCTGGTAGCAGACGGTGCTGAGCAATCCGTGTTCACTGAAGCGGAGCTGCTCGCCGGTATTGAGCAATAGGAACAGCCCGGTGCCATAGGTGTTCTTGGCGCTTCCCTCATGGAAGCAGCCCTGGCCGAACATGGCGGCCTGCTGATCACCGAGCACCCCGCGCAAGGGCACATCATGGAGAGTGCCGCGTTCGCGCACCACCCCGAAATCACCGATTGAGGCCCGGATCTCCGGCAGCATGTTCAGCGGTACTCCCACCTCCCGGCAGAGTTCCTCATCCCACTGCCCGCTATGCAGATCCATCAGCAGGGTGCGGGAGGCATTGGTGATATCGGTCAGGTGCAACGCAGGTTCCCCGCGGTCGCCCTCGTGCCCACCGGTCATGTTCCAGATCAACCAGGTGTCAATGGTTCCGGCGAGTAGCTCACCGCGCTCGGCCCGATTTCGGGCGCCCTCCACGTGGTCGAGGATCCAGGAAATCTTCGGCCCTGCCGGATAGGAGTTGATGAGCAGTCCGGTGCGGTCCTGCCAGCGGCGGATTCCCCCTTCACCAGCAAGTTTCTGGCAGAGTTCGGTGGTGCGGGTGTCCTGCCAGACGATGGCGTTATAGATCGGCTCACCGGTGGCCCGGTCCCAGACCACGGTGGTCTCCCGCTGGTTGGTCAGCCCCAGGGCGGCGATGTCATCCGCCGAGAGGTCGGCATCAGAGAGCGCGATCGACATGGCGCGGCGGGTGTTGTCCCAGATCTCCATCGGGTCATGCTCCACCCAACCCTGCTGGGGCATGATCTGCCGGTGCTCGAATTGCGCGGAACTGATCACCTGGCCCTCATGATTGACGATCACGCAACGCGTGGAGGTCGTCCCCTGATCAATGGCTGCGATATGGCTACCGGAATGAGTCACACCTGAAATTCTGCCATGTCGCCGGGGCTACCGGGGAGGGATTGCCGAGGAGTCCCGGCCCATGCCCTCGGCCAGAAAACCAGGGTGAAGGGTAGGTCTCGAGAATCAGGCCAATGACCTACCGCAGAGCACAATCTGGCCGATCCTCGAGACCTACCCGTCAAGCTCCACGCAACCCCGAGGTTAAGTCTGGGCCGGGCAGGGCTTAGCCGGAATTAAAACCAGCGTTCCAGCACCTGCGCCACGCCACCCTCGTCATTGGTGGTGGTCACGTGATCCGCGGCGGCCTTGACCTCCGGGCGGGCATTGCCCATGGCCACACCGATGCCGGCCCAACGCAGCATCTCGATGTCATTGGGCATATCGCCGAAGCAGATGGTCTCCGCCTGCGGCACGTCGTAGTACTCCCCGAGCAACTCCACGCCCAGTGCCTTGGTCACGCCGGGGGCGGCGACTTCCAACAGGCCCTCGGACATGGAGAAGGTGACATGCGCCTGGGCTTCATCAATCATTGGGCTGACCAGGGCATACATCTGCTCTGCGTTGAGATTCTCATTGCGGAGCAATAGTTTCACGGCGGGTTGTGCCAGGACCGCTTCCTCATCCTCGACACTGCAGTCCGGGGCTTCCCAGGCCGGGAGGTAGTTGGGGGCGACCGCGAAGTATTTGGCCTCATGGTCGAAGGCGCCTTCACCGACCCGTTCCACGGCGACGCCGACCCCGCCGAACTCGGCGAGGGCCTCATTGGCGGTGGCCACCACCGCCGTCATCACCGCAGGCTCCACCAGGTGGGAGCGCAGTACCCGGTCAGAGGCGGAGTCGTAGAGGACTGCCCCATTGGCGCAGACGCAGACCGGGCGGACCGGAAGCTGCTCAAGCACCGGGGCCAGCCAGCGGTGGGGTCGGCCGGTGGCCAGGGTCAGGTGGGCACCGGTGCCACCGAGCCGGGTGATCACCTCCCGGAGTCGTGGAATCACACGGTCCTGCGAGTTGAGCAGAGTGCCGTCGATATCGCTGGCCACGAGCCTAGGGGCGGTGTCCACCGTTACTTCCTTCCTGATAATCCTTTGATCATTCCGCTGATACGAGCGGCGACCCGGCCACTATAGCGCCTGGCGGTTGCCAGTAGCCCCTTGCCGTCCCGGCCGCGCAGCGCGGCGTCGGCACGCGCATTGAGCTTGGCGGCTTCCTTTTCTTCTTTGGCAGCCAGCTTGGCTTCCTTGGCGGCTTTTTTCTGTGCCTTGTCCGCGGTGTCTATCTGGTGCGCCTCCTCGAGGGTGGGCGCGGTGCCACCGAGTGAGATCGGCAGCCAGTACTCCCCCGCCGGGAAGGGACCATACTCGGCGGCGTATTCACTGCGGGTCTGGTCCATCAGTTCCACCAGGGCGGCATGCAGTCGCTGTGTGGCCTCCTCCGGGGATCCATCGGGATCCACCGGCGCGCCCAGGCGGAGGAACACCGGAGTGTTCGTCCGACCGAGGTGCTTCGGGTGTCCCTTGGTGATGATCCGTTGGCCGCCCCAGATGACCATCGGGATCAGGGGCACATCAGCCTGGGAGGCGATCCGCACCGCCCCGGTCTTCAGGTCCTTGATCTCGAAGCTGCGGGAGATGGTCGCTTCCGGGAAAATACCCACGATCTGGCCCTGGCGCAACCGGTTGACGGCTTCCTCAAGGGAGCCGCGGCCGGCGGAGCGGTCCACGGAGACATGGTCCATGCCGCGCATGAGGGTGCCCACCACCGGCATATCGAAGATCTCCTTCTTCGCCATGAAGCGGACCAGGCGTTTGCCACGCACATTGCCCGGCACCTCACCGAAGATGAAGTCGTAGTAGCCGGTGTGGTTCATCGCCAGCAGCGCGCCGCCCTCGGTGGGCAGGTTCTCCGCACCAAAGATGGTGACCTTGATGCCTTGGGCACGCATGATGCCCTTGAGCATCTTGATGATGAAGCCGTTGTAGAAGCGTTCCTTCGACTCGACCGGGTGTTTGGGCACCTTCGGCAGGTCCGCCGGTACGCGGAACATGCCGCCGCGGGTGGTGTATTCGGACATCGCGGGCTACTTCACCGGCTCCAGCACGTCCTTGCCCACGAAGGGGCGCAGCGCTTCGGGGACGATGACGGAGCCGTCGGCCTGCTGGTTGTTCTCCAGGATGGCGACGAGCCAGCGGGTGGTGGCCAGCGTGCCGTTGAGGGTGGCCACGGTCTGGGGCTTACCGTTCTCGTCCCGGTAGCGGGTCTGCAGGCGACGGCCCTGGAAGGTGGTGCAGTTCGAGGTGGAGGTCAGCTCACGGTAGGTGTTCTGGGTGGGGACCCAGGCCTCGGTGTCGAACTTGCGGGCGGCGGAGGAACCGAGGTCGCCACCGGCAACATCGATGATGCGGTAGGGCACCTCGACGGCGGAGAGCATCTCGCGCTCCATGTTCAGCAGGGCCTGGTGCTGGGCAGCGGCCTCCTCCGGCTTGCAGTAGACGAACATCTCGAGCTTGTCGAACTGGTGGACACGCAGAATACCGCGAGTGTCCTTGCCGTAGGAGCCGGCTTCGCGACGGAAGCAGGAGGACCAGCCGGCGTACTTCGCGGGCCCCTTGGAAAGATCGATGATCTCATCGGAGTGGTAGCCCGCCAGCGCGACCTCGGAGGTGCCCACCAGGTAGAGGTCATCGCGCTCGAGGTAGTAGATCTCATCGGAGTGCTCCCCCAGGAAGCCGGTGCCCTGCATGATCTCCGGGCGCACCAGCACCGGCGGAATCATCAGGGAGAAGCCGGCCGCGCGGGCCTTCTGGGCGGCCAGGGTCAGCATGCCCAGCTGCAGGAATGCGCCGTCGCCGGTGAGGAAGTAGAAGCGCGCGCCGGAGACCTTGGTGCCGCGCTTCATGTCGAGCAGGCCGAGGGATTCGCCGAGTTCAAGGTGGTCCTTGGGCTCAAAGTCGAAGGTACGGGGCTCGCCGACGTGCTCGAGGACGACGAAGTCATCCTCGCCACCGGCGGGCGCACCGGCAACGATGTTGCTGATCTTCAGCTGCAGCTCGTTGACAGCGGCTTCGGCGGCGTTCTGGGTTTCTTCGGCGGCCTTGACCTTGGACTTGAGCTCATTGGAGCCCGCAAGTAGTGCGGGGCGGTCCTCGGGGGCGGCCTGGCCGATCTTCTTGCCGAAGGCCTTGTGCTCGGAGCGCAGGTCATCGGCGGCCTTGATCGCCTCGCGACGGGACTCGTCGGCGGAAATCAGCTGGTCCACCAGCTGCGGGTCTTCGCCACGGGTTTCCTGGGAAGCACGGACGACGTCGGGGTTCTCGCGGAGGAATTTCAGATCAATCACACCCTGCAGCCTACCGCGCGGCACCCCCGGATGTCCCGAGGACCACCGGCAAGCCTGCCCCCGCTTATCGACGCCCGTGCCTGCCGGACCCCTAGACTGGTAATAACCACCGGGGTATCATCTGGGACATGCCCGATTCCGCCCGTCCCGCACTACCCGCCCGGACTCTGAGCGCCGGACCGAAACCCAAGCACGCCCAGCTGCGGGAACTCATCGAGGAATACTGCACCACCTCCCTCAGCCCCGGAGATATCCTCCCCGGGGAACGCGCCCTGGAAGAGACCTACGGCGTCAGCCGGATCACCGTCCGCCGCGCCATCGGAGACCTGGTAGCCAGTGGAAGGTTGACCAGGGAACGCGGCAAAGGCACCTTCGTCGCCCCGAACCCGCTGGTCTCCCGGCTGCACCTGGCATCCTTCAGCTCTGAGATGCAGGCGCAGGATGTTTTCGCCAGTAGCCAGATCCTGCTCTCTGAACGCGCGGCCACCCCGCCACCGGTGCAGGAGTACTTCGGCTGCGAGGCGCAGTCGCAGCACATTCACCTGCGTCGACTGCGACTGGGCGACGGCCGCCCATATTCCATTGACGATGCCTGGTACAACGCCGATTTCGCGCCGGACCTACTGGAAAATGATGTCTACAACTCCGTCTATTCGATCCTGGAACGCAGCTACGGACTACCGATCTCTGATGCCGATCAAATCGTCACCGCCATTGCGGCAGATGACACCACCGCCGCGCTTCTGGAGGTTCCGCCCGGCGCGCCGCTGCTGCGGATCGTGCGGCATTCCCGCTCCGGGGACCGGCCGATCGAGTGGTGTGATTCGGTGTACCGCACCGATCGTTACCACCTGAAGACCAAAGTGACCCGGGCGCTGGACCAGTGAGCCTTCGGTCACGCCCTCCTTCGGGGTCACCCAAGAACAGCAGAGTGTCGCATGGGACACATGTGGTCCCAGGTATAAGAACACAACCTAATTTCCACTTAATTTCCATTATGTTCTGGCCTGGGAGGTGCATTTTGGCACCTCGGACGGCAAGATAGGTGCATCATGTCAACTTCGCAGTCCTGGCGTTCCGCCACCGCCCTCCGCATCGGCCTGGTCGCCGCGCTTGCCGCGACCGTCGCCGTGGGAACCTACAGTTATGTCGATGGCATGGCTGATTCCGGTGGCGGGACCGAAAATGGCACATCAGGCTCGACCACCACCTCCGTCGTCGACATCGCCCCCTTCACCACCGCCGACTCCGGCGACTGCATGAGCTGGGATATCAGTGCCGAGGGGGATGTCAGCAACTTCGAGCAGACCCCCTGCAATAGCGAGCACCGCTTCGAGGTCTCCGCCCGCGAGGACCTGGCTACCTACCCCTCCTCCGAATTCGGCCCCGAAGCCGCCGCCCCTGACCTGACCCGCCAGGCGCAGCTCCGCGAGGAGCTCTGCCAGACCGCCACCATCCACTACCTGGATGGCCGTTTTGACCCGGTGGGCCGCTACTCCATCGCCCCGATCCTGCCGCCGGCGGAAGCCTGGGCGGCCGGTGACCGCACCATGCTCTGTGGTGTCCAGGCCACCGATGGCGTGGGCAACCCGGTCCTGACCATCGGCGTCGCCGCCGAACAGGACCAGGCCCGGGTCGCCCAGCCCGGCGAGTGCGTCTTCTTCGATAACGCCCGCGCCCCGCATATTTTCGACTGCGCCGAGGATCACCACCTGGAGACCACCGCCATCGTGAACCTGCTGGAGACCTTTCCGGACCGGGTCCCCAGCGTTGAGGAACAGGATCAGCACCTGGCGGAGGTGTGCACCCAGGCGGCGATCGACTACCTCGGCGAAGAGGAGATCCTCTACCAGTCGACCCTCCAGCCCTACTGGGCGACGATCTCCGACTCCTCCTGGAACGGTGGCAGCCACTCGGTGAACTGCTCCCTGATGTCCGCGCACCCGGAGGGCGGGTTCTCCGTCCTCAACGGCTCCGCCACCGGCGAGTTCACCATTAACGGGGCTGCCCCCGCACCGCAGCCGGAGCGCGACCCACTGACCTCCCCGGAGGGCGCAGCCCCCGCCGAAGCTGCCGTCCCCGGCAGCGAGGGTGCACTGCAGACCACCGGCGACGCCACCATCCCCCAGCTCTAGGACATGTGATTTAAGGTGGCATTCCCGGTCAGTGCGGAGCGCTTCGATGAGATGGTCGATGATGCCCTCGATGAGATCCCCGACCACTTCCTGCCGCATATGCGCAATATCGTGATCCTGATCCACGAACGCAACCAACAGGAACCCTCGCTACTCGGTCTCTACGAGGGGGTGGCACTGACGGAGCGGACCTTCGACCACACCGGATTCCTGCCGGATGCGATCTCCATCTACAAGGAAGCCCTGGAAGATATCTGTCACTCCGAAGAGCACCTGGCCGCAGAGGTGCGTGTCACCGTCCTCCATGAGATCGGGCACTACTTCGGGATGTCCGAGGAGCACCTGCACAGCCTGGGCTGGGGTTAGCTCCTCTGCGGCGCAGGTATCTGGCTGCGGCGAAAGACCAGGCCACGAGTTAGATGCAGTCCTTCTTAGGCTCGGTATCCACATGCGGGATTCCTGGTCGATTACCCAGGGCGGCTCCCCAGGGCCGCCCCTCAACAGCAGGGGACCTTTCGTTCCCCTTCACCCGGCGACATGGGAAAACCCGCAGCAAACCCGCAGCTACCAACCGTCCCCAGCATGGGTCACACCACTGGCCTAAGCTGATTGCCGGGTGAGTCTCACCTGTGTGACGTGTGTGAGTCGAGGGGTGACAGGATGCGTCAGAGTCTTCTCTCCTCCCCGCTGCAGTGCTTGCACGCTGCGGAGGAGCTGAAACCGACTGACACCGACTGAGAACACTGTCACGAAGACGCTCAGCTAGTGGAGGCAGCGATTCACCGTGACCCTCCGACTTGAACTCGTTGCCGCCACACGCCCCGCGACACCCTGAAAATAACCCCGACAAAGGAGAACCCCCACCATGCCGACCATAGGCATCTTCGAGATCGCGATCCTGCTGTTCATGCTGGTAGCAGCAATAGGAGTGCTCATTATCATTGGCCTGGGGATCAGGGCGCTGGTCAAGCTCAATCGCCGGATCGACGCCCCGAAGGGGCACAACCAGACCTCGGCCCCCTGAGCGCATCCGAATCTAGATCTGCTGGTCCAGATCCGCCCAGCGCACCAGCTTCCAGGCGCCGAACTCTGCGGTACCCGGCTCGAGGACGATATAGCGGCAGTTGGCCAGGTAGCCGGCGAAGGCGAAATCGCCGTCCACTCCGGTGGCGTAGGTGGCTACCGTACGGATCGCGGTGCCATGGCTGACCACGATCGCATCCTTGTCCTGTGCCGTGACTTCATCGCGCAGGACATCCAGGGTCGGCCGGAACCGGGCGATCACCTCAGGATAGGTCTCGCCGTTCGGCAGGCTGGCAGCTTCATCGCGTTCCAGCTGTCGGCGCAGGTTCTGGGCATAAGCCTGGTGGGTCTCCTCATCGCTGCGTAGTTCGAAGTCACCGGCGAAGGCTTCGTGCAGGCCCATGCGTACCTCGATGGGGAGGGTGCCCGGTCCCTTGGCCGCGGCCTGCTCATAGGCGGCCATGGCCAGGACGGCGGTCTGCTGGGCGCGTAGTGCCACCGAGCTGATCACTGCTCCGAGGCGGCCTTCGCTACCGTGTCCGGCGCCGAGGTGTTCCGCGAGTTCCCGGCCCACTTCACCGGCCTGGGCGCGGCCGAGTTCGGTCAGTTCCGCACCTGGCGGGCGGGTGTCCAGGATGTGGGAGACGTTGGAGTGGGTCTGCCCGTGTCGGAGGAGGATAATTCTGCCGCTCATTGCTTAACCATTGTCCTTTCCTTCGCGGGCGTTGTTCACCCACTGTGTGGCCTGCTCAAGTCGTGCGAGGTCCGCCGCCAGCCTATCCTCGCGGCCATCACCTGTCTCGGCGGGCCAGGAGCCCAGGAAGGTCAGTTCCTCGGCGCGCAGCCACAGGGCACGCAGTGCCTCGGCCACGGGGATGTCCTCGATGTGGCCGATCAGATCGATATGGAAGTTATAGGTGCCGAATTCCTTGCGGGTGGGGCGGGACTCGATGCGGGAGAGGTCCACGCCGCGCTGGGAGAACTCGGTGAGCGCGTTGACCAGGGTGCCGGGTTCATTCGGCAGGCTGAAGACCACGGAGGTGCGGTCATTGCCGGTGCGCTGGGTCGGCACCCCGCGCGGGCCGACCGCGACGAAACGGGTGGTGGCCCCGTGGAAGTCGGCGATATTGGTGGCGATGGTCTCCAGGCCGAAGAGTATGGCGGCGCGATCCGGGGCGGCGGCGGCGTCGACCCGTCCTTCCGCGACGGCTTCGGCACCGGCGGCGTTCGAGGAGGCGGAGACGAACTCAGCTCCCGGGATATTCTCGGCCATCCACTGCTTGACCTGCTGGTATCCCACCGGGTGGGTAGCCAGCGTCTTGATCTCGGCAAAGGTGGTGCCGGGTCGGACCATGATCGAGAAGGCGATGTCGAGGTCAATCTCGCGGTAGATCTGGACGCCTTCCTCGGCGGCGAGGGCGTCGAAAGTCGGTGTGACCGGGCCGTCGACGGAGTTCTCGATGGCCACGCAGGCGAAGTCCGCGGCCCCCTCACGGACGGCGTCGAGCGCCTGCGCCGGGCTGGATACCGGCAGTGGGCTGACTTCCTCGGTACCGAAGACCCCGGTCATGGCCAGCTTCAGCAGCGCGGCTTCGGTGAAGGTTCCGGCAGGGCCCAGATAGGCGACGGTTGTGCTCATGTTCCCAGCATATCCGCCGCAGCGTCCGGCATCGGCGCAATGGTTAGGGTGGTAGCCATGACAGCAGTTTCCGGGGCAGCAAGCGCGATCACCACCGTCCGCCGTTTCGCCGAGGCGATCGCCGGGCTCAGCCCGGCGGAACACGGTTTCAGCCACCTGGATATTGAGGGGGCACTGCGGCGCGCCGAGCTTCTCGACGCCCTCCCCGCCGCCCGGCGCGGGACCTGGCACGGTCGGCTGGTGCCGATCAAGGATCTGATGGATGTCGCCGGGATGCCCACCACCTTCGGTTCAGCGCACCGCACCCGGATGGCCACCGAGTCCTCGGAGTTGGTGGAGTATCTGCTGGCCCAGGGCGTGATCATCCCAGGCAAGACCGCCACCCCGGAGCTGGGGATGACCGGCTACACCGAACCGGTGGGCCTGCCGTCCCCGGTGAATCCGCGGTGGCCGGGAGAACGCCGCACCCCGGGTGGTTCCTCCGGTGGGGCGGCCGTCGCCGTGGCCCGAGGTCTGGTGGATATCGCCCATGCCTCCGATGGTGGCGGCTCGATCCGGATTCCGGCGGCGGCCTGTGGCGTGGTCGGTTTCAAGCCCTCCCACCGGGCGGTCGGTGGGGCGTTGAGTGTGCAGGGCATGATCACCCGGACCTTGGCGGACACGGCCTTTGCCCATAATCTCGTGCTGCACACCCCCGAGCGGTTGAAGATCGGGATACTCACCGACCCGCTGCTGGCGGACACGCCCGTGGATCCACTCGCGCTCCAGGCGGTGGACCTGGCCGCCGGGGTACTTTCCGACGCCGGGCATGATCTGGTCCCGCTGCGTGCCTCGGCGGTGGATGCCGAGGGGCTCTTCCGGAGTTTCCGGGAGGTGTTCAGCCACAAGGTATCCCGGGTTTCTGATCCCGCCAGTGAGATCGTGTCCTGGTTCCGGGAGACCGCCGGCACCGACACCCCGGTGGAGGCCATCGAACGGCTGGAAGGCTCGGCGAGGGAACTCGCCCGTGCCTGGGAGGTGGATGTCCTGCTCAGCCCGATGTTGGCTTTCGCACCGCCCCAGATCGGCGCTTTCAGCGCGTTGGGGCCAGCGGATGACTTCGAGTTCCAGACCCGCTGGTCCCCCTGGGGTTCCACCTTCAACATGAGCGGCGGCGCGGCGCTCAGCTTGCCCCTGCAGGTCGGTGGCCCCCGGCCGGTGAGCATTCAGCTCGGGGCCATCCGCACCGACAACACCCGGATTCTCGGCCTGGCCACCCAGCTTGAGCAGCTCACCTGGGAGGCATGATGAACACTGTGATGGCAGGTCTCCAGGAAAAGCTGAGCCCGGCGAAGCGCCGCCGACTCCGGCAGGAGATCGGCGTCGTCCTGCTGGTGACCTTCGGTATCTCCGGGGTCCGGGCGATCCTCCGGCTGATCGATGGGCTGCTCGCGGAGGCCGCGCTCAATGAACAGCAGGTGGTGCTCAACGCACCGCAGTCCGAGTTCCCCTGGCTGGATCTGTGCCTGCAGCTCTGCTCCGCCGGGGTGCTCTTCGGCTACGGTGCCCTGGCGCTCTTCCTGCTCAGCGGCGATGGCATCCGCACCGCCGGGGCCCGCTGGCGGGACTGGCTCTACGGCGCCGGGCTGGCGGCGTTGATCGGCATTCCGGGACTGGGACTCTATGTTTTCGCGGTGCAGACGGGGCTGTCCCGTCAAGTGGTGCCGAGCGCCTTCGAGCACCTCTGGTTCGAGGTTCCGGTGCTGCTGCTCTGGTCCCTGGCCAATGCCTTCGGCGAGGAGGTGGTGGTGGTCGCCTGGCTGATGACCCGGCTGAAACAGCTGGGCTGGTCCCTGCCGCTGATCATCCTCGCCTCCGCCCTGCTGCGCGGAAGTTACCACCTCTACCAGGGGACTTCCGCGGGCTTCGGCAATATTGCCATGGGTGTGCTCTTCTGCTGGTTCTATCACCGGACCGGGCGCATCTGGCCACTGGTGCTGGCGCACTTCCTCATCGACGCGGTCGCCTTTGTCGGCTACTCCGCGATCGGTGGGGACCTGAGCTTCCTGGGTCTCTAGGGCTACCGCCGAGGGGCCCGCTAAAACGGACACCCCTGGTTTCTCACAGGAGTATCAGGCGGGCAGGTTATCCTTTGACCCATGGATTCACGTGGCAGCGACGAACCGCGCAACTGGCAACCGCCCCGGGGGAAGCAGTCCCCCAGCGCCCGGGATGGGCAGGATCAGGGCGAATTCGCCCGGGACGATCAAGGGCGTCCCATTGTGGACCGGTTCGGTCGCCCGGTGCGCAACCGTCCCCGACCCAATGCGGACCCCACCCGACGCCCACCCCGTCGCGATGCCGCCCCGCGGCCTCGCCAGGAGCCACAGCCGACCCGCTTCGAGAGCACTCCTCAGCCACCCCAGCAGCAGCGCCCACGGCAGTACCTGCCACCGCAGCAGTCCCCATACCAACAGCCCCAGTACCAGGAGCCGCCGGCTCGTCCTCGCCCCGGCACCTCGATCCCGCCCCGCCGGACCGCACCCCGTGCCGCCGCGCCGCCGAAGCGGCGCCGGAACTTCCGCCTGCCGAAGATGGGCTGCCTGACCCCGATCGCCGGGTTACTCGTCATCATCCTGGTGCTGAGCGTGGTGACCACGCTGTGGGCGGACTCCAAGCTCACCCGGGTGCAGTCCACCCCGGAGAACCAGATCTCGGATACCGCCGGCACCAACTGGCTGCTCGTCGGATCGGACTCCCGCACCGGGCTGAGCGAGGAGGAGATCGCGGAACTGGGTACCGGCGGTGATATCGGCATCGGCCGCACTGACACGATCATGCTGCTGCATATCCCGCTGACCGGCTCCGCCCGGCTGGTGTCCCTGCCCCGTGACTCCTATGTGGAGATCCCGGGCTATGGCATGAACAAGATCAACGCCGCCTTCACCTTCGGTGGACCGCAACTGCTCACCGAGACCGTGGAGCTGAACACCAACCTGCAGATCGACCACTATGCCGAGATCGGCATGGGCGGGCTGGCCAACATCGTCAACTCCGTCGGTGGGATCGACATGTGTGTCGCGGAGGCGATCCAGGATCCTTTGGCCAACCTCGATATCCAGGCCGGTTGCCAGGAGTTCGACGGCGCCACCGCCCTGGGTTATGTGCGCACCCGCGCCACCGCCTTGGGCGATCTGGACCGGGTGGAACGCCAGCGGGCCTTCTTCGCCGCCCTGCTGGATAAGGTGACCTCACCCGGCACCATCGCCAACCCTTTCCGCCTGTTCCCGCTGATCTCGGACACCGCCTCGACCTTCACCGTCGGCGAGAACGACCATGTCTGGCACCTGGCCCGCGTTGCACTCGCGATGCGCACCGGGGTGGAGACCGAGACCGTGCCCTTCGCCGGCTTCGCCGACTATGACGTGGGCAATGTGGTGCTCTGGGATCAGGCCGGGGCCGAGGCGCTGTGGAGTTCGATGCGTTAGTCCCCGCAGCGGTTTTCCGCTGAGCAGCAGCTTAACCCCCCGGACTCTCAACTGAGAGTCCGGGGGTTTGGTGTTTCCGTTGGTGCTCCGTCGCGAAGCGCTAAATACGGCGAAGACCCCGCCAACCCATGCGGACGGAGCGGGGGTGTCAACGCCCGAAGGCAGAAAACTCTTAGCGGATGGTGACCTGACGGGACTTGATGTTCTGCAGCTGCTTGTGCTCATCGGTGGACAGCTGGGTGTCATTGCCCAGTTCCGCTTCGAGGGCCTGGCTGACCCGGGTGATCTCGGCACCGTAGGAATCGGCGGCGCGCGCCGGGTCGAGGTCGAAGACCGGGACGATGCTGCCGTGGGTGCGGAAGACACCGGCGAACTTGGTCTCCTCGCCCAGGTTCAGCTCACCACGGGCAGCGACGCGTGCCAGGGCGTTGAGCAGGGCGTTCTCATCAGTGTCGGGACGGACCCAGCGGATATGGGCCTTGCCGCCACCCGGGTTGACCCACCAGAGGGAGCCGGGGACCTCAGCCTCGATATGACGGGAGGGAGCGACGGCATCGTTGGCGGCCTCCAGGCTGGCCGTGATCTGCGGGTCGATGCTCATGCCCTCCGGCATCCACCAGTTGAAGTCATCGGCCTCGGTGATCTCAAGGGTGGCTTCAGCGTCGAGCAGCTCAGCGAGCTCCGGCTGGGTACCGTCAGCGATGGTGGAGGACAGGGTCTGGCCCGGCTGTGCCTGCTTGACCCAGTTCAGGGCATAGGCCAGGTCACGGCCGGGGTTCTGGGAGTGGCTGCTGGCCTGCAGTGCGACGAAGGCTTCGCCGCCGTGCTCGGTGTCGCGGATCAGTGCGGCGCCGGCGCCCGGTAGCACGGTGGCCACGTAGACGGTGCGTTCAAACCCCTTCACCGGCAGCTTCGCGTAGGCAGCGGGAACGAACTCCTGGAGCGCGATCAGGTCTGTCTCCATCGCGAGGCCGCCGAAGGGGCGCGGGTCCTTTTCTAGGGACTCGCGCTCAGCGGCACGGGCGGCGAGCTTGGCCTGACGGCGGCTCATGCCCTCGGGCAGGTCTTCATTCTTCTTGCTCTTCTTAGCCATGGATACAAAGATACCTGTCTCACAACTCAGCTGCGGGACAGCAGTGCCGCAGCGCGGCCGGGAACATTGGTGGCGAGCATATCCACCCCCATGTCGCGGGCCCAGCGAATGTCCGTGGCATTGTCCACGGTCCACACATAGGTGGGTAAACCCCACTTGCCGATGAACTCCGGATTCTTCTTCGCCCGTTCCACCGAGATGCCCAGGCCGGTGGGTTGTCCGACGAACTTCGGCACCGGGTTCAGCCACTTTTCCCAGGTCCGGCGCAGGTGAATACGGTCGATCTGCGGCGCCATCTCTTTCATCCAGGTGATCGAAGCCGCGGAGAAGCTGATGATGTGGATACGCGGATCCTCGAGCAGCCCGTGGTAGCGCAGCCGCAGCACCACCTGTTCCTCCAGCATCCGGGAGAAGCGGACCGGATGTTTGGTCTCGATATAGAGGTGTTTGTCATCGTGGGCGACAATCATCTCGAGCAGCTCATCAAGGGTGAGCACCTGCTGCCGCAACGCCGGGGTGCCGAAATTATAGCGCCGCAACTGCTGCAGGCTGAGTTCCGAGACCCGACCTCGACCATTGGAGACCCGGTCGATGATCGGGTCATGGATGCACACCACGGTGCCGTCCCGGCTGAGCCGCACATCAGTCTCCACCCCGTGGATGTCCAATTCCAGGGCTTTGGCGAAGGCCGTCTCGGTCAGCTCCGGGTAGAGCGAGGACAGGCCGCGGTGGGCGATCAGCTTCAACGTTCGTTATCCCAGCTCTTAATGCGACGCAGCAGCATCCGGTTCTTACGCTGGGAGGCACCCAGCTTCTCTGACATGGAATTCAGGGTGCGGATGGCATCGGTGATGTGCGGCCCCTTGTTCAGCATCACCGCCTCGGCGCGCAGCGCATAAGCGGCGTCGGTGATCTCCGCACGGGCCGGCAGCCCGGTCTTCGCGAGGTTTTCCAGCACCTGGGTGGCCATGATGGTGGGCACATGTGCCGCCTCCGCGATCGACATGATCAGGCGCGGCACCTCCGCCATGCGCTCGAAGCCGAGTTCCACGGCCAGGTCACCGCGGGCGATCATCACGCCGAGGTTCGCGTGGCGCATCCCCTCGAGCAGGATCGCCGGCAGCCCCTCATAGGCCGGGATGGTCTCGATCTTGAGCACGATGCCGAGGTTGCGCACCCGCTCCGGGTCCTCGGACTCCTGCGCGATCTCCTCGAGGGTTTCCAGCAGAAAGCGGACATCATCGGCGTTGCGGATGAAGGAGACATCGGCGATATCGGCGAACTTGGATACAAACCGCAGGTGGGTGATGTCATCGGCGGTCAGGCTGGGCAGCGGCAGATCCGTCTGCGGCAGATTGATGCCCTTATAGGCCGCCAACTTGGTCCCGTTGGGACTGGACCGGGTGATCTCCAATTCGACCTCGCGGTGCCCGAGTTCGCCGACCCGCTTATCGACGACGCGGGCCGCGATGGCGCCGTCGTCGAAAAGCACGTCCTGCCCGACCTGGATCGCCTCGACGGCCTCCGGCAGGGTGCAGCCGATGCGCGGCGGGACCTGCGCCGGGTCGCAGGGGGTCTGGTCGGTGCTCAGCACCAGGTGATCGCCGACCTTGAGACGCAAGGACTGCTCCAGCGGCGCAATGCCCTGGACCCGGCTCTTCTCATAGTCATGCTCGAGCAGGGTCTTGGCGGAGATATAGACGTTCTGCCGCCCCTCGGCCAGCACCGCCCCCTCGGTGACTTGGGTGACCACGAACTCGCGGCGGGCATCCCGGTTATCCACCAGGGAGATCACGGAGCCCTCCCCCAATTTATCGAACCAGCCCAGATCCACCTGCAGGGACAGCGTGGGACGGCCTGGGGTTTCAGGGACCTCGGGGACGTCCTGCCCGGCCGGGGAAAGCCACAACTTCGCCGGGGAGATCACCTCACCGGCCAAGGTTCGGGTGACCCGCGCGCGACCCACCGCCGGGCCAACGGCGATCTCACCGGTGCGGACCTTCGGGCCAGCCAGATCCATGGCGATCCGGACCTCGCGGCCAGCTTCGTGAGCGGCAGTGTGAACATGGTCGATCATGGCCTGCCAGGCCTGCTCCCCATCGTGGGCGCAGTTGATGCGGGCAATTTCCATGCCAGCGGTGACAAACCCGCGGACCAGCTCCACGTCGGTGGCGGCCTCGGTCGGCAGGGTCACCATGATGCGGGAGTGGGTGTCCTCCTCGGTCTCACCGAGCAGGGTGCTGGCATGTTCCTCCAGGATCTCATCCGCCTGGACGAAGGCATCCCCGGTCATATCCCACGGGTTCGTCTCGGCCTCACCGGACAGGGCAGCGATGACGGCACGCGCGGCCTCCAGCCGAGCCTTGACCGCTGGCTCAGTGGTGGTCAGCCGGGTAGCGCCAATCTGGGCGAGGCCGGCCTGCAGCTCGCGGACATCCTGGGTGCGCAGGTAGGCATAATGCACCAGGTTTACCGCCCCGGCCCGATGCGTTGACGCGACCGCCTCAATTTCTGCGGCATGCCGGTCCGCCTCCTCGTCCAAGGCAGCCAGCAGGCTGTCCACCTGCGTGATCATCTCTTCAAGCCGGGAGTCCACGATATCTTCAACGCCCTTCAGTTTGACGGCCTCAAGGAATTTCTGCCGTTCCTCCCACCCATTCTGCCCCCATCGACACTAATCGGCAGGCCGAAATATTCAGCTCACACTCAGCCTCATGCTCCGTCGGGGAAAATGCGGTCTCGGATCTCTCGGAGGGTGTCCGCGGAGTGGGTGAATCGCGCCATCTCATGCTCGGTGAGTTCGAGTTCCACCACCCGCCGGATGCCATTCCGGTTGATGATCGCCGGGGTTCCCAGACAGATATCCGCCTGCCCATATTCGCCCTGCAGCAGCGCCGAGACCGGGAGTGCCACATCCTGGTTCTGGATGATCGCCTTGGTGATCCGGGCCAGGCCCATGCCGATGCCGTAGGAGGTGGAACCCTTGGCGTCGATGATCCGGTAGGCGGCGTCCCTGGTCTCCTCGAAGATCTTCTCCAGACGTGCCTCCAGGGCCGGATCCTTCTCCAGCATCCGGCGCATGGAGATGCCCGCGATCGTCGCCGAGGAGAGCACCGGCAGCTCGGTGTCACCGTGCTCACCGATGATATAAGCGTGAACCGAGCTGGGTGCCACCTCATAAAGCTCGCCCAACATATAGCGGAAGCGGGCGGAATCCAGCACGGTCCCGGAGCCGATGATCCGGTGTGGTTTCAGCCCGGAGGACTTGAGGGTGACATAGGTGAGGATGTCCACCGGGTTCGAGGCCACGAGGAAGATCCCGTCAAAACCGGTGGCCATGGCCTGTTCCACGATGGACCTGGTGATGGCGACATTCTTGTCCACCAGCTGCAGTCTGGTCTCCCCCGGTTTCTGGGCGGCACCGGCGCAGAGGACAATGATGGCGGCATCCGCACAGTCCTCATAGGTACCGGCGGTGACCCGGGTCCGGGAGCTCGCCCACACCACCCCGTGGTTGAGGTCCATGACATTGCCCTCGAGCTTGGCCTCATCGATATCGATGATCACCAGATGGTCCACGGTTCCCTGGTTGACCAGTGCATAGGCGTAGGCCACGCCCACATCACCGGCGCCGATGAGGACAATCTTGTTGCCGACATTTTGTTTCATGTTCCCGGACCTCCGGTGGACCGTTACTGAAGCTGCATTCCGATGTTCCGTGTTTCCAGCCCAAGTATCACTGATTCCTGGAGGTTCCGCAGGGCCTCTGGGACGGGCGGGGTGGGCGGACCGTGGGAACTCCTAAACGCGGCGGGTGATCAGACTGCAAGAGTGAGTCATACCTGCTGGCTAGATGGATTTTTCCGCATGAAAGAATCATGGGGATCAGATCACCACTGTGTAGGAGGAACCACCATGACGTTGCGGCGTTGGATCACCGTTTCCGGAGCGGTGCTGGCCATGGCGATGGCCATCACCAGCTGTGTGCCACCGGATCCGGCGGCGGACACCGCATCGGACACCACCACCGGGGTTGACTTCGGGAGTGCGGCAGCCACGCTGGAGACCCTGGCGGTCAAGGGTCGGGCCCCGAAGACCGGTTACGAGCGCGAGCAGTTCGGCCCCGCCTGGTCCGATACCGACCACAACGGCTGCGACACCCGCAATGACATCCTCGCCCGGGACCTGGAACAGGAGACCTTCCGGCCGGGGACCCATGACTGCATCGTGCTCAGCGGAGTGCTCGCCGATCCCTTCACCGCCACCGAAATCCATTTCCTCCGTGGTCAGGACACCTCCACCGCCGTCCAGATCGACCATGTCGTCGCGCTCTCCGATGCCTGGCAGAAGGGTGCCCAGCAGCTCGACAAGGAGACACGCACCCTGTTCGCCAATGACCCCCTGAATCTCCTCGCCGTGGACGGCCCCAGCAACTCGCAGAAGGGCGACGGCGATGCCGCGACCTGGCTACCACCAAATAACGCCTTCCGCTGTGACTACGTCGCCCGGCAGATCGCGGTCAAGGCGCGCTATCACCTATGGGTCACCAGCGCAGAGAAGGACGCCATGGCCCGGGAGCTGAGCACCTGCTCCGGACATCCCCTCCCCTCCGAGCAGTCCGCCGCCACCTCTGATGCGGCCGATACCACCGCCACCCCGGCCCCGGTCGTCGAAGATCCGGCCCCGCAACCGGAAGTTCTCCCGCAGTCCATTGTGGATCCGCAGTCCGGCACCGATCCCCAGTTCAGCAACTGCACGATGGCCAAGGACGCAGGTTACGGCCCCTACATCGCCGGAATTGATGCGGAATACGACTGGTACCGCGACAGCGACAACGACGGCATCAGCTGCGAGTAACCGGGTCGGGGGGATCAGCTGTTCAGCGGCCCCTGTCCCGGCTTAGGCCCCTCCGGCTCCTTGAGTCTGCGGTTGAGCAGGATCTCGGGGCAAAGCAGGCAAGGTTTCACGTGAAACCACACATATTGGGCATACTCTCCGCCCCGCAGAGCCGTGGCCACCCTGCAGACCTGCCCGAGTTCTGCCAAGATCACCCTTATGGCTACACTCCGCCGTGAAGAGCTTTTCCGGGTACTACGCAACGGGGCACTGCGTGCCAGCATTGGCGGACTGAAAGCAACGGTGGCGGTGCTCGACATCGCCGCGGATATCTCCCCCGGGCTGCGAATTACCCGCCGCCGCCGGATCCCCAAAATCCTGGGTGCCGGAATCCTCGGCGCAGAGATCACCTCCTGGGTGGCACTCTCACCCTCCCTACTGCCCCGCCGGTGGTGGCAGACAGCCGCAAATATCGCGGTCTGCCAGGCCGTGGGGCACGCCGCACTATCCGGCTTGAGCTGGTCAGTTGGTCAGATTCCCGCACCCTACCGGCAGAACCTGAACACCGGACTGACCGTCGCTTCCCGCAGTGGCACCCATATCGGGATCGCCGCCCTCACCGCCCTGATCACGGTCCGCAGCCTGCAGGGACAACAGCAGCAGGCCAAGTTGATCAATGATCCACACCATCGTGGCTACCGTGAAGGGGCCCTCGGCATTGCGGTGGGCACCGCTGGATATGGCGCCTTACTGTTGATCGGCGAGACCGCGCAGTTCACCACAGATCGCTTCAGCGCCCTCTTAAACCGCTGGTTACCTGGCTGGCTGGGCTGGCCGATCGCCGCCGGGGCGGCAACCTATGCCCTGATTCTCCTCAGTAACCGGGTGGTGCTCCGAAGTTTGATCGCGGACATCACCCGCAAGGCTGAGGAACTCAATGAGGCGGTGTTCCCCGGCACCAGTCAGCCCTGGGAGCCGGAACGCTCCGGCAGCCCCTGGTCGCTGGAGCCCTGGCATGCAGTGGGTTCCCAGGGTCGTGCCCTCCTCTCGGGTGGACCGCGAGCGAGGGATATCGCCGAGGTCACCAGGCTGCCCCGCACCCAGGTGCACGAGCCGATCCGCATTTTCGCCGGCATGGTCCGCGGCCGCAGCCTGGCGAACACCGCCAATGTGGTGCTCGCGGAAATGGACCGTACCGGTGCCTTCCACCGGGACAGCCTGATCATCAACACCTCCGCTGGCACCGGCTGGGTCACCGACTGGGGAATGGCCGCAGCGGAATTTCTCACCGGCGGCAACTGCGCCACCATGTCGATGCAGTATTCCTTCATCACCAGCGCGGTCAGTTACCACCTCGACAAGGACATCGCGATCCAGGCGGGGAAAATCCTGATCGAGAAGATCCTGGCACGGGTGGACGGCATGCCGAACCCACCGAAGGTCTTTGTCGCCGGTGAGTCGCTCGGGGCCTATGGCACTGCGTCAGCCTTCGAGGACCTGGCGGATCTGCTCGCGCGTACCGACGGCGCGGTACTCACCGGCGCCCCCCGGTTCACCGAGCTGATGCGACGGCTGACCGCCGACCGCGACCCGGGCTCTCCGGAGCGGCTTCCGGTGATCGATGGTGGCCGTCATGTCCGCTTTGTGGCACATCCGGCGCATCTGTCCCAGGACTTCGCGGGCCTGCCCTACCGCAACGCCTGGCAGCATCCGCGGGTGATCATCGGCCAGCATGCCTCAGATCCGGTGGTGTGGTGGGATAGATCCCTGCTCTACAAGCGTCCGGATTGGTTGCGGGAGGCCGGCTCCCGTGGGGTCTCTGCGCCGGCCGCCCAGCACCTGGATGTCCTGCCGGGGTTTCGGTGGTTCCCCTTCGTCACCGGTTGGCAGGTGGGCCTGGATCTGGCGATGTCGATCAAGGCCCCGGGCCTGCACGGCCATAACTATCACGGCGAATTCATGTCTTATTGGGCGGCGGTGCTGGGAACCCGCCCGGGAACACCGGTGAAGCTGAACCCGGCGATGGAGCGTCGGGCGGTGACCTGGATCCAGGAGAACCGGATCAAACGCTAGGAAACCGGCGCCGACTGCAGTTCCCTGAGCTCAGCGCCGTCATAGCGCAGCCGGTGGCCGGGTGTCACCGCGGAACCCGCCTCCGCTATATCCACCACCCGATGCCAGAGCATCTCCACGCCCGCGGCCGTGATGTGCAGCGTGCTGTAGCCATGGGCATCAAGATCGACGTGGCTGATCTGTGGGTTATGGCGGCGCAGGTGTGCCTCGGCGATCTGGCTGAGGGGGCTGTCCACCGGCAGGTTGAGCACATCGTCGACATTCGGGGCGTTGACGGAGCTACACACCATTTCCGCACCGATCACCCCACCCCGGTGGTGCACCGTCATCGCCCATTCGGAGTGGATGTCTCCGGTGAGAAAGACCGTGCGGCCGTGATCATGCTGGATGGCCAGCTGGTCGAGCAGGCGGGCCCGGTCTGCGGCAAAACCGTCCCACTGGTCAGCGTTGAACGGGGTACCCGCCGGGACTGCCCCGGTCATGCCCAGCAGCGGAGGTTTGACGGTGGCATCCAGATCAATGAGGTTGAGCGGGGAGATCATCACCGAGGTGCCGATGAGGTTCCAGCGGGCGGTGGTGGTGGTCAGTCGAGTTGAGAGCCAGGTGAACTGTTCCGAGCCCATGATGGTGCGCTCGGTATCAGTGCGGACCTGGGTGTTCAGAGTGCCGGGCGCGCTGCGGTAGCTCCGCAGGTCCAGCATCTGCAGTTCCGCCAGCGTGCCGAAGCGCAGGCTGCGGTAAATATGGCCGCCCCGGGTGGGGCTGGTGCCGCGGATCGGCAACCATTCCAGGTAGGCCTGCATCGCGGCGTCTCGACGCTCTGACCAGTCGCCGTCCAGCTGGCCGTGGTTCTCGGCCCCACCTTCCCAGGCATCATTGGCAATCTCATGGTCATCCCAGGTCACCACCCAGGGCAGCGCCGAATGCGCGGCCTGCAGTCCGTGATCCCGGCGGTAATGGCCATAGCGGGAACGGTAATCCGCCAGGGTCCGCAGTCCCCAGGTCGGCTGGTGTGGCCGGGTGACACCGTTCTTACCGACGTATTTCCCACTCGCGTATTCATAGAGATAATCCCCGAGATGAACCACCACATCCAATTCCCCGGCCCAAGCCCGTTCAGCGATATCGGAGTAGGCGGCGAAATAACCGGACTCATAGTTCGCGCAGGAGGTCACCGCCAACCGCAGCTGATCGGGCGAGCTCTCCGGCAGGGGTGCGGTCTGGGTCCGACCGACCCGGGAGGACATCCCCGCAGCGCTCAGGAAACGGTAGTAGTACACCTGTGCTGGCTCCAGCCCCCAGGCGTCCACATGGACGGTGTGGTCCCGAGCGGCGGTGGCGGTGACCTGCCCCTGGAAGAAGTCCCCCAGAAACTCCGGATTGGTGGAGATCTCCCAGGTCAATGGCACGTCCGGGCCGATCCCGGAACCCGGGACAGCTTCCGGGGAGGGTGTGACCCTGGTCCAGAGCATCACTGAAGTGGGCAGTGGGTCCCCGGAAGCTACCCCGTGCATGAACATCGAATGTTCCCGCGGGTCATAGGGCACGGGTTCGTGGTGCGACTCGAGTTCCGGGTGGTTATTTCCGAACCCGGTGGCGTCCACCCGGCTCATGGAGCTGGGTATCGCGGCGGTCACCCCGAGCGCGAGTGTGCTTCGCAGCAGGGCGCGTCGGTTGAACCAGGAAGGGCGGATCATCGCAGGCACGCCTTGATTCTCACCCCGCCCCGCACCTTCTGCCACGCGTGGAACAGCTATTTCATGGAGGATTCACGCAGTCTTCATACCCGTTGCCGGGCGCTCACCTGCGTGGACTCAGGCTGGGACCGGGCCGCAGGCGACTCCGGTGGAGTGGTGCGGACAATAACCGTTAGGCACCTTGTGCAGATACTGCTGGTGCTCATCCTCAGCCAGGAAGTACTTTCCCGAGGGGGTCTCGCTGAGTTGCTTGACCTCAGTGGTGATCTGGCCGAAACCACTCTCCGCCAGGCGCCTGCCATAATGCGCGACGATCCGGGAGACCTGCTCAGCCTCTTCCGCGGCATTCTCACCTTGGGTGAAGATCGCGGAACGATACTGGGTCCCCACATCATTGCCCTGGCGGTAGCCCTGGGTGGGGTCATGGGCCTCCATGGCGGTGACCACCAGCTCCTCCAGGGAGACCTTGGCCGGGTCATAGACCACCTCCACCACTTCGGTGTGGTTGGTCCGACCGCTGCAGACCGCACGGTAGGTGGGATTCGGGGTAACGCCGCCGGCGTAACCCACGGAGGTCCCCTCCACTCCCTCGGTCTCCCAGTAGATCTTCTCCACACCCCAGAAGCAGCCGATGCCGATGATCACGGATTTCTGGTGCGGCAGCCAGGGACCGGTGATGGGGGTACCCAGCACGGTATGAGGCTGCGGTTGTGGCAGCACCGGGTGAGATCCGCCCTTGAGGGCGTCCTCTGCCGGGACGAGTTCGGGGATTTGGGCAAACATCCAACCCATGTGATCGACTCCTGATTCTCCGGGGACTGTTGTACAGCGGTTTCTCCCCTGTTGCAACGCTTTCCCACCCGACTTTATTCCACTTCCCCGGACTTCCGACAGACCTCGCCAAGCGGGCGCATCGCGAACAGAAGGCAGCAGGGGGAAGCATTGAATGGCTCCTGGATCTATTTCATTGCCGAATCCCCGAACTTGCCTATCATGGGGATCAAGCGCGGTGAGGGTCCCCGGATCCTCGGCTGCGGAACTTTCGATGAGAGGAACTTCCACACATGGCTGTTTACGAGCTTCCGGAACTTGATTACGCTTATGACGCTCTCGAGCCGCACATCGCTGCCGAAATCATGGAGCTGCACCACACCAAGCACCA
>NZ_JBQPQY010000014.1:0-68603 GCF_052266655.1 Corynebacterium sp. A21
CGCAGCCTCAGGTCCCTGACCTGAGGCTTTGTGCTTATCGACGCTGCGCCCAGCAGCCCCCGGAAATACCGGTCTCTCGTCCGTTCTGCCAGCTTAGAAGTTCATCCGCGATCTACCAGACGAAGCGTCAACCTCCGCTGTTGGCCAAATAGTGAGAGCCAATAACCAGCACTTAAGCCAGCGAAGTCTCGGAAAACACATCTCCCGCGCCGCCAAGCTATCGGGGGACTAGATGCCGGTTCTGCAGGCAAGAAACCGATCAGGCCTCGAGGATCAGGACTGCGGATGTTGATTGGAACATTCGGAGGCGAGTGAGTGTCAAGGCGCCACGGCCCGCTCTCAGTGCCGGATCAGCGCCCACGATCACACCGGCCAAAGTAGTCCTACCTCCCAGCTGCAGGATCCACAGTCACTGTCTGGAACGCTCCCAGCAGCTCAATTAGTGCCGACCGGTTGATATCCGAGCTTCCTATGAGCTCTTCGACAGAGAGTTCCAAGGTGCCGAGATGATTCTGGATACTGCGGTGAGCCGCTTTTCCCTGCTCACTGATAAACACCTCGACCTTGCGCCGGTCCGTCTGGCTTGCCTCCCGGTACACCAGGGAATTGGTGACGAGCTTGTCGACGGCACGCGTCAGGGATGCGCCAGAGCATCCTGAGGCGGCAGATATCTGCGACATGGAGCTTCCGTTGTTGTGCTCAATGCTGTCAAGAACCATCCACTCATCCAGCGTGAAACCCTGCCGAGAGACACACTCCGCCACCATCGCGGAAAAAACCTTGGTAGTGTGCACAAGTACCGTGACCAAGGACTCACTACCAGGGGACGATGTGATGTAATTAACCGTGGCGAGGTCTCGATGGCTCTCTGAGATGGTCATCGGCAGGGGCTCCTTCGGTCGCCAACCTTATGGCTTGGTCCCTCATTCTACTTCACGGACTCTTTTTAAACACCAGGGTTCAGGATTCTCAATAAGTCCCTGTCCCTCTCTTCGTGGTAGGTAGCCTATTTCCACGAGATTAACAGCGAGGAGGTTCCATCCCCATGAGCGGTGACTCCTATCGGATCGGCATGCTTGTTCCCTTCCAGGGCCCCGGAGGAATCTTCGGCCCCTCCTGTGTCGCAGTGTCTGAACAGGCCAAAAATGAAGTCAACCAGCATTGGGGCATTGGTGGCCGTCTCGTGGAACTGGTGTACATAGATGCCGGCCAAAGGCCCGAAAAGATCGTCGCTGAGGTGGCACAGCTCTTGGAAAGCGGCCGCCTCGACGCGGTGACCGGGTGGCACATCTCATCGATTCGCAAACTATTGGTCCCGGTATTACGCAACCGCATCCCTTATGTCTACACATCCTTATCGGAAGGGGATGCCCCAACCCCCGGGGTCTATCTCATTGGTGAGAATCCCGAGCAACAGATCTTCCCCGCTTTGAAGTGGATGCGCGAACACCTCGGTCATCGCAGGTGGCATGTTATTGGGGCCAGCTATATCTGGCCAGTTAAGTCATTGGAGAAAACCGCTCTCGCCGCAGGGGATCTCGGTCTGGAGATTGTCGGCAGCACCCTCGTGAAGATGGGCCAGGGCTCGGATCCGTTACTTCCCCACGCCGTGGCCGCCAGCGGATGCGATGCGGTACTGATTCTCCTCGTTGGCCAGGACGCGGTGGATTTCAACCGGAGTTTCGCAGCGGCCGGACTACACCAGTCAATTGCACGCTACAGCCCGCTGATGGAGGAAAATATGCTCCTGGCCAGCGGGCCGGAGGCGACAGACAACCTCTACTCCTCTGCGTCATATTTCCGGACGCTGACCAGTCCGGCTGCTTTGGATTTCCTGGGCCGCTACGTCGCCACACAGGGAGTTAATCCACCCGCACTCAATAATATGGCACAGTCCTGCTACCAGGGGATCTATACCCTCGCGGAGCTTTCCAAGCACACCCAAAGCACAGATATCGCTGATTTCAATCGCAACATCGACGACCTGGTATTTGACAGCCCCCGCGGGTCGGTGATGTTCCGCAATAACCAGGCAATCCAGTCGGTGAATATCGCGCGGGCAGATGGTGTGGATTTCGATGTCCTCGGCACGTTGAAGCCAACATTTAAATGACCTGGATAGCCAGGGCCGCTGTCGGCAGGAGCAGCGCGAACGGGGTCAGGACAACGCCCAGCATCATATAGGTGCGCCACCGGAACACCACCCCGGCCCTGACCAGCTGGTCGTGCCATAGCAGTGTGGCCAGCGACGCCCAGGGGGTGATCAGCGGGCCGGCGTTGACGCCGATGAGCAGCGCCAGATACCCCGTGGATGTGTTGACCGCAGGTTCCAGTGCTAAAAATGCCGGGATGTTGTTGATGAGATTACTGGCCAGAGCACCCGCTGCCGCAATCGCGAATAGCCCCGCAGAAGACTGTTCCGCCGCCCCCAATAAGGCACGGATCGTCTCCGCCCCGCCGAGGGAATTTACGGCCGTGGCCACCGTAGATAGCGCGGTGGCCAGGAGCAGGGAAGGCCAGGGGACCAGTGAGAAGGAGATCAGGTCACGGCGCATCACTGCACTGAGGCTAAACAGCACCACCGCAGCCACGGTGCTGGATATCCAGTACGGGATGGGCGAGGCTAATGCCGGAAGAAGCATCCCCAACGTGATCAGGGCAGCGAGAAGAAGAGGGTCACCGGGCATCCTTGCCGGTGACGGACGCAGCGTTCTCTCCGATTCAACCGGTGACCGGGCATAGACCGCCCAGGAAGCGACAACGACGACCGCGATGGCCACCAGCCCAGGAAGAAGTGCCTGGCTAATGTAGTCCGTTGCCGTGGAAAAACCCTGGCCACTTAACGCCAGCAGGTTCGTCAGGTTCGATACCGGAAGCGGCAGTGAGGCGATATTGGCAATCCACACGACGGCGAGTGAGACCGCCATAAGATTAAGACCGTTGCGCTTAGCCACCGCTACTGCCAACGGAGTAAGCAAAATAGCTGTCGTGTCCAGGGAGAGAAACACTGTGACGATGATGCTCAGCAGGATCAGTCCTGCCCACAGTGCATGTTGGCGCATGCTCGCTGACGCTGGGGCGACATGTTCCAGCATCTGGGTGACCACATCGAACACACCGATCTGGGCGGCAATATTGACCACCACTGACATGCCGATGACGAAGACGAAGATCGGCACCAGCCGGCTGGCAAGCGTGGCAGCCTCGGACAGATCAGTAGCCAGGAGGAGCACGGCGCCCGCGAGGGTTGATCCGAGAGCCAGGATATTTAGTTTCCCGCCTAGGACACCCATGATTCCCCTGACATCACAGGGCAGGCACAGACATCTTTGTGCTCTGAGGCACTGCTGCAGCAGTTGTTTTTCTGCGGAGAGGTGCTGCTACGGCCACATAAATATAGATAATAATGCTCACAATCTGCACGATGCCGACCACAGTGATGGATGTCGATGACCACGAGCCGTGAATCATCAACAAGCCAGGTATCGATGCAGTAGTCACCGAGTGAATGATCGCAAGTAGCCCGGCAGCATCGCTCAGCTGTTGCACCCCAGTAATCAGTGCCAGGAAGAATGAGAAGAACAGCACAGTCCAAGCCACCCAGAGCCACGCTATGGGTGAATTGCTGCCGTCAGCAAAGTTGACTACAGCCAAGACTGCTGCGATCACTGCTGCCCATCCGCAGTACCATCCCAAGGCGGTACCGGTGCCACCGAACAGGGAATTAGCGCCGACAGTCAGATAGGTGAATCCAAACAGCGTGTATCCGACAGCGGCGAAGCCTGCCGCTCGGTAGTCAGGTGAGGTGGGAGACACTGCGGTGAGATGCAGAATTGCAGCGAACACGAGGAGGAAACCGGTCAGGAGATTGATCGGGATTGCGGCTTTGGCATCGATACAGCCCAGAAAGACGAGTCCATTGACCAAAAGCACGGCCCCCACAAAGAGGAGAGCGAGACTAGCCATGATGTTGCTCCGATACTTCCGTGGAGTGAGCGGGAATAAACCCCGGGGGCTGGCAGCACCGGCCCCCGGGGTGTTGGATCGAGACGAGAGATGGGTGCTTACTGTGCCGGAACAGTGGCGCCGATAGGTGCGCGGCGCCCCTCCATCGGGTTGCCCGCTTCAATCTGTGAACCGACCTTGAGCACAGTCGCTTCATCGAAGGCTCTGCCGATGATCTGCAGGCCGACGGGGAGCCCGTCGTTGAGACCAACCGGAACTGTTAGCGCGGGCAGACCGGTGAGGTTGCTCGGGCCAGTGAACCGGATGAAGCTGTCGATCAGATCAACGGCGGTGCCGTTGAGGTCGGCGACCGGGGATCCAATATCGGGGGCCATCACCGGCAGGGTCGGGGCAATGATGACATCTACGTCTTGCAGGGCCGCGTTAAATTCTTGCTTGATCTGGCGGCGGACCTGCTGTGCCTGCAGGAAATCGACAGAGGAGAAGAGCTCTCCCAGCTCGAATAGGAACCTAATGTCGTTCCCGAAGTCATCCGGCCGATTCTGCAGGTCAGTGTGGTGAATGGCAGATGCCTCGGACAGGCTGGTGGCCAGCTCCGTCCACTCCGAATATGCCAGGCTCGGGATAGAGACTGTCTTAAGCCGTGCTCCCCGACTGACCAGGTCTTCAATCTGCTTGCGTACGAGTTGTTCGATCGGTGAATCGACATCCTTGAAGAAGTAATCCTCTTCCACACCGATGACCAGGCCCTTGGGATCTCCCCCAAGGTTGGAGGAGTAGTCATTGACGGGGACATTGACTGAGGTCGGGTCCCGATAGTCGTACCCTGCGATCGCTTGGAGTGTCGCGGCGGCATCCGCGACGCTCTTCGACATTGGGCCGATGTGGTCCAGACTCCAAGCCAGCGGGAAGCAACCGTACTTGGCGACACGGCCATGGGTGGGCTTGAGGCCTACCAGCCCACATGCGGCAGAAGGAATACGGATGGAGCCGGCGGTATCGGTACCCAGCGAGGTGAAGGTCATGTCTGCTGCCACTGCAGCTCCCGAACCGCCACTGGACCCACCGGGCACCTTGTCAAGGTTCCACGGGTTATGGACGGCACCGAAGTGCGGGCTGTTGTTGTCGATACCCCATGCATATTCATGCATGTTTAGCTTGCCAGTCAGAACCACACCGGCTTCACGGAGCTTTTTCACCACAGAAGCATCATCCTGGGAAACAAAGTCACCGTGGATCTTGGAAGCCATGGTGGTGACTTCACCGCCGACGTAGATATTGTCCTTGATCGCCATGGGGATACCGTGGAGGGGACCACGGTAGTTGCCATTCGCGATTTCCTCCTCAGCGACCTTAGCCTCTGCCAGTGCCGATTCGTCCCGGAAACTGATATAAGCATTGACGGTGTCATTGAGCTCATGTGCATGATCGAGCAGACTCTGCGTCAGCTCCACCGGTGAAACTTCCTTGCTCTCGATCAGGCCGGCAACCTCAGTCGCGGTTTTGTGCAGAAGTTCCCTAGACAAGGTGATCACCTCCGGGGATGTTACGCAGAGCAATATCTGCGTCATCTAGGTTCATATTCTCCAGGCCATCCTTGAGTTCCTGGATCTGAGCCCACTTCGCCTCGATTTTCACCAGATGCTCCTCAGTGGGATGAATTCCCCTATCCGCAAGCACATCTTTGACCGAAATACTCATCAGCTTTCCCTTATCTTTTGAGACAGGAGGGCAGACCCCGCAGGTGCACTGCAGACCACCACAGGATTGTGTCCATATGAATTAGTTCCAAATGAACTATTTCCAACCATAGGTGATCTATGGCACATATTCAAGCATTTATGTTCTGCATCTCAATGATTCCCTCGCAGATTCCCTAAACAATGAGCACAAGAGCGTTGCCGCCCGTACCCTTTTCTGACTTCGACATCCGGAACGCTTTGCACATCTCAAGCAGCTGCAGACGGGGAGGAATCATCTGCGCAACATCCAAACTGCGACGGCTGGCTCGGCATCCACTGATCACCGCCAGGGCCTTGTTGCGCCCAGCCCATTCCCAGTTGACCCACTCATCCCCTGGCTGCCACCTTCACGAACTGGTTACGCCTGTCCGAAACCTCCTAGCCACGACCCTTCTGCCTTGGCCACCTGCCTATCCAGCCCTCGGAAACTTCACGGCCCAACTGCCAGCAGCAGGTCACGCAAACAAGCAGCCTCAGGTTCCATGAACCTGAGACTGCTTGCTTATCGACGCCCACCCGGGCCCGGCGATCAGCTCTAGGAAGGCTTCTCCCCGATCATGTACTCTTTGCCCTCAATGTAAGCACGGGTGAACTCAGGCTCACTACCATTCCAATTCACTCCGCCAAGGGTGAAATCAACCCAGCGAGCAGTGTAACCACCGGTAGCACAGTCCGGTACACAAGTTTTCGCTTTAAGGAGAGCTCGCCCCGACGCACCGTTGATATTCCAGGAATGCCAGGTGATCTGATCAAGAATCGAATGAGCATCGCCGCAGAAGAGGATGATTGCACCGGGATACACTTCCCCATCGGGCATGTAGCAGTTGTACAACACCGGAGTCGGCTGCACCACCGGCACCGGAGCAGGTGCCGGAGCCTGCTGTACCGGCGCCGGTCCCGGGATGATGCCCGGCAGCGGGTTCGGGATCAGACCCTGCTGCACGGCCCAGGCACCACCTGCGGCCGCAGCTCCCAGCACGCCGGCAACCACGATTCCATCGACCAGAAGATCGCTATCAGCGGAGGAGCCACTGCTCAGTGAACTTCCTGGCTCGTCTTCGAGCACCAGAGACTCACCTGCCACACTCTCTGCCATGGGCGGTTCAGGTAGTTCTTGCGCCCCCGCTGGGCTGACCAGCGCACTGATTCCGATGATGCCTGCACATGCACTGGCCAAGAATTTACGCACAGTATTCTCCCATGGTTTGTTCCGATAACTATCAGGAGATTCTAAACCTTGGAGCGGACATGTAAATGAGCACCGCAGCCAGATGCTCGAACACACCACCACACCGCACCCCCATCCAGCCCCAAAAACACCCTCACCCCTCCCCAGTCACCTCAACCATGAACTCGGCAATACCCACCGGATCAGCCAGGAAGTCCCGGAGTGCTCGATAGGCCGTGGTCTCGGCCACGTCCAGGCCCCGGCGGAATTTGCCTTCTGCGGTGAACTCCCAGATATCTGCGCCGGGCAGTGCCACCAGCACCGGCGAGTGGGTGGCGATGACCAGCTGTGCCCCTGCCGATGCCGCGCGGTGGAGCTCGGCAAGCAGCGTCATCTGACGGATCATCGAGAGGCCTGATTCCGGCTCGTCGAGGAGGTAAAGGCCGTTGCCGTGAAAGGATTCCTGCACCACCTGCATCACGGATTCCCCATGAGACATGTGGTGCAGGTCGGTCACTCCCGGCGCACTGGATCCGAATTCGGTGGCCACGTTGTAGTGGGATTCGGCGCGCAGGAAGTAGCCGTCCATGGCTCGGTTTCCCTTGGTCACGGTGGCGATGTTGCGCAGTGGATTTTTCCGGCTTTTCATCTCTGCGCCGAAGGGGCCACCGTAGTCATTGAAGTTGCAGCTCACCGCTATCCCTTCCAGCAGGGTGGACTTTCCTACCCCGTTTTCCCCGGTGATCAGGGTGATCGGCTGGTTGAAGGGAAGACTGCCGTGGGATTTCAACGCTTTGAAGGCCGGCACCTTGAACACCCAGTCAGGGGTCTGGAATCCAGGCCGCGGCGAGGCGTAGAGGTGGTAATCGTAGATGAAAGGCTTCACGCGTCCTCCCCCAAATCCACCACGCCATCCCCAATCAGGTACGCCGCAGTTCCCTCCGGATCGGCAACAAACTCTCGTGCCGCGCGCACCGCTTCGGCATCCTCAAAGTCCCGGCGAGAGATCCCCGCAGCACCTATCTCGAGGATGCCTGCTCCGGGTATAGCCATGAGTGCTGGCGAGTGGGTGGCCATGATGATCTGGGAGCCCTCGGCTGCCAGGTGGAAGAGTTTGCCCATGAGTTCCAGCTGGCGCAGGACAGAGAGTCCTGCTTCGGGCTCGTCGAGGAAGAACAGTCCGTCGGTGTGGAATCGTCGCTCGATCAGTGCCATCAGGGACTGTCCGTGGCTCATTTCCAGCAGGTCATCCATGCGTGGAACTCCCGGCGGTGTCACCAACCCGGCATAGTGCCCAGCCACGTTGTAGAAAGATTCACCCCGCAGGAAGAAGGCGTCCTTGGGGTTGCGGGAGCGGCTCAGCGTGATCCATTCCTGCAGCGAAGATACTGATCCACTTCCTCCAAAAAGAGTGTGCCGGGACCCGCCTTCCGGGTTGAGGCCCATCCCCACCGCCAGGGCTTCAATGAGGGTGGACTTTCCTACCCCGTTCTCCCCGGTGATCACCGTGATCGGAGATCTGAATTCCAGCGGTGTTGTGGCCAGAGCTCGCACCACGGACAATCTGGCGAGATAGGATTCCAGATTGTCGGGCGAAACTTCGAGGCGCGCGGCGTTAAGAAACACACTTCCAACTCTAGGTTCTTCTGTCCCGCGGAGCCGGCCTCATCCACCACAAACATCCACCACAGCACCATCCATCATCACCCCACCACAACAACCACAAATCAGCCACCACAACCAAGGAGATGACGTGGGCCGTCACGCGGTATCAGCACACCAAAAAACTCCGCCACATCAGGCAACTCCGCCGCACCACAGTCCACCCGCTGGCGGCGCATCCTCCTCGGATTCCTGATTCTCTGCGGCATCGCCACCATCTCCGGCGCCTTCCTGCTCTGGCCGCCGGCTGAGGAGCCGGTGGTCTCCCCGGAGTTCAGCAACACTTTCGCGCTGAACCATACCCAGGTCAACGGCGAGGTCACCTCGGTCACCCAGGGTGCCTGTCAGTCCGCGGCCACGGGCACAGCCTTCGAGGGCTCCCCCATGGCTTCCCTGGAGATACCTACCGAGACCTGCGACAATGCCCTGGTTCAGATCCAGAATGGTGAGAACGAGGGCAAGCACACCCTGCTGATCACCTATGGTCAGCCGGGCGAACCGGTCTTCCACGAAGGCGATGAGATCCGTCTCTCGGAGACCATGGGTGCCGATGCTTCGCTCACCTACAGTTTCACCGATTATCAGCGCGGCAATGCCCTGCTCATCTGGGGTCTGCTCATCGCCGCCGCGATCATCATCTTCGCTGCCCTGCGTGGTCTCCGCGCGCTGGTCGGTCTGGCGATCACGCTCGGGGTGCTCGGTATCTTCCTGCTCCCGGCGCTGGTCCACGGCGGCCCGGCACTGCCGCTAGCGGTGGTCGGCGGTTCCGCCATTCTTTTCCTGGTGGTGCTGCTGGTGCACGGCTTCAATTGGAAGTCCTGTTCCGCGCTCGCCGGCACGCTGATCTCGCTGGGTATCGCCGCGGTGCTGGCCTCCCTGGCGATCGATACCACCCGTCTCAGTGGCCTGGGTGATGAGTCGAATCTCCACATTCTGCTCTATCTGCCGGAGGTCTCGGTCACCGGTCTGATGCTCTGTGGTTTCATCATCGGCGCCCTCGGCGTGCTCAACGATGTCACCATCTCCCAGGCCTCCACCATCAATGAGCTCGCGGAGATCGAGCCCGATGCCTCCCCCACCCGACTCTTCCTCGCCGCGATGAAGGTCGGCCGCGACCATATTTCCTCGATGGTCTACACCCTGGTGCTCACCTACACCGGCGCCGCACTCCCCCTGTTGCTGCTCATCTCAGTCTCGGAGCGCCCGCTGTTGCAGACCCTGACCAGCGATATCGTGGCCACCGAGCTGCTGCGCTCCGGCATCGGCGCCCTGGCATTGACCCTCGCGGTCCCGATCACCACGCTCATCGCCGCCGTAGTGGTCCCCAACCGCACGCTGCTTCTCGACGCCGCGGCATAGGCAAAGCGCGCCGCTCCCCGGTCTGCGGCTACCGGCCGAAGATCTGCTGGAACAGCTGGGCCACCGAGCCCGCTACCGCACCAAACAGGTCGGCAATCGCCGCCACCAGTGAGGTGAGCGGGCCGGCGGAAGAGCCACTCGAGCCGCCCGCACCCGGCTGCTCGATGTCTTCACCAGTCAGCAGTGCCACGAAGGCATCCACATCGGTGACCATCTTGGTGGTCAGCAGCGTGTTATCCAGGAAGGCATCGGTGCCGTCGCCGCCTTCCTGCAGGAACTGGCTGATCGCCAGGGTGTAGGTCGCGTTCGGATCGAGTGCGCTGCCGTCTTCCATGGTCACGGAGGTCACGCGCTCACCGAAGGCGGCATCGGCCTCAAACTCGAAGCTCAGGCCAGCCACCCGGGGGAATCCATTGCCGCCGGCGGGGTTGGAGGCAATGCCCTGCTCCAGGCCGAGGAGGATCTCCTCGCCGGTGGCTTCCACCGCCACGGCTTTGTTACCGAAGGGAAGCACCGAGTAGGCATCACGCAGGGTGATGTCGCCGGCGGGGAGCTCAGTGCGGATGCCGCCACCGTTCTGCCACCCCAGCTGGGTGTCAAAGTGCCGGCGGTAGGAGTCCGCCACCATGATGCCGAGTTCTGCTCGGTCCAGAGCCACCTCGGTGTGGGCGATCACGCCACCCAGGCGATCATCCAGATCCTGGTAGTAGGCCTCGGAGCGCGCGGCCCAGGTGGGCTCTTCGGGAACGGTCTCATCCAGACGGATGACCGCCGGCTCGATGGTGGTCTCACCGGTGGCTCGGTCGGCGGTGATGTCCAGGTGGACCACCGCACCGTAGTCGGCGTCCGGCCCGACGATATAGCGGCCATCAGCGGTCTGGTGGACCTCGGTGGGCAGTGAGGCGCCGTTCTCCTCCCGCAGCGCCGCATCCAGCTCCGGCACGGCCTCCATCACGGCGATGGTGTTGACCCGGGAGACCTGGGTCAGCAGGATGATCGCGTCGACGTTCTCGCCCTGCAGCTTATCGACGCCCGCGCGGGCACTCCCGATGAGATCATTCTCCAGCACCTCCCGGGCCGCGGAGGTCCGGTCAAGGTCAGAGGTCAACGCGACAAAGCCCAACCGCACACCGGATTCCTGCACCGATACGGTGCCATCCGGACTGAAGGGCGAGCCGTCCGGGTTGACCAGGTTCGAGGAGATCCAGTCGTATTCAGCCAGCTCAACCATGTCGAGCGCATGCTCGGCACCATAATCGAAGTCGTGGTTGCCGAAGTTACCCACATCCACCCCGAGCTCATTGAAGGCCTCAACGAAGGGGGCACCCTTGTGGATGGCGTTGAAGGAGCTACCTCCTACCAGTTCGCCGCCCATCACCAGGGTCGGGTCGCCTTCCTGAGCTCGCAGCTGCTCGAGCACATGAGCCAGCCGGGCGATGCCGCCGAACTCCTCGCCACCCCTCTCGCGGGGTTCGAATTCCTTGAAGTCCTGGAAGTAGGCGATGTCGCCGTTGACCACATCAGTGGTCTGGGCATGCGCGGGTGCTGCCAACGCAGCGGTCACACAAAAAGCGGTGACGATGCTGAGACATTTCTTCATTCCGACAACATTAAATTCATAGCATGAATCAACAGCAAAGTTTCCGGGTCAAGTGAGGGAACTCCTGAGGAAATATGTCCCCCGCCAATCAAATGAGACCAACCGCAATATATCCAGGCCAGCCACTCTTGTCCGCCAACCTCGGGGAAGCTCATAGTGCCGCTGAAACTTCGACAATCACCTTCGCCATCCCCCAACCCTAAGCCGCTTATCGACGCCGCGGCATAAGCAAAGCGCGCAGCCCTCAGGCCGCGCGCTTCCTGTCATTCGACAGACAATGTCTCATAGAGACTGAACCCCAGGTTTTTCCAGCTAGTTCCGAAAGTTCAGGTACGCCCGGGAGGGAGTAGGACCACGCTGACCCTGGTACTTCGAGCCCAACTTTCCAGAACCATAGGGCACCTCAGCGGGAGAGGTCATATTGAAAAGTGCCAGCTGGCCGACCTTCATTCTCGGCCAGAGCATGATCGGCAGGTTCGCCACATTCGAAAGCTCGAGAGTGATGTGACCGGTGAAACCCGGATCAATGAAACCGGCGGTGGAGTGCGTGAGCAGCCCCAGGCGCCCCAGCGAGGACTTACCTTCCAGACGACCAGCCAGGTCGGCAGGCAGCGTGAACTTCTCCAGCGTCGAGCTGAGCACAAACTCACCCGGGTGAAGCACGAAGGGCTCATCCTCTTTAACCTCGACCAGGCTGGTCAGCTCATCCTGCTGCATCTTCGGATCGATGTGGGTGTACTTCGAGTTATTGAACACCCGGAAGAATCGATCCATGCGCACGTCAACGCTTGAGGGCTGCACCAGGGACTCATCATAGGGTTCGATTCCGAGATTCCCGGAGTCAATGGCGGCACGAATGTCACGATCTGAAAGAAGCACGTCCCCGAGTCTACGTCACCGCATTACAGACCCCGAGTTCCCATCTACATTCAGTGCGGGTGTAAAGTAGTTCTGTAGTTCCTCGGAGTACTCCGAATGACTGTGCCGATGTAGTTCAATGGTAGAACATCAGCTTCCCAAGCTGAATACGCGGGTTCGATTCCCGTCATCGGCTCCATACAGAATCCCTTCCAGTTTTTCCGGAAGGGATTCTTGCTGTTCACAGCTCGAATTGGAGCCAAAGAAGCCCCTGCCCTTCCCGAACTTTTCGGGAGGACAGGGGCCGCACTCATTGCGGAGAAGAAATCTAGGCGCTCTCCGATCTAGAGCTGAAAGCTCAGTGCTGCATTACCTTGGGGGAAAAATCCTCAGCGCGTTCGCCGACGCCAACGAGCTCTGCGATAGCTGCCACGGCACGCTCCGCAGCTCGACCATCACCATAAGGATTGACGGCATTGGCCATCTGGTCGTAGGCCTCCGGGCCATCCAGCAATGCAGATACTTCTTCGACGATCCGATCTTCACCGGTGCCGATCAGACGGACAGTTCCTGCAGTGACTGCTTCCGGACGCTCGGTGTTTTCCCGCATGACGAGCACCGGCTTACCTAGGCTAGGCGCCTCTTCCTGAACTCCGCCGGAGTCAGTCAGAACGATGTCTGCACGGCCCATCAGCTTAGTGAAACGGTCATAAGGAGCCGGTTCAGTAATCAGAATGTTGTTGCGCCCCTCAATCTCCGGGAAGACCGCAGCTCGAACCGCCGGATTGAGATGCGCCGGCAAGACCAGGAAGACTTCAGGATATTTCTCAGAGATCCGGCGCATTGCGCGGCCGATCGCGGCCATATCTTCCAGATTCTCACGACGGTGAGTGGTTACCAGAACCATTCGACGATCCTGAGCAATGAAGGACTTCAGCCGTTCATTCGTGAACTGGGTATCCCAGGAAACAGCCTCAAGGAGTGCATCAATCACGGTATTGCCGGTAACCACGACATCCTCGGCGGGAACAGCCTCACGCAGAAGATTATCTCTCGACATCTCGGTCGGAGCCAGGTGCAGAGAGGATACCTGGCCGATGAGCTTGCGGTTCGCTTCCTCCGGGAACGGAGAGTCCAGGTTTCCGGTGCGCAGACCAGCCTCTAGATGAACAACCTTGATCCGTCGGTTGAAGCCGGCGATAGCGGCGGCCATCGCGGTGGAGGTGTCGCCTTGGGAGATCACGACATCAGGTTGCTCTTTCTCGATGACCTCATCTAGGCCCTCGATCGCACGGGCAACAATGCCGTTCAATGACTGGCCCTGGCGCATGATGCTCAAGTCATAGTGCGGGGAGATTCCGAACATACCATTGACCTGGTCCAGCATCTCCCGGTGTTGGCCGGTCGAAACGACGACAGAATCCAGCCTCGGATCCGCTTCCAGAGCCTTAATGACGGGGGCAACCTTAATAGCCTCGGGGCGGGTGCCGTAGACGATCATGATCTTTGGGGTTGCCATCAATATCCTTCACAGTTCATAAATGGACTCACACTTCGCCAAGTGGGATTCAGTCCTGAGTACGTAAAATCAAATTCAATGGAACTAATTCTGTCCCATTAATAAAAATCTTTCAAAGACTAACACGGAAATTTATAGACACAACTCAATGGAAAGTAAGATTTTGATAATCAGTACCAACTGTAGAACTTCGCGCCTCAGCCAAAACCTGATCATTCCTCTACACACGCACTAGCTGAAATCCCTTAGATTCCCCTAAGTACACATCACAAACAATGCATTGGTAGCTTATAAGCAAAGAGTCTCACCCCATACGGCTGCTTTGAGGGTTCCCACAGAATCCACATGGATTGTAAACCCCGACCTTTAAGCTCGCCTACTAGCGGAAAGATGAGTTGGAATGAGTATCTATTCGGTCGCTTTTGTCGGCCTCGGTTATATCGGACTACCCACTGCTGTCGTCCTGGCAAACAGCGGCGTGGATGTCACAGGTGTGGATGTCAAGGCTGAAAATGTTGAGCGAATCAATAGGGGCGAAGTCACTATTGTTGAGCCGGGCTTGGAAGAAGGGCTCAAGGACGCTCTCGCATCCGGTAACTTCCGTGCCACCACGGACATGATCCACGCAGATGCATACATAGTTGCAGTTCCCACGCCCTTCACCGACGACTATCACGTCGATATGAAGTACATCTTCTCCGTTGCCGAGTCTATTGCTCCCAAACTTGAGGGCAACGAACTTGTGATCCTTGAGTCCACTTCGCCTCCGAAAACCACCCGACGCATGGCGGAGAGGATCCTCGAGCTTCGTCCCGATCTCATTGCTGATGGCGAGCCGAACCCAGACAACAAGCCAGTTATCTACTTTGCGCATTGCCCTGAGCGGATCCTTCCCGGCAACGCTATGAAAGAACTCATCACTAATGACCGAATCATTGGCGGTGAAACCGCAGAGGCAACCCGCCGAGCAACGGAGATCTACAGTTCCTTCTGCAAGAGCGAACTCCTTGCAACCGATGCTGTTACCGCTGAGATGGCAAAGCTGACAGAAAACTCTTTCCGCGATGTAAACATTGCATTCGCAAATGAACTCTCACTGATCTGCGACAATCTTGGAATCAATGTTTGGGAACTCATCGGGCTGGCTAACCACCACCCTCGAGTCAATATCCTCCAGCCAGGTCCTGGCGTCGGTGGACACTGTATTGCTGTCGACCCGTGGTTCATCGTCTCCTCCGATCCGACAAATTCACGTCTGATTCGTACCGCTCGAGAAGTTAATGATGGTAAGCCCGAATGGGTCATTGAGAAAGTCACCCAGGCAGTCAATGAAACTGGTGCTAAAAAGATCGCAGCGCTGGGACTCGCATTCAAAGCAAACATTGACGATCTCCGGGAATCTCCCGCATTGAGCATTACCCAGAAGCTTGCAGCGAAGTTCACTGACTGCGAAATCCTGGCTGTTGAGCCTAATGTATCTGAGCTTCCGGCCACGTTCGCGGGGGAAGGCAACGTTATGCTCACTGATTACACCGAAGCTATCGATACTGCAGACGTTATCGTGTTACTCGTCGACCACAACGAGTTCAAAACAGTCAGCGCTGCACAGCTCAAGGGCAAAGCAATTATCGACACAAAGGGATTGTGGGTCTGAGCCAACTCCGAAGGACGACTGCGAGCAACTTATTTTCTCTGGTGGCGAGATCCGAGACAGTTGCCGCAGTACCCTGCGTGCCATGACCACAACGGAATACATCGTCCTCTGCGGGATAGGCACATTTCTGCCGAAGCGGTGTCAGGGTCTCGGCAACGATCTTCATCGTGATAGGCCTGTGCGAGCTGACCGGAACAGGATGCATTAGCTAACCTCTGAATTCCAGTATCGTCATGTCCGTCACTCCATTTTCACACCGAAGTCATCTCCACGATTATCTGGGCGCTCGAGATCTTCAGATCCCAGTAAAGTGCTCCTCGCTAGTTACGCTAGCCCTGCTTGAATCGCCTTCGTCAGGGTCCGCGATAGCAGTTGCTCGTAGACACTGTCTGGAAGCATTCGAGAGGATGCCGGAGACATCCCCATACCCAATTTGCTAACATTACAAACCATTTGAGAATTAGCAACAAGCTAAATAAGCGGCTCCGATCAGACACAATCTCCGCACTTGAACCAGTGTTTAGAACTTTGCTGGTTTTCCCTAAATCCCCTTAACTATAATAGATTTAGAACAACGCCGAACCGTGCAATGTTTCAGCCCCGCAACGCCTCGTACGCTTCAAGATATCGCTGGGCATTAGCGTTCCATGTACGAGACGCCATCCAAGATTCACGAGTGATCTCGTCTTCAGCCGGTATCAATTGGTATCGGATTGCCTTAGCCAGGGCGTCTGGATCCTCAGCGGCGACATACTCCGCAAGCTCTCCGGTTACCTCACGTAATGCCGGCAGATCAGACGCAACTACGGGTACTCCCAGTGCCTGTGCCATCAGAGGTTTGATCGGAGTTACAGTCCGGCATACTGGGATATCTTTACGTGGAACTACAAAGACATCTAGTGCTGCGTACCATTTCCAGATCGTCTCCTGCGAACGACGTCCAGTGAAGATGACACGGCCATTTAACCCAAGGTTCTCGGCCAACTTCTCCAGGCCGGGCCTTGCGGTGCCTTCCCCGACGATCAAGACCTTCACGTCTGTGGGCAGAAATTTGAGAGACTCGATCAAGGTATTGAGCCCCTCATAATCAACTACAGAGGTAATTGTGCCGATGATGGGAGTATCTGGCAGACCCAGCTCACTACGAATAGCCGAGCGGTCGAACTGCCTGCCGATGATGTCCCCGTCAATTGCGTTGGGTACAACGTGGATCTTTGCGGTTTCAATTCCCCGGGAAACAAGTTCAGCTTTGGATACTTCACTCAGCGCGACCACTACAGAAGCTGCATACATACAGTGGTTTTCCTGGTTCCTGGCCAGCTTGAAGAACTCAGATTGCTTGGCACGCTCCGCGTCTTTATCAGGTTGCCGTGAAAGCCAGGTGCTCTCCAGCTCTCCGCGTACTTCATAGACCCAGGGAACCCCCAGTTCCGCAGCAGCACGCGAAGTGACGAGTGCGTTCTTGAAATCTGTGGTGGTGTGCAGGACCGTCGCCCTGAACTTTCTTGCCCGCTTCACAATCATTTTCACTGCCAAATCATCGCGATCCTGCAGACTGAGCGGATAGAACCACGGCAAGAGTCGTTCATAGCTGACGCCATCGATGTGCTGGGTCTCAGAGGCCGGAAGTTTGCCCACCAAAACCGGATAGGCCACCCTCGTCACAGCATGTACTTGTACTCCCGCTCCCTGGAGCGACTTCAACACGTTCTGGGAACGGACAGTGTAGCCGGAGTGAGTAAAGGGCTGGCTATTCGTAAGCACATGAAGCACCCGGATTTCGGCATCAAGAGCAATGAAACCAGTACCCGCCGGCGGCACCTCCTGCAGCTGTATCAGGCGCTCCCTGGTGCGCTGCGCCAGATGCTTCTCCGACCGGGAAGCTTTGTCGCCGAGAGATTCAATCAGCGTAATGCCTTCACTGAGTTCGCCCCTCTCAATCAGCTCTCGGGCCTCACTATGACTCGTGGAAACTCGAGCGAGCGCCCCGACCGGGACCTTGGACAATATACGGTTCTCAGAGGTCCGAACCCGCTCCGCCACCTTATTCAGAAAGCCAGCGGGGTCTTCGGTGGCAAGCCGAGTCGCGGCTGAAACCAGCAGCGAGAGATTTCGAAGGTCAAAAACAGGATTGATCATCGCTGTGCAGCTTTCTTCAGCAGTTCAAACAAGCGCGGCGGGACTACATTCTCTCGCTCATTGATCACCCATTCTGGGCCATCTCCGGTCACTGCCAATTTAGAACGATCCTGAGCCAAAGAAACCCAGAGATCGGCCAGTGCCTGCGGCTCCTCTGCCTCTACGACATCACCGGCACGACGCTTCCTGATGATCCCGGCGGTCTCGCCGTTGATTACACCCGAAATATGCAGCCGAGCTGACATCAGTTCATACGTCTTGGAGGGTACTGCCGAACGAAGCGGTTCCCAATCGGTGAGGTGCACCAGGGCAGTATCCGCCCAGTCGTAATACTCTTCGAGCTCATCGGCGGGCTGACGCTGCTCAAAAGTGGCCTCCACTCCCAGCTTCTTCGCTTCCGCCACCAGTGCGCTTCGGGTGGCGCCAGCTCCGACAAAACGGAGGTGGACCTTCACTCCCTGCTGCTGTGCCAGCTGGGCGGCCTCCAACGCATTTGCCAGATTCTGAGCTCTACCAAGGGTCCCGGCATAGAGCACGTTGAGCGCATCATCTGGGCCCTCTACTTTGCTCGGCGCCAGGTACTCCGTCTCCGAAGGAAAGACATTGCGCACCGTGATGATATCGGCCGCCCGGCTTTTGTCCTTCAACTGGGGACGATTGAGGAGGTCACGGCGGAGATGACTGGAGGTCACAATAAGTCCGGCAGCATCGCTGAGCACCCTCCCCATGGTGAACTTGGTTGCAGTGCTCACCAGCTGCAGTGGCCCCCGGGAGAGAATCTTTTCCCGCAGTGAGGTCCTACCGGTCCCTTTGTTCCAATCACCAGCCTGCCCCAGCAGGTCAGGCCAGTTGTCTCGCAGGTCGATCACATAGGGTGCGCGGAGAATCAACGAACTAAGGCGGGTGGTCAACGCAGTGGGAAGCGCCGGGACGGTGCCGATGATCAGATCAGGTTGGTAGCCCTTCAGTACACCAGGGCGTTTGAATACCACCCAGAGGGATCCAAGCGCCACGGTGGATTGGTTGAGCACTTTTTGGGTCAGCGAGGATCCTGCGGGCACGAAACCGCTCCGGATGATCCGTTCCCCAGATGGGCCAGATCCGACTTCCCGGTGTGAGGAGAACTTCCGTTCCCGCAACCATTCTTTGACACTCAAATTGCGCAGGTAATGCGGGGGCGGAGCAATGACGGTGACTTCATGGCCTGCCTCAACCAGCACCTTGGTCAACCAGGTCCAGCGTCGCTGCGGGACACCGTTCTCCGGATGCCAGTACTGGGAGAGGACGAGTATTTTCACCGTTGGGGCCTACATTCGATGGCTGGAGACATGACTGAAGCGCGTGGAAATCATTCACGCGCTGTATTAGAAATCAGGTTACCAGTCACAGCAAACTTTCAGGGTAGATCAGAGGCCGTTTGGCTATAGTTTTTGATGGCTTGTAGCCCTAAAACGTTGATGGCCGGCCCCAGAAAGGGGCCGACCATCACATTCATCTATTTAGGAGCAGCGCACAATCGGCTGCGGATCATAGACAGTGGTTTGAGTTTCGCGGGAGATCTCATTGCCACTCAGGTCCCGGATGATGCGGGTATCCGAGGTGGTGAAGCCCGGGGCTCCGCCGGAGGGCGAGCATTCATCGGCGGGAACGCTGGTGGTGTGTGGGGAGGTCTGTGCCCAGCGGCCGCCATTGACGGATTCAACCTCAACGTTCTTCACACCCACAATGCTCACGGTGACTTCACCGCCGCCCATGCCGGCGTCAATGCGGATCGGCTGGTCCGTGTTATTGCGGAACTGTAGATCGATGGCACCATCGTAGATCGTGGCTTCGCGGCCGGCGGGGTACCGGGAGATGTAGTAACTGTGCGGGGTATGGGTCACATCCTCCAAACCAGCGAAGTAGGCGGCGTTGTAGAGGGTGGTGGCGAACTGGCTGATGCCACCGCCGACGGCGGTGCCGGAGCGGCCATTGATAATGATTCCGCCTTCAACGAAGCCCTGGGCGGCACCACGGGGACCGGTGTACCCATTGAGGGAGAAGATCTCACCCGGCGCGACGATGGCACCGTTGACCATCTGCGCGGTCAGGGAGATATTGGTGCCGGAGGAGTCGGAGTAGCCGCCGGTGGAGAAGGAACCCATCGTCTCATTGAAGGTGGCGGCCTCGGCCTGTTCGGTGGTGAAGGAGGCTGGATCATCGATGTAGGCGACCTCGAATTCCTTCTCTCCCTCGCCGGTCACTCGGTTGGGGAAGTCTGCCAGGGTCTCCTCCCAGTTGATCTCCACGCCGTCGATATGCGGGGTGACGGCCTTGCTGCCGCTGGCGAAGGAGATCTGGGCCTCTTGGCGCTCAGCTTCGGTCTGGCCGAGGTTCTCGGCGAGGATGCCCTGGGCGGCCTCCATGTTGACGTCGGTGCGGAAAGCGCCGTCCTCGAAGTGGAAGGTGACCACTTCAGCCATCCGCTCCAGCGGGATGGTCCCGTCGATCTCATCGCGGCCATGGGCCACGATGGGTGCGGCCATCGCCTTGGCGGCAGGTCCCTCGGCGACCTCGTTGACGGGATCGTCGAGAATCGCCGGCTCCGTGATCTCGGCATCGATCTCGATGCCTGCTGGGTCGAGCCAGCGGCCGGTGACCTGCTCATCGAGCTCGGCACGGTCGATGGTCTGGCCGTTGATGGCCGGGGTGGTTTCCACTCCACCGTTGGCGATGGAGATGGTGGCATCGGCGGGTTCGCGGGTCAGCTCATCGTGGACGCGGTCCAGGGTGGGCTGGAGGACGGTGTTGTCGAGGTCGCTGACCACGTCGACCTCGAAATCGCGGAAGAGGCCCAGCAGCCGGGTGACCGGGTTCAGGGATTGCTCGCCGGCGGCCGCCACGGTTTCCGCCCAGTTGACGCTCAGGCCGGACTCCGTGGGGAGCAGCTCAGCACTCAGTTCCCCGGCGCGGATCTGGACCGGCTCAACGGTGGCTGCGCCGAGTTCCGACTCCAGGAGGGCCTGCGCCTCGGAGGTCGTCATGCCGCCGATGGCTACGCCTCCGACGGTGGCCCCGCGGGGCACCTTGTCCTTGTTCATGAAGTAGTCGGTGCCATAGGCGATCGCTGCTAGTGCGATGAGGCCGATGAGCACACCGAGGATGATTCGTGCTCCACGACCGTTGCTTTTCCCATGATTTGGCTGACTCACGTTAATAGCGTATCGCCAGGGGGGCCATTCTCATACTTAATAGAGGTGTCTCACCATTGAACGTTAATGAAAAGTTATGTCACAAACTGGGCTTGGACGCGTGCTGCGGCCTCGTGGATTCGTTCTTCGGGGATCGCTCCGGACGCAATTCCGGCCATCACCGCGTTGATTGCATCGTCCAGCGGAAGGTCACTGGACCAGAGTGCTTGATCAGCGCCGGCGGCAATAGCTGCGGCCGCGGCCTCTGAGGTGCTCATCAGATCCGTGATGGCGGCCATGCCGGAGAGATCATCGGTGTAGGCGATGCCTCCGAAGGGCACACCTTGTGGGTAGTCACCGCTGCGCAGCAGCTGGTACACCGCCGGATCGAGGCTGCTGGGCAGAGTTTCATTGCCTAGGCCCGGAACGACCATGTGTCCGACCATCGCATCACCCGGCGCGGTGGCGAAAACCTGTCCGAAGGGTGGGAGATCCTGTTCCCGCACCGTTTCGATCGGCGGGGTGACCGCGAAGCCGGTGTGGGTGTCTCCGGAGGCCTGGCCGTGTCCCGGGAAGTGCTTGAACACTGCCCGCACGCCGGTGTCAGCCATACCGGTGGCGAAGGCGGCCGCATATTCCGCAGCCACTACCGGATCCGGTGAGAAGGAACGATCCCCCACCACGTCGAGTTCAGCGATGTCCAGGTCCACCACTGGGGCGAAGTTCACGGTGATGCCGTGGTCCGCCAGGCTCTGTCCCATCTCCTGTGCCAGGGCGCGAACTTCCTCCGGACTTCTGGTGGCCGCCATCTCCCGGGGAGCCGGCCAGCTTCCGAGGACCTCAGCATGGCGCTGGACCCGGCCACCCTCGAAATCGATGGAGACCTGGAAATCTCGGCCCACCGCCTCCCGTAGAGCGGCAATGTCACGGCCGGGTTCAGTGAGAATAGCCGGATCCGCCCAGCTGGTGATGAAGATGCCACCGGCGCCCTGCTGCAGTTTGGCCAAGGCATCTTCATAGCTGGTCACGCCGACCATCATCAGGGAGGCAACCTGGGCCCGCAGTTCCGCCTGCGCCGGGGTATCACTAAAGGTGGGCGTGGCAGTACTGGATTCCGTGGTCGCCGGGTTTCCGGTGGGCTTCTCCGAGATCGGGCTACTGGAGGTGGTCTCAGATTCATCGGGGCCGGTGGTCTCCGGAGTACAGGCAACCAACAACCCACCGCACAATGCTGCAGCAGTGAGAAGGGCCACCTTCACCGAGAAATTCTTTTCCATGGTGGCCAGTCTGCCTTATTCCCACGCGGCGATCTGCAAAGCGGGCATAAGCTGGAGATACACCTACATCTAGGAGTTAACGTGAGTGATTCAACGCCGACCACCATGCTCATCGCCTATGACGGCTCCCCCGAGTCCCGACGTGCCCTGGAATATGCCGCTAACCTGCTGCGTCCGCGACACGTGGAGATTCTCACCGCTTGGGAACCGATGTACCGGCAAGCCTCCCGTGCGGTGAGCATGTCGGGGCTTCGACAAGCTGATTTCAGTGCCGTGGAGGAAGCCGATGATCCGGCCTACGCCCAGGCCCGCGCTACTTGCCGGGAGGGCGTGGCCCTGGCAGAGTCCCTCGGGCTGGAGGCCCGGGCCCATATGGTGGAGTCCGCCACCGCCATCTGGTCCGCCATCGTGGACGCCGCCAAAGAGCTGCGCCCCGATGTCATCGTCACCGGCACCCGCGCGATCAGCGGGCTGAAGTCACTCTGGCAGTCCTCGACCGCAGATAATGTCATTCACAATGCCGGGATCCCGGTGTTTGTGGTTCCGCCACTCGAAGATGACACGAAATAGCTGTAACCTGTCAACTCTATGGCTTATACATCTGACTCACTCAACCGTCGTACCCTCGGCCCGGCCATCGCCAGCGTCGTAGTCGGGGTCGCAACCGGCATCGTCACCGTACTGGGTATCGCAGCCTTCTCTGATCAGGACACCGTCCCCCAAGGCAACGCCGTGACTGCGGAAGACGCGATGCTCGGCGGTCCGGAGTATGGCACCCGCGGCTAGCACCAGGTTCCACGTGAAACGCGGGACGTTCCCCAGCCATCCAGGTTTTCTCCACCTGGGTGGCTGGTTGCTGCTTGCGGTACTGATATTCACCCAGCCCTGGGGGCTGACTGCCGCCGACACCAAGCATGATCTGGCTGCCAACCCGGCCGGATTCTTGGCCGGCGCGTTGCATGCCTGGACTGACATTTTCACCCTCGGGCAACTGCAGAATCAGGCCTATGGCTACCTTTTTCCCCAGGGCCTGTTTTTCCTGCTCACTGACTTTCTCCCCGATTGGGTGGCGCAGCGACTCTGGTGGTTGATTGTTGTCGGGGTCGGTTACTCCGGGTTCCTGCTGCTGGTGTCCCGTTTGCAGGTGGGATCAGGGGTTTTCCGGGTCCTTGCGGCGCTGTTGTTTGCACTCTCGCCGCGTACTTTGACCACCCTCACTGCCATCTCCTCGGAGACCTGGCCCGTGATGCTCGCCCCCTGGGTGCTACTGCCGCTGCTTGGACCCTTGGGACTTCGCGCCGTTGCTTTGGCGATTCTTCCGGTGGCAGCGATGGGAGCCGTCAACGCCACCGCCACCCTGGCGGCCTGTGTCCCGGCCGGATTACTCCTGTTCTGGCGAATCCTGCACCGGGCCCACTGGGGTTGGCGCGCTCTAGGGGTTTGGCTGCTGGGCTGCCTGGCGGTGAGTCTCTGGTGGATCGGCCCCTTGCTGGTGCTGGGGCGGTACTCCGCCCCCTTCACTGATCACATCGAATCTTCCTATGTGACCACCCGTTGGCTCAATCCTCTGGAAATCCTCCGCGGGACCACCAGCTGGTCCCCCTTCGTGGATACCGAACGCGAAGCCGGAAACCTCCTGGTCAGCGAGCCTGTTTTTGTATTGGCCACCGTGGTGGTTGCCGCTCTGGGCCTGGCGGGACTTGCCCTGCTCGTGCAGCGACGGGCCCCCTTTGCCGCACTCTGGGTGGCGATGCTCCTCAGCGGACTGGTGATTCTGGGACTGGCACACGGACCTATTGGGGCTTCCTGGCTCGCATTCCTGGACGGAGCTGGCGCACCACTGCGCAACCTGCACAAATTCGATCCACTGGTGCGACTGCCCTTGATGGTGGGAGTAGCGGCGCTAGGAGCAGCGCTGCAGTTGCCCTCGTCTTGGTCGGCAGTGCGTTCGCGGGCCTTTCCTCCGCGGCGCTTCGCGGTAGCGGGACTGATTGCTCTGGTTGCCCTGGCAGCGACCTCGCCGGCGTGGACTGGGCGGCTACTCCCCCGCGGTGCCTACGAGGAAGTGCCTTCCTATTGGCATGAGGCAGCCGAATTCCTGAACGAGAACGCCGCCGGCACTCGCACCCTGATCTATCCGGAGACCTCCTTCGCCCGCCAAACCTGGGGCTGGACCCGCGATGAGCCAGCCCAACCGCTGCTCGAGGTGCCTTGGGCGGTGCGCGATGCGGTGCCGCTGATTGATCCTGAGGCAATCCGTGGCCTCGATGGTGTGATGGCGGTACTTGAGGAGGATCCCGCTTCCGGAGCTGCCGCGCTGCGCCGGCTGGGCATCGGTGCGGTGCTCGTCCGACATGACCTGGAGGCTGCGCCAGCTTCGGCGGCCGCAGCTGCCGAGGAACTTCCCGGTGAACGCCACACCTTCGGCGAGGTGGAGGTGATCATGCTGGATCCCACTGCAGATATGGCCATTACCTCAGCAGATCCAGTGCGGGTAGCTGGCGGTGGTGAATCACTGGCCCTGCTGGACTCGATCTTTGGACCCGGGCCACGGGAGCTTGTTTCCGGGGATGCGGAGATTGTTACTGACACCCCGATGCTCACGGTGCGTAACTACGGTGCCCTTGAGGGTGCGGTCTCTGCCCCGCTGGCTTCCCTGGCAGAAGGTTCCGATGTGCGCAATGCAGTGAAGGACTACCCCTCGGCAGGACCTTTAACTTATGTAGAGGAGATCGGTGGCCAAGTGGTGGCCTCATCCTCAGCGGCCGATGCGACCAGCTTCGGTGGCGCTGATCCGGCACGTTCCGTGACCGCCGCGGTGGATCGACAGGAAGATACCGCCTGGTTTCCCACCCCGGGAGCCTCCGAGGGCCAGTGGCTGGAGTTACGCGGAGAGTTCCCGGATCCCATTATTGAGATCACCACCACGGAAGACACGGCGCTAGTGATCAGCTCCGGTGAGGCTTCTACAGAAGTAGACACTGCAGCTGGGCAATCAACAAAAGTGATCGTGCCAGGCGGTGCGACTAAAGCAATACGAGCGACGTTAACTGGACAGACCGGAATAGTCGAGATCGGGGTGCAAGAGCATGACATCACCCGCATAGTCAGTGTGCCGGATACGTCGCCGCATGTGCGGCAATTTCTCTTCCAACGGCTCTTTATAGACACTGGGGTGATCATCCGAGAATTCATCGCACCGCGGGATATGACGGTGGAGCTGGAGACTTCAGGAGGAGAATCCGTCCTGATTGACGATGTCACTCACTTCTCAGGGGAGACGGTGGACCTAAAAGAAGGTCAACACGAACTACGCACATTTGGCAAATGGGTGAGCATGAAGGAACCCAATTTTGATCCTTCTGTCCCGTTTTCCAGCTTCAGAGAAGAGGCTACTGTAGTTGACAATGAGCGATTGCTGCTAACTGGACGTTCGGCGAACTCTGGACTTACAGCCTCGATTAATGGAGTTGACCTAGACTCGCGAATAGTGGACGCCGGTGCGCAAGCTTTCGTGATTCCGCCTGGGTTAGGTGGCCAAGTAGAGTTTGGCTTCGCTGGAGACAGAATCTACCGGACGAGCTTATTGATTGGCAGTTTGGTTGGTGTGCTCACGCTGCTCATCATGACGGCAGTAATTTTACTGGAACGACACCGCCAGATCGAATCAGATTTGCCAGATTCAATGGTGCAGCCCTTTTGCAGATTGGCCCACATTATTGGCATTTTTGCAGGCATATCGTCGATGTTACTGATTATCGGTTGGATAGCTCTACCTATAGCCATAGCGGCTTGGGCAGTTCGACACTTCACAGTATTCCCAAGTTGGATACTAGCCAGCGGACCAGTCCTGATAGCAGGCGCGTGGCTAACACGTGCGCCATGGCCAACTGTTGGATATGCAGGAAATCAAGAGATTGTGACATGGGTTTGCATGTTAAGCATAGCGAGCCTCTTGTTTCAGGAGAAGAGATCCTTCGTAGGATCCCACCCTCCATCAACCCCGAGAAAGCTAAATCTCTCAGACCTAGCCAAGTGAGAATTCCCTAATGGGTACTTGAACTACTGAATTCATATGCGCCCCTCACTCCCCTCGGCTAATTCGCGCTCAGGCCCAACTCGATTCCTAGGAAATATCTCAAAAAGTCTATTTACTCTGCATCAAAGAAACGGATCTGGCAATCACCCGCCGATTCGATGAAAGGCACCGACAACAGACACTATGCTCCGCCCCCTGATACCATTATTCCCACAATGGGCGAAGATCATGCTCCCTGCGACCAAGAAAGTTCTAACTAAACAATCTCAATTCGCAATATTTCCAGTACACGGATAAACGCACTCACCCATGAACAGGGACAAAATCAGTTGATCAGAAAACGCATCATGAAAAAATGGTCTACCTTCGAACATTTTTCATACTCGGATAAAGAGCAGTATTTAGGTACTACACCCAAAACCGGGGTCCACACCGTGTTTATTAACGGAACACCTCTTGACCTCTTGATTGAAGACCGAGGGGCGACGACGACCCTCGTAATGTTTCACGCTGCACTCTCAAACTCGGCCATAAGAATTCCTGCATTCAAAGGACTTGGCGTGGCAAAAGATTCGAACGTGAACCTCATCTCGGTCGCGGATCCAACCATTGCCCTCGGAGATATCGACCTCGCATGGTTTCTGGGAAATTCGACCACGGGGTACTTGCCCCCCATTTTTGCAGAACTTATCTCTCACGCCCTCGAAAGCCTCCAAACGAAGCTAACAATTCTATTCGGCACTTCAGGTGGAGGTTATGCCGCAGTTAACTTTGGTGAATACTTTCCCGACTGCATAGTACTTGCCGCTGTCCCTAGATTAGACCTGACAGCGAAGCCAGATGCGAAACTGTCAACTTATTTATCCGTCGCACATAAAGCATCCAATATCGATGATTTACAGTCTGTTCAATCTGATTTTATCAGGAAACCTCTTTGGGAAAAATACAAACAGAACGGCCTCAACTTCGACCTATGTCTCTTTCAAAACCTAGGAGATACAACCTTCCTCCAGTACCAAGTAATACCCTTTATCGATCAATTGAGCACCGATCCTAGGTTGCATACAAGAGTTGAATGGTACGGCCGAAGCCATATCATCATTCCAGGAAAACCATATCGCGAAATAATTCGGACACTTGCATGCAATCAAGACCGAAAAGCATCAATAGTTGAGGCTGGCTTTTCTTCCGTGATTCAAGACATGTCAATACTCCCAGAATAGAAATTCCCATCGAAGGTTAAGAATGATTCTGAAGACATTGGCCGGCTCCAGCAGAATCCAAGACACACCACCTGGGCCATATAGACAACTGATTGCAATCCCTTCACCAAATCTTCGGGGCCCTCAGGCAATCCCATGCACCGTTTATCTCAACAATTTTTCTACTTCTACAGAAAGTCAGAGAACCTTTAAATCTTCCAATATTTTTCCATAAAGCTCCCATGACTGAAACCTCATCTTTATAAAATTGGATGGTAAAATCCATAGAAGACCTACTCCACAAATAGAGAACGCTCATTTTGCGCGACTTTGCAGTGTAAAAATTTATCTATCTCAAACATTAGACCAAAGGAGAACGATGGAGAATAACGAATCTATGCTATACGCCGGCCCCCCTCAGCGATGGGCGGTCAATTTTAGTAATGGTCTCGAGTATGTCAATACCATCGACGGATTACTGGCAGGACGGCTACGAGTTTTTTCGTATCCTCTCATCAATTTCAAAACTGATCCGTTCGTTTGGGAGGACTTTGAGAAGGAGAGCACAAATGAAACAACGAAGTTTTACCTCCACTCTCTCAAATGGATAGATCAGCTTATCCAAGATGCGATCGATAAAACCGAAACGAGTTCCGAATCAGGAGCGCTAGCTCTTACCTTCGCAAAAGAATGGTGGGAGAATAATATACTCCACCAAAAGAAATGGGCAGAAGACGAATACATTTGGGGCGGACATGGTTTTGCCCTGCGCGCCACAACACTAGTGGGACTCAGCGAGCTCTACCCCTCCGAAACTTGGCTTCGCGAGGCAGTCGGGGCACATCTCAGGAAGTTGGTCACTGATTTTGATGGTTATTGGAATCACGGTTTAGCGCAGGCATTAGCATTGATTTGCACCGCTTCTCGACTTGGAGACGAAGAGAACCTCCGATTAGGAGCACAGCGGACAACGGCGTGCCTGGATGAGATGGTTGATGAACATGGCTGCATCAATGAACAAGCGCCCGAGTACGCACGTTATATTGAGCGGTTGATTCGCGTATCAATTCGAGTATTTCGGCATAATAACATTGGAAATCCCGAAGCGCTTCAAGACAAAAAAGAAAAGATCCGAGAGTTTATCGGTCACTCGACGACACCTGGCGGCACTTTCGTCGAGCTAGGCGATTCAGTCCCTCGCAGACCAACCTTCATGAACGAGAGCCCGGCAGAATACGTTCTATCTAATGGGGCTCGTGGCGTTCCAATTCCCAACACAAAGGTTTACGATCAAGGGTTTGTCTTTGGCCGTTCAGGGTTCGGAAGTCTCCGTCACCCTTCTGAAGAGACCTACTACACGCTTCGTTTTGGCCCGCAGAGAATTATTCATGGTCACAATGATCATTTGAGCCTTACATATTGGGCAGAAGGCCGGAATGTGATTGTTGATCCCGGACATGTCGGGTACTCGCCGGGGCCAGATAGAACCTACGTAAGAAGCCACGCTGCTCACAACGTTGTAGTCGCTCGCGATCGTAAGCACGACTGGTCCGCTCATACGAGTCTTACTGCTCAAGGTTCTGGCGAAAACTGGCAATCGTTCGTATTAACGGATGAGGCGTACAAGGATTTGCCACGCACGAGAGCCACTTGTTTCTCCGATTGTGGTCCATTTGTGGTCTACGATGCTGTGGATGGTTTAGAATCCGCACCATACCTCACTCAGCGTTGGAATGTTGCACCTGAGTTTCAGTTTAAAGGTTCAAACGCTGAGGCAGTCTGGTTTGAATCTGTTGTTGACGGGCTGAAATTTTACATTCTGCGTTACAGGATAGTTGGCGACGATCTACACCAATCCACTTCAGTTGACTTGAGTTTTGGTGACCGAGAAAAAATGCTTGGTCTAGTTGCAAGAAATGATGACCTTGTTCCTGCATGGAATGTTGGCTTCGGAGCCACTACCAATGAATATCGAGTGATAACTGCCGGCTTCGTTGTTCCCGCGGATTCTTCTGTAGGTTGGTCATTTCGCGAATCCTCACCGGGAATCGCAGTCCTACGAATTCATATTGGTCCAAAGTCTTGGGCTTTCGATTGCAATATTTCGGACGTCAAGATTTCCGGGAGATCAATCCCTACACCAGTACGCTACGGAGGAGAGGGGATTAAGCACGGCTAGCTGAATCGACTTGGATCGGTCTAGTAGTGAAGTTCTTCTTTAATAAAAGCAAGGACTCGTTGAGCAATAATGTCTTGACCAGCAGAATTTAAATGCAACTCATCATAAAAGTAGCCTGCTGGATTGTCCAAATAAGAAGATAAATCAAGGAACGGATAATCAGCGTCCTGCCCGATTTGTCTGATCACCGATTCGTATTCCTTTTTAAGAGCAAGGGCCCGCCCATACCGGCGCCGATTCCGTGAATACGTGATGCGAAGCCATGAATCTGTATTAAAATCCCCCTCACGACGTGGTGTCAATGCCAAAGAAAAATTGATTCCTATTCCATCAAGGAAAACTTTAACCGCGTTCAATAGCGCTTCAGCATCACTCAGACGTCCTTCCCAGCTTGACTCAACGTTCAGGGGAAGAATTGGGGCATAGGTCTTACTGTCGTTCCAATACCCACCGGGGTACCCGTAGGCTAATGCGTCTGAAAATGGAGAAAACAGCAAAACATGATCCCCCGGCTTGGCCAAAGTTGGCAGCTTTCCAAAGATCATCAGACAGGCTTGAAGCATTGTCGTGCCCGAATAGCCAGCATTATAAACGTTCAAATTTGCACATCGGTCTATCTGAGCTGCAAATCGCTTCTCCTCAATGGAATAGGACGACTCAACAAATGAATCTCCAATAACGTACAGTGATGGCATTCTAGGGTCATGGACGCCGCCACCACATATGAACCCGTGTTGATCAGTCGCCAGACGGTAGTCAATATCATCAAGTGAACCGTCTGTACGTTCCAGATATTGTTTAGAAGGACGAAGGAAATCAACACGCTGTCCACGTTGTTCTTTCAATCTGATTGTTCTTTTGGCGTCCAATGCTTACTTTCTCTCATATTTACCGTCACAACTGATTGCGTATAACAATTCGAACGGCAGACAGGACCAGATGATCAATGCCCCTAGATCAGAAAAGTTCTAGGATAACATTAATTATCGACCAACCATAAGAATAGAGTGGACTATCGGACACGGGTCTAATACATTCCACTCGACGCCCTCTTCAGTAAGAGGTATGGATTTTAGAAGCGCAGCATGTACTGCAGGGCCCTACGAGATCTCAAGAGCTTTTTGCCACTTTACAAAAGTCGTGTCAATATCCCACTTTCCGACAAAATCTCGGGAATCTGTTCCTAATCGTAAAAACATTTCATGATCCCTCATTTCAAGAATTCTCTCTACCGCAAACTGCAAACTCGGGTACACATTGTTCTCACCAAAAATCTCTAATGATCCCTCACGAGACCAGACAACAGGAACACACCTAGAAGCCATGCCCTCCGCAGGAGCAAGGTGAAAACTTTCGGAGTCGCTAGGAGACAAAATGATTCCTATGTTACGCAACCAAGAAGCCATGTCAGCGCCAAATGGTTCAAAAACTACTCTTTCCTTGAGCACTGGATCTTCTGTTACTCGCGCAAAAAGTTCAAGATAAAGCTGCTTCTGCACTGGGTCTTTCCACTCATAAGGATACTCCCAGGGAGCTCGTCCCCGAATGAAAAGACTATATCGATCGTCTACCTCGAGAAGACTCTCAAGCAAGTTCACAGCGCGGTCAGGCCGTTTCAAAAACGGAACCATCCCCGCCATCCCAAGGTTGAACTGAGCACCAGCAAGCTTCGGACGATCAAAATCGACCAAATCGATTGAGTTGGGAATCACCATGGTTTCCAGGGCATCAATTGGAAGCTGCGACTCGGCTCTTTGCCGATAAAAATCCGAGACAAAGACCATGATGTCAACGTTCGTAAAGTCAATGTTCGGCAGCCACGCCCCACGCAATTCGAAACCATGCAGTCGAGAAACCAACTTCTTCTCGGTCGGCAGATTATTCGAGTACCAAGCCAGGGAAGGCCCTGCCCACTCGCAGAACACGACATCTGCCCACTGCGCAAGCCGCTGGCTTTCCGACTCGTCGTGTTGATGCAGAGACTCCCAGCGGTCAAGCTGTACATCATAATTGGGATGTTGATTTAGCTTATCCATAAGCTCACCCATAAACTTGAAATCATGCGCAGCTATTACAACTCGCGTGGAGTTGCGGTCTTGTACTTCAGCACGTTTGCATGGCACTGCCCCCGCACGCTCAAAATAGGTTCTGAATCGTTGCTTCGCGGCGTCCATTGAATAAGTACGCGCTGCGTTACGGATGCGGGGACGTAATGCATCCATGAATGGCAAACCATCTGCAATTATTTTTGCTGCTTCCGCAGTGCTGCTGGTCCCACGAATGAAGAACGGGTACTCCTCTCCAAAGAAATCAATATTATCACCGTTGAGATTCACGACAGGAATTGTCCCAGCCGCAGAATATTCAAGTGCTTTTGTTGAGATCTCGAGACTCGCATCAAGGATCGGGTTCCGCCAACCAATACCGATATGGGCTTCTGAAAGAAGGCGAATTGATTCGCTACGTGAGACTCCACCAAACCATGTGATCCCACTTTCGGGATCTGCATGTGCGGCTTCAAGAGCAGCTTTCATCCTTTCAATCCAGTGTGGATCCGTCCGGTCCCGATTGAATTTATCACCAACTACATGAAGCTCCGCAGGAACTCCGATTTTTCTGAGTTCGGCAGGAAGCTCAAGCATCTCCAGGGTCTTCCAGTCTTTCGCAAACTTTCCTGAATAGACGAGCTTAAGCACGTCCCCTGGCTTACGCCCCCTCTCTACGCTGCCTTCATCAAAGGCTGAGGTCGGAATCATTGGCCGCATCAGCACTGCTTTTCCTGCTGCCTGCGGGGCTATTGCCTCAAGGTAGGATCGAGCTGCCTCAGTCTGCGCAAATAGTCGGCGGCTATGATGCGCAATCCGTCCAAGCCTTACTTTGTTCTTATCCGAAATCTTTTCGGGCGGAAATGGTAGGTCTGTAATGTATGCCCAAAGTTTTGGTCCAACGATTGAAGATCTACATAGCTCGTTACAAATATCCATTCCCCTCGCAACTACCGCAGTTGCATTGGTAGATTGGACCAGATCAGCAATTTCAAACTTCGCTTGTTCATGTGTTAAAGCAGTATCTGTAGAGGGATTATGGAGTTCAACGTTCCGAATTTTCTTCAGTCCGCCCACCAACCGGTCATTTTCTGGTCGCATCTTAAGTTGAAGGTGAACTTCATCAAATACTCCGGCTAACGTCTCGGTGATAGACATCAACCAAATAGATGATCCATCTACAACGTTGGGGCTAATATCTCCATAGATAACTACAGCACTCATCAGTTTTCATGCTCCGAACTATAAGTAAGTATTGCTTGCAATACCGGCAAATCGACATCATTTTCCCAGCGAACATTAGCTTTTCCATTTTCCACTAAAATGTCAGCATTCTTCCTCAAAGACCAAGTGAAATGGCGTGTTATCTCGCTGGCAACGACGATCACAACTACGCCGTCTTTCTTTGCTTTACGCAGTAAACTAGCAATAGAACGAAATTTACCACTACCCTGCGCATCCAACGTGCCTCTCCAGGTACCCGAGTCAAGATAGTTTTCCTGAATCACCAAATAGCTGGCTTGGCTAGGCAGAGAGAGCTGCGCACCGCCCAACCCAACTCGTTGAATACTTGCGATGGGCGCTAGGTGGTTTTGTAGTTCTTGATCTCCAATTATTGAGAGAATTCTCAAATTTTTCGAAGGAAACGCTCCGAAAATAAGGCCATACTTATATGAGCTCTCTTCGGCCATTTCCTGATGCGCTGCCATTCGTCCCGCCTGATGCGCAGCGGGTTTTCCCTTGATCTCAGTCGCCTCAATCATCCTTGGATCGAAGTAGTTGGTGGTCTCAGCTTGATCTGCGTGATGCATAAGATCCAAATGATCAGCAATGTTCGCTTCCAATTTTGCGACATCACGTTGAATCTGCTCTTCCAATCGATGCCCCGTACCGACACTTTCGCTGATGTTTCTTAAAGATTCCGGGATGGTGGTGGTGAACTTATGAACTTGTCTCTCAAGCTTTGCGATGCGCGCGCGACGCTCCCCTTCCATTCGCCTGCTCCACCGAACCTGTATCACCGCAAAAAATAGCAAAGCCAGAAGAGCAATGCTTAGCCCCGCAGAAGTCAACCACTCTGCTGAGGAAATCACTGAAATTAAAGCCCCCATACCAACGATAATGAGTAGTAGAATATTGAATCGCCCTGATTCAAGATGCTGCATTCTTCCCACAGATTGCAACCTTTCTTTCTGAGATGACCGGAGATGTTGAAGTATCGAAAACAATACTTCACTGAAATGTACGACTCAAAAGTATTTGAAGAATGGATGCACTAGAAGCTTTCAGCTCTATAATTTCATGATTACGGATCAAAATCACGACAGAACCTGAAATTCCCTCTGTGGGTGGAGTCAGTTCCTAGCCCCTACCCTCTTCAAGTAAGTCCTCAACGATTGCAGGATTTACGTCATTCTCGATATGGATATTAGGATTTAAGTTGGTTCAGGGTCTCGTTTACACTTTCGAAGATCTCAAAATCTAGCAAAGAGATCCCACGCCGCGATCATTGGTCTACCCTTGATTGCATATCAGCTCTTACCACTCAAGTTAATAATTTTACTGAAATAGGAAAAGTCTGCCCCATCCCCCTAACTAATAGGAGAAAATGAAACTCCTTTTACTGGGGAAGCCTCTCCACTCTCTTGGACTAGCCTCCTCCCGATGGATCTCAACATGAACATTTTCTAGGCGTGCTGCCGATCACGCTACTGCAGGAAAGTATTCAGAGTGGGCACAACAATCTACTGGAACGGGGGAGCAGACTGTTGTGTTTCAGCATCTCCAGGTGCCACGTCTCCTTCTTCAGCAGCCTCCTCTGACGTTTGTATCGGTTGTGGTTCCACAGGTGCAGGAGTACCTAAAGAAGTTTGGGGTGCTTCCAGCTCCGGTGAAAATGTTTGGAGTGGAGCAGATACCGACGGGATCTGGAGGGTTCTGGTCACAGTGGTCGGGATTACGGTTTCAAACTGGGTTACCGTCACCGTGGACTCAACATAGATCGTGGTCTGCACTTCTGATTCGGGAAGGACGAAAACCGAGCGCTCTGGACCAGGGGATGTCATGGTAGTTGTAGGCGATGGAAAGGCAACCGATGAAGAGGCAACCGATGAAGAGGGTAATGGCATCGCTGGTGAGGAATCTACGACTTCATTTGGCATTCGATTCGCTTCCCTTCTATCGTCTTCAGTGGCGAGGCTGCTCCACGGAAGAATACTAAATCCACCGACCACGGCAACTGCGCCCACGACTGAGAAAGTTGGCATCCGCTGTGTTCTAGTCCGCCGGCCCGAGTATCGCAGCCACCACAGTGCCGGCACTGCGATGCCGATCCCAATCAATAGCAATCCAACGCCTTGCCGCCAATGAATTGGAAATGAGAAAATTCCACTAATAAAAGTCAGGGTCGATGCAGAAAGCGCTGTCCAAGCGAGAACCCACCATGCATAATAGGGAACTTTCATGACCGGAAGCCTCCGAAATTCTCACACGGGTCTTGATTTCTATTTCCGAGAATCGACACGACCGTACCTTTCGCTCATCAATTTAATATCTGGGGCACTGTAATATGCCTCCATCTTCTTGATGATCGCTTCAGCTTCGTCGTCCTGACCAGTGGATTTTCGATTTCCCCACACCCGGTAGGACTTTGTCACACTCTCAGCCGTACCATCAGCCACAATTCGACCATCATGAAGCCAGATCGCTCGAGTACAACTCTCTTGGATCACCGCGGCTCCATGAGAAACCAAAAACACGGTACCCGAACTTTCCAGCATCCGATTCATGCGATTTTTAGCACGATCGGTAAAGCTCATATCTCCGGTAGAGAGCGCCTCATCAACCAACAGAATTTCAGGTTGGACACTTGTTGAGATCGCAAATTTAAGCCGTGCACTCATGCCCGAAGAATATGTGTTCATCGGTCGGAAAATTGCGTCACCTATATCGGTAAATCTACAAATGTCGTCAAACTTTTGATCCACTTCCCCAGGAGTAAGACCCATTGCGAGCAATCCCAAACGGATGTTCTGAGATCCACTCAAACGGGGCTGAAGTGCTGCCGAAACGCCAAGCAAAGTTGGCTGTGATGAGACTCTGATCTCGCCTGCAGTCGGTGATTCTCCCCCTGCGATCAATCTCAGCAGAGTGGATTTACCAGACCCGTTGCGGCCAAGCACTCCGATAGATTCTCCTGCATATGCCACAAAAGACACTCCGCTTAAAGCACGAACATTTTGGCGTCCCTGATCCGGTATCCGATAATCTTTATACAAGTCACGAACCATCACAGTCACTTCATTAGTGGAGAGTTCCATACCGCTCCTCAGCTTGCCAGAAAAATATCAGACCAACACCGAATGCACCACATGTCCACGCTAAGAGATATATCCATACCTGGATGTCCGGTGTTTCGGAGTAGATGACTACGTCTCGCACAGCTTGGAGAAACTGGTACGCAGGATTTGCCACCATTACCTCCTGAATGATCGGGATCGTGGCATACCGTTCAAGTGAGAAGAACACGCCCGATGTGAAAAACCACGCTCGCCCTACAACTCCTATCAGCGCACGTAAATCGGGCACAAAAGCGCAGAGCCTGGCCACGATAAACATAATTCCAGCTGCGAATATATGGATCATTAAATAAAGCGGCATAACCAATAGAAGACGCCAAGTTGGAGGCTCACCCCACTGACAGGCAAGGGCACCAACTATTGCTACAAGCGCTGGCACCAACCCTGAGATGAAATTTCGAACCGATTGAGAGAGGACCAAAGCTGCTCGAGGAAACATGAAGGAAGAGATGATTCCCTGTGAACTCTTGATCAGATTAGTGCCCCCATTTAAACCGGCCTGCATATAGCCGAAAAAGATAACACCTATAATCAGGTAGCCAATGAAATTCTCGATACCACGAGAAGTTCGAAGCAATAGGCCGAACAAGATCCCATACATTGCTGCATCAAGGACTGGAGAAATTACTAGCCAAGCTCTTCCGAGAAGCATATCTCGCTGCGAGTCAAAAGATTTTCCCGTGGCATCCGCAGCAATGAAATACCGGCGCTTCCACAATTGACGGATATAGCGAGGAAGATTTGGGCGTACGTTTAGCCTGTAGAGAGCACTATCATCAACATACGTAAGCACCAAGCCATTCTGTTTCGAGGACGCTGACGGCCTTTCGACGTCACCACCGATATTCATCATCGACCTCCGCTAGATAAAGTATGTTCAAGTATCAACCGAATTCACTTTACTGTGTTACCAGGATCAAGTCGTAGATGATAGGAAAGCCAGTGTGTAATGATGCTCCCCCCCCTGCCACGAGAACGGCCATCTTTGGAGGTTGCGTTAGCCGGGATACCCTTTCGTTTGCCGGCGACATAAACTATCCTCTCTCTCGGTATATTGCACGCCACTCACTACTCTCCGCTGGAAAAGATGCTTCAGTCAACTTTCCAAAGTTCGAAGTAGCAAGCAAATTTCAACAACGCATTATCGAATTCGATATCAAGGGAAACCTATTCGACGAGATGGCACAACTTATAGATATCGATGTGCTTCTTTGGGATCTCAACGTCGAGAGATCCGGAAGTTGGGAGTTTCCAGATGGCTCTGTGGTGACAAACAGCCCTGATCTTCGAAAAGTTCCAGAGCTCAGGAGGGCACTGAACGAAGCCCGTAAAATTGATTTTGGTACTGAAGAACACACGTCACGGTGGAAAACAGTTGCGGGCGATTTCGTAAGCACTCTTGAGCATATCGGGATCAAAGACCGCACTCTGGTTTTGGCACCTGACTGGGCTTTAATCGACACCGCTGGTGAACCTACTCGTGAGTTGGGTGGTCTCAGCCCGCAAGATGCTCCTGCGGTTTTTGCCCCATATCTCGAGTATCTTGAGGACTTGGGGCTCACGGTTGCACGGTTTACTGGACTCGTGGCGGATCTTGAACACCGCTGGGGGCGGGCCCCATTTCACTACACTCCGGACGCCTACGAATTATTCCGCGAATGCATCGACGAATTTATCCAAGATCGGCGCGTATAATGCATCGAAAAATCAATGAACTACGCAAGGCCTTTTGGCATCTTCGTAAGGGAGGGCCCAAGCAGTTCAAGCGATGGAACCGCATTCGCATCGAGAATTCTACAACACCCAAACTACATAATTATCTGGCCACCGAGGCCCTTAGCCAAAGCACTCCTGATTTAACGAAATCTTGGCAAGAAGCTGCTACTCGAACCGAAGAAACAAAATCCGCCGCAGATATTCGACATTATCGTAATGAGTTCGCCCAAGGATGGATTCTCAACCAAGATGAGGAAGGTGAGTTCCCTAATGTCCCTCCCCACTGGCAAACCTTAAATTTCGGAGAGTGGACATTCCAATACGATCCAGATCTTGCAGTCTGTCACTTGACCAATGCCGACAGAACCCATGAAGTGCTGCTGCTCGGACAAGCTGCCGACTCCGAGAAGCAACTCCGTACATCCGAAGGCGTGGCTTCAGAACTACTAAAGACAATTTCTGCCACTAACAATTGGGACGAGTTCGACAAAGCAGTCACTTGGCTGGGTGGGCGATTCATCGCCATTGGCAGAAGATCTTCATCGCTTCGGGTCCATGTAGATGCTATGGCATCACGTTCATGTTACTGGGCCAAAGAAGGTACCCAAATTGTCCTGGCTTCTCATTCCGTGCTGGTAGCGCAGGCAACTGGTGACACCAAGAGTGCAGGATGCCAGTGGGTACTCTCCCATCCTGGCTACACCAACCCTGCAGGAAAATGCCTCCCTGGTATGATTGCACCCCACGATATAGCGCATTTAGTCATCGCCAACTGTGTACTGACTATTGAAGCTTCTAGCGTTACACACCGCAGGTTCTTTTCAATCCCGCCAGAAAGCCTCAGTGTCGAGGAAGCTACCGAACGGTATCTTGCCGAGCTCCGCTTTCAGATGGATGCAGCTTTGACATATCGACCTCGAATGGTTTTCGGTCTAACCGCTGGTGCTGATTCTCGAGCAATCCTCATAGGAACTCTCGATCTACTGCATGACGCCGATATAAAGGCGATGACATATCACTTCTTCGCACGTAACGCAGATCATTCACGCAATGACCTACTGGGAGCAAATCGATTAGCTAACCTGAGTGACTTAAAGCATCAGATCCTCGATGTCTCACCTTCACAGAGTAGCGGGCAGTTCAACAGCATGTACCAGAAGACTTTCCCCACCTGGGCGCGGTTTCCGAGTCTTGCAAGAGCCTACTATGAGAGCCTTGGAGCTGATGAGGCCTTAATCCTTGGAATCGGTGGAGAGATCGGCACCGCGTTTTACAGAGAACGCGAGTTTGACTCAATTACTCCTGAAGTGCTTGCTGGTAAATATACCCAATCAGACTTCCAACATGACCCACGTTTGATCGAGACGATGGCTGAGTATATGGAGTACACAGAACTCAGCGAGGAGAATTCCGCAGGCTACGACCTCCTAGACCTCTTCTACTGGGAACACCGCATGTCTACCTGGGCTGCTTACGGCTACTCCGAAGCGGATTTCGGTCCTCTGGTGGTGTTACCTCTAAACTCACGTCGAATCTTCCATGCCATGCTCTCGTTGCCCTTCAAAGATCGGCTTCGTCGCAGTGTCTATCAACAACTCGCTGCTTGGTCCGGCATTGCCGGCTAGCTCACCGAGTCCCCAACCTCTTACTCCTAGCTTCCATGGAAAGGCCTCATCCGCAATGAAGATCAAAAGAACGATCAGGGAAGCTCGACGCGGTTTCTGGCATCTTCGCCAAGGCGGTTTTACTCAGTTCCAAGAGTGGTTGAGGAGACGACAATTCCAGGACTCGGCCTCACCGATCAAGAAGTTCTGGGAACCGCTTGATGTCGATGAGTACACTCCTCTCTCCCGCTCCAAAGTATTCGGGAACGTCAAGGTGGCCGTCATCCTGGATGACTTCTCCATGCAGGCTTGGAGCTATGAATTCGATGTTCTACCCGTAACGCCAGATAATTGGCGTCAGGTCTTAGATACAGGTATCGATCTCCTTCTCGTGGAATCTGCCTGGAATGGAAACAGTGGGGCCTGGCAGTACCAGTTGACTGGGGCTTCGGCACCTAGCCCCGGCCTTCGTGACTTGATAGATTACTGCAGGCAAAAAGAGATTCCAACGGTCTTCTGGAACAAGGAGGATCCACCTCATTTCGAAGATTTCTTGGACACCGCTCGCCTTTTTGACCAGGTCTTTACCACCGACATCAATATGCTCAGCAACTACCAAAAGGCTCTGGGCCACAACCGCATTCAGGTGATGAGCTTCGCGGCTCAACCGGCGATTCATAATCCAGTTCGGATCCCTGGAGTTCACCAGCGAGGCGACATAGCCTTTGCTGGCATGTATTTCGCCCACAAGTTCCCCGAGCGCCGCGAACAAATGCAACTTCTACTCTCTGCAGCAGATGAAGTCTCCCCACGCATGGAGCACGGCCTGACAATTTTCTCTCGCTTCGCCGGCAGCGACGAGAAGTATCAGTTTCCCGAGCCTTTCAATCAGCATGTCGTTGGGTCACTGCCCTACTCCAAGATGCTGACCGCATACCGGGATTTCAAGGTATTCCTCAACGTCAACTCCGTGACAGATAGCCCCAGTATGTGCGCCCGCCGCATCTTCGAGATCACCGCCAGTGGCACTCCGGTAGTGAGTGCCCCTAGCGCTGCCATCCGTAACTATTTCCCTGCTGATGAAGTCCCGACCGTTGATGATGCAGATGACGCCGCCTGGACGTTGCGTTCCTTGGTGAACTCGCCGCAGTACCGCGATCGAATGGTGCATAAGGCTCAGCGTCGAATCTGGGGAGCACACACATACTCCCACCGGGCTGAGCAGGTGCTGGCTGCAGCCGGTATTGAGCACCAAAGTCTAAAACTACCAAGCCTCTCTGTAATTGTGTCCACCAACCGGCCAGAGCAGGTTGATCATGTCCTCGGTCAGATCGCCCGGCAACGAGAGGTGAAGCCTGAGGTTCTCTTGTTGTCTCATAATTTCGAGATCAACAAGTCCGAACTGGAAAGCACCTGCGCACGGCTTGGCCTGGAAAATATCCGCTCTTTCGCTGGCCCCGCGGAGTGGAGTTTGGGCTCTTGTCTAAATAAACTCATTTCCGAAGCTACCTGTGAAGTGGTGGCCAAATTTGATGATGACGACCTCTACGGGGATTTTTATCTCCTCGATCAATTAAATGCCCTGCACTATTCAGGAGCTGATGTAGTGGGCAAAGAGGCGGCATACGCCTATCTGTACTCAAATGACACCCTGCTGCTACGCCGACCAACCCGGGAGCACCGCTGGACGGACTTCGTCGCGGGGCCAACTCTGGTGGGATACCGGCGAGTCTTCGAGAAGATTCCTTTCGCAGACATCACCCACGGTGAAGACACCACCTTCCTTTCAGATGCTTTGGCAGCCGGAATGCGGATCTATGCCGCTGACCGGTTCAACTTCATCCAGGTTCGCGGCCACGGCTCCCATACCTGGTCCGCCACTGATTCCGAGTTTCTGGCCAATGGCATAGTCGAATCGTTCGGATTGAACTCGAAACATGTTGACGTGGAGTAGCTGGACTGCTCATTCTGTGGGTCTGTCGTCCTTAGAATTCAGATTATTTGAGAGCTGACCATAGAAGGGAAGGCAATGCCAAACTTACGCTGACCATCGCTAAGGCGATCCAGTCTCAATCTTCTTTTAGGACTTCGGCTCACTGACCTACTTCTTGTTCTTCAAGGCCTGAAGCGCCTGCTCAACATAATTCATCTTCAATCTATGTGGTTTGAATCGGTCTTGTTTTCATAACAATGACCTTCAATAACGTTTCCGTACCCGAAGAATTTTTACAGTTTCAGAATTGAGCTTCCATGGCCACCACAGAAGCAACCACCCTCACCGAGATCATGGCCGAGCTCGCTGAGCTGGCCGATGAGAAGTTCCTGGCGGTCAACCAAAAGCACGGCGATGATCACGCTGTGAACCTGAGCAAGCTGCGGGCCATCGCCAAGCGGCTGAAGAAGAACCAGGAACTCGCCCTCGAGCTCTGGGCCACCGGGGATTCCGCAGCACGGCTGCTCGCACTGCTGATCTGCCGGCCGAAGGACTGCTCCCAGGATGACCTGGACACCATGCTGCGGGAGTCGAACACCCCGAAGGTGCAGGACTGGCTGGTGAACTATGTGGTGAAGAAGTCCAAGCACGTGGATGCCCTGCGGAAGCTGTGGTTCGAAGACGCGGACCCCGTGGTTGCCAGCGCTGGTTGGGCGCTGACTGCGGAGAAGATCATCAAGAAGCCGGAAGGGCTGGACCTCGGCGGACTGCTGGACACCATTGAGCAGGAGATGGCCGGCGCCCCGGAGCGACTGCAGTGGGCGATGAACAACTGTCTCGCCCAGATCGGCATCGAGCATCCCTCACTATGGGAACGCGCACTGGCCATCGGTGAGCGCCTGGAAGTGCTCAAGGATTATCCGACCTCCCCGGGCTGCGTCTCGCCTTATGCGCCGATCTGGATCACGGAGATGTCCGCACGCAAAGAAGCCTGAGGCCTCCCCGCGCTGGCCCGGGCGGATGCGGCGGGGTGCCCGCGGCGTCGATAAGCAGCAGTGAAGCTTTTAGGGGCGGCGGGCGGCCCAGAGGCTGCGGGATCCCCGGATCCACAGCTCACCGAGGGTGCGCACATTGCCGGCCCCATCACCGGTGAGCTGCAGCAGGGTGTTGCGCTCAGCCTCCGGCAGCCCCGACATGGCGGCGTGGCCGAGGCGGCGCAGCTCCAGCGCCGCGAACTCACCTGCCGGCCCGTCTGCGGGGAAGGTCTGATCCGTGTTCAGCTTCTGGATGGGCAGGACCTCGAATCCGGTGGCTGCGAGTGCTGCCGACCAGTCCGGATGATCCACCGAGGGCATCGCCGGCCCGGTGGTGTGCAGCTTCGCCTCGAACTCGGCGAACTCGGCCGGGAGCAGCCGGGGTGGGGCATCCATTTCAATCACGGCCAGCCAGCCACCTGGGCGAAGTGCCTCGAATAGGTTGCGGAAGGTCTGGGCGGGGTCTCCCACCTCATGCAGCGCGGCGGCGGACCACACCAGATCTGCGGTCCCGAGCTCCACCTCTGCGGCGGCGATATCGGCCTGCAATAACTGAATCCGCTCCCCCAGTCCGGCGGCTTCGGCATTGATACGCACCTGCTGGAGCATGTCCCCATTGATGTCGATAGCCACGATCTCTGCCGCCGGGAATTGGTGGGCCAGCGCGATACTGCCGGTCCCCGTGCCGGCGCCGATATCGAGGACCCGCCTCACCTGCTGGGGGTCTCCCGAGAGCTCTGCCAGGCGGGCGGTCGCTTCCGTGAGGATGCCGGAATTGACGTGGGCGTCGAGCTCCAGGAGCTGCGCCAGGAAGGGGGCGTGCCCGTGGGAATGTGCATGCCCAGGGTGCTGCGCGTGGGTGTGGCCGTGGTGGTGGGCATCGGAGTGCGGGGAACCGGTGGAAGATGTCATTCTCCCTACCGTAGCCAACACATGCGCCAATGGCATAGGCTCTTGCCTATGAAGCAAGAACCAGATGTGGACCGACTCGTGCGGCAACGAATCAGAGCGCTGCGCCGAGCCCGGGGCTGGTCGCTGGACACCCTTGCCGAGCGCAGCTTCCTGAGTCCCTCAAACCTCAGCCGTATTGAAACCGGATCCCGGCGGATCGCCCTGGACCAGCTCATCCCCATCGCGAAGGCCCTGGATACCTCCCTGGATCAGCTCATCGAATCTCCCGATGAGGAGGATGTGGTGATTCGCCCCCACCGGAATGAACGCCGCGGAATGACGATCTGGACGTTGGCACGGGAACGCGCCCCGCATGGGCTCACCGTCGCCAAGATGAGAATCACCGAACCGGCACCTCCCCTCGAGGAAGCCAGCGTCCACCCCGGCCGCGACTGGTTCACGGTCCTCTCCGGGACCGCTGAGCTCCGCCTCGGCGATCGCCTCATCCTGGTCAAGACAGGTGAAGCCGCGGAGTTTCCCACCATGACCCCGCACGCCATCGGCGCCCACGGGAAGCAGCCCGTCACCATTCTCACGATGCTCACCCAGGATGGTCACCAGGCCCACACCTGGCACTGATATCCCGCCCTTATCCGAGAGATCTCACCCCCACGTTGCCCGGCACAATACTTCCCTTCATCACACCTTTTGGGCTGATATCGGCAGCCAAAAGCGCTGGACAGTTCCCTCTTGCGTGCCGCGAAGGCCTGAACCGCCCGACGCAGCGACAACTTCGGCAGGAGGCCACCACCCGAGCCAGATATTGTGGCCTTCACCACAGCCCAAAGTTGGACTAGGCTAACTCAGCAGTAGGTCAGGTAAAGGAAACAGCCTTGCCGCCTGCGCAAGAAGCGGCTTAAAACTTGGACAGTCCGGCGCTTGCACGGCTGTCTCGCAGTCAGGAGGACTCCATGACCGCCGTATCACCGAAGCTGGAAGATTATGTCGATCCAATAAGACCCGAACCGACAGGGCATGCGCGCACGGGCTCGAAGGCCTGGCTCATGCTCACCACCACCGACCACAAGCAACTGGGCATCATGTACATCATCATGTCCCTGGGCTTCTTCGCCATCGCCGGGCTGATGGCGCTGCTGATCCGCGCGGAGCTGTTCACGCCGGGCCTGCAGTTCCTCTCCAACGAGCAGTTCAACCAGCTCTTCACCATGCACGGCACCGTGATGCTGCTGGTCTTTGCCACCCCGATTGTCTGGGGTTTCGCCAACTTCGTGCTGCCGCTACAGATCGGCGCACCCGATGTGGCCTTCCCCAGACTGAACGCCTTCGGTTTCTGGATCACCGGTGTCGGCGGTCTTATCATGCTCTTGGGCTTTATCACTCCGGGCGGTGCCGCCGACTTTGGTTGGACCATGTACTCCCCGCTCTCAGACAAGATCCACACCCCCGGTGTGGGCGCTGACCTGTGGATCATGGGTGTCGGTATGACCGGCATCGGCACCATTTCCTCCGCCATCAACATGCTGACCACCATCCTGTGCCTCCGAGCACCCGGCATGACCCTGTTCCGCATGCCGATCTTCGTCTGGAATATCTTCGTCACGGCGATTCTGGCACTACTTGTTTTCCCGCTGTTGACTGCGGCCGCCATGGGCGTGCTCTATGACCGCAAACTCGGTGGCCACATCTTCGACCCGAGCAATGGTGGCGCCATCCTCTGGCAGCACCTGTTCTGGTTCTTCGGCCACCCCGAGGTCTACATCATCGCGCTGCCATTCTTCGGCATCGTCTCTGAAGTGATCCCCGTCTTCTCCCGCAAGCCGATGTTCGGCTACGTCGGGCTGATCTTTGCGACCCTGGCCATCGGCTCCCTCTCCATGGCGGTGTGGGCCCACCACATGTTCGCCACCGGCGCGGTGCTGCTGCCCTTCTTCTCCTTCATGACCTTCCTCATCGCCGTTCCCACCGGTGTGAAGTTCTTCAACTGGGCCGGCACCATGTGGCGGGGAAATATCTCCTGGGAAGTGCCGATGATCTTCTCCGTCGGCTTCCTGGCGACCTTCCTCTTCGGTGGCCTGACCGGCGTCATGCTGGCTGCCCCACCACTGGACTTCCATCTGGCTGACTCCTACTTCCTGATCGCCCACTTCCACTACACCGTCTTCGGCACCGTGGTCTTCGCTTCCTACTCCGGCATCTACTTCTGGTTCCCGAAGATGACCGGCCGCATGCTCGATGAGCGCCTGGGCAAGATCCACTTCTGGCTGACCTTCATCGGCTTCCACGGCACCTTCTTCATCCAGCATTGGCTGGGCAATATGGGCATGCCCCGCCGCTATGCCGACTATCTGGACTCCGATGGCTTCACCCTGTTCAACCAGATCTCCACCATCTTCGCCTTCGTCCTCGGCATCTCCCTCCTGCCCTTCATCTGGAATGTCTTCAAATCCTGGCGCTACGGTGAAATCGTCACCGTGGATGACCCCTGGGGTTATGGCAACTCCCTTGAGTGGGCCACCTCCTGCCCGCCACCACGCCACAACTTCACCTCCCTACCGCGCATCCGCTCTGAGCGCCCCGCCTTCGAGCTGCACTACCCGCACATGGTGGAACGCATGCGCCGCGAGGCCCACACCGGACAGCACGATGAGCGATATGAAAAGACCACCTCACCGACTCAGGCTGAAGCCCGGGCAGGCCAGTAGCCTGGGCTTTCCCGGAGTGAGGTGTGGCTGGTGCTGCGCTGTTGATGCCACACTGCTGGAACGGGCTCGGCAGGGGTACTCCGGTGGTGTTGGCTCTAATGGTGCGACTCTGCGCCGAGCCAGCGAGCAAAGTCACGGTTTCTCAGGAAACTCCGGCAGCCAATAGCCTTGGCGTATACCTCAGGAAGCCTGCAATTTCAGGAACTGAATTATATGTGATGGTCACACCACCTTTTAGCGGACAGTGAGATTGTTCCTTCATGCGACCTAAACAATTAGTTCGTGCTAATTTACTTAATGTTAAGTCAGCATCTAATTAGTTTGGGGTTCACGTGTTAGCACACTATGGCGGCGCTGCCGGTTCATCTGGAAAGCGCAACAGCTGGAAGAAACTGGCAGGCATCACACTCGCCTCCTTCATGGCTCTGGGGACTCTCTCCGCCTGCGGAACCAGCGCCGCTGACACCACGGAACCGGTGCCCACCACCACGGTCACGGTCACCAAAACCGCACCCACAGAAACAGTCACCACAACAGTGACCACCGAAGTCACCCCGACCCCCACCGAGGAAACCACCACCACGGAACCGGTCACTGATCCCGCCAACCTGGATGTCGATGTCAACGAAGATGACGGCCTCCGACGCGGCATCGTCTCCCTGCCTGATCCGGTGCGCGAAGTTGTCCCGCCACCGGCTCCGGCTCCCGTGCCGGCAGCTGTTCCTGCGCCCGCTCCGGCCCCCGCTGCCACCTATTACAAGAACTGCACCGCAGTCAGGGCTGCCGGCGCAGCCCCCATCTACGCTGGCTCCCCCGGCTATGCCAGCCACCTGGACCGCGATGGTGACGGCATCGGCTGCGAGTAGGGCTGCATCTTTAAGCCAGCGCACTCCCCTTAAAACAGGTGGCCACGTTTCCGCCCACCCAGATCTCGCCGGCTTCAGTGCATTCAATGGACACTGACCCGGCGCGCCCGAGGCGGGTGCCCTGGGAAACCCGGTAGCTGCCACGGACCTGGCCGGTGCGGTGCATCCACTGCGCCACGGAGGCATTCAGACTGCCGGTCACCGGGTCCTCCCCACCATCAGCGGGAACAAAGGCCCGGATCTCGAAGGCGAATTCAGAGCCCTCGGGATAAGCGCCGACCACTCCGAATTTCAGGTCACCGGCGGCGCTGTAGTCAGGCTCAACCTCGAGCACCTCCTGGGCTGAGTGCAGCTGGACCACGCACCATTCGGGCCCATTGTCCACCCACTGGTGGCCAATGACCTGCTCTTCCTTGACCCCGAGCGCAGTACACAGCTGCGCCAACTCGGCGCCATTAAGCGGGCCGTCTTTCACGGTCGGCGGGGCCTTGAAGAAGAGCTTGTCCCGCTCCTGCCGAATCTCCACCAGGCCGGCCGCGCACTCCTGGACGATCCTTCCCTCCTGGCGAGGGATACCACCGTTTTCCAGCCAGGCGTGTGCCGAGCCGAGCGTCGGATGCCCGGCGAAGGGCAGCTCGCCTGAGGGCGTCATGATGCGGACCCGGTAATCCGCCTCCCCGCTGGTGGGCGGGAACAGGAAGGTGGTTTCCGAGAGGTTCGTCCAATTGGCAATCTGGCGCATCTCCGCATCGCTGAGCCCCTCGGCATCAAGAATGACGGCCAGCGGGTTACCGCGGTAGGGCTGCGCGGAGAAGACATCCACCTGGGCAAAATCTCGGGTTCGGCTCATGGGAAACGAGTATATGCCGAGGGTTGAGGTCAGCCGAGCAGGAAAGAACGGGCGGAGCCTGTCCCCTAATGTTGGGTGCGCTGGAACGTGGAGCTGAACCTGGCCCGATATTCCGAGGGAGTGGTGTGCAGGCGGCGTTCGAAAGCCCTGCGCAGGCTCTCATCGCTACTGAAACCAGAACCCCGTGCCGCCGCGGTGACGGTATGCCCATCCAGAATCAGACGCTGCGCGCTGGATAATCTCAGTTGCTCCAACCACCGTGCCGGAGTGGTCCCCAGCTCCGTCTGAAAAAGTCGGTTCAGGTGCCGGGGGCTCACGGCGGCGTCCTTCGCCAGACTCGCCACGGTGTGATCGCCACTCAGGTCGGCGTAGATCTTTTCGAGCACACTCTGCAGGATGGGATTGTCCACTCCCGGGGTGTGCGGGACATCGGCGAACTGGGACTGCCCACCGGGGCGATGCATGAACACCACCATCTCCTGGGCGATCTCCCGGGCGACCTTCGGCCCATGATCTTCTTCCACCAGCGAAAGTGCCAGATCGATCCCGGCAGTGATACCCGCCGAGGAAAGATAGCGGCCGTCATGGACATGCAGGGTATCGGGTTCCACCCGAACCCTGGGGAAACGCCTGGCCAGATCGCGGGCGTTGCGCCAGTGAGTGGTCGCCCGGCGCCCATCGAGCTGTCCGAGCTCGGCGAGGATGAACGCCCCGGTACAGATGCTGGCTACCCGCCGGGGTGTCGCGGTGAGTGTTTCCGCGGCGTCGAGAAGCTCTCTCGGTAGCGGCTGATCAGGAAGCGAATCAGAACCGGTGATGATCACCGTGTCCAGATCGGCGGCCGCTTCAGGCGGCAAGGTATCGGCGATGCCCAGTCCATTGGAGGCGGTGACCTTTCCACCTTGCGGGGAGAACATCACCAGTTCATAACCGGGGGCACGGCTGAGTACCTCCGCGGGGCCGGACATATCGAGCATGGTCACCCCGTCATAGACGAGAAAACCCATCCGTCTCATCTCGGACTCCGCCGTATTCCTGAGCAAACCACCATTGCGCCAGCTTAGCGCGTGCCGGGCACCCAACCCCAGACCTCGAGATAAGGGAAACCCCGACGTGCGGCACAACAGCGCCCGGTGCCCACCGGAGGTTTAGGCCAGCAGACCCACCTTCGGTTGCTGCCCAGCCAACGGAGCTGACTCCTCAATGGAGCGGCCGACGCGCAGGACCGTCGGCTCATCGAAGGAACGGCCGATGATCTGGACCCCCACGGGAAGACCATCGACGATGCCAGCCGGCACGGTCATCGAGGGGTGGCCGGTGAGGTTGGTGGGCACGCAAAAGCGGGTGAACTGCGAAGCCAAGGGCAGCTCCCTGCCATTGAGCTGGACCATCTTCGAACCGACATCGGCGGTGAGCACCGGCATCGACGGTGTCAGAATCACATCGACGCTATCCAGCGCCGCGGAAAACTCCTGCTTGAGCTGCCGGCGAACCTGTTGCGCCTGCAGGTAGTCCACCGCACTGATCAGCTCACCCACCTGCAACTGGGACCGGACATCCGGGGCGAAATCCTCGCTGCGGGTGAGCATATTCTGGTGGTGGACGGTGCTCGCCTCGGCAAGGATGGTCATGGAGCAGGCCCATTCTGCAGATGCCAGCGCCGGGATGCTCACCTTTTTTAGGATCGCACCGCGCGCAACCAGATCCTCGATCACGGTGCGGATCTGCTGCTCAATGCCGGCATCAACATCGCGGAAGAAGAAGTCCTCCTCGATCCCGATGACCAGACCCCGGGGATCCGCCCCGAGCAGCGCACTGAAATCAGGAACCGCCGTATTGGCGCTGGCGGGGTCACGTCGATCAAAGCCGGCGATAGCCTGCAGGGTGGCTGCGGCATCGGCGACATCCTTGACCATCGGTCCAACGTGCCCCAGGGTCCAGGCGAGCGGGAAATCACCGTAGGTGGAGACCCGGCCATACGTTGCCTTGAGGCCCACCCCGCCACAGATCGCCGAGGGAACCCGGATGGAACCAGCGGCATCAGCACCGATCGTCATAAAGCTCATCCCCGCGGCAATCGCAGCGGCACTCCCGCCACTGGAACCGCCTGCGAGCTTCTCCGTGTCCCAGGGATTGCGCACCACCCCGTAGTACGGGTTGTCATTAGTCAACCCCCAGGCATACTCATGGAGATTGAGCTTGCCCGTGATGATCGCCCCCGCTGAGCGCAGCTTCTCCACCACCGCACCATCGTGGGTGGGGCGGAAATCTCCGTGGATCTTGGACCCGAGGGTGGTGATCTCATCCTTGAGGAAAACACTGTCCTTCAGCGCCACCGGCACACCATGGAGTGGGCCCCGGGAGCGTCCGGCCAGGATCTCCTCCTCAGCCACCTTCGCTTCTGCGCGGGCCTCCTCATCCCGGAAACTGATGTAGGCATTGATCACGGGATTGAGTTTCCTGGCGTGTTCGAGGGTCCGCTCGGTGACCTCGACCGGCGAGATCTCCCGGCGCGCCATGAGAGCGCCCACCTCAACCGCTGTCAGGGAGAGAAGATCAGTGCTCAAGGTGGTCACCGCCCGCAATGTTCTTCAGGGCGATATCTGCATCGGCGAGGTTGATCCCCGCGAGATCGCCACGCTGGCGCTGCAGCATCTCCCACCGGGCGGAAAGAACCTTGAGTTCTTCCGCTGAGGGGTGGATATTCTTGGAATTCAATAATTCCTTCACAAACAGAGACATTCATTCCTCCGGGTTTCAACGACCTTGAACATGAGCCCGAGCGCGATTGACTGTGCCAGGTGTCACAGACCCTAAGACTCCTTCGGGAAGGAAGGCCAGCTCTTTCAGCGAAGATGTCCCAATGTGCGGGACAGATGTCCCGATCCCCGCCTGGTGCCTTGGCCCTGGAGCTCCGCTGCCAAACAACGGACTGTGCCCTATCGTGCTGATCCCGCTTCCTGCTGATCCCGGTGTCCCTCATCCTCACCCGATCCGCGCTGCCACCTCCTGCCCTCGGCTCCTGCCGCCCTGCCGTAGCCGGACATCGGGACATCTGTCCCACAGATTGGGACATGATCCGGATAAGTACTGTTCTCCACATTCAGCGCAACTTAGTGTCTGTGGCACCCGGCACACATCAAGTGCGGGGAATCCCACATCTCAGGAGCTGAAGTGCGAATGTCTCAGCCGGTCGCAGCAAACTCCGTTCCTCTGCTGCACCACCAGGCGATTCCGCCACCATCGCCCAACAGACTCCTGAGCACGGCCCCCGCACACGAAGCCCACGAGGCAAGCACCATCATCCCGGTGACGTTGCCCAGCAGTGGCTTGATCCCCGGAATATTCCGGGACCGACAGAAAGTGATCACCCCATGTCCGCGACTCCACTTGTCCCCCTGGACAGCCGACGCGAGCCCACTGCCCAAGATTTCATCGATATGCAGGAAAGCCCGCAGTTCCAGGATCTTCGCTCCACCTACCGCTCCTTCGTCTTCCCGATGTCTATCGTCTTCGCCGTCTGGTATTTCATCTACGTGCTCGCCGCTGTCTATCTTCCCGAGCTGATGGGCGTGCCCTTCTTGGGTATGAACATCGGCATGTGGTTCGGCATGGCGCAACTATTCACCACTTTCCTGATCACCTGGCTGTATGTCCGCTTCGCCAGCCAGAAAATTGAACCCAAAGCGGAAGCAATCCGCGCACAGATGGAGGGTTAGAAGATGACCACGATGCACCTGGCACAATCACCCAGCACCGGAAATCCCCTGTTGAATATCGGGGTCTTCGTGGTGTTCATTGTCATCACCATGGCGGTGGTGATGAGAGCCGGCAGGACGACCAAGGAAGCCTCCGACTTCTACACGGGTGGCGCAAATTTTAGCGGTACCCAGAATGGGCTGGCCATCGCCGGCGACTATCTCGGCGCGGCATCCTTCCTCGGCATTGTCGGCGCTATCGCCCTCAACGGTTATGACGGATTCCTCTACTCTGTCGGTTTCTTCGTCGCTTGGTTGGTCGCCCTGCTGCTGGTGGCCGAACCGCTGCGCAACGTCGGCCGTTTCACCATGGCGGATGTCTTATCCTTCCGACTGCGGCAGAAACCAGTCCGGGTGGCGGCGGCTTTCTCTACGCTCGCGGTCTCTCTGTTCTATCTGATTGCCCAGATGGCCGGCTCCGGTTCTCTGGTCTCGGTCCTGCTGGACCTGCATGACACGGCCTCCCAGGCCGCCGTGGTCACGATCGTCGGCATCGTGATGATCGCCTATGTGCTGATCGGCGGCATGAAGGGCACCACCTATGTCCAGATGATCAAGGCAACACTGCTCATCGGCGGAGTCCTGATCATGACTGTCCTGGTTTTCGTGGTGCTGCGGGGCGGCATGGGGTCGATCTTTGACGCGGCCGTGGCCACGCATGCGAAATCCCAGGCAATCCTGGATCGTGGCTATGCGGCCGAGGACATCCTCAAGCCGGGCCTCCAATACGGCGGCAGCGCCATCAAACAGCTGGACTTCGTGTCCCTGGGTCTGTCCCTGCTTCTCGGCACCGCCGGGCTGCCCCATGTGCTGATGCGGTTCTATACCGTTCCCACTGCTCAGGAAGCCCGCAAGTCTGTCACCTGGGCTATCGTGCTCATCGGCACCTTCTATGTCATGACTCTGGTGCTGGGCTACGGCGCAGCTGCGCTCGTCGGCCCGGACCGGATTCTCGCGGCACCCGGTGGCGCCAACGCCGCCGCCACCCTCCTGGCACTCGAACTCGGGGGCCCGATCTTCATGGCGCTGGTCTCTGCCGTCGCCTTCGCCACCGTCCTCGCCGTGGTTGCCGGCTTGGCTATCACCTCTTCAGCCTCAGTGGCCCATGATGTCTACAATGCGGTGCTCCGCAACGGCAAGGCCACCGAGGAAGAACAGGTCCGGGTCTCCCGCATCACCGTGGTGGTCATCGGCATTGTCTCCATCATCCTGGGCATCCTGGCGATGAACCAGAACGTCGCCTTCCTGGTTTCCCTGGCTTTCGCCATCGCGGCATCAGCGAACCTGCCGACCATCCTCTACTCGCTGTTCTGGAAGCGTTTTAACACCACCGGTGCGGTAGCGTCCATGTACACCGGTCTGATCAGCTCCCTGCTGCTCATCTTCTTCTCCCCGGCTGTCTCTGGAACACCTACCGCCATGGTGCCGGGCGCAGACTGGGCGATCTTCCCGCTGACCAGCCCCGGCCTCGTCTCCATCCCCTTGGCGTTCTTCATCGGCTGGCTGGCCACGATGATCGGCAAGCCGGACAACCTGCCTGCCCTGCAGTCTGAGATGGAGGTTCGCTCCCTCACCGGTGTGGGTGTGAACGCCGCAGTCGAGCACTAAGAATCCGGCCTCCACAGGCGCATTCCTGCCGGTCCCCGGGGGCGTCGATAAACGATGCCCGCGGGGCCCTCAGACCCTGAGGGTTTCTTCCTGCTCGGTTCGGGCTGCCTGGCGGCGGTCCACGCGCACCCGGTCCTCGATGTTGGCGATCGCCTTGATCACCAGGCCCACGCCGAAAGCCGCGAAAACGGTGCCCTCTCGAACACCTTCCAGTCCGCCCAGGAGTAGGAAGGATGCGGCCACGGAGAGCAGCACCAGGGTCCAGTCGAAGCACATCTTGACTGTGCCCAGCTTGATGCGGGTGACCATGGTGATGACGGTGACCAGGCCATCGCCGGGGATATAGGAGAGCTTCGGCTTCATCTCGATGTGCACGCCCACGGCCACGAGGAGAACACCGATGATCGTCCATACCCACTGCATGGCGTAGTTGCTGGGGTTCAGCCAGCCGGTCCAGGCCATATTCAGATCGATGAACAGGCCGAAGATCAGGGTGACCGGGAATTGGAGCAGCTGGATCGGCGGGAACTTCCGGCCACGCAGGATGATCTCAATCACCAGGAAAAACAGGTTCAGCAGGATCGTGAGCATCCCCACCGAGAGCGGCGTAGCCAGGGAGAGCACGGTGGGGAAAGAGGTGATCGGCGAGGTCCCGAGGTTGGCGCGCACCGAGGCGACCACCCCGAGCGACATGATGAAGATACCGAGGGTGAAAACAGCGATGCGGCCGAGGTGGTGGAGAAACTTCGGTGCGCTCACCGTGACATCACGGCTGATAGGCAGGTGCCTTCCATTGAGTGAACGAGATTAAAAAGATAGACCATAGGTACTATCTTATTCCCCGGGTCAGATTCCGCCGAGGGCAAGGGCCCTCCGGATGGGCACGGCGAGGCTTGGTGAGGCGATCATCTGGCGGTGCCGGGGACAGCTCAATAGTGAAACCCCGCGCCAGGGGAGAAAGCCCGCCACAGAATCGCACTAGGCGGATTCTTCGACGGACTTTCAGTCAGGTGAAGCGGGGATCAAGGTGCGTACCTGTTAGCGGGTTGACATAGTCGCAGCCTCCTCAGGGGTACGGGCGTCGCGGGTGAGGCGGGGCAGGAATGACAGCACCAGCATCGTTGCGCCGAGGCCCAGGTGCAGCCAGTTATTGGCGTCATTGAGCGGAACGAAGTTGGCCGCGGAATCGACGTCCACGAACAATCCATAGAGGAATAGCGCCAGGTAGATGAGGCCACCCCAGAGCAGGAAGTGGCGGGCGCTGCCCGGGGTGCGTGAGAGCACGATGCCGGCCACGCCGAAGAGGAGGTGGACGATGTTATGGAGGATGGAGACATGGAAAATTCCCAGCAGCATCGCGTTGCCCTCATGGCCGGCGAAGTGCAGGGTATCCAGATTGCTGGTCAGTCCGGGGATGAACCCGGCGATACCGACCAGCAGGAAGACGATTCCGTAGATGATTGCGATGATCTGAAGTGGTGAGCGCCCGGAGAGCGCGCCGGAACGATTGAAGGTTGCCATGCTGACGCCTTTCTTCTCGGCCGATCGCGGAGTCGACTGGGTCAATTCACGTATCAGCGAAAAGGCACACGCCGCAGGGTACCAATATTCACATGCGCCCCATACGCCACTGTCGTGATGTATAACACGTTAACAGCCTTCCGGGGTCATGACTACGGCAGCAGGGACATCGTGACCGATGGTAGATATAGCGGTAATGGTGCGATTAACCCTCGTTGACCATGGAAAATAGGGAAAGGCCAAGTTAATACGGCCCCCGGGTGCAATGCTCCCCTGCCCTCAATCTCCCAGCCGCCCCAGATGCCCCCGAGCCGAGAGCGTCAAGCGGCCAGGGAGGTCCGCTACTCGGAGCTCACCCGCCGGTGGCGCCCCGCCTCTCCCGCCACCTTCGCGCTGAGCTCGCGTACCAGCTTTCGCGCGGGTTCCTCCACCAGCACATAGCTGGCGGCCGAGACCACCACGGACACCACGGCCACGAATACCGACATCACCGCGAAGTCGACCAGGGAGCCGCTGAAGAGGTTCATCCCCAGGATCGGGAAGGCGACGGTGAGCACCGCCAGGTGCCAGAGGAAGATGGAGTAGCTCCAACGGCCGAGCGCCTGCATCCACCAGACTTCCAGCCACTTCGAGCCCGGCGCGAGGGCGTAGGGCACCACCACGCAGGCGGCGAAGACCGTGCCGGCGATCACCCGTAGGTTGAACTCCCCCGGACTCGGATGCTCGAGTCCCAGCGGCCCGAACCATTCCTGCCCGGCCACCCAGGCGCTGAGCAGAGCCAGTCCCCACCAGAGCACGCGCACCCGCAACAGCTTATCGACGGTCGCGGGTACCCGGCCCTCGAGTTCGGCCGCCAGCAGTCCGACGGCGAACCAGGCCAGGTAGGAAAAGGGGAAGATCTGCAGATTGGGTAACCCCGATTCGGCGTTACCTGAAGAGACCACGAATCCCAGCCAGGGCCAGCCGAATCCGGCGAGGCCGAGCACCGCGATCGTCGATAAGCGCACCCAGCGGGCGCGGGCCCCGATGGCCAGGCCGAGCAGTGGCATGGCGAGGTAGAAGGCCATCTCCACCACCAGCGACCACAGGTGGGTCAGGCCCGGGGCGAGGGCATCTGGGTAGTAGAGCTGCACCATGAACAGGTTTGTCAGCGCCACCTGCCAGCTCACACCAGCCGCTTCCGGCAATAACAGCAACACTGCCACCACCAGCACCAGGTAGGCGGGGAAGATTCGGCCCAGCCGGTTCAGGTAATAGCGGCCCACGCCATAGCCCTCGGCGAAGTCCCGGCGGTGGCGGCGCCAGAGCAGAAAAGCCGAAAGGGCGAAGAATACCGGCACGAAGAAATCAAAACGCGCCAGAATATCGCCGGGGAAGGAGGCCGGGTCCATACCGGTCTGGAAGGCCACATGGGTGAGCAGGACGCCGAGTGCGGCCACTGCCCGCAAGCCTTCCAACGAGGGGATGAAGCCCGTTGCGTAGGATTGGGCCGAGTGCAAGAGTTACAACGCCGCCTTCCTTGCCTGGTGTCGTTGGGGAAAGCCTACTTCAAGGAGAGCCGTTGGCAGCCAGTAGTTCCGGCCAGTCGCGTTATCGCCGCTGGCTGAGGCACAACCGGATCTTCGTCATGCTCGGGGCCGTGATTGTGGTGCTGATTCTGGTGGCGGGCATCCTGCCGCAGTTCATCATCACCTCCCTCAAACAGCTTCCTGATGAGGCTCATTTCGAGTTCGCCACCGAACCTTCCCGGTCGCTGGCGCTGGATGCCCGCTCCTATCAGGAGCAGACGGTGCCCGCGGTGAATCGCTCCCGGGAAGAGTGTGCCGGGGAGGCGCCGGCTTTCGCCTGCTTCCTGGTGGAACAGGATGCCCAGCTGACCCGGACCACCACCTCGGAGCCGACGGATAACCGCAAGGAGATCCTGATTGAATCCTCGACCTCCCTCGCCGTGGGGGACCAGCGCCTGATCGATATCGAAGATCGTGTGCGGCTGACCCGCAACTCCGCCTTCCCGGTGCCGGAGCCGGCGTCCGCCCTGCAGATTTCAGTTCCCCCGGCCGGGCTGAATATAGATACTGGGGGTTTCAGCCGCACCGGGCTGCAGTACTTCTTCCCTTTCAACACCGAACGCGTCTCCTATGACTTCTTCGACCCACTGGCGCAGGTCCCGGCACCCCTGGACTTTGTGAACCGCGTCGAGCACGAGGGCATGCGCTCCTTCCACTTCCATCAGGATCTGGCGGCGGTGGATCTGATGTCGTCCATGGCGCACGCCTACACCCAGCCGCAGGGGATCTCCGATGTTCCCGAGCTCAACCCGCTGCTGCGTCCCGATGAAATGAGCAAGGAAGAACGCCAGGCGATCGCCTCGCTGCGGGTCGGTGGGCCGGCCGGTAATTTCTACGATGCTGCCGAGCTCGGGGCGCGTGGTTTCTCCGCGGAGGAGCGGGTCTCCCTCAGCCCCTTCTATTCCGTCAACCGCGATATCTGGGTGGAACCCAGCTCCGGGGTGAGTATCGACCACCAGGAAGAGGTCTACCTCTACCTCGCCGCGGATGCTTCCGAAGCGCAGGAGATGGCCGATGCCTGGCAGGAAGAGGGCACACCGAATCCGAACCGCACCCTGCTCGCCACCAGTCTCGCCTGGGACGAGAAGACCCAGACCGATGCCCAGACCGAAGCGCAGACCAATAAGAGCGTGCTCAAGTTGCTCGAAGTGACCTCCCTGGCTGCGAACACCATCATCGTCATCCTGGTGACCATCGGCTTGCTGATCTTCCTCCGCCGCCGATTCCGTGCCTCCCAGGAGCTGGAAGCCTAAATGAACCCCGGGCTGCGTCGCGTGCTGGTGGTGACATGGGGCACGCTGTTGCTCGGTCTGCTGCTCTATCCGATTTTTGCTCCCGGCCAGCTGGCGCTGCGCGATATGCTCGTGCTCAATCATCCGGCGCTTTCGTTGAGCGCCCTGGGTTTCGGTGATTTACCTGCCCGGAATGCCCCCCAGGATGGGCTACTAGCCCTGGTCGGGTTGGTGGTGCCAGCTTCCTGGTTCGCCCGCGTACTGATCATCCTCGGTGGTGTACTCGGCCTGATCGGGGCCAGCTGGCTGGCGCGTTACCTGCGAGCCGGGTTCTTCGGCCAGGTGGCGGCAGTGACGGTGGTGCTGTGGAACCCCTTCGTGGTGGAGCGGTTCCTGCAAGGTCACTGGTCCCTGGTGATCGCCGCCTGGACCTTGCCCTTGATCGCGGTCGCCGGCTTCAGCCGCCGGCCGGTGGTCCAATGGCTGGCCATGTGGCTGGCCTCGCTGACCCCCACCGGAGCATTGTTGGCGCTGGCGGTGGGCGTTGCCACTGCGCGGCAGCGCTTGATTACCTTGGCGGTCGGCCTGGCACTCTGTCTGCCCTGGGTGGTGCCGGGAGTGCTGGCCGGCTCGACCAGCACGGCCGCTGGTGCGGCAGCCTTCGCACCGCGGGCTGAAGAGGGTGTGGGCACGCTCGGTTCCCTGCTCGGTCTGGGCGGGATCTGGAATGCCGATGCCGTCCCACCCTCCCGTGAAGCCGGCTTCGCGATGCTCGGGGTGGGGCTGTTCATCGCGCTGCTTTTTGGGATTCGACGCTGCCCGCCGGTGCTGCTCTGGCTCGGGCTACTCGGCCTGGGTGGGGCGGTATTTACCTGGTTGCTGCCGGGGACCACCGCCTGGCTGGTGGGGAATGTCCCCGGCGCGGGTCTGCTCCGGGATTCCCAGAAACTTGTCATTCTGGCCCTGCCCGCCTACGCCGCCCTGGCCGCCAGCTTCCGCGGGGTGCCGGCGGTGGCCGTCCTCCTGCTGGCGCTGGCGCAGGTGCCCACCGCTCCACACGACCTGCGCCACCTCTCCCCCCTCGTCGTGGAGGTGGATGAGGAACTGGTCGAATTCGCCGCGGGGCGCGATGTGCTGATGATAGGTGGTACCGCCCTGACCGAAGTTGACGGACGCGTAATACTCAACCCCTACTCCAAGGCACTCTCACTCGTGGAATCCGGACAACTGCTTGTCGACGGCGAGACCATCGACCCTCCCACCCCACGCTGGGTGGCCGCCCGGGAAGCGTGGGCCCAAGACGATCTGGCGGCGTTGGCGGAGCTGGGCGTCGGGGTAGTGGTCGATGGTGATCAGGTGGTGGAGACTGGGGCTCCGGCACAGCGCGGACCCGAATTTATCCTGGGCATGGTGCTGCTGGTGGCCTGGATGGCGGCGCCGTTGGGGTTCTTGTTATTCGGGTCCCGGATGAAGCGGTTGAGGTTGGGGCGGGTCCGGGGTGGGCGGGGTTTCCGGCGGGGTGGTGGGCAAGGTGGGTCCTGGCAAGGTGGGGCGGGTAAGCCGAGGTCGAGGAAGACGTCGGATTAACAGGCGGACACTTACTTCTGCGCTGGGGTTGCCAAATGAAGCTGCAGGCCATACCTAACCCCAATAACGATCTGGCACAACAGTACCGAAATTGGTACTGTTGTGCCATGAGGGAAAAGAGGCGAACTTACCGTACGATTGCACGCGAAATCGCATCTGAAAACGACGGGTACATTACTACCGCGCTAGCCAAAAAAGCCGGAGTTCCTACCATCGAACTCCGTAAAATTACTGCCCGAGGAGGTCTGGAAAACGTAGCCTACGGCCTCTACCGGGACCCCCTCTATCCAGCGTCCGAACATGACCAGCTCAAACGATCCCTCCTACAAGTAGGTGACGGCGCTTACTTGAGAGGGGAAACCGTTTTAGCGCTCCTCGGCCTAGCCGATGTCAACCCGACACGCATTCACGTAGCAACCCCACGGCGTGTGCGCTCCAAGCTTCCGCAAGTCATCGAGATGGAAGACCAGCTCCCAGGAAAGTCGACCGTCTTGTATGAGGGCCTGGAGTCTCAACCGGTAGAGGAAGCATTGCGCGAAGTAGCTCCCTCCCTCATGCACGAACGGCTCATCACCGCCATCAACAATGCTCGCGACGAAGGCCTCTTGACCCGCAGCAAGCATGCAAACCTGCTCAAGGAATTTTCATGACAACCTACCAAGGGCTGCCGACCAATCTCGCCTCATTACACACCCGAATTAGAAACCTGGAAGCAGACGAGCAAGCAGCCAATCGAAGACAGATCGCGATGGCTTTAGTCGTTATCAGCCAGATGCTTCCAGCAGGAGTGGTCAAGGGCGGCAGTGCCATGGCCTTGAGATATGGACTCAACACACGATTCACCCAAGACATCGATGCTGCTCGCAGAAAATCACTGGAAGATTTCGAGGACGACTTTGAAGAAGCCCTTCAGGAGGGCTGGCAGGGATTTACCGGAAGACTGAAAAGACTGAACGCCCCCAGCCCCGAAGGGATCCCCACGCCCTATGTCATGCAGCCCTATAAGGTTTCGCTCGACTTTAAGGGAAAGAGTTGGAAATCTGTCACCTTCGAACTCGGCCACAATGAAATCGGGGATGTAGATTATCCGGATAGCCGCATGCCTGAGGACATTTCCAAGCTCTTTCTCGACCTGGGATTCCAAGCTCCAGCCCCCGCCTCCGTCATGGCGATCGATCACCAGATTGCACAAAAACTTCACGCGTGCTCTGCTGCAGAAAGCGATCGGGCTCATGATCTGGTCGACCTGCAACTCATGATCAAAAACGAGCAGGTTGATTACCTCAAGATCGCCGCAACATGTCGGAAACTGTTCATTTATCGGCAAGACCACTCGTGGCCACCTCACATCGAGGGCAAAGAAGAATGGGATGTCATTTATGAAAGGGCGAGGGAAAATGTAGATGGGTTACTCCCCCTCGAAGAGGCCATCGCGTGGGTGAACAGGCTCATTTCTAGAATTGATTCGTATAAGTAGCGACAGGTGCAGGGGTATTCCACGGCTGCCCAGATCCCAATTAGGTGACTGTTCTGCCTTGCCAACGGATCTCAAGCGGCACACCATCGCCCACAAACTCGGGCGCATCATCCTCCACTCCGGTAGCTATATTTCCGATGCCCTCGAGGATGAGTCAGACCGCTTCGCCGCCGAATTCCTCATGCTGGAGTCCGCCATCTCGCCCTATCTGGTCAATCTCGATTTCCCTGCATTAAAGGCCCTCAAGCTGGAATGGAGAGTCTCAATGCAAGCTTGTTTCGAGCGTGCCTTCGCGCTGGGCAAAGTAACCCCAGAGCAGCGCGCCAAGTTCTATAAGGCGCTCAACCGCCGTGGCTGGAAAGTACTCGAACCTGATTCTGAGCGGCTCCCCCGGGAGTCTCCTGCCATGATGTCCGCGATTCAATCCGAACTCGAAGAAGCGGGCTTTAGCCCGGCAGATTTTCCCCGCCTGACGGGGGTCGATCTCACCCATCCTGACAGCCTCTTCGACATCCCGGCGGCCGGCCTGCAGGCGGTGACATAGCCGGCCCGGTCGGTGGGCGCGGCGTCGATAAACGCTCCCCGCCTACCCCGGCAACTGCCCGCACTGTTTCAGGAAAATACCTGGCGGGCGACCTTGATCACCTAGACTCGCTCAGAGTTACCGACATCTCACTGAAAGAGCAATCACCATGCGTTATGAGTCCGCCATCGATTTCGCCGCCATCGAGGCAATCGACATGCACGTTCACCTGGAAACGGATTCCTGTGGGCATCACGCCATGCCCCAGGAGTACATCGATGCCTCCGCCGCCTATTTCAAGGGCGGCGAGCGGATTCCCTCGGCGGATTCCATCGCCGAGCGTTACCGCGGCCTGAACATGGCGGCGGTGATGTTCACTATCGACGCCCGCACCCAGCTGGGCCACCTGCCCAACTCCATCGATGATCTGGTGGCCGCCGCGCAAAAGCATAACGACGTCCTGATCCCCTTCGGCAGCGTCGATCCGCGGACCGGTGAGGACGCGATCACGGAGGCAGTCCGTCAGGTTGAGGAACTCGGTGTCTGGGGCATGAAGTTCCACCCCTCGGTGCAGGGATTCGACCCCTCCGATCCGCAGTACCTGCCGCTGTGGCGCAAGGTCGCCGAGCTCGGGGTGCCGGCACTGTTCCACACCGGCCAGAACGGCATGGGCGCGGGCATGCCCGGTGGTGGTGGCATCAAGCTGCGCTATTCCAACCCGCTGCTGCTCGATGACATCGCCGCCGAGGTCCCCGACCTGACCATCATCATGGCGCACCCTTCAGTGCCCTGGCAGGATGAGGCGAACTCGATCGCGATCCACAAGCCGAATGTCTTCATCGACCTCTCCGGCTGGCGCCCGAAATACTTCCCGGAGTCCCTGGTGCGTTTCGCCTCGAATATGCTGGCAGACAAGCTGCTCTTCGCCACTGATTTCCCGCTGCTGAGCCCGGAGAAGTGGTTGGCTGATTTCGCCGAGCTGCCGATCAAGGATGAGGTGCGTCCGCGGATCTTCAAGGACAACGCCCTCCGCGCACTCGGCGTGAATCTGGGGAACTAGAGCCTCATCATGTCCACTGGCGATGAGGTGCGGGCCGGGGAGCCACCGGCCCCGGTGGAATCGGTCGACCGGGCACTCCGGCTGCTGATCTACCTACGCGACCATGACTCCATCTCCGTGAAAGAGGCCGCCGAGTACCTCGGGATCGCAGCTTCAACCGCCCACCGCCTGCTGTCCACCCTGACTGGCCGGGGCTTTGCCGTGCAGGATTTCTCGCGGCGCTATCGGATGGGGGTGGTGCTGTCGAGCACCACCCCGGATGAGCTGAGCGAAGCCACGCTCCGGGACCTCGCCTACCCTTCCCTGGTGAAACTTCAGGAGCAGGTGGGGGAAACCGTGCAGGTCATGATGCTGCGCGGTGGCAATATCCGCTTCATTGAGGGCGTGGAGCCGAATAGTATTCTGCGCATCGTCAGGCGGGTCAACGATGAGATGCCGGCCTTCGTCTCGGCGGGGGGAAAGGCTATTCTGGGGCGGCTGTCCAACCAGGAGGTGGAGGATATCTACCGCCGGGGACTGACCGAGTGGCCCACCCGCCGTATCCACACCATGAAGATGCTCAAGCGGATGCTGACCCAGGTGCGCCGGGACGGCTATGGCATCAGTGTGGAGGAGACCGAGCAGGGAGTCGTCGGACTCGGGGTCGCCATCATCGGCCCGGATGCCCGACCTGCTGCGGCGATCACCATCGCCATCCCCAGCGCCCGCTTCCAACGGGAGCGGGTCTCGGAGTATGTGGCCGCCCTGGACGCTGCCGCCGAAGAGATTCAAGGAAACCTCTACGGACCATTCCCTGTCACATATTCCTGATTAAGGAATGCGCAACCGGACCTCATAAAACCGCAGGTGATCTGCCTAATGGGCAGATTAAGCGAAGGGAAGACACACCCACTTGGGTGTGAACGTCGGTGATTCATTCCTGTAGAAGGAATTTCACACCCCAAATAATGACATTGTGACCCCAGACTCAATATGCTTCCGATCACACAGTCAAGACAGGGCGGCTAAAGATCACATGCCGCCTTCAACGGAAGGCTTTCCATGACAGTCACCATGCACACCCCGGTCCGGGGGCCGGAGCAGGTCCTCGCAGAGGTCCGCAAGGGCCGGATGTCCAAGTTCCAGGTCATCGCGGTCACCATCGCCCTCCTACTCGTGATCCTCGACGGCTTCGAGGTGGGCATCATGGCCTTCGCCGCCCCGCAGATCCAGGAGCAGCTGGCAATCAGCCCCGAGATCCTCGGCTACGTGCTCAGCGCCAGTCTCTTCGGCATGGCGATCGGCTCGATCTTCCTCACTCCTCTGGCCGACCGCATGGGACGCCGCCCGCTTACCCTGGCCATGCTGGTGCTCATCGTGGTCGGCATGGCGCTGACCCTCACCGCCCCTTCCGCCGGAATGCTGATTCTCTGGCGGGTGGTCACCGGCCTCGGCATCGGCGGCATGATGGCCAACCTCAACGCCCTGGTGGCGGAGTACTCCTCCGACGCCCGACGCACCACGGCCATCGCTATCTACGCGGCCGGCTACCCCATCGGTGCCACGATCGCCGGTTTCCTCGCCCGCCCGCTGATCCCAGAGTTCGGCTGGCACTCCATGTTCATCGCCGGCACCATCCTGGCTGCCGCTGGCCTGATCCTCGCCTGGGCCCTGCTGCCCGAATCCCTCGACTATCTCTTCGCACGTCGGCCCGCGAATGCGCTGAACCGGGTCAATCGAATCCTGGGCAGGATGCACCTTGCTCCGCTGAACGAACTGCCAGACCTTGAGCCCGCCGCGAATGATGCCCCGGAGGGTAAGGGTGGTATCCGCGAGGTCATCGCACTGCCCAACCTGCGTTTCACCCTCGCCCTCTGGGTTGGTTATGGCCTGCTCGTGGCCTCCTACTACTTCGCCAACACCTGGATCCCCACCATCCTGACCAATGTCAGTGGTGATGCCCAGCTGGGTATCACCATGGGTATCGGCGCCAACCTCGGCGGCGTGCTGGGTTGCTTCGTCTTCGCCGCCCTGGCCATCCGCTTCAGTGGCCGCCACCTGCTCTTCCTGACGCTCTTCGCCGCTGCTGGCGCCTACCTGCTCTTCGGCCTGATCTTCAGTATCGTCCCGCTCGCGATCGCTGTCGGCTTCGTGCTCGGTGTGCTCACCACGGGCGCCATCGCCGGTTTCTACGCCGTGGCCCCCACCCTTTACTCGGTCCGGGCCCGCGCCACCGGTATCGGCTGGATGATCGGCCTGGGCCGCCTGGTCTCAGTCGCCGCCCCGATCATCGTCGGCTACGTCCTGGCCACCGGCATCGCCCCCGAAAAGGTCTTCATCGCCTTCGCGGTCCCGCTGGTCATCGCCGGTCTCGCCGCGCTGAGCCTGCTGATGGGCCGGCAGAGCACTGCCCTAGCGGACTAGTAACCCCGTCTCCTGGCACCCGCCACGTATTCGTCCGTCCCGCAGATCATTTCCGGAGGAAACCTCATGTCCACTGCCATTATCTCCCCGCTGAGTACTCCCACCAGCACCATCACCTGGTCCCCGACCGAGGAGCAGGTGCGCAACAGCCGGATGGGCCAGTTCGCGCAGTGGTCCGAGCAGCGCTTTGAGCGCCGCCTCCCGGACTACCGCGCACTGTGGAACTGGTCAGTGGCCGAAACCACCGAGTTCTGGCGGGGAATCCAAGAATACTTCGAGGTCATCGGTGAAGGATTCCCGGACAGCCCGGTGCTCGCCGCAGAAGAAATGCCCTTTGCCACCTGGTTCCCCGGGGTCCGCCTCAACTTCGCGGAGAATGTACTGCGCCATACCGCTGATCCCGCGATAAGGGACAGCCCCGCCATTATCCAGGTGGAGGAGGACGGCAGTCAGTCCCCGCTCAGCTGGGCAGAGCTGGAATCCAAGGTCGCAGCCATGGCACATACCTTCAGGGAACTGGGCGTGGTCCCCGGCGACCGGATTGCGGCAGTCCTGCCGAATATCCCGGAGGCCGTGATCGGTCTGCTGGCGGCAGCTTCGCTGGGTGCGGTGTGGACGATCAACTCACCGGATCTTTCCGCCGAGGCCAGCGTGCGTCGGATCCACCAGCTTGAGCCTAAGATCCTGGTCGCCTGCGATGGCTATGTTTTCGGGGGCAAGAAGATCGAGCGCCGCGAGCATACCGCTGAAGTGGAGGCGAATCTGCCCTCGATAACAGCCACCATCCTGGTGCGCACCCTCGAGCCGAGCCGTCCGGCCGGGGACATGGCCGGAGCGGAACATCAGGGCTGCCAACGGGTGGCCTTTGACGCGGCCGTCGATAAGCAGGTGGAGCTCAATTTTGAGCGGGTGGCCTTCGACGCACCGCTGTGGATCCTGTTCTCCTCCGGCACCACCGGCGAGCCGAAGGGCATCGTCCACGGGCACGGCGGCATGATCCTGGACAGCCTCAAGGGGATTGCCCTGCATCAGGACATGGGGCCGGGAGACGTCTACTATGTCGCCGCGAACACCTCCTGGATGGTGTGGAACACCCTGGTCCAGAACCTGCTGGCCGGTGCCAGCATCGTCACCTACGCCGGCTCGCCCAAGGTGACCGGCAAAGACCACCACTTCCAGATTCTCTCCGACCTGAAAGTCACCCAGTTCGCCACCGGCGCGGCCTACCTGACCATGGTGGAAAAATCCGGCCTCGACCCCCGACGCGGCCGCGATTTCTCCGCCCTGCGCGGGATCCTGTCCACCGGTTCCCCACTGCCCCCCAGCACCTGGCAATGGGTCCATGAAGCAGTCAAACAGGACGTCCACCTGGGTTCCGATTCCGGCGGCACCGATATCTGTGGCGGCTTCCTCGGCTCCAACCCGATGGAACCGGTACACCTGGGATACCTGCAGGGCCCGCTGCTCGGCGTCGCCGCCGAAGCCCACGACGAGGACGGGGAGCCCCTGATCAATGAAGTCGGGGCCATGGCCGTGACCCGACCGCTGCCCTCGATGCCCCTGTTCCTCTGGGGGGATGAGTCCGGCGAGCGCTACCGCTCCTCCTACTTCACCGCGAAGCCCGGAGTATGGATGCACGGCGACTGGATCACCCGCACTGCCGATGGCCAATACACCGTCCACGGCCGCGCGGATGCCACCCTCAACCGCCAAGGCGTACGCATCGGCCCCTCCGATATCTACGATGCCTTAGTCGATATCGAAGAAATCGCTGACTGCCTGGTCCTCGGTGTTGAGCAGGAAGGCGGCAACTACTGGATGCCGCTATTCGTGGTCCCCGCCGAAGGCGCCGTAATTGATGATGCCCTGCGCGAGCGAATCAACCGCACCCTGCGCAGCCGCGCCAGCGCCCGCCACGTCCCCGACGAGATCATCGAGGCACCAGAAATTCCGGTGACCCACAGCATGAAGCGACTTGAAGTGCCGCTGAAAAAGCTCTTCAGTCCATTGTCCGGTGGCAAGCCCATCAACCGCGATTCGGTGAAGAACCTCGAGGCGCTGGACTGGTTCCAGGACTTCGCGGCCGCCCGTCGGCGGGATCGGGCGGCTTAGGGTGAGGTTGTTTGAGTTTGTTTGAGTTTGTTTGAGCGCTCGGATTTTTCAGCGGATTCATCTTCAACTCTCGGCAGATGCTCGAAGGTGGATCCTCAGGTTGATGGCCTGATACCTTAGCTCTCTCAGCCCAAGCTCTCTCAACCCAGGGAAACCACCAAACACCGCCGTATTCTCCCCTCTCCATCTTGTCCCCGTCCCGATCAAGAAAGAACAGAAATCCATGACGCAACGAGTTCTCATCACCGCTGGAGCCAGCGGAATCGGCTGGGCCATCACCGAGGCCTTTCTGGCACAGGGCAGCCAGGTCCACATCTTTGATGTTGATCAAACAGCCGTGGACGCCGTTCTGGGTACCAGGGAGAATCTCAGCGGCAGCGTCGGCGATGTCACCTCTGCAGCAGACGTGGCTCAGCTGGTTCAGACCCTGGAAAACCAATGGGATGGACTCGATGTGCTGGTGAGCAATGCTGGAATCGCCGGTCCCACCGCACCAGTGGAGGACTATGATCCCGACGCCTGGAAAGCAGTGGTCGAGGTCAACCTCAACGGCTCTTTCAATGTGGTCCACCAGGTTGTCCCGCTGCTGAAAAAGGACCACGGTGGTTCCATCCTGGTCATGTCCTCGTTGGCTGGCCGCTTTGGGTATCCGAACCGCATCGCCTACTCCACCACCAAATGGGGACTAATCGGTTTCACCAAGACGTTGTCCCTGGAACTTGGGTCCCATGGAATCACGGTCAACTCACTTCACCCCGGAGCAGTGCAGGGTGAACGTCTGAACCGGGTATTCGAGGGTCGGGCTGAGCTTTCCGGACGAAGCGTCGAGGAAGAGATTGCCGCTGGGTTGCAGAATCAGGCGATCAAATCTTTCACGGACCCAGCTGATATCGCAGCTTTGGCGGTGTTCCTCAGCGGCCCGCACGCCCGGACGATCTCCGGCCAGCAGTTCCCGATCGATGGCGATTCCAAGGCCGCCCAGTAACCTGCGGTTTTATCAGCGCCCTGAGTGGGGAAGAACTAGCATGAGGGAAGGATTCCGCCACGACGGGAGACGCTGTGCCTGACGGCAGAGTTTGCTTCGAAGCAACCCGGGTTGATGGCTCCCCCACGACGATTGGCTTGGCATCATGAGTGCACTGTCCTTCCTCTGCGCGCTGGGTTCAGCGGCCTTATTATCCTCCTGCTCCGCGGCTCCCCCGACCCCGACCACGGGTGAGGCGCTCGCCCACAATCTCGATGCCCCCTGGTCCGTGGCCTTTCATGGAGATACGGCACTGATCAGCGAGCGCGATAACGCCCGGATTCTTGAGCTTGATCGCACCGGGGAAAGCCGCGAGGTCGGTGTCATCGCTGATGCCTCACCCCGGGGCGAGGGCGGTTTGCTGGGCATCGCCACCCAGGGGGATTACCTCTTCACCTATTACACCGCCGAAACAGACAACCGTATCGACCGCTACCTCCTGGAAGGTGAGCCCGGATCACTCCGACTCGGTGCAGCTGAGACCATCTTGTCCGGCATCCCCGCAGCCAGCACCCACAACGGCGGGCGGCTCGCCTTCGGCCCCGATAGCATGCTCTACGCCACCACCGGTGATGCCGGGGACACCGCCAATTCCCAGAATCTGGATTCCCTGGCTGGGAAGATCCTGCGGATGACCCCTGAGGGCGAGGTGCCGGCGGACAACCCCATCGATGATTCGCTGGTCTACAGCTACGGCCACCGCAATCCGCAAGGGATCGCCTGGGATGATGTCGGGACGATGTATGCCAGTGAGTTCGGCCAGAACACCTGGGATGAGTTGAACCTGATCGAGGCCGGCGGTAACTACGGTTGGCCCCAAGTCGAGGGCATCGCCGGGGAAAGTGGCTTCATCGATCCGCTTCAGCAGTGGAGTCCCGCCGATGCCAGTCCCAGCGGCATGACCATCGCCGATGGCGCCATCTACATCGCGAATCTGCGCGGCCAGAACCTCCGCGAGATCCCGCTGGATGACCTGGGGACCTCCACCGTGCACTACCGCGGTGAGTTCGGTCGGCTCCGTGATGTCACGCTGTCTCCGGAAGGCGATCTCTGGGTACTCAGCAATAACACCGACGGCCGGGGCAATCCCGCAGCCGAGGATGACCGGTTGTGGAAGCTCGGCTGATGGGTGCCTGCTGGGCGTGATGAAGGGTAGGTCTCGAGGATCCGCCCAAT
>NZ_JBQPQY010000015.1:0-59061 GCF_052266655.1 Corynebacterium sp. A21
CCGGCAATCTTGCGGAATGCGCAGCCGCATCCGAGAGGGTTCTGTTGCAAACAGGAATTTCTGCTTACTCACTATCAGTAAGAGTGCAGCGCAATGCTGGTGCCGGATCCGCCGTTTTCGCCAAAACTCAGGATGCTGATGGTGTGACAGTGATTATGCCGCATCGATTACTCCGTTACTCGAACTTTGCAACAGCACCAAGTGGACTACCTGCCCGGTCCTCCGCGGCGGGAGCAGGCGCCGCAGTTCCTTGGAACTGCGACACCTCATTCCTCTCTTGAATAAATGTTTAGTACGAGAAGACGGTGATCTGCCCCGCAACAACTTCAATCCAAGAGGTCAGGCCGGCAAGGCCGGTAGGGGGAACCCGAGGTCGTGGGCGATCGCTCCCGCCGCTTCATGGTCAATGGCTTGAACTGTCAGGATCAGATGATCCCGGAGAGCCAATTCCGCCCTGTCTGGATCACCAGCTACACAGGCTGCGAGAATTTCTTCGTGTTCCTGCCGACGAAAAGCCACGACCTCAGGCGTAATTTTCGCCTCGATGCGGTACCGCTCACTGTTCGCCCACGTGGGCTCGGCCGATCGAACGGCCCAGGGTGCTTGCGCAGCCTCATAAATGGTGAAGTGAAACCCCTTGTGGGCATTACGGGCCCCCTCCAGGTCATTGATTTTGTTGCGCTCTTCCTGCAAGTCGAGAAAAGCCAACGCTCGTTCTTGTGCCTCGGTGGTGAAGCAGGTAGCCGCTTGCCGGGCGAGAAAACCCTCCAACAGGATGCGCGTGCGGTAGGTGTCAATAAGATCGGTAATAGACAACTTCCGTATACGGACCCCGCGGTAAGGTTCACTTTCAATGACGCCAAGAGCCTCCAAGCGACTCAAGGCCTCTCTGACCGGCATCATGCTCATGTCCAATAATTCGGCGAGAGCATTAATCCGTAGAGGCTGTTCCGGGCGAAATTTTCCTTCCACAATGGCGGCAAGGATCGTCTCGTAGGCCTGATCAGCTGTGGTCAGACGCTTGGGGGGCTGGATGACGTCATTATTCATGGGTTAGTACTTTCCGTTGAGAAGTTCTCCACAGTCAGGAACAAAGGTCTCGAGATCAAGAGACTTGAGCATCTGATACACCGTGGCGACGGCGGCGGAGACGACCGGTTTTCCGATAGCATCCTGCACTACCTGGATCGCTTCGAGTGAGGGCATCTGGACGCAGGCGGAGAGCACCAGAACATCCGCCTGGGAATGATCCACCTGCTTTGCCAGTTCTACGAGTGCCATCGGGTCGCGCGCTCCTACTTCGAGGTTATTGGGGATTTCCAGTGCGAGGGAATCCACTACGTCGAAACCTTCATTTTTGATATAATCCACTACTTTATCAGTAAGGGGGCGCATGTAGGGAGCGATAATGGCGACCTTCTTGGCACCCAGCACCTCAAGCGCATCGATGAGGGCGCCAGCACTGGAGACGATAGGGGCGGGATAGCCGCTTTCCTCGGTGATTTTTTCGAGGCGCTCCTTCGACTTGTGGTGGTAACCGAGTTCACGGGCCATGATCGCCACGAGGCAGGCGTAGCCGATCACATCCACTTCGGCGTCTGAAATCTCGGCGGCACACCGGTCGGAGTCGTTGTCCATGGCCAGCAGCTGTTCCTGGGTCACTTCCTTCATCCGCATGCGTGCGGAGTGGAAAGTAAAACGCTCCGGAGCAACCTCTTCCCGGCGGCGGAACATCGCGGGGATTTCCGTTTCCATGGTGACATTCGAGCTGGGGACGATCTGCCCGATGCGGTACTTGGTCTTGGTGGTCATGGCTTAAACCGCCTTCACGGGGTTGGTGAGGGTGCCGATTTTCTCGACGGTCGCTTCCACGACGTCGCCCGGCTGGAGGAACTGAGGGGGATTCATCGCCGCTCCCACGCCCTGGGGGGATCCGGTGGCGATGACATCACCGGGTTCCAGGGTCATGCCGGACGCAACGTCAGCGATGAGGGTGGGGATCTTGAACAGCATGTGCTTGGTATTGCCGTTCTGGCGTTCCTGGCCATTGACGGTGAGGCGCAGGTCCAAGTCATGGGGGTCGCCGACCTCATCGGCGGTGACCAGCACCGGGCCGAAAGGCTTGTGCGAGTCCTGGCCCTTGGAGAAGAACCACTGGCCGGAGCGTCGCTGATCTCGTGCGCTGATGTCGTTCATGATGGAGTAGCCGAAGACGTGGTCAAAGGCCTGGTCCTCGTTGAGGTCGTAATGGGTGGACTTGCCCATGACGACAGCTAGTTCGCATTCCCAGTCAAGCTGATTGGTCATCTTCTCGTTGTGCCTAATCGGCGCCCCGCAGGCGGTGACAGCGGTACCGGGGGAACTAAAGAGCACCGGACGGGGCGGAAGCTCCTGGTCGGTGTCCAGGGAACGGCTGGATTCCTCGACATGCTCGACATAGTTGAGGCCGATGCCGATGATCTTCCCTGGCCGCAGGGGCGGCAGAAGGGTCAGATCTGCCTCGGCAACGATGTCGTCAGAATTCTTCTCGGTGCAGGCCACGAGATCATCAATGTTGTAGGTGCCATTGTTGCGGACATGCTCCAGTAGCGTTGCCGGGGCCTTCGGATCTGCGGCCGGGATATCGAGGACCTTGTCGTCCCCGATGCGCACACCCCAGGACGGGTTGGTCTGGCCGGGGCGTTCAAAGCTGAGCAGCTGCATGATGTTACTCCTTGAGTTTTAGTGAGCAGGTAGTGAGTGAATGGTCAGTTTTTCGTGGGAACAGTCAGTTTTTCTTCGACAGAGCTTTCCCAGTCCGAGCCAGGTGCCTCGGGGTCCAGGAGCGTAGCGGGAGTCAGCGGAGTGCGGTTGACCTGAAGATTGAAGACGTCGAACCGGTTGTAGTGGCCGATGATGTCGTGCATCTGTTTCTGCGCGATCTGGTCCTCGATATTGATCTCAGCGAAACGCATCCCTTCCTCGTCGATGAGTTCCTCGGTGATCAGGCGCCCATCGGGCCCGAAGATGCCGCTGAACGCGGATCGCTTTCGCTCGAGCATGGCCCGGGCCTTTTCATCGTCGCCAGCGACGGCATCGATGATTTCCGGAGTGATCGCGGCGCAGGAGACAACCGTGTGGACCTTGCCCTCGAAGGAATGGGCCGCCGCACGGACCTTGATCGCCTCGACCATGTCGTAGTCCGGCGGGGCGGTGGGCAACCCGATGTAGTTGGCCACGTGCACCTGTTCACCCTGCGCCAGCAGGGAGAATCGAGCCAGGGTGTTGGTGTTCTCACCGCAGGCCAGGGCCCCGAGCTTTCCGATTCTGGTGTCATAGGTCCGCAGGCTGGAGCCATCCCCGTTACCCCAGGTGAGCTTCTCCGCCCAGGTAGGAACGAGTTTGCGATGGACTCCGAGCAGTTCGCCCTGGTCGCCGATGAACACCACCGAGTTGTACAAGGTTCCCATGGACTGCGGATGGCGCTCGTTCACGCCGATCACCACGAAGATCTCATGACGACGGGCCACCTCACGTAGTTTCTTGATCTCCGGCCCATCAATCAACACGGATGCCTTGAAAAGTTCCGGGAAACGTTTCCCACCCTCTACCGGGTTCATCGTCCAGTTCCAGTAGGGATATCCCGGAACGAACACCTCGGGCAGGGCTAATAGGGAAGCGCCGTTTGCGGCTGCGTGCGTAATGAGGGAGCACGCCTTCTCAACGGTGGCGTCGGTATCGAGATAAACGGGCGCCGCCTGGGCGGTCGCTGCGATGAATTTAGGGGGGATGTGCATGGATTCCTCCGGTCCGATGGTCAGGGTGTGAAGCTGGTCATAATTTAACACTAGCATTTGATCAAATGCAATGTTATATTGTGATCCACGGAACATTGAAAATTAATAAGGTTCCGGATCGCACCCTAATCTGCCCAGCCGCCAACCCCCGTCGCGGAGGATCGATGGACGCAAGAACGGCCGCCCGAGATTTCTAGCCGAGTCATCGAGCGAGAGCCCAAAAATTACTCCCCACAGTGCTGGGGAAATGTCACCTAAACAGTCTCTAAAGCACCACCGGATACAACGAACACAACCTCAGCCAGGACACGGATCTCGTTGACGCTAGAGGTGCGGTTACCGTCAACGGCATTGCCTCACCCCGTGCCTGATTCATACTTATCGGCATCTTTGAAGGAGCCATCATGAAAACGGACGACATGCTTGGTCGCGCTCGCGTAACCACCACCCCCGAGCTGCAAGACTTCTACAACCGCCTGGAAGATCTGGGCACCGGCGCCCTGTGGACCGTGGCCAATGACATCGAACCCTGGGAGCCTGCCCCCAAGTCCATTCCCATGCACTGGTCCTATGACGAACTTCGTCCCCTGGTGGTGGAATCGGCCAGCCTGGTCAAAGGTGATGACGCCGGCCGCCGAGTGGTCATGCTCGTCAATGAGGGACGTAAGGAAGACTCCGCTGCTGTAGGACACCTCTACAGCGGACTCCAGATCATGAATCCCGGCGAGTTCATGACCGCCCATAGCCACGCAGCTTCTGCCCTGCGTTTCGTGGTGGAAGGCGAAGGTGCCTGGACCATCGTCAACGGCGACAAGCTGAAGGTGCAGACCAATGACTTCGCCATCACCCCGCGAGGCACCTGGCATGAGCACGGCAACGAATCGGATGATTCCTTCGTCATCTGGCAGGATGGCCTCGACATCCCCCTGGTCAACACGCTCGACGCTAACTTCTACGCCGTCCACCCTGATGTGTACCAGCCTCAGCCCAAGACCATCATGACCCAGTACAAGCAGTACGGATCCGGCATCCTGGGCCCGGTTGACCGTCTGGGCTGGGAGAAGATGTACTCTCCTCTCAACGCCTACCCCTGGGAGCGCACCTACGAGGCCATGCAGAACCTTGCATCAGCCGGCGCCCCTTCCCCCGTCGACGCGTACAAGCTTGAATACGTCAACCCGGCCACCGGTGGCTCTGTGATGCCGACCATGGGCGCCCACATGCAGATGCTTCCCCCAGGCATGCACACCAAGGCCCAGCGCCACACTGGTTCTGCTGTGTACCACGTGGCTAAAGGTTCCGGCTACTCGATCATCAACGGCCAGCGTTTCGATTGGAAGGAACACGACATCTTCGTGATCCCCTCTTGGGCCTGGTACGAGCACGTCAACGAAAATGAGACGGAAGATGCCTGCCTCTTCAACTTCAACGATCACCCGGCCATCCGGTCCCTGGACCTGTGGGTGCATCAGGAAATTGATGGGGACCACGGTTTCCAGATTCTCCAGGACAAATAACCCCACCCGATAAAGGTAAAGCTATGACCAGGCTCGAAATTAGCGCCCCCGACATTAGCGCTGCCAAGGCATATCACCTGCTGACTGCCTTGGTCGTTCCCCGGCCGATTGCCTGGGTCACTACTCGATCGGCCGCAGGGGTCGACAACATCGCTCCGTTTTCATTCTGCGGTGTTGTGGCCTCCGATCCACCGCTGGTGATGTTCTCCACGGTGGGATGGAAAGACAGCACTCGCAACGCCCAGGAGACAGGTGAATTCGTTTTCCACCTCGCTCCCGCCTCCAGAATCACTCAGATCAATCGGACAGGGATCGATTATCCTGCCGATCTGGATGAATTTTTTGAGGCTGGTCTGACCAAGGAAACCTCCCTGACGGTCGCTCCGCCCCGTATCGCGGAATCGCCCGCAGCCTTGGAGTGTCGAGTAACCGACATCATCGAGCGCGGCAGTGGTGTCATGGTCATCGGTGAGGTATTGCATTTCGCGGTAAATGCACAGTGCCTAACAGCGGGGCGACCCGACTTTGACCTGCTTGATCCGGTCGGACGGCTTAATGGTCCTTTATGGGCTATGCCCGGCTCTGTTCATAACGAGCCGCGTATCAAGTACAACCCCGACTAAAGAAAGGCACCTAACCCAAGCCGCTCAAGCCCCTCTACTTTTAACTTCTCACTCTTTGGCGAACTACCACAGAAGCAGGAAGGTGTTCTACGCCTTCACCTCGCCTCCAGTAGAAGGTAAGGGACACAACGTCAATAGGAAACAGTTCTTGTTCACGTTAAGAGCACTCTTGTGACCCAGGACCGTCGCTGACACTCATGCACCTGACCATCACTAATCGGGTTACAACCTTGGGTCAGCACTCTTCGTCACCCTCGCACTCAACTTGGGCGCGGTAGCGGGATCTTTCTTCACCGCCTCGTCAGGTAAACAATTTGGCACCCTAGCCACCGGAATGGTGGCGGTGTTCATTGCTGGCGTGGCCCTCATCATTATGGGCAGCGGACCACTGACGTTCCTGATCTACGTGTGCCTGGCACTTGCTGGAATTGGCACCCACGGTTCAGCGTGCCTGGTCACAGCTACGATCGCTATGCCCTACCCACTGCACCTCCGCGGCAGTGGACTGGGATGGGGTTTTGGTATTGGCAGGATTGGCGCAGTGATGGCGCCGATCTCGGCCGGGTGGATCTTGGCCATGGGATTCCCTCCCAGTGCGAACTTCTATTGGTTCGCCGTCATGGCACTCACGGCTTCCGACCTTTTCTTCGCAGTATGGACCTTGCAGAAGAAAATCCAGCGAAACACTGAAGTATCCGTTGCAGCAAAGGACGAGAGGAGCTCTAATGAGGCCCAGTATGATCGATCCGTATCTTGACGAGCAGTACGACGCGCGAGCTTTGGTGGGCAATGCTGATGAGACCCTCGCGGAGCACCGCGTATGGAGCGACGAAGTTCGTCAGGACTTTCCACCGACTGTCATTCGCTACGGAAACCACGCCTTGGAGTTGGCTGATGTTTTCGTCGGCTCATCCCAATCTCCGGTGATCTTCTTAGTCCATGGAGGGTATTGGCGAGGTTCCAGCCGCAAAGACGTGACGTTCCTGACCTCCAGAGTAATAGCCCAGGATACCTGTGTTGTATCAGTCGACTATCCGCTTGCCCCGGATACCCCTCTGCTCGATATCATCGCCAGCGTGCAAGCTGCATACGCCTGGGTCTGCAGAAACATCGCAGACTACGGCGGAGACCCTCAAAAAATAACGGTAATCGGCCACTCCGCGGGAGCCCACCTGGTCGCCTCACTGCTCGAACCGACAGCTAACGACAACTCGTGGCAACCACCCCAGCGTTTCATAGGGGTAAGCGGACTTTACGACCTGCAACCCCTACTCGCCACCAAGACGAACTCCTGGCTGGCGCTCGACCATCAGACCGCCAAACGCCTCAGCCCCGCCCTATGGCAGTGGGAAGAGATCCACACAGAGAGTTTGCTCATCGCAGGTGCACTGGAATCGACTGAGTTTCGACGACAGTCAGACCAATTTGCACAGGTGCTCCGCAAGGCAGGCGCCCCAGTAACCAGGTACGACATCGAAGGCACAGGACATTTCGATGTTCTCAATGCCTTGATGAGCGACGACATACTGGATGTTCAAGGCCAAGAGAGCCGCCAGAGGTGAAGTGAGGCGGCCTGGGTTGGTCGGAGACTAGGTTTTACCCTAGGAGGACGAACACACCATGGCACGACCCAGTCAGTACGGCACCGCCACCCAAGAACGCGCGGTGCGCATGTACTTCGAACACCTGGAAGAAGGCGCCATCTCCAAGGCCGGCGCCCGCCGGGGATCGGCGAACTACTCGGCGTGAAGGAATCCACCTTGCGCAACTGGATCCGCAAACAGGAAAGCAGACCGAAAGCTCCTGAACCCGGGTCCCTGTCCTACGAGCGGCTCCAGGCCGCCTACGAGGAGCAGGCCAAGGAAGTCGCCAAGCTGCGTCGGGTGAATGAGATCTTGAAGACGGCGTCGGCTTTTTCGCCCAGGCTTAAGCTCGACCGCAAACTTCGGTGATCGTGGACTTCATCCGCACCTACCGCCACCGCTTCGGGGTCGAGCCAATCTGCGCCACACTCACCGCCCGTGGGATCGCGATTGCCCTTAAACCACGTTTTACGTCCACCAGGCCCGCGGCTTCGGCCCCACCAGCGGAGCCTTTGGCTTTCCTGCGGCTGACCTGGTCGGACTTTTCCGGACTGGCAAACGCAATACCGCGTTTGCGCATCTCTTTCCTGGTGTGCGGATGCGAATACGCCTTGTCCGCCAGCACGCCATCCGGCCGGCCCGGCCCCTCGCGCTGGACACTGATCTGATCCAACAGCGGAAGCACCTGTGGGTTGTCTCCAGCCTGTCCACCGGTCACGGTCACGCTCATCGGCAGGCCCCGGCCGTCTACGGCGAGGTGGATCTTGCTGCTCAATCCTCCTCGGGAAGCCCGAGTCCTTCTCCGTTGACGGCGATGGACTCGATTTCTGCACTACAGCCCCCTTTTTCGGGCCCCGGCTGCGTGCTGGTGGGCCCGGACCACGGTGGAGTCGACCGAGAGGATCGACTCGAGGTCACCGACTGCGTCGTCCTTGACGACAGCGGAGTCAAGAAGCTTCTGCTAGGTGCCGTCCAAGGTCCATGTCCTCATCTGCTCATGGGCGGTTTTCCAGGGACCGTAACGTTCGGGAAGGTCCCCCCAGGGAGCACCGGTGAATAGTTTCCAGAGGAAGGAGTTGATCACCTGGCGGTGATCGCGCCACCGGCGTCCGCCGCCGTTGGCGGGTAGCAGAGGTTCGATGTGGTGCCAGGCCTTGTCTGTGAGTTCGCTGCGTCCGATCATGCCACCAGGGATAATAGGTGAGAAGTGGATTATGGTGCCGACACGACCAAAAATTACAGGATAGGCCCTAAAGCCCAAAGTTCTCTCCGGCACTTGACTGCGCGGGAGAGAACTTTATAAGACTGCGTCACCGAGCGGTGGTTACTTCACGTTCTTGGCTATCGGTGGTTACTTCACGTTCTTGGCTATCGGTGGTTGAAGTACCTTTCGGTTCGGCTGTTCGTCGAGAAAGAAAAGCAAAACCGACAGCGGCGATGACCAGAGGAGCAGCGAAGAGCAGCACAATATCTTGCGCCGGCAGGGCGAGCCCAAGGAGGGCTCCAGTGATGAGAGGGCCAACGATCGATCCGACCCGTCCGACAGCGTCTGCCCAGCCAACTCCAGTGGGGAGGGCCGATTTGTGGTAGAGGGATACCACAATAGCGTTCTTCCCCACCTGTCCGGCAACCACACCTGCTCCAGCGATGAAGATCGTAACCAGGAGGAGCGCAGGCGACATCGATAGTTTTGCGAATGCAGCGACAGCGACAGCGCCGACAAGGGACATGATGACAAGAGCGCGAGCGCTTCCAAGTTTGGGGGACAGGAGCATCAGGATAAGGCCGCCGACGATGCCGCCTGTGCTCAGAAATGCCAGTCCCAGGCCGGCGGTGGAAGGATCGAGTCCGTAATCATGTAGCAGCGTAGGAACCCACGACTTGAGGGTGTAGCTGACAACAAACACCAGGAAAGTCACTACCCACAACGCAAGAGTGGAAGTACGTATTTCCCGACCTAAAATCTGGGATACCTGACTTGGCTGCTTACCCTCGTCATCTTTCGGTTGAGATGTGATCTCAGGAATGAAAAAGATCGCTAGCGGAACAAGCACCAGCGGGGCGATACCAGCTACCCAGAAAACTCCCGCAGTCCCGAAATGGCCAATCAGATAATTGCCCAAGAAGCCGACGACAGCAACACCTGACGTCAACCCCATGGTTACGGCAATGGCAACAGTTTGACGGCGCTTTTCTGAGACACTTCCAGTGGCCAAGACGACGGCAACTGGCATCACCAGGCCAAGTCCGATGCCGGTTACAGCGCGCGTGATCGTGAGAATGCTGATGGATTCGAAGTGAAGGGTGACAGCAGTACCGATGGTAGCTAGGCCAAATATGAGCAGGCCTAGTACCAGCATCCGACGTTGCCCGAAGCGGGCAGAGAGCGCACCACAGGACAGGTATCCGATGACGACGCCAAAATTCGTCAGGACCAAGGGATATGTAAACACCGCCGCTGAGACCGACCAGTCTTCAGATAGATGAGGGACGAGCAGAGCAAGAGCGCCGGTGTCAAAGCCATCGAGCAGCACAGCGCTGAAAGCTAGGGCGATGACGATCCAGGGGGATGACCGTCTTACCTGGCGGGTAGAAGATTCAGGGGATTTTTTCATGGGATTCCTTTGATCGAGAATCAGAAGTGACTGCCATCAAACACATGCTCCCAAAGTGACCGGGATAACAATCAGTTAGTACGCTAGCTTTATCTTTGATCAAATACAAGAGGGTCATCGGCTGTCCGGGTGTGCCAAGTGGCAGTTTCCTTTTCGGGGAAGTTTCCAAGGCTTGCGCAGGGGTGGGGGCAAAAGCACGCCTACCTGCATGGACGTGGAAATTTAGCTCGGGAAAGAATTTTCAGCCTCTTGTTCCCATTCCAAATATGATCAAATGCTGCTATCTTGTGAACGTGGGATTAAGACGTCATGGCCATGGTTTCCCTCCACCGCTCACAAAGTTCCCTCTGTTCTAGGCGCCTCGATTCAATTCGAGCACACGTCATCTGCAATGACTCCCTTTGCAAGAAAATGAGCGCCAGCCGAGGAAGGCTTAAGCAGGACTTGGTGCACTTTGCGGCAGTACCACGCATAAAGGGCTGGCTATCGCAGTCACCAATCGACTTACCAAGGAGATTTCATGACCCTGAACATGAATTACACCCAGGAAGAACTGGATCGCTGCTATGACCAGTCCGTGTGGGATTGTGACTCGGTAGCCACGATAGATAGCTACGAGGAAGCTAGTAAGCAGGTTCGTAACACGAGAAGCTACAGTTCGTACAGTTACGGTGAAACTCAACGGGAGACGGTCGATGTATTCGCGCCGGATGATGCAGATCGTAGTGCAGTTATCGTTTTCATCCACGGAGGCGCCTGGCGAGGCTTGAGCAAAAACTCAGTATCAGCGTATGCTCCGACCTTCGTTGATGCAGGCCATGTCTACGTTGCCGTGGATTTCGACAATGTCCCGGATACCACGATCTCAGGGATGGTCGACCAGTGTCGTCGCGCCCTGATATGGGTCTGGCGTCATGCAGAAGAGTTTGGAGGAGATCGAGACCGCATTATTTTGGCCGGCCATTCCTCCGGTGGCCACTTGAGCACTGTACTTCTAGGAACTGACTGGTCTTCCTATAATGTGCCCGACGATTTGATTAAGGGCGGAGCTGTCCTCAGCGGTATGTGTGATCTTGATGCTCCACAGCGCTCTGCGCGTGGAAAGTACATGAAACTTTCTGAACAACAGGTCCATGAGCTCAGCGCCATCCACTACATCGAGCGAGTTTCCTGCCCAGTGGTGGTGGCGTATGGGACAAAGGAAAGCCCAGAGTTTATCCGCCAGTCGGAAGATTACGCCCGTGCGTTGAGGGGCCATTCCCGCTTGTCGGACTTGTTCGCTCTTTCGGATGTCACCCACTTCGAAGTTCCTAATATCTTGTTGGACCCAACTGCCGACCTCACACGATCAGTTCTGGCGCTAGTGCCTTCTGAGGAATTCCGGGGCGCCAAGTGACGACTGCGCAGAAGATTGCTGACACACCCACTATCGCAGGGAAGGGTGAATCTTATGTGGTGTGGCTGATGATGATTCTTACCTTTGTTACTGGTCTCGTTGATGCAGTGGGGTATTTGGGTCTCGACCGGGTATTTGTCGGAAATATGACCGGCAACATCGTGATTTTGGGCATGGGTGCTGCAGGAGCGAACGAGCTTCCTATCATCGGCCCATTAGGGGCATTGATCTCCTTTTCTCTTGCTGCAGCGATCGCTGGGCTCGTACTCAAGAGCCAAGGGTCTGCGTGGACAACACGCATCACGTCACTCCTGGGGATTGGCGGAGCAACATTAGTGATTCTGACTGTCGTCCTCGTCATCGCTGGGCCCGAGCTCTCTCCGATTGTCCAAATTGTCGTGGCGTGCGCCACAGCGGCTGTCATGGGAGTTCAAGCTTATGTTGCAAGAAAACTTGCGGTCAAAGACATGACCACGGTCGTTGTCACCTCTACATTGACACAGCTTTCCGGTGACCTCTTTAGCAACGGTTGGCGCGGACTCTGGAACCGGCGTTTCGCAGCAATCACGGTACTATTTGCGGGAGCAGTAGTTGGGGCACTTCTCCTTACATATACCCATATGTCCTGGGCTCTCGGAATATCTGCCGCGCTAACTCTCATTGTCGCAGCTCAGGGCCATCGACATTTGAGGAACCGGGAATGCTACTAGGTTCTGTTGCGAAAGTCGTAGGGGTTGGCGTGACGGGTGGAAGTGGGGCGGCCTCCGGTGTAGCGAGGAGAGTGCGACCAAACCAGCCCAGACATCTGAGGCCTTGATTCCCACCCTAAACGCCGCGACCCGTCACGACCTCACCGATGCTCAATGGAATGTGCTCATCCCGCTGCTGCCAGCAGCATCCCGGTTCGGTAGACCACGCAGGTACGGCCTGCGGAATCTGGTCAACGGCATCCGCCACCGCATCCGAATCTGTGGCCCCTGGCGGGACGTTCCCGCCCACTACAGACCCTGGTGGCGGGTCTCCGCCTGTTCCGCTCCTGGCAACTGGTCGGTACCTGGTCGACGATCGAAGCCGCACTCCAGTCCCAAGCTGATGCCCAGGGACACCTCGACTGGGAGATCTCCGTGGATTCCACCACCGCCCGGGCGCATATCCAAGCCGCCGGGGCACGGCGAGATTCACCGCAACGCCTCGACGGCGAACCCGATAACTATGCCTTGGGCCGATCTCGGGGCGGGTTCTCCACGAAGATTCATCTGGCCTGCGACCAGCACTTACAGTCAGTATCGTTTACTCTGACTGCCGGTCAGGCCGGGGACAGCCCGTAGCTGACGCAAGTCCTGGACCAGATCCGGGTGGCCCGCCCCGGTCGCGGCTGTCCCCGGAGCAGACCGGATCGGGTATTGGCGGACAAAGCGTACTCCTCGCGGGCGAACCGGTCATATCCGCGGTGCCGGCGTATCACGGACACGATCCCGGTGAAAGAAGACCAGAAAGCCCACCGCCGGGCCATAGGTTCCTGGGGTGGGCGGCCCCCGGTCTTCGACCCCGAGGCCTATAAAGGGGCGCAACGTGTTTGAGCGATGTTTCAACGCGCTCAAGCACAACCGCGCGGTAGACACCCGCTACGATAAACTCGCTGTCCGTTTCGAGGCCGTTGTTCAGATCGCCGCCATCAATCGGTGGCTCACACGACTTTCGTAACAGGTCCTAGCACCGGTAACCGATGGTGAGCGGGCGGCTGCGATGGTGCTCTTGGAACGATTTTCCGGCACCCGTATCAACGACTTGACGGTGGGGGAGGTGGTGATCGCTGCGCGGTTATCGTGTGCGATGGCAGATCCCACCGACCGGGACTTCTATGATCCTGCGGCGCTGAAGGAATCGATGAGGATCACCTACATCTGGCATCGGGAGGAATCAGAGATACGGTTTCTTCCGGCGATGGTGGAACAGTTTTGCCCGGAGTTTCATCCCGGTGACGAGGTCATCGATGAGTTAATCACCGATATCACCAGCGGCTAACCTCCCCGCACCTCCCGGTAGTGGGCATTCCTGTGGAATACGCAGCCGCAGCCGAGAGGCATCCTGAAGCAGGCACTGTCCTCCATGCAGTAGGCCCGACGGTGGCCCCACATGCCCTCTCCTTATGTCCTTCATCATGAAGCAAGATCCCCAAATTACTTCATTAGTATCTAAAACAGATAGTTTTGAAGAAATATGGGGCCTCTTCATGCTTCGATACTATCGATATATGCCATAATTGAAGCATGAAGATCGTAGAGGCCACCGAGATCGTCCTGGACCTCGCCGCCCAACAATGGGGACTGGTCACCAGCGCCCAAGCAGGGGCCGAGGGTGTTAGCGCGGTCCTGCTGGGCCGCCTCGTGGACCGGGCCGTGCTCACGCGTATCCGATCCGGGGTATACGCCGCCGAGGCCATCCCCTGGTCCCCGGTCACCGAGATCCGGGCCCAGTGGCTCGCCCTGGAACCGAAGGTCATGGCCGTTGACCGCCTCGAGCACGCACCGTTGGCGGTGGTCTCGCACGAGTCCGCCGCGGAGCTGCACGGTATCGGCGACCTCGATGGCAACGGCATTCATTTCACCGTCCCCACCAGGCGTCAAACCCGCCAGCCCGAAGTTGTTTTCCATATCGCCAAGATCGACTCCCCTCAGTGGGAGAGTATCGAGGGGCTTGCGGTGACTACCCCGCTGCGCACGGTGAGGGATCTCGCTGCGGCCGGCCATGAACCGGGACACCTGGCTGATATGACCGGCGATATCCTCCATGCCGGACTGGCCACGCGTGAGGAGGTCGCTGACCTGCTGGCAACTATTCCGCATGTTTTCGGGATCACCCCAGGTAGCAGAGAAGACATCGCGGCGTGGCTCGATGAGCGTTTTCCCGTCCAGGTCCTGTCGACGGAGCAGCTCCTGCAGCGACAGATCGAAGCTGCGTGGGCGCCTGTCCGGGAGGAGCTGCAGGCTCTGATCACTACCCTCACCCCTCTCACGGCACTCCCGGGCAGTGCCCACGATGCTGGTGACATCACCGGCCAGGGCCTTCAAGGGGTGTCTGAACGCTTCGGGAATGAAGGACTGATCGCACGGGCGGCGGAGCTGGCGCAGCACTCGGGGGTCCCGACAAGAGTGCCCAGGCCTGGAGCGGGAATGGCCTAGATTCCGAGGTGCAACGCTTGCTTAAAAAAGACCATAAGCCTTCAAATACCAACAATGGTAAGGAGCATCCCTGATCATGAGTGAGCCAAAAAGCCGGCACGGCCAGATCAAACACGCCCTCCTCCAGGACAGTCGTAATCAGGGGATGGCCTTAAATGACGTCTACAACCGCTTCTTCCGGGAGCTGTTCCTGGGGGAACTCGGAACCCGCGACCAGGGATGGGTCCTTAAAGGAGGGACCAACCTGTATTGCCGGATCGATCAGGCCCGGCATACCCGGGACCTGGATCTCTACCGGCAAGATGACCCCACCTCCTACCGGGAGGCCGCCAAGGACCTGGTCGAGATCATGGACGGAACAAAGATTGGCCCGTATACCTTCACTCTCACCGCACCTAAAGCAGCATCCCTCCAGGGGACCATTGACAGCATCCAGCTCACGGCCCATGTCCATCAGGGAGTGAGCAAGCTAGCGCATTTCCACATCGATGTCAGCGGTGACCTGCAGGTCCCCGCCGTAACCGAAAAGCTCACGGTGGAACGCTCTGATAGCCTCGACCTGGCGTTTGTGGGCCGGGAATACACGATCAGGTCCTATCCGATCGAAAACCAGCTCGCCGACAAGGTCTGTGCGATGTACGAGGTCCACGGCTCGAGAGTCTCCACCCGGTACCGCGATCTCTACGACATTGCCCTGATCACGTTATCGCTTGACGTCAACGGTACTGAGTTTTCTACGGCATTGCGGGTCCAGGAGAAGATCCGCGGACTTGTCCTGCCAGCTCTCCTTCACCTGCCGGGAGCGGAATGGGAAGCCGGCTATCGGGGGCTGGGGAAGAATTCTCCCCGGCTGCGGAAAGAGATCACCGACGTCCATGATGCACTCCGGATTGCCGGCGCACTGGTTGATCCTGTCCTCGCCGCTGCCGCGAACGAGTTCTCCGGTACGTGGTCCCCGGGCAACGGCACCTGGGCATAGGTTCTCTCACCCTCACTGCGGGCGGGCCTTGGGGGCTGGGTAGTTTCCCACCATGAAAATATGGAACATGTGTTCTATTGTTGTGGGTATGGATACCACCCGGAAGGCGTTTCGCCTCGTTCCCGCTTCTGACCTGAGCACCTATCTCGCCTGCGATATTCCCGACGAAGACGACGACTATGTCCAGTTCGACGAGATCCCCTCCATCGATATCAACGACCTCTAAGGGGCGCGGCCCCACAGGCAACCGGCACCATCACTGCAGGACGTCATAGCGTTGTTATGTTTAACGTTGTAGCGCCACAACATACATATGTTTAGGCTCCTGGGGAGCGAGGGGCCCGCTATGAGAACCACGGCCATTATCCCCCTACCAGTGGTTTTCAGATGTATTTATGTGACATCCAGTGAGCGGTTCTCGAGGGTGAACGTCACCTGCCCCTGGGACTTAAGCTCTTCGAGCACCACCTCTAGGGCGTTATTGTCCAGCCCGATCTCGTATCCCACTTCGCGCCACAGCGGGCCGACACCGTGGACGGACCGGTAGGAGCTGATGATCTCTCGGATCTTCTCCACAGCTTCAGGACGGGTGAGAAAGTGCCTGCCCTGTTCCTGATTACGTTCGAGTACTCGTTGCTGCCACTTGGGGAACTCTTTTTCGACGGCCTCTCGGTAGGGGGTTATCCCGGCCAGGACTAGTTCATTGGCGCATTGCCCCTTGGGGCTAAGCAGGTGGTACCGCATGACCACCCGGGCCAGCTCCTCCACGCGCTGCTGGGTGACCTCGCAGCCGAGGAACTCCAGCCACTGCCGGGCAAGTTCGTGGCGACGTTCCCGGCTGATGCGCGGTTTATGAGGAATCGGAGCTGACCAGCGTTTTGGGTTGTCCCACGCTTCTGCACTCGTTGTCTTATCCATATACCCTCCCGGTGTCATCCTGTATTCCTGACCGCACATCCTACGGGGTACGCGGCACGTGCTCACCCATCGTGTTCGTGGGTGAAGCCCCGCAGTGACGCGCTGTGAGCCCCAGAATCCTCGCGCTTCGACTCACACCTTCTTCACGCTTTATAACAGGGCAAGTCGACTGCGTAGCGGCGACGCGGCAGCTCTCCCACCACTCGAGCACGCGGCAGGGACACTTCGATGCCTTCGGGTGTCAACTCGCGTCTGTCGCGCTGTGAGCACCAGAATCCTCGCGCCTTGAGCCCCGCTTCTCGACCGCCTCCCCGCATCACAGCAGGTTACAGCAGGAGAAAGGCGCTACTCATCGGTGGTGGCGTTATGCCGTTCGATCAGCCGGCGCAACCGGTTCGGATGCATACCGGTGCAGTTAGCCAGATCCGACACCGACATCCCACCCTCCTGTAGCCGGGCAACAACGACGGCGAATTTCTCCTCACGCTCTGCGATCTCTTCTGCCAGTTCTGCAGCCGTGTCCAGGTCCGTGACCTGCTGCTCATAGCGTTGGCGGAGAGCATCTATCGCCGCTTGTGCCCGCTTACCGGGCGCTCCCCGCCTCGAAGAATGCATGGTCATGACAGCTCCATTCCTCCATCCAAGTCGTGTCCCAGTGCCGGCGGCTGCTGCTGACCAGCATCCACGGCCGTGCCCACCGACGAGGACGACAGCGACCGGGCCAGCCAGTCCTCATCCCAGGGATCGCCACCGGCCCCGATCCTTTCGATTAACGACGTATCTATGGCGTTGTGCTGCCGGCGGTTCCGATCCACCCTTATCACCTCATCCGAGCTCTGCTCACGCCAGGTCGCCTCTGCCTGCACCACCTCCGGCTGGTCCAGGGCTGCGACCAGGTTGTTTAAGTGCTCTGCCTGCGTACTCGCAGCACTGAGCTGCTCGCTACTCGGGCGCAGACGCTGCGCCTCCAACACCTCATCAAGCCGCTGCTGCACCTGATCCAGCTGGCCACGATCCTGTTCTGCCTGGGTGGTGGCCCGATCCAAGTGCTCCTTCGCTGCACGCAGATTGCCACCCCGCATCCATCGGGAGACCATCGGCCGGTTTTCCTCCCCAGCCACCTCACGACGAGCATCCCGGAGCTGCTGCTCCGACTGCTGTGAGACATCACGGCACTGCTCGACCTGCTGGGACAGGGTAGAACACTGCTGGTCGGCCTGCACCGCACGCATCGCCCGATCCTGGAGTTGTTCTGCCGTAGCCACGGCCTCGGCATGTTCACTACGGACCTGCTCCGGTGCCGAAACCATCCTGCCCAGCAGCTCATCCGACACATCAGCCAACGGACGCGTGTCCAAGGACTCGCGCACGATCTGCGATGGTGTCTGCTCCTTGACCGGTTTCTTCACCGCGTTCGGGTTCCGGGCAAACTCCTCAAACCGCACCCGACGCCTGACCTGCCGGTCAGCCATGACCGTAGCCATCCGCGTTCCCTCGAACGGCGAGACATCCACGCGTTGGTTACTCGACAACCGGGCCAACTCGAAGTCCCGTCGGGCCCCACGCCACACCTGGTGCGGGGACACATCCGACCGATCCCTCAATGCTGCCTGAATCAACAACTCCCGGGCATAGGCCGTGGACTCCCGACGCTCCTCCACACTCAGGTGATGATGCGCAGTATCCGGGTCCCCGGCCTGGGTCTCCATCAGATACAGGTGATTATGCACCCGACCACGGGTCATGGGCACATAGACGCCGGCCTTATCGACCTGCCCGATCCCAGCCACCACATGACAGGTATCCACCGTCGCCCCCTGGGCAGAATGCCCAGTCGAGGCATACCCCAACTGCACATGGGCACGCACATACTCGGCCGGCAAGGTCACGCTCGCCCCAGCCTCATCCAACCGACGAGCAGCGATTTTTCCATCCCTGTGGATCTCGGTGATCTCCCAACGCTGACCATTACGCACCACATCACCGGTACTGGTCGGCAGATCGTAGTCATTGCGCCTGGTCAAGACCACATCACCCACATGGCCCCGATAGGCTCCCTGCAACCGCACGCTCGGGCCACCGGTGTCGATAGCCCCATCGGCCTTGCGTACCTGCTGGGCGCCGAGATTCAGGGCCTCGACATCCTCCTTCGTCGCCGCCACCAGCAACGACTCATATCCCTGGTCTGTGTCTGCAATCCACGCCGCCAACGCATCATTCAACATCGCCGAGGTCGAACCGGCATGCAACCGGCCGTTGTGTGCGTACCAGTCCGCAGCCCGGGTGGCATCAGTCTCGCCACCGTGACGCAACCACTGCGAGGCGCGGCGCTCACCCGGATCCTTCTGCCGAAACACCTCATCCAACTCCACTACATCGGGCAGCTCATACGACAAGGTCGCCAACATCCCAGACCGCGCCTTAACCGCCGAATACTGATGCGGATCACCGACCAACACCACCCGCGCCTCCGCAGCCGCCGCCACCTCCAACAGCTTCACGACATCCGAAGTGGCGACCATGCCAGCCTCATCCACCACCAGGACCATCTCGCTGTTCCAGCCGAGCCTCACAGCGATCTGAGCCGGTGACAGGTCCTCCGTGCCGACCAGGGCACGCGCGATCGTCGACGAGGAATGCGCGACCTGCTCACCGACCATGACATCGGCAGCCTTACCCGTCGGGGCCAACCCGACGACAGTTTTACCCGCCTGCTCCCACGCCCTGCGGGCGGCCTTCAACGACGACGTCTTACCGGCACCGGCCGGCGCCATGACCACCGAGGCCCGATACGGCGAGCGCACAACCGCACGCATCGCCTGTGCCTGGGACTCTGACAGCTTTCCCTCGATCGGCATGATCGACGTCGCCGGCACCCCCTGATCGACCCGGGCAGTGGCCAGATCAATCCCCCGGTTCACCTCCTCAACCACCGGCTCGGCGGTAAACCGCTGTGAGCCCTCCCGCGCGGTTTTCGTATAACTCCGCGCGGCATCCGGGTTGACCGACCACGCGGCACCGGAGTCCATCACCTCATCGACCAGGCCCTCCACGACCCTGTGCACTCGTGCGGGGTCCATGTCGACGGGCATCATCTCGGCGGTTTTCTCCACCAGATCCGCCCGGGTAAACGTCGACCGCTCAGCAGTCACCGCAACCAACACCGCCTCCGGTGTCGGCACTACCACCCCAAAATTCCGCTCAGAAGACATCGCCGTAGCAGGGACCAGTCCGTCGATCACGGCACGCACCTGGGCTGCGGTCGACGCCTGATGCCACCCCTGCTGCAACTCCTCCAACGGGGTCTCGGTGTCCTTGGCCCGGCGGGTAATCTTCTGCCCCATCCGCGACAACCCAGCCTCACTCTCGAGCCCGTTCTCGGCCTTCCACAGATCAATCTCCCGCATCCGGGTGGAATACTCCGCCAACAATTCCCGATCATCCAGACCCGAAATCTCCGCACACCCATTGTCTACCTCAGCCCACTTCACGCCCAAGGTCTCCGACAAGGTCGATCGCAACACCGCTTGGTAGAGAATCCCGGCGGCCCTAGCTTCGTGGTACAGCGACTTTGAATCCACCGTCCGCGACTTCCCATCCGCACACAACTGACGATTGCTCAACAACACATGCGAGTGCACATGCGGATCCCCCGCACGCGAGGTCCGGTGCTCATATTTCACTCCTGACAGCGCCTCGACCCGATCGATGACCATCTCCTCTGGATCCCAGTCTGAGGCTTTCCGGGTGTAGCCAGCGTGCTCCGACAGATACACCAGAGCCACATTCACGGCCCTGGCGTGGGCCTGATCCACCGCCTCACGCGTCGCGGCCGAGGCACTCAACCCCCAGATCAACGAGACGCTTTTCGGAGCACACAACGTCAGGTCAAACCCCGGAACCCCACTCGATCCAGGCCGACGACCCAAAGATTTACCGCTCGGAGCTTGCGCCTGATTAAACCATTTCTGCACCGTCGAACCGTCCACCACCGCACCGGTATCGGTGCCGAGAAATTCCGCAACGGCGGCTTGTTGGGAGTCAGTTCGGGCCACGATCCAGGCCTGCGCGGGACGCGTTCCATCCTCTGAATAGTAGGCATCCGGCCCCAGATTCTGTGCCGGGGGCTGCTCGACAGTGGACTCATAATAGGCCACGGACTCACTGTGCATCCGCGCAATCGTCAACACCGCCGTGACCTCCTACTCCTGACAGAAACCCCAGCTCAACGGGGGCGAAAAAGTTGCAAGTTTACTGCCAATGTACCAAAGAATATCAGTGGTGGCGGCTGCCTTGGCTACAACGTAGCCAAGGCAGCTCGAGATGGCGCCACTGACAGCGAAGTCAGGGGCGCGGTGTCTGTGCGCTGTTTCATGTGGGAACCGGTGTCTTGGGGTGCGGAGTCTAAAACAGGTATGACACTGATACTGGACACCGAGAACACGATCATGATCGCCGAGGATGCTGCCGACATGGCGAGACAACTCAGCGTCCTCCTGGAGGATGAGCCCGATGACGACACACTCGTCTACCTCGCCGCAGCAGTGCTTGGGTGCGAGGTCCTCGATGTCATCATCACCCGTGTGGAGAGCTCATGATCTCTGTTTCTCACCATCGCCGGGCTTGGCCCGTTAGCGTGATCACCATGGATCCTTCATTGCGCCTGGCGAGCCTGACCGCGTTCTACTTCGGCGCCCACGTCGCCGCAGACCCCGCCTCCCCCGAGACGATCAGAACCGTGTCGACGCGGGCCTACCGCGACCTCAGCCGCACCCTTCACGGCATCGGCACCCACCCCGACAAAGCCACCCTGCTCGAGGACACCCACACCTCACTCCAACAGTTCACCGCAGACCTCGACACCGTTGACTCGCAGGATACGTTCGATGCCCTCCACGACAAGTGGTGCAGAGACAGGATCCACTTTTTTGACGAGTACCCGCACCCGGACAGGAAGGAGTTCGCCCTCACCTACGGGCAAGCCCAGAAGTGGCTCAACATGACCATGAAATACCTCTCTGTGCTCGACCACCCCGCCGTTACCCGCGTCTACCCCTACCTGCACGTCCCCATCGACTCGATCATCTTCAAGGAAGCCGCACACCCCACCGCTGACATAAGCGTCCCCCGCCCACCCGGAGGGGTCGCCTGGTCACGGCTCGACCGAGACCACTACCGGAACTATCAACGTCGTCTCCAAGACAGCATCACGGACCGTAGCGACGGCACGCTCACCCCGTTGGATTGGGAAGCGCAGGCGTGGATAGCGCGCTCCTCAGAGCACGACTAGACAAAGCTCACCGATCTCACGATGGTGAGGCAGTGGCGTGGCTGGCGGCCGTGGTACTCAGATGCGACGCCTGCAACGTCATCATCACCTGCTCTCTAGTCCTCCAGCAAGATCAGCATCAACAGACGCACCCTACGTCATTAAAATCTCTCTTCCGGCGTGAGTGCACCGGTCCGGAGGTCTTCTATCAACTCGCTGTGCTCGTACCGCAGTTGCGTCAATAGGAGGCTTCCCAGACCAAGCACCCCGATGGCATAGCGACGTGCATCGTCACGTCTTTGGAGACGATGACGGTCAACGTTGCTCAACGCCTGCGTGAACCCCATCGCTAGTGACCGCCATCCTTCGAATCTGGCTAGTAGTACTTCCAGGAAGGCCAGGAGCGGATCGTCCTCTTATTCGGTCTCTTCGTTGGGATCCCCATCCGGACACTATCCGGATTGCCGTTCAGCGAAGATCAAAACGATCTTTACTAGAATGTTTGTTCGGTAGGTCGATCGGGGTGTTCGAGGCAATGGTTACGATATCAACAAGCTCTCGAAAATGAGATCTGGATCTGAAGAAGACCGGGATCTGGCATTAGTAGAGCTTTCAGCCTTTCCCTCGTGGGGGAGGGGGAAGGCCGAACTAAAGATTCTTCGTCGTTCCCTGCTTCCTCAAGCCCGGTATTTCCTCTTTCTCCAATGCAATGGCTCAAGATAGGACGTGTAGAGATGGCATCAGTTGATTTGTCAGAGCTCCTCGCTGACCTCGACAACGTTGTAAAAGATGAGCTCTCGTCGACCCCAGAGGTTGTCGACAAGGGTGATGACCTTAAAGTCGAAGAATTGCCCATCACTGCGCGTAAATGGCACAAACTCGACGACGTAGTCGCGGTAGTGGCCGATCTAAAAAACTCCACCAAGTTGGGCACCAACAAATGGGCAGCATCCACCGCCAGTATCTACCAAGCTTCCACCGGTGGTGTAGTGGAAATTTTCAATCAGTTCAAGGCAGATTTCATCGCCATCCAGGGCGACGGCGCATTCGCCCTATTCTGGGGCGAGCACCGCTACGAGCGGGCACTTTGCGCGGGAATTACCGTCAAGACTTTCAGTCGGGGCATGGTGGAACGGCTTGAGAGGAAATGGCCCGACAACCTACCCGAAACCGGGCTCAAAGTCGGGATCGCTAGTAACCGGCTACTCGCTAAACGGGTCGGAACACCCCGAAATCCTGCTCAGCAGGAGCCTGTATGGGCAGGCAAGGCAGTTAATTACGCCGCCAAGGCCGCCCAGGGAGCGGACCGTGACGAGCTCATAGTTACGGGAAGCGTGTGGGATGAAGTTGAAAAGAACGATTACTTGGCGGTCAGCTGCCCCTGCGGAGGCCCAGGGTTGGGCATCTGGGCGGATACCGAGATCAAAAGACTGCCTGACAACGATCCGGAGGCTCAGGGACGAGTACTAAGCGCGTGCTGGTGTGACACTCATGGTGCAGAGTATTGTGCAGCGGTTCTCGCCGGAGATCGACGGCGTGAAGATGTGAGGGAACTGCGTGCAGAAGTCCAACTCAGCCAAATGCGCACCGCCATCTGGGAAAAAGCCCATAACGAGCGACAGTCTCGGAGGGCACGAAAACGAGGCCTTACCTCATGATATGGGGACGGCGAAGAGCCAATAAGCCAGTTCAACACGAGCTGACATCCACTGTGCAACCAGAATTAGAGCAGGCCTGGAAAACACTCGCACTGGTTACTGACTGGCTGAGACACGCGGAGGCGAAACTCGGCATCATCCTGGGCTTCACAGGGGTCAGCGCTGGTGTGCTGTTTAACTTGGTCAAAGAACAAGCGAATGGAAGCTGTGTATTAAACAGTGCAGCTGCGATCTGTTGCGTGGCGGTGGTGGTAGCCGGCACCTTCGCCATGCTCGGTTTGCTCCCCGTGATCCACCTCGGCCGCAAGCACCGCGAAGAAGAAACAGTGATCAACCCGCTCTACTTCCATGATATCGCCCATAATTATGTGAAAGCTTCCTCCTATATCGGTGTCCTGGGGCCGCTAACTACTGCGCCAGATGATTTAGTTCGTCATATTGGACAGCAGGTGCACGCTAATGCTTCTGTAGCAAGTCGTAAGTATCGATTTGCCAGCTGGGCTATGTGGGCCCTGCTTGTAGATCTACTAGCGCTTGGAAGTGTCGCGGCGATCGCTGCTCTCGGATGGTGAACTAGAATGGTGGGCCTTTATTTGATGCTCAAGCTCAAGAGAAAACCCACTAGTTCAACAGATGTCTCTGCTTTCTATGCAGAGATAGGATCTGGCCCCCGTTGGTGCTGTTTCAAACAGGAATTCCATATAACTAACTATTTGTTAGCATTCAGCGCAGCGCTGGTGCCAGATCCGCTGTTTTCGTTGAAAACGCGAGTTTGCAACAGCACCTCGACGACTCCCCCAATGAGGACACCCTCGTCTACCTGGCAGCCGCTGTACTGGGCTGTGACATCTTGGATGCCATCATCACTCACAGCACCTAAAAATCCCGGCCCACCAACGGAAATAGGTATTATAAACAAAGAGAATGGGCAGCTCACGGCATATTTCCGACACGCCGAGAATATCGGGCACCGTCCGCCACCCACCAGCTAGAGTGGTGCTCAGAAAATAGAAGAAGACCCCGGTTGCCGCCGGAGTCTTCTGGGTACAAGGCCGATCCTGGCAGATCTCCTTGTTCTCACTCGAATCTTTTTACAACCTCGAGGTGAGCTGTATCAACAGCATAGCAAGCCAACGCACACAGGCAACACCACTGCAGCGGGAGTGTCATCACGACACCCCGCCCACCTATGTCCCGGTCACACCCGGCGACCACGCCCCCTCCCTGTGGTCAGATACCCGCCGCTACACCCACGAGACCACCTACCGCGATGAGCTCGAAACCTGGTTTGCCACCCACATCGCCGACCACACCACCCACGAACTCTCCGACCACGGCTGGTGCCACCACGACGCCACCATCCTGCTCGACCACCTCGGCCGAGACGCCCTACACTGCGCCAAAGACCGCGCCTCCATCCCCAAAGCCTGGTCCGCCGCCCGCGACGCAGCCGGCCACCGCACACCCCTGGTCTGGCCCAGAGAACGCGCCCACCTCGCGGAATACATCCACCTCACCAACCGCACCTATGCCGCCGTCATCGTCATCGACGTCGACCACATCGGCTCCCCCGGCGGCCGCCTATCCGACCTCGACCTCGAAGTCAGCGAGCAACTAGAAAAACTCGTCGCCCTGAACCTGGGCCCCAACTGGGTGGGTATCAACCCGGAATCCGGGAAATCCCAACTGCTCTGGTACATCGACCCCGCCTTCCGCACCGAAGGAGCCGACTCCAAACCCTGGAAACTCCTCGAGGCCGTCCACACCGAGCTGCAGGGCTATTTCGCCGCCGATAAAAACTTCGCCCACGGCTGGTCTCGCAATCCGATCTACCACGGGGATAATCTAGGGGCATACCGCTGGTACGCCCAGCACCACGAGGTCTTCCACATGCGCCTGCTCTCCGCAGGACTGTGGATGCTCCAGGGAAAGACGGTAGCCACCATGGAAGACCACAGCGTCCTCGACCGACAACACACCCCACGCTTTCACAGCGGCCGCGAACTCATCCTCGCCGCCCGCGCCAACACCGCCGCCGCCCGACTGAAAACCCAGCGCGACACACAAGCCCAGGAGATCCTCGCCGCCCTGGAGGATGAGGAACTCGGTGCGCTGTTCGCCGCCTCGGATGAAAACATCATCGACGGGGTCCGCATCATCTGGCAGTCCCCCGGACGCGCCCAGCGCGATGTCACCGCCTTCCAACACGCACTGAAAACCGCGGGAAAGCTTCACCGGGCGGGTAAGAAGATGACCGATGACGCGATCATCGATGCCTACCGCCAGGCCTACGAGGTCGCCCAAACCGTGGGGGCGGACGGGCGCAACCGCGAGGAGCCACCGATGCGGGATCTCCGCTCCCTGGCACGGCGTGTGCGCGGCTATGTCTCCGGCAACAAACGCCCCTCCCCCACCGCGGCCAAGGAAACCCCCGAGGGCGGAAAAATGAACTCCTCCGAGAAGAAAGCCCTCGCAACCCTAGGACGACGAGGAGGAACGAAAGCCGCAGAACGGTGGGAGAAAGACCCGGAGGGGGATTATGCGCGTGGTCGGCGAGCTGAGTTGCGGAAGACTCAGAAAAGAAAGAGAGTTCAGGGGCAAACCAGCCGTGCTCGAGTGCAGGCAGCCGTCGGTGAGTACTACGCGCAGCATGATCGGGTACCCGCCTGGGCTGAAATTATGGCTGAAACAGGGCTTTCCAGGGCAACTGTGGCCAGGCATCTAGCTGCTTTGCGCTCAGCTGGAATGCTTCCCGATTAGGGGTCTCACACCATAAGCAATAATACGGTGCCCCTGTATAGGTAAAGGGTGGGTACTCTTGAAATTTTGGTTTTGTCGCTTTCCTTTGTGCAGGTGCTGGTCATCTTTTGGTGTCGCTGGAGGGTGAACTGTCTTGGAGGCTTAGGTCACCTGGATGCATGCGTAGATAGTTTTCGACTTAGCCATCAGGATTGCTGCTGAGACCTCTGACCGGTGGTCAATCATCGCGCGAACCAGGTGCTTGCCGCATACCCTTTGGCCCGCGAGGGGGACCGTCGGCGTATTTGAATTGATCGTTAGCGGTGCGATGTCCTACCTCTGTCTGGAGCAAAAATAATTGGGCAAAGACAAACCCGATCCCCCTCAATGAGGGTGCCGACAAAAAACTACATAACCAACTGACCTGCGAGATTTCATAAAAGCGCTCCCAGGGAGCGGACTGTCCGTGGACTCTCCCCCGGCATCGGCTCAGCGCGCGAGCTTGCGTGAACACCCGTGTGCCAGAATGGGTGGGAACTTACGAACCTGTCATTTGGAGGCTAAAAGAGACTCACACATTCACTCACCGTCGTTGACGGCATCACATCTGAATAGTGGAGGGTTCACCCACCCCATCACATCTTGGCCGGACCAACCATCCGGTTGATACGAGGCTAACCACCTTGTTCGTGATGGAGGGACAAGAAAACCCCGGCGACCAGGCCGGGGTTTTATGTCTTGGGGAGAAACAGTATCGAGCTGTTTTCTCAAGTTCCCTCCCACCACAGAAGGGAACAGCTTGCATCACGCTGTCTCCCAGGATAGTCGTACCCTCCTGCCGCCCGCAATGCGCGCAGAAACGGTTCCTTCTACCTGGGATTATTCATATTTTGAGGCCCCCGTCGGGGGCAACGAGGGTACGTATAACGGTTATGCCGTTATACGTACAACAACAGTTTCTGCACCGTGCACTCCTGTTAAATCGAGGCGAGTATCCCAATTCCACGGTGCACATGAATCACTTGAGAAAAGACAACAACATTGGCTGAAGACAGGCCGTGATCGGCGACCGAGAATCCCTCGGTGGAGGATCGCTGCAAGCCTTGCCGCAGCCGCTATAGCGCCGTTTATAGAAGAATATGGAGATGTTCCGCCCGAGGTCAGCGAAAATGAGGCTAACTCCATTGCCTTGGGTTTAAACCTGATGCGGAATGCAGCGCTGAGTGCACTATCTGCGGATACCGCGCGAGGTGAGTTGGCATCTTGGCGTAAAGCCATCCCCGACCTCGGTGAAGATTTTCTTGTTGCACGCGACATTCTCACCGTCTACGAAACACAGATGATCGAGAATCTATCCATCGATCGGGAAAAAGTGGCACCCTACGTTGCCCGCCTCAATAGGGCTCAACCGTCTACAAACTCCTGGTCCAGACCCGTCCCTGAGGGGGTGAAACGAGGCACTTGGACCGGGAAAATCCCGTGGTTGGAACACACAGAGAAATATCTCCTCCAGGTCCTCTCCGGTCCTGGATGCGCCATCAGCCCAGCAAATCTCCACTCTCTTCTACAGACAATGCTTTCACTAGTTGATTCATTCGGAAAGAATCTCACCGCCTCACACGAGACGATTGCGCAGCTTGCCATCGCTGAGTACCGCTGCACTCTATCTGTAGCTACTGCAAAACAACGCGTCCGTACCATTCGCCGGCTTCTAGAAGGAGGCGGGTTCCTCATTACTCATCGCGTAGGAGGGCACCTGACCAGTCTCGAGCGGCTGGCCGCACGAAACTACCATGGGGGTAACCAAAACCGTTGTGCCAGTACATGCGATCTCACTCTACCTACCCACCTGCGACCGACTCCCCCACTTGCATCACACGGGCCTGCCTACGCTGAAGGATTGGCTGTGCGGCTGGCCGACCGGGACCGCCCGAACCTGAAAAAATCCACCTACACCTGTGGTTCCGGTTTTCCTTCTCCTTTATGTATTAAGAGGGTTGCTCACGCAAGCGCGCACGCGCGCGAACAACAAGTTGATTCTTCGAAAAAGACAAAACCCTTAATTCCGTCGCTTCGCGCACGGAAAATCGCAGACGACCTGACCCGGAAGGGTCTCCGCTCCGGTGCAGAAAGTGGCCCCTACAACCATCTCGTAGGCGAAAAACGAGGTCAGCTACGGCTTGGTCTAGTCGCCCAGCTCATCGAAAAGTTCACCCCGAGCTGGGCTGACACTCGCCACGTCATGCAGGGTCTGGCGCACGCTGGCACCGCCCGCTCCACCGGATTCATTGCCCTGGGTCTACGAACCCGGCCTAAAAACTCTGCAGCGTGGCTCACCACTGTCCTACAGGGCATTTGCTGGGGTCAGGCTGCTGAGTGGCCAGCGTGGTCCGTAACCGCCCGGGCCTTCGGGGTGGACTGGTCTGGAATTCGGCACCGATGGAAGGACTGCTCTAGTCGTCTGGAGTCATCGACTGAAACAGAAAATCAGAGTCCCGCGACCACTCAGCAGTACAAGCAACACCTCAGGAAAATTCGCCGAATCCTGAACAGAAAGAAGGCTGATCAGTGACAACTCGAGTTGAAGCTGAGATCGACATATTCATCAAGAATCCAGCCTCAAAAATGTTGAGACTCATCTGTCGGAGTTGTTTAGCTGTCGGAAATGGTTTCCTGAGATACAAGGGACCGACAGATACCAGCTTTACAGCTTTACAGCTTTACGGTAACTGTATAACTGTAAAAAAGTGGCGAGCAGTCACTACCTAGCGCTCCCATCCATTTGAAAATGTATCGTTGGCAGAAGCGACAGAAATACAGCTTTACAGTTGCCGTAAAGCTGTATAAAAGGGAAGCTGTATAACCGGTCTCGGAACCCCTTGGTCGTGTGCTGGCGATTCCACTTCTCTCTAGGGGTGGCGATCCTGGAGGGGCCAGCCTGTGTGGAGCTTTTTCTAGCATCGACGGGCGAGAGTTGGAATCCGTCTGGCCGCCTTCGCACCTCCGCTTCAAACGTGAAAAAGCGCTGAGATAGCGACATGTGAGGTGATGCCCAACTACGTAGAAACCTCAAGTTCTGGTTACTTGTAGCTGTCGTCCATGATTGCTGGAAATTGGGCACCGCTTAGTCTGCATAAATACAGCTATACAGTTTTACGGCCGCTGTAAAGCTGTATAGCTGGGCGGGGTTTAATGTGTGGATGTCGATCTTTAATATTGGGGCTTTGGAATTTCATCAGCGGGATCGGCCGCATCTTAGGCGCCCATTTTGGCACTGCCCTTTGTGTAGGTGGTGAATGATTGCTCTCCGCGATGAGTTCGAACCATGCGTATTTTTCACTCTCGGAAGAATGGTTTTTCTCGCATGACGAGCCCCTTATTTCACTTGGTCAGCGCCGAGGCGATAGGGGGATGTCCGTCGGAGATGGTGCTGATCCCATATTGCAGTATTTACAGCTTTACAGTTGCCATAAAGCTGTAAAGCTGTATTATTGGGATGTAGCCAATTGAGGAGTCAGAAAATGATCATCAGCATCGTCAATGCAAAAGGTGGGGTCGGCAAGACGACCACTTCAATGTATCTTGCGGCCGCCTTTGTCGCTCAGGGAAAGTCGGTCAAAGTTATCGACCTTGACCGCCAGGGTACGGCGATTGACTGGTTTGAACGTGCTGAGGATTCTGGGGATCCGCTCCCGTTTGCGGTTGAGAACACGATCCCACGTCGTCTAGAGCGCATTGCAAGGCTTGCCGGCAATGATGAGGTGCTTATCGTGGACACCCCGCCCGGTGATCCAGAGGCCATTCAGGTTGCAATCAAAGAAGCGGACTTCGTTGTCGTCCCCACTCGGGCAACCAATGCGGATCTTGCCCGTGTTTGGGAGATACAGCCAGAACTAGAGAAGAAGCAGTACGCTGCACTGATTACCTTTGCTCGTTCTGGGACCAGTTCTTTGGAGGTCGTTCTGGAAGCGCTTAAGGATAATGGTGTACCTGTCTTTGAGAAGACCATCCCATTGCGAGAGAATATCCACTCGACTTTCGGATATATTCCGGGCCCAGACACACACGGTTATGACAGCGTGGCGCAGCAGATCGTGGAGATTGTTAAATGAGTACGACTCGAGATCGAGTGGCAGGCAACGTAGGTCCGAAAAGGAAGGCCAGCAATGTCGCGAGTGAATCGGATGTGACAAAAACTGGGGTTGAGTCAACATTCCGAAATGATGATTCCGCAAAAACGCTGAAAAAGTTGACGATCCAGATTGATATTGATCTCCATAAATCACTCAAACTGGTTGCGGCTCAAGAGGGGCTCACCATGCGGGAGATTATCGAAGATCAACTGTATAAATATGTGAATTCAAAGCTCGGAAAATAGGCCCTCACCATGAGAAATGCAAATACAGCTTTACGGTTACCGTAAAGCTGTATTTACATTTATGGGTTCTGGTCCTTCCCTGAAGGAACTTTTCTAACACATACTTAAACAGGATTGGTGCTATCGGAAGCTGCATTCATGCGTTAGGTGCAACTTCTCGTAGCCTCGAATTAGGGCTATCTGCGCGTGGTGCTGGGCCAGTGTCTCCTTTTTTCGATCATCAGCTTGATGGCTTCGAGCTGCTTGTCTAGTCGGTGCGCATAGTGCGGTGTATGTCAGAGAACAGCTGCCGGGCGATCTCAGCGAGGATTCTGCGTCCTTATTCTTCGACTTGGGAAGATGGTGGGGAGGGAGCGAGCTTGGATGGTGGCCGGGTTAGTGGGAAGGCATCGACCCCGCCGAGTCCGGAACAGGCGAAGACCAAGCCAACCCCTTGACCACCGCAGGGGCCGGTCAGGGGTCTTTGGCCGGGTAGGGTTGAGGGGTGAGATTGTTGCTTCCCTCCACCCTCCCGCTGTGGGATATGCCGCACCCACCTCGGGCGGTATCGGGGTCGGTGGCCACCGACCGGCATCTTCCGCTTACGCCACGTGCGGTGCGTCGTTTCTGGGCGCAGGTCGTGCGTGGTGAAGGGGAGCGGTGTTGGATCTGGTGTGGGGCTATCTCTTACCCGGATGGCTATGGTCGGTTTACCTGGCAGACCGGTGGGGTTAGGCGTACTGTCTCCGCTCATCGGGTTGCTTTGATGATTGACCAGGGTGGGGAACTGGGGGAGGGGGTCATCGGGGAGCACGGGTGTTGTGAGCCGTTGTGTGTCCGCGTCGATGAAGCCCATCTGTGGCCGGCCACCCAATCCGAGAATATCCGCCACGCTGTCCAGCTTGGACGCCATCAAGGAAATATTTCTGTCACCGGCAGTCACCACCGGTGGGAGCGCTCCGTATTGGTCCGTGACGCGGTGCGTGGTGGTGGGGGTGATCATGCTTACCGGCTGGCGGGGCAGCGGCTTAATGTTGGTGAGGATCAGCTGGCGTTGTGGTAGGTCGCACGGGGGAAGCGCCCAATAGGCCCCTGGTTATTGGGCGGGGTTTGTGGGTGCTTGTGTTGCGGTTGGTCGATCCTGCTTGTCGGTGGGATCGCAACCTCATACCCCGAGATGAAGGTGTGTAGGTGCTGACGGATGCCCTGGTGCCACTAGCGCTACTGATGCTGCGTGGACAACACGATGCTGGACCGGGTGGGTGTCCGCTCTGTGTCGACGGTGATGAGGCCGTCGCGCTCGGCCCGCGGGGAGGCTTTGTCCCCGCCAGCTTGGTTGGCTACTCGAAGTAGTCCTGGTCCAGCTCGAGGGTGACGTAGGTCCGCTGCACCTGCACCCCGACCCGGTAGTGCATCATCAGATCCACCAGTCGTTCCCCGTCAATTAAGACCAGATGGGTCGGAATTGCAGCGGCATAGGTGTGTGCGGAGGTAGTGAAGGCACTGGTCGTGAAGAACACGCCCTTCTGGGCGGCCTGCCCGTGCAGCGCCCCGACAAACGCCTGGATATCGGGCTGGCCAACGTTGTTGCCCTCGGCGTAGCGTTTGGCCTGGATATAGATCTTGTCCAGGCCCAGTGCGTCTTCGTCGATGACCCCATCAATTCCCCCGTCATGGCTGCGCCCAATCGCAGCGCCTTTGCCGTGCGCACCGCCGTACCCCATCGCGAGCAACACATCCACAACCACCTGTTCGAAGAACTCCGGAGCAGCCTCTCGAAGCGCTGCGAGTAGCTCCACGCCCACCCGCTGGCGGTTGGCGTTTTCGGCGGTGTCCATCACCTCCCCGGAATTCTGCAGACTCGGTACTTCCTCGCTCCGTGGCTCCGCCGATTCAGTTGAGATCGATGGCTTCACCCAATACGGACCAAAAAATGTATTGGCCTCGCCGTAGGTCATGCCCTGAGGGTGTTCCTGCAGCCAGGCCTGACCTGCCTCAGTGATGCGGTAGCGTCCCCGCGAGACAGCTTCAATTAACTGAGCCTTTGACAGGTGCTGTACCGCCCAGCTCAACCGATCGTCGATACGCAGCCCGCCTGAGTTTAAGGTTTCAGTCATGCCCGCCTGCGAGACCCCGGAGATCTTCCGGGCCGTCGAGATGATGTCTCGACGGCGCCTCACCTCACCATCGGTCATTGTCTGCAGGACTGGTGCCGTTAGCCGGGACCAGGGTGGGATCTCCGAATCAGCAGGATCGACATATAGCTGGTCAGCAGGCATGGAATCGCTCATTTCTATGCCTTGTCCGCAAGGCTGTTGACGATCTGCTGGGTCTCCACTGCTACGCGCGTGACTTTACCGATCAGCTCCACGATGTGGCGCGGGTTGCCGACTTCGTCTGCCCAGTCATTGGGGTCATTGACAATGCCCGAGGCCTTATCTGTTTTCACCTGGTAGCGGTCGATGATCCACGCCAGCGCCGAGCGCGACCCGAGCATATATTCCTCGGCCTCCAAGGGGATGCCCGCGATCGTGACCTTTGGGTTATAGATCATTGTGGTGCGATCATCGACCAGCTTGGTGGTCTCCGGGTCGCGGATCTTCTTCCATTTCAGTTTGGTGACCCGCCAGGTTTCCCGGTCGTCCTGGTCAGCGGTTTGCTTGACCTGGATGTCCAGCGGCCACGGCTCCACGTTCTCGTAGCCGATATGCAGCGTCATCAGCTCCCGGCCGGCAGTCGAGAGTTGGTCGAAGCGGGCCCGGTCAGCCGGGGTCTCGATATGGGGCAGCATCTTCTTCAAATCAGCTGCATAGGCCTCCCGGTATCCGGGGTCGTGGAGCTGGCCGTAGACGAAGTAGAAGATATCGTCCTTGGACACAGCCTGACCGAGAGCGTCCCGGTAGAGCACCAGGATCTCATCGGTGATGTTATCCACCCGGCGATGCCCCTCCAGAACCTCACCCTCGGTCCCTGGTTCACCCGCGACAGCCTGGGCCCCTGCGAAGTCCAGCATCCCCTCCGGAGCCTCCACCAGTTCCCAGATCCAGCGAGAGAAGAACTGCCCTCCCGACCCTGCACCAGTGACATGAAGATTAGGAAGCAGGTTAGTTGCGACTATTGAAAAAGGGACTGCAGAACCTGCTCCTACCTGGTAAATACCTAGATTATCGTGGTGTGGGGTCGGGAACATGGAGGGAAGTTGACCCCGCTCGTGGTTGAGATAGCGGTCGAAATAGCCATGCTGATTACTAAAGGGACGGTATAAGGCTGTGACATAGCCCTGTGGGTTTTCAGCTACCGGGATGTTTTTAGCGGCCGTTGTTCTGAGCGATCGTGACCATTTTACCTTTGTCCCATCAGCGTGATCTGGGTTCTGTGTGAGGAAGTCATTGACGCCAGATTCCGTGAAGGGAGATCTTTCCACGCCATGATCATGGAAACTAGAGCGTGCTGAGTTATAACCCTTGATGAGATGTTGCACAGAGCTCCGCAGTTTATTTGCAGAGTAGTTGTAAACCCAGGCATCTCTGCCGGTTTCGAGTCCACGCGAATAGGACTCAAAAAACCGCGTGACACCGGTGTTCTTTTTATCCCCCAGCACCGGCCAGGTGGAAAAGTCATCCGAGCGCTGGCTGACCCAATCACCATGACTATTGGGCTGGATCTCAGCCCACTCCATCGTGGCGATCTCGGAGCGATTGACGATCTTCAGTTTCTCCTCGGTGGTGAGGTAGTCGCCGATATCCCGGTAATGGATCCGGCACCCTTCCACACCGGGACGCTTGACCCCGATGAAGATCGCCACCGTATTACGGCTACCAGAGCCGAAGACCTTGCCGCCCTCCCTCCGGGACTGTTCACCCGCAGTGCGCTGATTACCCCGCAGGTTGAACACGTAGATATCGGAGTAGTCCGCAGCCAGGCTCAACCGCACCCCATCAGCGGTATTACCGTCAACCCACCCACCATTGGATACGAACGCGACTACACCCTGGTCCTCGATCCGGTCCGTGGCCCAGCGGAAGGCCCGCAGGTAGGAGTCATAGAGACTGTTCTTGTTCGTGCCGGTGGATCGTGCGACAAACGTCTGCTCGATCTTCCCATCCAGGGTCGGGTACTTGATGTTGGCGTTGAGATCATTCGCACTGGTCTGCCCCACCGAATACGGTGGGTTGCCCACGATCACCTGGATCGGGGAGTGTTTCTGCCGCTCGATCCGGGCATTGTTCTGGGCGAATACCTCCGCATCCAGCGTGTCATCGTCTTCATGGACCTGGAAGGTATCAGCCAAAGCGATCCCCTCAAACGGCTCATACCCCGGGGCATCGACACCCTCGCGCAGTGCTTTCTCCCCCAACAAGGCGTGATACGTCGTCTCAATATTCACCGCTGCCACGTAGTAGGCCAGCAGCATGATCTCGGTGGCATGCAACTCAGCGGCATACTTGCGGGCCAGATCCGCCGGTTTAATCAGCCCGGACTGCAGCAGACGCACCATGAAGGTGCCCGTCCCGGTAAAGGGATCTAAGACATGGACACCCTCATCGCTCAGCCCCCGGCCGAAGTGCTCCTTTGAGACATCATCAGCGGCACGCAAGATGAAATCCACGATCTCGACCGGGGTATAGACAATGCCTAAGGCCTCGGACTGCTTCTTGAAGGCCTTTTTGAAAAACCGCTCATAGAGATCCTTGATCACCGACTGCTTCCCCGCCGCGGAGGTCACCTCCGAGGCACGCACCCTCACCGAGGCATAGAAGGAATCAAGCTTCTCAGTCTCGGCATCCAGCTTGGAGTCATCAAGGGCTGTGACCATGCGCTGCATGACCTTCGAGACCGGGTTATGCGAGGCGAAATCATGCTCAGCAAACAGCGCATCAAACACCGGGGCGGTAATCAGATGCTGGGAGAGCATATTCACCGCATCCTCCGCCGTGATCGACTCATTGAGGTTGCCGCGCAGACCCTCCACAAACGCCTCGAACTCTGTGCGTACCTGCGGGGAGGCATCGACGAGCAGGGCGTTGATCCGCGCGGTCTGGGCGGCGGCGATATCGGCGACATCATCAGCCCAGTCCTCCCAATAACCCCGGTCACCGACCTTGGTCACAATCTTGGTGTACATCGCCTCCTGCCAGGCCTGAAGCGAAAACAAAGTCATCTGGGCCGACTGGTCCAGGCGTTCTTCCTCACTGGTGGGCTCGGTGCCCTGATCGGCGATATGGTCCACCTCGATCTTCGCCGCCAGCTCCTCCAACCCCTGGATATCGCCTTGCCCGGTGGTATTGACCGCGATGGAGTTGACCATCGCGTTAAACCGATCATCATGGGCCCGCAAGGCATTGAGCACCTGCCAGACCACCCGGAAGCGACGGTTATCCGCCAACGCCTGGGACGGGACAACACCGGCAGGAACACCCACGGGCAAAATGATGTAGCCATAATCCTTGCCCTCGGCTTTGCGCATCACCCGGCCGACGGACTGGACGACATCGACCATGGAGTTACGGGGATTGAGAAAAAGCACCGCATCCAGGGCCGGCACATCCACCCCCTCCGACAGGCACCGGGCGTTGGACAGGATCCTGACTTCGTTGCCGGGGAGGGGGGATTTAAGCCAGGAGAGTTTCTGGCCGCGTTCCAGGGCATTCATCGTGCCATCCACATGCCGGGCCGCCACGGTCAGGTCCAGGTTCAGGCCACTGATCTCGGGGTTGAGTACGCTTTTCTCCCGCAAGGTCTCGGTGTACTGCTCAATGACCCGGGGGAAGGCCTCGGCGACCTGCGTTGATGCTTTAATATCCTGGGCAAAGGCCACCGCACGCTGCATCGGGGCCGCACCGGTCTCGAACCCCGTGGAGGTGTCCTGATCCCTGCCGGAGCGTTTGGCCAGCCCATTCCAGCAGCCGATGATCTTGGAGGTCACATCCAGGGTGAGATCACCCTCCACACTGGTGGCTGCGCGTTGCGCGGTTTCCGCGGCGACATCCTCATCGACGGCCAGGACCAGGACCTTGTAGTCGGTGAGCAGGCCTTTTTCCACGGCTTCGCCAAAGCCCAGGCGGTGGAATTCCGGGCCGTAGATCGCCTCATCATCCATGGAGGCGACCTCGGCAAAATGTTCCTCGGCTTTGCCCTTGGTGGCTTCATCAAACAGTCGCGGGGTTGCGGTCATATACAACCGCTTGGTGGCCTGGAGATAGTCCGCATCATGGATCCGGGTGAAGTGCGAGGGGTCTTCCCCGGCCAGGGTGACTCCGGTGGTGCGGTGGGCTTCATCGCAGATCACCAGGTCAAACGGGTCTGCCCCCGCTTGTTGGGCGGCATGGACGGCAGGAAGGGACTGGTAGGTGCTAAACACCACCTGCAGACCAGCAGCACGTCGACCACCACTGGCCAGCGCTGCGGCGAGTTCCGTGCCATCGGTGGTGACCGGGATTTCCAGGTCATAGGCCTTGATATCCTCAGCCGCCTTGGAGACCTTCCTATCCGAGCACACCGCAAAAGAGCGCAGGTCGAGTGCGGAGTTGGCGGTCCATTCCCGCAGGGTCTGTCCCAGCAGAGAGATCGAGGGGACCACGAACAAGATCTTCGCGCGGCCGCCGTTGTGTTGGGCGACCTGTTCGGCGAGCTTGAGGGAGGTAAAGGTCTTTCCCGTGCCACAAGCCATGATCAGTTTGCCCCGGTCATGGGTGGCAAAACCCTCGAGGGTTTTCGCAATCGCCTCGGCCTGATGGGGGCGGGGCTCAAACCGTGGTTTGGGTGCCAGGTCAATGGCGAGTTCAGAGCCGGGGTAGGCGATATCCCAGTTGATGGGGGATTCGGCGATCGCATCCAGGCCGATGCGTTGGACCGGGATGGTTTGGTCTTCGATGGCGGCTTCGGCGTTTTTGCCCCACCGGTCGGTGGTGGAGATGATCATCCGGTTGGTGAAACGCTGCGGGCCGTCTGGGGTGGTGAAGGTTTTCCCTGATTCGGTGAAGAAGCTATCCAAATGGGATTTTTGCAGGTGGGTGGTGGGTTCGTAGAATTTGCACTGGATCGCTGTCCAGGTCCCGTCCTCCCGGTTACGGGCGACGAGGTCCACTCCGTTGTCGGGGCGCCCACCGTTGTGTTCCCAGTCGTTCCACCGGCTGACGTGTTCGTAGCGGTTGCTCAGGACCGGGTCGAGGTGGAAGTAGCGGACCATGAGGTCTTCGAAACGGTAACCGCGCTCCGCGTTGGTGGGGAGTTCCTGGAGTGCGGCGATGACATCTTTGACCGTGGACATAACCACTATCTTGCCAGGGCGAATACTGGAACGATTCATCTCATCCGACTAGTGCCCGGCATCGTCTCCTGATCCTTCTGCGTCATGAGGCGATCGCGAGGTGTGCGGGTCGAAGGTAGTCGATGGGTGCGGTGTGGTCCTCGGAGTAGGTCTTGCTTGACATGGTGGCAGATTACCTTTCCCAGCATCATGCTGGTGTCAGGGTGTCCACCAAACAGGGGTCAGGTCCCCGCTACAGTCAAGAATTCGCTGGGTGTGTAACAGCCAATTACGATATAGGGGAGCTGTCCCAGCAGCAAGGCGCATTAATCTTACTATCAGAACCATTCGCAGGAGCACCTCGTATCGCAACAGCGACCTGCTAGGTTATTTAGCAGCCATCCAGCTCTAACCCCGAGGAGACAAACTTGTTGCCGTCTATTGAATCTAGCGTGGACGACATCATGAAAGAACCCTGGAATATCACGGATGGGACAGTAATCCCTAAAACCGAAGACGTCGTGATGAAGAATGGCGGGCGCCTTGTTGAAGCAACTTACGTCTACGCTGATTTGGCGGACTCAAGTTCAATCGCGCAGAGCCTTAAGAAAGAAGCTGCAGCAAAGATCATCCGAGCCTTTGTCAACAGCTCTACACGGATTCTACGCAACTTCGGTGGTGAAATACGGTCGTTTGACGGTGACCGTGTGATGGCCATTTACATAGGTGATGACAAGAATTGGAACGCAGTCCGCGCTGCCTTTGCAATCAATTGGGCGGTTCTTGAGATTATCCGCCCCGCGATCAAATCAAACTGGACCGACGGTGAAGATTTTTACAACATCAGTCACCGTGTCGGTGTCGACACAGGAACGTCTCTGATCGTTCGTGGCGGTGCCCGCAATAACAATGACCTCATCTCAGTCGGTGGAGCACCAAACATTGCAGCTAAACTCAGCGACCTGAAAACCGGTTATTCAACGCACATTACCGAACGCGTGCGCGCGGACCTTACTGACGACTTACTCTACTACAAGTCAAATGATGTCCTTCTAGATTGCTGGTCCAAGTTGCCCGCTTCGGTGACAATCGGTGGTAAGCCGAACACTGTCTATGGATCCAATATCCAGTGGGGCATTTGATGACTCCCGACCCGGTCGATACTGCCTGGAAGATTCACGCGGTCTTAGTTGACTGGACGGGAAAAGTAGACACAAAAGCATCGTTTGCGTTGACGATTGAGAGCGCGCTCCTAGCTGGGGTTGTCACCTTATCCAGTGAGGGTCGAGTCTTTCACCATCTTCATGGTTGGGCGGTAGTTTGGTACGTGCTCGGCATCCTCTTGCTCGTCGCTGGCGTTCTCTGCGCAGCATGGGTCGTCCGCCCTCGCCTTCGCGCAGGGAATCTTGAGGCCGAGGCCGCCGATAACTTCGTTTATTTTGGCCATTTGCGGCATCTAACACCTGAAATAGTGCAGGAGCGATTACAAGGTACGGCCCTTATCTCCGTGTTATCGAAACAGCTCGTCGAAATGAGCAAAATCACCTGGAAGAAGCATAGGCTCGTGCAGTGGTCTATGAGCCTTGCCCCGATTGGTGTTGTAGCACTGGGCATATGTGCGACCTACTGACCAAATCATTTGAAAGGGAAGAGCAACCACTTCCGCGGAGTTGACCCATCATGTGCCTGGCCAAGCGGCGGTGCAATGTCATCTACGCGATGTTGACCTGTGGCTAACACTTTAGGGAGGTCCCATCCAGAGTGGCTGCTTTACCCCCTCACGATCAGCTGGTCAACGGCATCAAGGTTGACTAGTCACTCAACTGCGCTTTTCTTCAGAATAAACAGCTACCCCCGAATCGCCTATCCGATTACAGTGCCATTTCGGGGTTGTTGGTCGGGGATGTCCGCGTAGTTGGTAGGCCCCTTCCATATACCCGGTAGGGACAGTGATTTTGGGGAAATCTTCTTGGTGGCAGCCCCTGCAACCCGGCAGGGTTGCGACACGGTTTCACACCAAGGAGACAACTCCCATGGCTCAATTCAAAGAGATCATGGCCCTACGCCTGGACAACCGCAGCTACTCGAACATCGCAGCAGCCCTGGGTTGCTCGAATCGGGACATCGCCAAAGTCCAAGCCATCATCGATGATCACATCAACAACGGGCGTCGTGTGCAGATCGGTGATTACGACATGCGGCGTCACTTGGCGCAGGCTGATCGTGAAGAGTCAGATCACGACAGCTAGGTAATCCCGTCGCGAGTGCAACCGGGGCCGACATCAGTCACGATGTCGGCCCTACCATGTGTGCGGAGACAGGCCCTACCGCCTCATCGGAAGACCCCGACCACAAACCCGCTCCTGGCAATTACAGGGCCTAACCTCTTGACAAAAACAAGAGACACCCCCGGAAACAAGACGGTAGACCGCATTGAGCGAGCTACTGAGATCATGAAAATGACCAGTAGTAACTGCTGCGATAGTAGGAGTAGCTCCCGTCCCCCATGCTCAGTGAGTATGGTCCCTCCCACATGCTCGTACCGTTGGAAAATTTGTGGGAATCCGAGAGTCTGTTGTAAGTGCCCTGACCGATTCGAGTCACGTAACCCGCTTTGGTCCCATCATCGCGCATGTCGCTCAGTTTGGCTGCGAGATTGGGAGCGGCGCCGATCGAGATCATGTCGTCGCTGCCTCGGAAGCCAGCACGGGCTAAAAGGGCATCTCCGGTTGCAATGCCACTGGACTGACTTAGTGTCCAGCCAACTTTTTGGAGGGCAGGAATCTCCTGGTGAAGCGCAGGTGTCACGATTGTGTCGACTGCCCACTTGATACGCATCGCAGATTTGATGGCACGGTCTTCCTTGTTCGGGCCGGTGAAGACGCCCATTACGCGATCGCCGTCGAAACTACGGATGTGGCCTTCTAAGTTGCGGATGATTTTCGTGCTGACGTTGAGAAAAGCGCGGAAGGTTTGGGCTGCAGCTTCCTTGTCTGCGGCTGCTGCCAGACCTGATGAGTTGAGCATATCCGTGTAAAGGTAGGTCGCAGAGATGACCTTGCCTTCGGAGTATCCGAGGTCGACAGCTTCCGGGACCGATGTAGTGGAGGTCTGCTTCTTGGTGATAGTCATCGGTTGTCTAACTGTTTTATCGAGCTGTGCATTAACTTCGTCGAATAGGCCCATGTTTCCTCCAATTGTCTACAAGATCCGACATTACCTAACGCTGCAACTTTCGTAACATCAGGTTGTCCTACGCTCCTTAGTGGGAGCCCTACGGTGGCCAAGGATCATTGAATATTTGCAGTCACAAGAGCCAGTGATGGTGTGCTTGGGAACCACTTTCCTCGAGCGCTGTTGGTCTCTTTGAGAGCCATTCGTGTCGTTCAGCAGCGCCACCACCTTTAGGTCCCTTTAAGGGCTCTTCCGGATCTAGAGTGCGTTGATCTTTCCCTGCAGCCCTCCGGAGTGAATCAGTGACCGCAAGATGTAGTGGTTGAGGTTCTAGAAGAGTTAAAGCCAGGGAATAACGGATCGTAGTGCCTGTGGAGCGGTAGTGGATGGTCGACACCACTACTGGCTCCCATCCGCACCATCACTGGCTCCCAAGGGCCCGAACGTGTGGCTCCCATAGATACGAATATTCATCATATAGTTAACCTTTAAATCAATTGTCTTAATAGGGCATGCCCTAATGGGGCATTTTTAGTCGGCAGGAATTTAATGAAACCTAGGTGTTCGTAGCTTCTCCACTCAACTTTGCAACAGCACCCAGCCGGTTTATGGGGTAAATGAGAGGACCAAGTTCACTAATCGCAGGTAATCGAGACGGTTGAGTATTCTCAATGAATGGCCCAAGCTCAGTACATGAAATCATCAGCCAGGATTGCCCCCAGTGCCTACATGGCTTTGCGGAAGGCACTGGCCTGCACTACACACTTTAGGGACGAACAGCGACGGCTGGTCTATACGTGCCTAGGTGCCGATCATTTTAAAGTAATGAGTGATATTCCTTTTAGCGATCAACACAAGGCCAAAAGCGCAGACGAAATTGTCGACAGGTTGATCGCTAACGAAGATGAGATGAAAGAGGCGAGCATTGACATGATGCTCTCGCTATCTCAGATGAGCAGATTCCCGGATATCGAAAGGCAAACGGAGCCAGAGCGAGCTGGACTGTTAGCGGCAGCACGAGACTCTGTCCAAGAATTAAAAAAGCATATAGATCCCTTCATCGAGCGATTGAATCGCGTGCAAAGAATCCAAGAAGAACAGGAGCGAGAGGAGTCGCGAAGAGCACATCGGCGAGTGTTCGATCAGGGGCTTTCAGATCTTCAGGATCGTTTTCTCGCTTTGCAGCAAGGGCTCAATCCTCAGCAACGGGGAAGAGATTTTGAGAATCTAGTTTACGACCTCTTTCAACTTCATGACTTCCGCCCGAAACATTCCTATTCGCTCGAATATGAGCAGATCGACGGTTACTTTGAATTCCAAGGTGACGGCTTTATCGTCGAATGTAAATGGGAGCAAGAGAATTCAGGGGTAAATATTGCCCATATACTCACTACAAAAGTCAATGAAAAAGGACGTAACACGCTCGGGGTTTTAGTTACAAACGCGGGCCTGGCAAAAACGACCATCGAACGTTATTCAACTGCAAGCACCTTTATGTCGGTGACAGGACATGAACTCTATCTAGTGCTTGACGGGCGAATCAGCCTAGAAGAAATGCTGAACGAGAAGCGTCGACACCTTTATGCGACTGGATCCTGCTATTTCCCCTACCTCGATACCTAGTGTCCTGCGTCTTTAATTCGTTGTGAGTTTTTTGTAGCATTGGACTATGGCGCAACGAGGACCAGCATTGGCCGCATTGACACTGTCAGAAGATGAGCGTGACCAGCTGGAGCGCTAGGTCAGGCGCCGTAAATCGGCGCAGGATCTCACACTGCGGTCCCGGATCGTGCTGGAATGCGCAACCGGGGCATTAAACTCGGAAGTAGCCCGACGTCTAGGGATCTCGTTGCCGACGGTTGATTTCGACAGCCCAGACTTCTCAGCTATGCTCGCCCGCGACCAGCGTGTGGCGTTCTGAGGTGTTGATTCCAGCGTGTCCACGATGACTTTTTCAACTCGGTGGATGCTCGTCGTACGCTTCGCGGGATTGAGGAACTAGTCGGCAAAGCCGAGAAAGCCATGGCAGGCAAGATCTCGGTCAAACGCAACCTGTTCACAGAAGATGACGGCCAAGGACAAGCAGGTCAACTGGGAATTATTGGAACACAATAAGCCGTTGGCAGAGATAAAGGGTACGAGACGAACCAGGTTGATGTGCCCCTTGCACAGGTGATTCAGGCCTACCTGCAATTGCTCAAGATTGAGAAATCATTCCGGATGTCGAGATCAGATCTCAAGGCCCCGGCCGATCTATCACAGGAAGTGTGACTCGATTGATGTGCACCTGACGGTGATGGCTGCGATGCTAATGGGCCACTTTTTGGAGCAGAAGTTCGGGTTGTCACTCAAACGACTGGTCCGCGCGTTGAAGAAATGCTGAACCTTTGAAGTCGAGGTTTCCGGGCGCACGGTTCACACAGGATCACAGCTCCCGAATGATGCCGCTGTTTTGATCAAGAATCTAACTTTTCCAGGTCGAGGGGTGCACTAAATTGAGCCAAGTCGGGATTAAGAAGCGCAAAAGAGAAGCTCCCTTAGCCACTCATATCAAGAAATTTGAATCCTCCGTTACAGAACTCAACTGAGTTAGAGACCGCCACAAGTAGGGCTGATTTCCAATGGTTTTGACCATGGGTTCGGGCCACACTCTTCGCCTCGCGATGCAAGTATTTTTCTACCGTCCCTGCCCCTCCATCCGCAAAATACTCCTTGATAGCTTCATATTTCTCATCGAGTAACTCAATCGCTTGCTCAGCATAAATCTTCTCTAGCTTGAAATAGCTAAATTGCATGGTGAGAACTTGGAATATTTCATCCGTCATGCCAGGAGTGCGAACGATGCGAAATGAAGGAAGAACCACCCCATCGAGACTTAATGTTGCAGTAAGGAAAGCATCATTGTTAGGAAGCTCGTCAAGATAGGCATGGATAAATACTGGCTTTCCATCGGGGGTTCGATAGTCTTCCCCTTTTTGTTTGTTGCAGGTTCCGCACACTGGTACCAGATTTAGCGTGTATGCAGAGAACTCTGGAAAAAGTTCCTTAGGAAGGTAATGATCCAGTTCAGCTGTAGCGCGTAGACCACATAAGCAACACGTCCGACTACGTGCAAGAATCTTCGCCCCCTCATCGGCTAAAGAACCTGATCTCAGGATTTCGTAGTTTGAACGGAGTTTCGCAGCCGTTACGCTATCCCCGATTACGGTTGATAAATTAGAAATCTCCCCTTCTGCGTACCTCAAGTACGCCTCGAGGACCGTGCTTTCTGCGTTCTTAAGAATCCCAACTGTCGCTTTACGACGAGGCTTCTTCAGGTTTTTGTAGAGTTTCTCTTCATCTATTTGGGGACGTGTAAGAGTGCGCATGGTTATCGATGCTCTCTTTGCGCTCGCACCACCAGTGCGCGTGCCTGACTACTTAAACCAAGTGGGAAAAGATCCTCTACCTCGTCTAAGGATCTCTTGGAAGCGAGGTCACGAATCACAGCTCGATAGTCCGCTACCGTATTATCTAATCCGAATGCTTCGTGGGTAAGCTCTCCCAGACCTGCACCAAAAGTCTCAAGTTGTGGGTTGAAGACACGCACTTTATCTCCGAACCTCTCAACTACTTGAACGTCTTTTGCGGGCACTTCCTGGAGAACAACCGGACTATGTGTGGCAATTATCGCGAATGAGTCAAAACCTTCAAGCAGGCGCTGCGTACCCCGCAAAAGGGCAGCCAAAAGTGGAGGATGAAGGTGGGTTTCGGGTTCATCGATCAAAACTAACGAGCGGCTACGGAGATGTGCCGCAAGCTGGACAATGATGTTGATTACGATCTTTTGTCCAGCGCTTAATTTACTCAACTTTTCCGCAGATAGATCATGATCTTTTATCCATTCTGACAGGCTTAAACCAGCTCTGCCGAACGAAGGATCTTTGTCGATATCCGCTAGAGCTTCCTTAAGCGCAGCCGTATCACGACTGCAAGCCAATCGAAATGCACTTGCTACTTCCTCGTCCAAGTCACTGATTGACTTCAGCTGCAAGCTAGCTTGGCCATTCTGAAGACGGCGAAGTCCGCAATACGTATAACCAAAGTATGTATTTGATGGAGACTTATCGGCATCATTAAAATTTCGACCTTTCTCATCAGTTAAAGGGGGAAGTTCAAACGTATCGAAGGCACTGTACGACACCGCAGTTACAGCACTAAACGCTAGGCTTCCGCTCCCTTTCTGAGACCCGTTATTCTGACCTACTTTGCTTGTTTCCCTAGCAATGTCTGCAAGCAACCGCGTCTTACCGACACCGTTGTAACCGATCAGAACTTTGCAGCGGCCAGGTAGGGGACCCGAATCATCGAAGCCAAACTGTATCTCTGCCTCAATATCACGACTATAATGAGTAAAAGAGGCCACTCCCTCCGTAGCCTTAGTCCCGCTAAAAATCGTTTGAGCAGTAGAAAGCGTATGCTCTGCCTGTCCAAACCGGAGAAGGGACGTTCTCCATCCTTTTTCTTGCTCAAACGCAGAGGAAATCTCTTCATTTGTAGCAGCATCACGCATGGACTGTAGAAAAGCATCGCGTTCATCTTTCGGAAGGGCAGCCAGTTTCTCGTAATACTCGATGTCCTGCCCCAGAGAGCAATAACGATCGTCCAATGAGTCAAAAACTGAGGTGTCAAATGGTGTGTCCCCACTCTCTTGACCACTTTGCAAGATCTTCACCCCTCCCAAATCGACAACTTCTCCTTGCCTTCGATACAACTTTGCATAAAAAAAAGTCTTGAAGCCGAAATCATCCCACGTATTTCTTCGCAAGATAACGTAATTTTCCTTAGGTAGGAAATTGGACTTCCCCGGAGTCTCGATTATAAATTTCAATGTTGGTCCTTTCCTATATGTGCGACTTTCATCGAACATGGGTAATCAAAGAGACGGTGCTTTTGTTAACTTAAGTTAACAACAGAACCAGTCGAAATCCCTATTTTCAATAGCGCCCCAATAAATTAGTAAGCGGAAAATCTTGGGCGCAGCGGCACCCTCACAGGGAGGGCCGTGAGCGGAAAGTTTCTTTTTCAGTTTTTCGCAGTTATACCTCATACATAAGGCTCTCATGTCCAGTCTGTGGAAAACCACGAGCTGCCCGAGTCCTGCCCAAGCGGGCTAGCTGCTGGCTAGAAGTTTCCGACCGTCCTCGCGCAACTCCCCGGTCGGGGAGACATGCCGGTAGAGGGTTTGTCGGGTGATGCCGAGTTCCTTGCACAAGGCTCCGACGCTGGTTTCGGGTTGCCCCATCGAGGCCATGGCCAGGCGGACTTTGGCCGGGGTCATCTTGAAGGGTCGCCCACCTGTGCGTCCGCGGGCTCTGGCGGAGTCGAGGCCGGCTTTGGTGCGCTCGGAGATCAACTCGCGCTCAAACTCGGCGAGTGCGGCAAAGATCCCGAAGACCAGCTTGCCCTGGGCGGTAGTGGTGTCCACGGCAGCACCCTGGCCGGTGAGGACTTTCAGGCCGACACCGCGGTCGTTGAGGTCGTGGACGATGTTGACCAGGTGGCGAAGATTCCTCCCGAGCCGATCCAGTTTCCATACCAGGAGGGTGTCGCCGACTCGGAGTGCTTTCAGACAGGAGGTGAGTTCGGGGCGGTCTTCCTTTTTGCCCGAGGCCTTATCTTCATAGATATGGTCGGGGTCCACACCGGCGGCGATCAGGGCGTCGTGCTGGAGGTCGGTGGTTTGTGACCCGTCTGCTTTTGACACCCGCATGTAGCCAATGACGGTCATGATCTTCTCCTCGTGGTTGTGCGGTGGCATGGGACCATGGCCTTGACGCGGTGCCTTTTTGTCGTAGACACTTCCCGCGCTCACCATTATCCGAATGCCCAATGACACTTATGAAAACTATCTATATTTGGGTCGGCAACTGCCCGGAAGTGCCGATAGGTCATGCCTGGGAAATCTGTCCCTTTTTTAGTTTTGGCCATGAATGGATCTGCGTAACTGAAGAATCCTGAAAACACTGTCACTTTATCACTCGAAGGTAGCCTTCACGTGACGTAGGTAAAATAACGGGTTGTGTGACATTTTTGGTTTTCGCGACCTGTGTCAATGGTGTCCGTTTCATCTGTCACGTAAACGTTCGTTTTCGACACAACCGATAGGGCCCACCAAATATGTGACGATCGACGCTCGGAGATGCCGTAGTGAGATGAACTATTTTTGTGAATCAGAATGGTTAACATTTCTTGATGGCACCGCAATGAATGAGATGACACGGACGCCTAATCGTGAGGTCACGACATGAAGGCGAGGGCTGTGATTTGACAAGTCACCATAGGTTGATGTGATGGGAACCTCGCGGGCGAGCTTGGGTGTGGACTACTTCCGAAGATGGCTAGGTGATGAGTCCGGCTTGGAGGAGCGTCTTTTTCAAAGAGTGAAGCATCCTGGGCCGTTCTGATTGTTGAGGCATCTTCATCCCTGCCGGCGGAAGCGGCTTCGACCCCTAGTCCACTCACTCCGAGTGGCTATTCGACTTACTCGGTTTCGGTGTTGGGATCGCTTAAAGCCGCCAACTGAAGTTGCTAAATAACCGCCAAACGAAGCTGCAAGTCACAGGTCAGCCATTACTGGCAAGACGGGGATAAGGAGCCGGGCGGAGGTTTCGGGGCCTGTGTGGAGACGGGTGTGTCCGGTTTGCAAGGTATCCCACTGTCGTGTTTCTCCACCCTCCCACTGTCCCGGTTGCGACCATGATTGGATCACAAGACGCAGTGTTTCTCCTGCTCGGAATGTTGTTCCAGAGGGCATGAGGGGGATTGTGAGTTCGGTGATCTGGCCCGGTGTGAGAGGGGTGTCAACGCTTAGGTCAAGCACCGGCCGCCATTCGGTGGATCGGGTGGGGCTTAGGGTGCGTTTGGATGCTCGCAGCCAACCACGTGTGACAGGTCCGTTAGCGTTGCCTCCGGAAGCCGAGAAAAAGTAGACCTCATTGCCTGCTCGGTCAAGTTTTTCCACCCCTATGAAAAGGTCGATGTCATCGGTGTCGATGGATTCGGCGAACAGTTTGAGGGACATGTGTCCAACAAGATCGGTGTCTTCAGTGAAGGTGTAATCGAACACGGCCCGGTTGTCGGTACTATTCACTGGTTGGGGGCCGAATTCGGCGCTAGCAGCGCTGATGGGTTGGTCGGGGGTGAGGGTATTGGTGTCAGCGTCGAGGTAGAGGGATTGGTAATCCGTTCCTTCTACCGGCCAGTTGGTGGTTTCGAGAATCTTAAAGGTGTGACGGTCTTCGTTGATCTCGAGTCGCACCGGTGGAACATCAATCATTTCGTCACCGGAGTTTTTGAGGAACCGGTCGAAAAATCGCTTTTGAAGGGCGAGTTCCTCCTTTCCATAGAAGGCACCCCACTTTTGGCGTCGGTGGTTGTACAGATACTTATGCTCGCTCTTGATACGAGTGAATGCATCGAAGGTGTCCCATGAGTGCAGTTCCTGGTCGGAAAAACTCGCGCAGATGAGGGCCGGCACTGAGATCGTGGAGGTGTTATGTTCCCAGTCGAATAGTACTGGTTCGGGCCCGGAAGCTGCGTGGTTGGTGTTGGGGCCAAACCAGTGCTGCCCAATCCAGGCGGGAAATGCGGTTTCTGGGATCCCCCCATAACCACCGGCAGGACCGGATTCATTGACCCCTTCCCAAGGGATGATCGCTTTCAGCTGGGAGGGAGCAGGATCCTTGGCCACCATCCATTGCACAGCACACAACGCTGAGACACCGAGCATGCCGACATTGCCGGTGCACCAGTCTTGGGTTTCGAGCCATGCCATGATGTCGTGCCAGCGCTCCTCGATTCCGGGGGCTGCATCCGGATTGGAGCCTGATTTGCCGAAGCCGGGATGGTCAACGAGCAAGACAGCGTAGCCGTTAGGTACCCAGTACCCGGGGTCGGGAGCCTCGAAAGGTGTGTGGTCGGAGACGGTTACACTACCGAGGTAGAACCCGCCACCAGGAACATTTCCCTGCGGTGCGTCCCGAAAGTAGTGCCACTGGTCGTAGTCGTCCTTGCCGTATGGGGTAGACGTCGCGATAACAGGTACCACCTGGCCGTCGGAGGGGCGGAACACTGTGCCGGCCAGTTCGACTCCGTCGCTCATGGGGATATCGATATACTCGACCAGCACTTCTTCAGGCAGAGGGGTCTGAATAAAATCAAACGGGTGGTCATCAAGAAAATTCGCTTCGCCTTCCGGAGGTAGCGAGGTGGGGCGGGTCCAGCCCACCGTCGTGGTGGTGTTAGGGGTGTGAGTCATGGGAGGCTCCTAGGTAGGTTTTCTGGATTTGGGGAATATGGGTTTCGCATCGGTGACCATGCTGTGCACTGGGATACGGTCCACGAGGCTTGGGGTAACGGCCCGCCTCCGGCAACGAGGTCAGTAGAATCCGCTCACGTCGAGAACAGATGATTCATTAACGATGATCCGCCGGGCGGGTTTCTAGGGATTAATGGGGATAGCCACTACTTAGCGAGAACGTGGTGATCGGCCCAGCGTAGAGCTGAGTTGGTTCGTGTGAAGTGACCGTAATAACCTCCGATGGATTCACAATGTGGTTGATGTGGTTCTGCCAGGGACCATCGTTGGTAGTAGGCCTGGTAAGTAGCTGAATCATCACGGCTGGTGACCACCAAATTCGACACAATATGTCGGGTGGGGGCAGATGACGGGAAGACAGTGGTGTAAAACCGTGTGATCTCTTCTGCGCCGTCGTAGGGGGGCTGGTCTTTGAAGTGGAGTCTGGCGTGGGCGAGCAAGAGACCTGCAGCGTCAGGGTCTTGTTGGTCCATGGCTGCTGCATACTGCGCCAGTTTGTTGCTAATGACCTGGTGGTCTGTAGACAGCAACAGGTGGTCAGCGTTAAGAAAATTAGGTGGGTTCATGGAACAGTTGCGATGAGTTCGGGGCGCTGGTCGACTGCTACATTGTTGGCAGCTAGAGCGTGCAGGAAATCCGTGGCCAGCTGGCTGGTCGAATACTGCTCGGTGGCGATGCCATAGACGTAGTAGTCCGGTCGGACGAGCACTGCTCGGGCCGCATGATCCTGGAACCACTGCCGGTATGTTCCTGTCGAATCCACGGCAATGGAATCTTGGAGTTCAGTCCCCAGAGTGATGATCTGGAAACCTCGAGAGGTAAGACTGCGTCTAGTGTCCTCATTTAGGCTGGTTCCGGCGGCCGCGTCGGCGAGTAACAGTACGCCGGAGGGGCCAAAAACATCATCGAATAGTAATTCTCCCTCTTGAGTCTGCACCTGTGCCTGAATGAACAGGGTTCCACCGGCTGCATCGTGGATATGTATTCCATCCCCTAGGCGCGGAAGGGGGCGGGGTGTCATGGTGGTTCCCGCGGCGATGTCGGTGAGCATCGCGGTATCACGCTTTGTGACTGCTTCTGGTTCGGTGAGGCAGATGACCTCGCCCAGCTGCATGGATCGTTCAATGAAGTGGCGGACATGTTCGGCTCGTTCAGTGCCGTAGGTGTCAAGGAGCTCGGTGCCAGCCTGATTGCGCAGGACCAAGTCGAGCTTCCATTCAAGGTTCACCGCGTCTCGGAGGCCTGAGCACATACCCTGTCCCTGGAAAGGCGGCATCAGATGTGCGGAATCGCCCGCGAGCAGAAGCCGGCCGGAGCGCCACTTATCACACCAGCGAGCCTGGAAAGTGTAGATGACGTGGCGTTCCACCGTAGCGTTTTCCGGGGTCACGCCCCAGGGTGCCAGCAGCTCCCAGACCTTGTCATCCGTATTGAGCTCTTCCTTTGTTTCGTGCTCGAGGCGCATGAACTCGAAACGCTGCCGTCCGGGGCCGGCGGGAACAACCGTCGTGGGTCTTGCTGGGTTGCAGAACTGAGAAGCCGACGGGTGGATATCCAGCGGTTGTGTGGGCATCAGATCCACCACCAGCCAGTCATGGAAGTAACCCAGGTCGGTCATGGTCGTGCCGATCCAGTCGCGGACTTTGCTGTTAGCCCCGTCTGCTCCGATCAGATATCGCGCGTGCAGCTCACGGTGCTCACCCGCCGCATTGCTGATCCGCAGTTGGACGCCCGATTCGGATTCTTCATGACTCAGCGCCTCCCATCCTCGCAGCATGGTGATGGAGTCTAGGTCCTGGACCTGCCTGTCGAGGTGATCCTCCATGGCTGGCTGATGGAAAAAATAGCTGACATTCCACCCGGACGGCCCCGGCACGCTCCAATCGAGCTTCAGGATCGTTTCGTGGGCAGCGTTGCGCCATTCGTAGAAGTTGTCGTAGGCCTTTACTGCATGCGGCATTTTGTCTGGTCCAGCTCCCACGGACTGGAATAGTCGAGCGATTTCATCGTCGAAGTGCACTGCGCGTGGTAGTGGGTACGTCTTTTCTTGGCGCTCGACGATGGCCACCCGGTGTCCACGTAAGCCCAATTTTAGTGCCAGCAGACGCCCGGTGGGGCCGTATCCGATAATGGCCACGTCAAAATCCGTGCGTGGCGGGGGATGCGGGGTTAAAGAAGCCATGTCGTTTCTTTCTGTGATCTTTGTGGCGGTCCGGATCGAACCCTTACCGGAATGTCCGCCATGCGGACACCTGTACGTTTATGTGAAACGATCATCACACAGCGCCCGTCATGTGTCAAGGGTCACTGCGGAAGCGTTCTGCCATCCCCGCCAGGGGGCAGGGGCGTCGATACGTTTGGCCATTCATGGCCGCCCTGAGGGGGTCAGTTACTTCCGACCGGCCGAAAGGGGACTTCTTTAAGTAGCCCTCCCGGGGCCCATACCTTCCCCCGAGCAGGCAAGATGGAGCCCGGGGCGCGATGTCCATGTTTCCGGCGCGTGGGCTCGGGTGGCCGGGATCGTCCCGGGCGATTGGTAGCCGCAGGGCCCCGTGAGGGGCAGGGGCCTCCTGGCAGGGCCATCACTTCAGCACCTGGTCCTGTCCTGGAATGTCACTTGACCGTTTTCGCTGGTCGGGACTGCCAGCGCCCCCAGTCGGCACTTGTCCGTGCCGCTGCTTCCCGCAGGAGTGGCAGGTGCTCGTTGAGTAGCGTATCGATACTGGTTTCCTGGGCATGCACGGTGACGTTCATGGAGGCCCGCACCGCCCCCTCGGCATCGGCGACACCCACCGACACCGATCGCACCCCAGGTGCGAGCTCCTCGTCAACCAGGGACCACCCCTGCTGGCGGACCTGATCCAGAATCTCCAGGACCTGGACATCGTCGAGGGCCGGCTCTTCGGGAAGGCCGGAGCGTGAAGGTTCGCTTAATATTTCGAGAGCTTTTTCGGGGGGCAGGTCGGCCAGCAATACTCGACCCTGGGAGGTGCGCATGGCCGGAAAGCGAGTGCCGATATTTACGCGCAGTGCAATGATCTTCGGAACAGCCACCCGGGCAACATATACGATGTCCGACCCGTCCAGCTGTGCCATGGACGACGATTCCCTGGTCTGCCCCACCAGCCACTCCAGGTGCGGGCAGGCGAGGTCCCACAGCCCCAGTGAGCCAACGTAGGCCATACCCAGCTCCAACACCTTCGGGGTGAGCGAGAATACGCGGTCGTGCATGTGGACATATCCCAGCTCCTGCAGCGTCAGCAGGATGCGACGCGCCGTGGGGCGTGTTAGGTCTACTGCCTGCGCCACTTGGGTGAGGCTCATTTCAGGCTGTTCGGCGGAAAAGCTCCGCACCACCGACAGCCCCCGCGCTAGCGATTCGATGAAATCGGTTCCGCGATTTTGCTCTTTCATGGTGCTCCTAATTTCTTTTGGCAGTGACGCTTGACACATCCCAGTTTTACCCGCATGCTAGAGACACACTATATCGGACAATTGTCCGCACTGCGGACAGTCTGTGAACTTCGGGCTGTCCCGGCAGAAAGGAATCCTGTGAGTAGTTTCTCTGAACCAACTAATTCCGGACCTCCCAGGCCACTTGAAGGCGTGGTAGTTGCTGATTTCTCCCGAGTTCTGGCCGGCCCCTATGCCACAATGCTGCTGGCGGATATGGGTGCCGAGGTGATCAAAGTGGAAAGCCCCCAGGGGGACGACACACGCAGTTGGGTGCCGCCGATGCGCCCAGACGGGGTCTCGACCTACTACACCTCGATTAACCGGAACAAGAAGTCGGTGGTGCTGAACTTCAAGGACGAGGTGGACCGGGCTGATGCCCAGGCACTGGCTCGACGGGCTGACGTAGTCATCGAAAACTTCAAGCCTGGAGGTCTGGCTCGTTTTGGTCTGGATTACGGCACCGTCGTGGCGGAAAATCCACAGGTCATCTACTGCTCAATTAGCGGATTTGGCTCCGCTGACGGTGCGTCCCTACCGGGCTATGACCTCATTGTTCAGGCCATGTCCGGATTAATGAGCCTGACCGGGGATCCGGACGGCTCCCCCTATCGGGCAGGTATCAGCGTTTTTGACGTCATGGCAGGGCTACATTCCACCATCGGCATCCTGGCCGCCCTACGCCACCGGGATACTACTGGGGTCGGGCAACACATCGAGACCAGCTTGATGGCCTCCGCAATGAGTGGGCTGGTTAACCAGACTGCCGCCTATGTTGCAGGCGGAGTAGTGCCGCACCGGATGGGAAACGCCCACCCCAGCCTGTTCCCCTATGAACCTCTGCCCACCGCCGACAATGACCTCATCGTCACCGCTGGCAACAACGCTCAGTTCCGAAAGCTGTGCGGGGTTCTCGGCATACCCGATGTTGCCGATGATCCTCGATTTATGGAAAACAGCGACCGGACCACTAACCGAGAGCTCCTTCGTCCATTATTAGTTGATCGTCTGAAGACGGCCTCAGCTGAGCACTGGTTCGAAAAGCTCAACGAAGTCGGAGTTCCCAACGGCCCGATTAACTCCATCGGCGAGGGCATAGAGTACGCCACCAAACTCGGCCTAGAGCCGGTGGTCACCGCAGGCCAGGGAGAACGTTCCATACCCGTGGTGCGCAACCCCATCACCTTCTCTCAGACCCCTCCGCGTTACGACCTGGCCCCACCGGAACTGGGCGAGCATACCGACCTAGTCCGAGCATGGCTCAGAGACCTAGACACCAACACCAGCACCCTTGTATCTCTGGAGACTACGTAGATGACATCCAACAGCGATAATAACCTTCAGTTTCCCACGTCATTAGGCACGTCTTCGGCCACTGAGATCCGGTTACTGGGCCAGGATCTGGCGCAGGATCTGATGGGCAAGGTCACCTTCGGGGAATTGGCCTACTGGTTGGTAGCCATGCGCCGTCCCACCCCCGGAGAACTGCGGGTGTTTGAGTCCGTTCTCGTGGCCTTGGCAGATCATGGTTTCACCCCCACCGCGATCGCTGCCCGCGTTACTTACCTCAGCGCCCCTGATTCGCTTCAGGGAGCCCTGGCTGCCGGGCTGCTCGGTGGTGGTTCCCGATTCCTGGGAGTTACCGAGGACTGCGGCCAGTTCCTGGCCGCAGTCCTCGCCCATCATAAGGGCGCCCTGCCGGAAACAGACGAGGAGTGGGACCTTATGGCACAGGAGGCGCTCCGCACTCAACGCGCGGCCGGAAAATATGTTCCGGGCCTCGGCCATCCCAACCACAAGGACGGAGATCCCCGCACCCCCGTACTTATCGGTATTGCCGAAGAGGAAGGACTGCGTGGTCCGCATCTTCGCCTGTTCGAGGCGATCGGCCGGATGAGCCAGACAGTGCTTGGACGACGCCTACCGCTCAACGGGGCTGGAGTGTGTGGGGCTGCCTTGGCTGACTTGGGACTGCCCACTGACCTCCTACGTGGATTTGCGCTATTGGCGCGTGCTGCCGGCCTGCTGGGCCAGATCGCTGAAGAAAAGCGTAACCCCATTGCCCACGACATCTACATGACCGTGGATCGCAATGCGGTCTACGTCGACCCCCATGAAAATAGAAAATAACTGAGAAGATAAGGATTACCGAGATGGCTGATCTGACGGCCGTACTGGCCAGTACGCATCATCCCTTTTACCTCAAGGCAACCACCGACAACTCCGAGAACCGGATGCCGCAGGCCGACGAGTGGCAGCGCAAGGTGGAGGCCTACCGTGAGACGCTGACCGCTGCCGAGCCTGATGTTCTGGTGATGGTGGGTGCCGACCACTTTCACCAGTTCTTCCTGGACAACTACCCCACCTTCCTGATCGGCAAGCAAGAACAGTACGACGCCACCTTCTACAACGAGGAACGCGAGTTCGGTATCCCCAAGTATCTCCTTGACGGGGACGTAGATCTGTCCAACTACCTCCACGAAAGTCTGCTCGACGCGGGATTCGACTTTTCTTTTAGCCACGAGCTGAAAATTGATCACTCGATTATCTGCCCCATCATCACCGTCCGACCAGAAGCCGACCTCCCGATCGTGCCGATCTACACGAATATCTTCGCCCCGCCTCTACCGTCACCGAAACGTTTCTGGGATCTCGGCAGAGCTATTCGCAAGATCATTGACCAGTACCCCTCCGACAAAAAGGTTGCCGCCATCGGCACCGGGCACCTGTCCCTGGAACTGGGAGGTCCCCGGATGTTCGGCGACCACGGCCCGGACCCGGAGTTTGATGCGAAAGCCATCGAATGGCTGTCCACCGGAAACATCGACGCGATCCTCGACAACGTCACCCACAAGTCGATGGCTGCTGCCGGCAACGCCACCCATGGCTTCATGGATCTCATCCTCATGATGGGCATCGCTGGAGGGGAGCAGGCTGACTATGTCGATCAACTGGACCTTTACCACACCCGGGAGATGTTCATGACCTGGCATCCGACCAAGAACGACCAGCTGACCACAGCTACCGAACGAGCTGCTGAATCCTCCGGCGCCAGCCTCGGCCCGGTTTACGCCGTCAAGGAAGGAGCCTCGGCATGAGCAAGTACTACGTCAACAAATTCCTCTACACAGTAGACCGCGATCCTGAGTGGGTGGCCCGGTACAAAGAAGATCCCGTTGCGACCATCACTGCCTGGGAACGGGAGGTAGGCCCATGGCTCAACGCTACCGAGAAGACCAGCTGGCTCTCCTTCACCGAGGAAGAACGCCACGCCCTAGAGACTTATGACTATGAGTGGCTCTTCGAATATGGAGCCCACTTCTTCCTGTATCTGACCCTGTTTATCGGACTCTTCGAGGACGACTGGATCAACGAGAAGGGACCACTGTCTTACCAGCGAGAATGGGCACTTCGGCTCGAAAACTGGACCGGTAAGGAATATCCTTCTGTGGCGCTATAGGGGCAGACCATACCGATTCAGCCCTATTCCGCAGTTGTCGGGGTCGGCACAGGGGTCGAGGACGGATTATTTGCAGCCTGGCGTAGGGATCTAGAATTCGTGCTCAAGGACGACCGTTACGCCTCTGCAAAGTATTGCTCGTCGGAACCGACTTCGGTACTGGATCCTCCCAGGAACCGGCTGTGTGGGCGTTGCTGGATTATGGCTTCCTGGTAGTGATTAGCCCCCGCTTCGCAGATATTTTCTGCCAGAACGCCGGAAAGCTGGGTTACTCACGGCACAGGTGAGCAAGGGGGGGAGATCGAGCAGTTCTGGGAAGCTGTGGAGACTTCGCCCGGCATTGAGGTTAACGTCGACCTAAGAGAATGCACCATCAACGCAGACTCCCTCAGCCTTGGCTTCTTGTGCTGGCGCCTTCTCGAGGCCTTGATGACATTGATCTGATTATGGAGCAGGAAGAGCTCGTAACCGTTTTCGAGAAAAATCGGTTCGGGTGGCTGCCTATCATCACAATTTGAGTGATAGTGTCCGGCGTCTTTAATTCGGCTATGGGCTGCCGACAGCATCATGCGTCATGGTCAAGGGGATCGGAAGGTCGTTCACATTCGCCCCACCGTTTATCTCCTGCAGGGCAGTGTAGACCTCGTGTCAGTGTCATCTTGGGGTGCTGTCATGAAGAAGATATCTGCCATGAGTAAGAGATAGGGTCCCATTGTCCTGTCATGATGGCTCCTGCCAGTATCGGGTCCAGGCAGCGGCCGGCGACATCCACGGAGACCTCCAGCGGGTGGTAGGCCACGGGGTATTCAGCGAAGTCTTTCGCTGCCCTGGGGAAATTCTCCACCCACCTCGGGGACGGGGCCTGAAGTTGCTGCGGCAGGACAATACCGCGTCGCTGCTGCTCATGGTCTAAGACTTCTCTCAGCCGCGCGGCATCAATCCGAGACGAGCTGATTAAACGAACGAGGTCGGCCAGATCGCGGTACCGGGTGGAGGGTTCATCTTTGTTCCGTCCGTGGAGCTCATACATCGCGCAGATCTTATCGGCCAGGTGATTTTCCACCGCCACCACCGGAATGTCGGGCAAGTCAGCCAGGGTTTCATGCTCAATCACCGGAGATAGTGGGAGCATATCGACAGGCCCGTGGTCATGGCGGCGATTGGTGATGTCGATGATGAAGGTGTCAAAGATCCGGTTACCGAGCCAGACTGTCACGGTGATCTTCGCGGTTTTTGAGCCGTATCCAAAGCTGTCGGGATCAGAGTGTGCGTCGATATCCCCCAACTCGAAACGGAACGGATCAGACGACATACCCGCATTGACCAGTGCCTGGAGTTCTTCTCTCACCGGAGCGGGATCCTCCCAGGTGGTATCCCGAGCCAGGTCGATATCCCGGGTGAAGCGCCCACCACCGGCACGAATCAACAGGGCGTTTCCACCCAACAGCATCCAGTCAGCCGTATCACCGTGAAAGAGGCGCTTGAAGAATAAGGCGAAGACATACTGTTTGCGCACCAGCTGCGGGTCCACTCCTTTGCCCCGGGCGACGGTGGTGATCTTGGTCGATAGGATTTTGCGCAGACGTTGGAGAGTCTGCCGATTCTGGTTCTCGCCTACGTCACGTGTCATGGTCAGTACGGTCTTCTTCTTTCTTGAGATCTGTAGCGCGTGCCGGAGACGGAAGATCGCCCTTGGCCATAGCGCCGGTGGACTGCTGGAGAAAGTGGTCAACATCGGGGTTCACCAGGTCGGCGTGCAGCTGCTGGGTAAGGAACTCCCACGCCTTGGTGACCGTGGGGTCTTTAGCCGGGGCATAGCCGGCATGGCCCAGAAGTGAGTGGACCAGTTCCCGGCTGTTGGCAGCACCATAGTCATCGATGCGGGGAAACAACCGTTCCGCTAGCTCATCGGTAGAAACGTGATGATCTTCCACCGCATCACGCACCACAGTGGCCAGGTGATCAAAATCTGTCGCGTTGGCGGCCAGATCCCCGACTGTCCGGGCAATAGAGGTCACTGGGAGTCCCTCCATCCAGGTGATATCGCGGGCAGGCACCGCACAACGGTGGAACCGGAGATCTTTCTGCGTGGTCTGCCGGCGAGCCGGTGAGGAAAACTCATGGCGGGCCGCGAGCAGATCCCCCAACTGGTGAACCCCGGCCGCAGAGACATGGGAGACGACCACCGGATCGTCTGACCTGAGGCGATCTTCCGCAGCCACAGAAGCATCCGTAGCCAGCCATGCCGCACGAAGGTCCTGTAAACGGTCATATTTGGCCGACGGTAGGGCATATACCCCGTGACGGATCCGTTGCAGCATCCCCCGGCCATTCATCCGAGAAAGCCACAACCGCTCAATGCCCAGGCTGTGCGCCTGTGCTGCGGTGACCAGGCCCCACTGCGAGGAGCCGAACATCTCCAGCTCTTCCAACACCCGTGACTCCCGCATAGCACCTTCCCGGCCGTCCGCACTATCCGCGTCAGATACAAAAACTCATTATCATTACTTGGATTGTATCACCTGAGTGATACAATCCAAGTAATTCTAGAGGTTATCTCCAGCTTGAGGGAGACCGCGGACCATCACGTGTGGGTTCCCGAGCACACCGATCGTGTCTCACCTCGTCCCTCAGCCGACCTCCTACGTACGTCTTCCCTCTGGCCCTGTTGGTTGAACCCATATCCGTGGCGTGCTGCGGCAGACTGGAATCATGGCGAAGAAGATACTCGGTGACCGACAAAAAGAGGCTGTC
>NZ_JBQPQY010000016.1:0-55421 GCF_052266655.1 Corynebacterium sp. A21
CAGCTTGGAAGGCTGAGGTAAAGTGTACAATGTACACCCGTACGGCACGATATGCACCAAATCTGAGTACACCAATTACACATTGTCACACTCTGTGCCGTGCTATAACCCCACTTTTTACCCCACCTGATATAGGACGTGACCCCACCCCCATGACAGTCACTATGGTTGGCCCCTACTTTGATGCGACACGCGGCCTGCACATCATCGAACTCACAGACGGCTACAAACCCAACGGGAAACCGAACCGCACGAAGGTCTCTTCCAGGTCGAAGAACGAGTGCATCCGCAAGAGTCAGGAACGTCTCAAGGAGATGGTTAATGGCGAATGGCGGCCAGGACGAAAGCCCACTGTCGCGCAGTGGATGGACGAGTGGCTTGAGGAGATTGCCCCTGAGAAGCGTAACCACCGGACGATGGCAAACTATCGGGGTTTCACTGCGAATCATATTGTCCCCAGCATTGGCGGGCGCAAGCTCAATGAGCTGACTCCTCGCGACATCCGAGGGATGCACACAGATATTAGGGAGAAGGGATTGTCTGGGCGAACAACCCAGCAGGTCCACGCCCTACTCTCCCGAGCCCTTAAGGATGCTGTCCGTGAGGGGATTATCGCCACTAATCCATGCGACCAGATGGACCGCCCCGTGGCGAAAATGCAGATCGCTAAATCATTGTCGGCGGTCGAAGCGAAAGCCGTGATTCAGCACGCGGCGAACAGTGACGATCCAATGGCCACCCGCTGGATCGCAGCACTTCTGACCGGCGCTCGCCAGGGCGAACTACTCGGGTTGACCTGGGATCGAGTGAACCTTATGGAGGGCACGATCCGCATCGACCGGCAGCTAGATGTCATGCCCTGCACTCATGGCTGCGGGCAGCGAAAGTACGACCGCTGGCCGTGTGGCCGCGTCGCAGCATCACACTGCCCTGACCTGATCATTGATTTCGATACCGGCCCGGATGACATTGTGCAGATCCAGCAGAACCGGGTGTGGCGATCCCCGAAAACCAGAGACAGCGTTCGAATCATCCCGATCCCGCACGCCCTGAAAGTCGCGTTGGTGTTTCACCACCGGGAAACATGGGTGGAAAACCCGGCAGGTCTAGTGTGGACAAACCCAGACGGCTCCCCCGTTGGCCGGCGCAGCGACACAAACCGGTGGAAGCAGCTCCTCAAAGATGCCGGTGTGGGGCACGTGAAACTCCACGGGGCACGTCACACGATGGTGTCCCTGATGCTGGACATGGGAGTTGACCCAGAGATCATTAGGCAGATCGTGGGGCACTCCACGATCACATCCACCCGTGGCTATATGCACGTCGATCAGGCTACGAAGCGGGCCGCTTTGGACACACTGTCACGGGAACTGGAATAGCGTTGTTCGCACGTCGCCACCTTGTTCGAAAACGATAAGGGCGGTGCGGGGTTTCGATGGGGGCACTCCTGGCCATTCCATCCAATCCCGCACCGCCTGTTTTCCATCCTCCATATCGAGGGATGGGTGGGGTTCAATGCTGCCCGATTGGGGGCTAATTACCAGATCAATCAGTTTTTTCTCCACGGGCACGGGCCTCTCGTATGGCTCTTACGAGCGCGGTTACTATCCAAACGTCATCATTGCTCAGGTCTGAGACATCGATAATACCCTGGCGTTCGATAATCGCAAGTGTGTTCGAATCGTATCCCGCCGCCGTGAGGACATCTTTCACATCCGCCCCAGACACGACCGCGATCTTTGCGAGGGTGCTTGCGGGGACTGCCCATGACACCTTTTCGCCGTCCTTGTATCGGGTGCCACTTTCGGCGTTGATCACTGTGGATCTGGATACTCCGGCTGTTTTGGCTACGTCGGCCTGCCGCATGCCGTTACGCTCGCGGGCTTCAACTAGTAGCTGTCCGGCTTTCCACTGAGGTTCCTTTTTCGTCATGATGTCGATGGTACCTTGCACAATTTGCACTTACCCAACCAGCTTGTCTTGTGCACTTTTGGTGTGTAACGTTGTACTTGCCGAACCGAAAGGATTACTAGTGACGAAGCCGCAACCTGCTTTGCCTGAGACTGCTGTTCCGAAGATCCTGTACGACCGGGAATCGGCGGCTTATGCCTTGTCGATTGGTACGACTGCGCTTGATGAGGAGCGGCGAGCTGGCAGGCTTGCTGCGGTGCGTTTTCGCCGCTCTGGTATCCGGTTTCGGCATGATGATTTAGTCAGGTGGGCCGAGACGCTACCTGAGGATTAAATAACGAATCCCCTGCACATTCCGCCAAGAATTTGCGTGCAGGGGCCGGCAATGGAGGGCACCCCAAGGGGTGCTGAAAGGAACAACCAAATGCAAGATATGAGTGTATCACCCGTGTTGGTGCCGGGTACACCTGAACATTTGCGGACGATGACTGCATCGAAGATTCCGGTGATTTTCGGCCTTTCAGATTGGGAGTCCCCTGCCCAGTTGTGGCTCCGTATGCGGGGTGATATTCCGCCGCAGGATGTCAATGATGCGATGCTCCGTGGCCACAATCAGGAACAGTCCATCTTGGAATGGTTCTTTGAGCGGATGCGCCCGGAGTTTGAATGGGTGTCCGGGGAAACCACTATCACCCGCCCGGATCTCCCATGGGCGGCAGCGAACCCAGACAGCGTGGCGAAGATCGACGGGAAACACATCTTGGTTGAAGCCAAGTCCGTGGCGCGCCCGAAACAGAAAGTCAAAGACGGAGAAATTGTCTCTGACCCCAACGACCCTCGCCTTTGGGGAAAGCCGGGAACGGATAACATCCCTTGGGTTTACACCGCCCAGGTTCAGTGGCAGCTTCACATGACGCAATATTTCGGAGGCCTCATGGCCCGCGAAGCGCGACTGGTGAAGCATGGACCATGGGTAGATCAGTGGGACGAATATGTCATCCACTACAACCCTGAGTTTGCAAAGATGCTTGAGCGGAAAGCTCACCAGTTCTGGCTATCCCTTGCGGATGGTGATGCATGCCCCGAGCCGTCTGCCACCCTCGGGGAAGCCGCCGCGTTCGCCAAGCTCCACCCGGAGATTGAACGCGAGTTGGAGTGGCAGGTCAGCCTTGATCGTGCGATTGCGTTCCATGATGCCCGTAACCGCGAGAACCAGGCGAAACTCGACGTGGAGCAGGCTAAGGCCATGATTCTCCGTGACATGGGGAATGCGCGTGTTGCGAAGGTGGGGGAACTTCTTGTTGCCCGCCGTCAGCCCACTAAGAAGGGTGTGTCGCTTTATCCTCCGCAGGGTGATTTGACCGCCGCAGACATCCACCAGGCAGCACAGAAAGACCAGGAGACAGCAGCATGAACACCAACCACAAAACGGAAACGACCATCAAGCTCCCTATGGGAGGTGGAGATTTCCGGCCATCCATCAGGGTTGTCTCTGACCTGACTTCCCCCACTGATGGAAGAGAAGTCGAGATGACCGTGAGCAGTGGTCACTTGGGAATTTATGGTGGAGGGCCATCAACTGTGAGCCTGAAAGCATCCGAAGCGCAGGATCTCCTCGAAGCGCTCTCCTATCACCTCAATGCTATTTCCCGCACTGAATTCTAGGATCACTCACCAGTAACTAGCGGCCACCGCCAAGGCCGATTGAGAGGAACAACCAATGTCTACCGAAATCGCACGCACCCAGGACTCACTCACTGAGATGGTCAACTGGTCACAGAACATGGCCATGGGTGACATGCTGCCGAAGCAGTACCGGGGCAAGCCCGCCAACCTGATGTTCGCCGCCGAATACGCGGACAGTCTGGGGATCAGCCGAATCCACGCCTTGACCTCCATCCACGTTATCGAGGGCAAGCCGTCCGCATCATCAGACCTTATGGCCGCGATGGTACGCAAAGCGGGGCATAAGCTCCGTGTCTGGGATGACGGCGACACCGCGCACGCCCACCTGATCCGCCATGACGATCCCGACTTCACCTTTGAAGCCACATTCAGCATGGCAGACGCGAAGGCTGCGAAGTTGGAGAACAAGGACAACTGGAAGAAGTACGGCCCGTCAATGCGACTCGCCCGCGCCATCTCCAAGGTGGTTCGCATGGGCGCACAGGATGTCATGGCCGGCAATATCTACACCCCTGAGGAACTGGGGGCCGATGTGGATGCGGAGGGGAATCCGCTGCCGCAGAAGATGACAGCCACTCGGCAGGATCAGCCCGCCCCGCCAGTGCCCAGCGTGCCGCAGCAGCCACAGGACCAGGCAAGCCGACTCATGGCCCACATCCAGCAGCAGCCACAGCAGGTCGCACAGCCCGCCCCGCAGGAGTCCCAGCAAGGGGACGCTGATCTTCGTGGCGACTTTGAAGCAGCCAAGGAAACCGGCGATATGGATCTGGCTCTCGCACTCATGAACCAGGCAATCACAGAAGGCCACCAGGAACTCGCCCAGGAAATCAACCAGTGGGGCATGGACATGCAGCAGCTCGCACAGCAGCAGACCAACACCACACAGCCTGAACCCCAGCCCTCCCCCGCCATGAGCCCAGACACCGTGCAGGAAGTCCTCAACGCGGAGATCGTCTCCTAACCCACCCGCCAACCACCCCGAGGGGCCACCATCACACCACTGGTGGCCCCTCTACTTTCCGCACCAAAAAGGGAAACCGTCATGGGAAGTCAACGTTGGGCGGGCACAGATCCCGTCACAGGAAAACGCAACTACTCCAGCCGATCCGCAGCGAGGAAAGCCATCCGCCAGATCGGCGGCACCCGGATGACCGCATACAGGAATCCAAACAACCCCACCTATTGGCACATCGGACATCTGCCTAGGGCAGTCCGCCAGGGTGTCACCACCCGCCACGAACACTACGAAAGGAACCAATCATGAGCTTTGAAGCAGTCGGCTGGGCACTCCGAAAAGCCCCCGCCAAAGGGAACGCAGCAATCATCCTCATCGCCCTCGCAGAGCGCGCAGGCGGCGAATACCCCGCGTTCGAAGCATCCTTCCCATCACACGCGACATTAGCCAAAGAAGCCCAGGTTTCCGTCGCCACCGTTAAACGGGTTCTGAGCGACCTTGAAAAGCGAGATGTCATTCGCCGTGGAAATCAGGGCATCCCCGAAGTTCTGGGATTCCGTAAAGATCGCCGCCCTGTTGTGTGGAACCTCAATGAGAAAGCTGTCCGAAAAGACCCAAATGAGGGTGATGAAGCCCCCACAAATGAACGACAGCTCAAAATGAGCGACCGCTCAAATAGCGATGAACGACAGCTCAAATATGAAGCCACGGTAGCTCACAGCTATGAGCTACAAACCTCCCTTGAACCTCCCTTGAACCTCCCATTGGAGAGAGGGGATTCCCCCGATGGATCTCACACACCTGATTCAAGGAAGAAGTCTGCACTTCCACTTCCCCAGGATTGGATGCCGTCTCAGGAAGTGATTCAGGCGATGGCAGAAGAGTGCCCGATGGTGGATCAGTCTTCTGAGCTTCTTTCCTTCCGGGATCACTGGTGGAGCAAGGATGAACGTCGCGCTAGTTGGGATGCCACTTATCGGAACTGGATTCGCCGCGCCGCCAAATGGTCCGCCCCCCGCAACGGGTCTCCGCAGTCTTCTTCTGTCCCTGCTGGTTTCAAGAAGGCGAATGCTTCGGAGCGCCGGATGTTGGAAACTCTCATGCTCCTCGAAAATCCTGACCCCAGGATCGTTGAAGCGCATCGAACGGGACTGGTGCCCATGAACTTCGGTTCCGCCCCGCAGGCGGGCGTACAGGCCCAGTTTCAGCCCACCCCACAGTCGATGATCGAAATGGAGATCCGCTAAATGATGACCCGAGAAGAAGTAACTCTCTTCCTTGCCCAGATCCAGGCTGTGGATAACCGCACCATCACTGCGGAGACGGTCACCGCTTGGCATGATGCCGCGACCCGCCAGAAGTGGACGATGGATTATGCGGTGGAGGGGATGCGCCGTCACTTCTCCGAGTCCACGGATTGGCTGATGCCAGGGCACATCACCCAGAGGATTCGCACGATTCGTCGTGATCAACAACCACCACTCAAGGCGTTGCCGGCTGCCCCGGAGTCTGCGTCGGATCGGGCGATGCGGGACAAGGTGATGGCTAGGTACCGGAATCGTGAAGTGCACACCAGTTAGACCTACCACCTGTGGTTTCGTGTCAATTGTGTACTTGCAGTTGACATTCTTATGGTGGTTCTGCCATACTTATTCCAGACCGCAAGGGGCCACCGCCAAGGCCTAGCGATTGAAAGGAACATGATGAATCTTCAAGAGAAGATCACCCAGATTGCCCGCAATATCTCCCCCGATTGGGATGGGAAGATCGCCAGCCGGAAGTCCGGTGATTGGGGGAAAGTTCACAGTGTGGACATCTACTCCTACCGCGATGGTGTGAAGTTTCTGATCACCCTTGCGGCGCAGGACAGTTACGAGGATCACGGTGTGAGCGTGAATGTGTACCGCACCGGCAACGATGGTTTGACTGGTCTGATGATGGCTTCGCATATTGCCCCTGATCTGGTTCCGGGGATCATTGCCCAGGTCATCGAGCATGACGTGAACGCTCTGACCCTCGCAGCCTGATCGGCTGGTTGGGGGCCGCGCATCCTGATACACGCGGCAGGACGGGCCTGATACAACCCGAATAGTCTGAATGGTTTCTCCCCGGTTCGATTCCGGGGGCAGGCGTTGGCCGACACAGCCCTAATCGTGAAGAACCTTATGTTGTTTGACAATCAAATCAGCCGCCCGGTGAAGATATGGCGAGCGCGATGACCATCGTGCCATGACCCAGACCCCCTATTGCAGGGGAGGGAAACGTGCCGGGATAGAACAAGGCGAACAAAGCCGCACTAGCTCACTGGTAGAGCATCCGTCTCATACGCGGAGGGCACCCGGATCGATACCGGGGTGCGGCACTGTGCATAGCCACATGCACTCGTATGAAAAGGAAATCTCATGACAAGTTTCACTCCGCACGCAGGGCGGCCAAACCTGCAACAACCAGGCACATCCACTGGGGTGTGGCCGCAACAATACCGTCTCCGCTGCCATGCGGATCTGCAACAACAATAGGTAGCCCGGACGGTCACAGCAGGGGTTCGACTCCCCTGCCGGGCACAACTTCCGCAATGGAAGTGACATGACAATATCCCCGCGCCAACGGGGACCATCTGAAAGGAACACCAATGCTTGACGCACTTATCTCCCTCATCGTCCACGGCGACTACATCTCCCAGTGGAACGCCTACGGGATTGCCGAGGATCACTGGTTCATCGACATGGTTCTCACCGCAACCGGACGATAGGACAACCACAATGAACAGCAACAACATCCAACAACAAGCAGCAGAGGTCCTAAATCAGGGTGTCTACCTCGATGACCACTGGGTGATCCGCCCGAACAGCAACGAAGCCGAAGCCGTGCTTGGCACTCTTGCCGCCGCCGGACTACTCGCCCCGGACCTGCCCCGTGACAACGTTCCCCCATTCGGCAGTGGGGAATGGTCCGCAGGATTCGAATACGTGATCCACAGCAACAAGGACATTTCGGAAATGGGGAACGCTCACTCCTATGCATGGGCACCTGGCCGTATCGGATTCAGCGCCCCTCGAATCATGGACACCGATCAGGCGGAGGGGCTAGCCCTCGCGATTCTCGCCGCAGTCAAAGCAGACCGCCGATACCACGCCAACCAGGAGAAGAATCAACAATGACTATCACCCCAACCCGTGATTTTGAGACCATCCAGCAGCAGGTCGGTGAAATCACCGGCAAGATCCCCGGGGCCTGGTGGGTCGGCACGGAAAAGACCTTGCCCATGCGCGACCAGTACCAAGAAAAGTGGTTCGTCCAGAAGGAAGCAATAAAAGCCCTGGCAATCGAGCTGGATTGTGACCCCACCAAAGTTTGGATGAACGGTGGATGGGGGGCCTTCTGGTACGCCGGCTTCACCCCGAACGACCTAGACAATCCCGACAAGGCTTTGCGCCGAAAGTCAGGACACCCATCAGCTGAGTGTTTCGTCCCGAATCGGCGCACCAAGGCAGGGAAAGCCCTTGAACTCAGGATGGAAGAGATCAATAAGTCACCGGAAGCACCGCACCTGCACCGTGACTTCACCGGATACCGGGGAACGATCATCCGCCCTGCCGGCGACGGCAGTATGTGGCACAGCGAACTGGTCTGCACGACGAAGGAAGGGTTCTACCCGTTCTTGTCGGTCTCTGAAAACCCGGACGATAACCCGTATGCGGAGAATTTCGAGGTTGACCCTGAGCTGTGGGAGCGGATCCCCGCGTCCTGGCTCGCACGAATCATCGAGGAGAGCAAGTGAGTGACTGGTATTTAGTCAGCGTTCCTAGTTGTGATGACGTGACGAAAGTTCTCATGAGATTCACCACCGAAGAGCTGACTACAGCTAAGCGCATCGCGGAGGAAATCACCGCCAATGGTGGCGGATGCCGCCCGACGATGAAAGTCATGGCCGTGGAACCATCCCCGGACCAGGCAAGCGAGTGGGATTACGACTTTGAAGACCCGGACACCGGAGTCAAATACAACACCAAGGAGAACATCTAATGGCTTACACGACCATCACCGGCAACATCGGCAAGGCACCCGAACTCAAGCAAACCAACGACGGCAAGGCCCGCACCTTTTTCAGTGTCGCATGGTCTGAGCGCTACAAGGACAAGACCGGCGAATACATCGACGGCCCGACCGTCTGGGTTTCAGTCACCGCGTTTGGCAAGAAGGCCGAGAACATTGTCAACAGTCTCGGCAAGGGCCAGCAGGTCAATGTGACTGGCAACCTGATTCCGAAGATCTGGGCAAAGGACACCGGTGAGGAGATCTCGTTCGACATGATTGCGGATGAGGTTGGTCCGTCACTGAACTTCCAGGTGGCTCAGGTGTCTAAGCCGGGTCAGCAGTCTCAGCCGCAGCAGGGTGGTTTCGGCCAGCAGCCGCAGGGCCAGCAGGGGGGCTATAACCCGCAGCAGGCAGCGCAGCAGCAGGGCGGCTTCGGCAACCAGCAGCAGGGCTTCGGCCAGCCCGCCCCACAGCAGGGGTTTGGTCAGCAGCCGCAGATGGGCTTCGGAAACCAGCCCACCGGATTCGGGCAGATGTGAAAAGGGAAACCATGAGCCACAACGATCCCGAAGATGGAATTGAAGTCCTGCCGTTCCTAGACGAATTCGGAGATGTTCTCGCTCCACTCGTAGACGAAAACGGCAAGATGCACACCCCAAAGCTTGCCGACATTGTATGGGAAGCCTTTAACGGACCCATCCCGGATGGTCAGCATGTCACTCATATTGACGGGGACAAGAATAATAACCGGCTAATAAACCTGAAACTTACTGACACTAAGTAATCAGGAAACAGTTTCATAGGGGGTGCGCATCTTACACGCACACACATTCTTTGCCCGACCGCCAACGGGCATCCATTTGAAAGGGACAACCAATGTTTCAGCAACAACAACAGGGCCACCACACATGGCCCCTCACCACATACTGCGACGACTGCGGACAAACAACCACAATCCTCCCGCAAGACACTTGGGCACTCTGCAAAGACTGCCACACAACTGAATCCAAGCAGGTGACAGCATGAGCACCCTGTTTGACCTACAACTAAAAGCTTGCGACCTCAAACCCGGCATCAAGGTCAAAGCACCCGAACACCGTGGCGCGGTCCGCACCATCAGCCGAGTGCAGACACTCGGCAGCATGACCATCATCGAATACGCCGAAACCATGGGCGGTCGCACCTACGACCACAACGACATGGTGGAGGTTGTGTCATGACCGCCGATCAGGATCTGCACCACTCCATGGATGAGACGATCATCGCGGAGTTTCAACAACCCCTGACCCCCGGCCAGTGTGCGTATGTGGGGTGCGAAGAGTCCCGAAATGATGACTCTCGCCTATTCATGTGTGGGCACCATCAAGACATGGCAGACGGAATCAAGCACAACCGGCGGCCATACCGATGCCATGAATGCCAGCAATATATCGGCAGTGAATCCGCCACAGGGCTATGCCTTCCATGCGGTGCGCGGTACGCATCTAAGCAAAAGAGTCCGGTGTTTGTATGACTGACATTGCGGAAACCATCGGCGTATACACCCCAACCATGGAGACGGACACCCCGTGGCGTGACCTCGGGGCAGCCCTCATCGCAGCACTGGGCATCTACACCATCATCGTCTTTGCAGGGGTCTCGCTATGAGCATGAAACTCACCACCCCAGACATCATGCGACTATTCGCCACACCCCTGGAAGACCATGAGTGCGCCCGGATCGGCTGCGAACAACCACGAGACGATAACTCCGAACTCTCGATGTGCCGAGACCACCAGGCGAAAGCAGCCAAGACGAAAGCCCGCCGCCCCACCCGCTGCTACAACTGCCAAGGCTACATCTCGCTCTACAACAAAACGGGCGTGTGCCAGAAATGCGGAAACTTCACCAAAGGTAACGTCCAGAAACTCGCATACGTCTAAAAGCCGCACGCCAATGCGGCCCAAGGAGGAACAACCAATGCTCAGCGAAGATAATCTCATCAAAGAATTCGCACACCAGTGCGAACACATAATTGCCGTGGAAATCACCGAACCCGGCGGCAACTGGACCATCACATGGATGGAACACACAGAAGTCACCACCGGGCATGCCAATGATCGTTGGGGCATGATCACCCGTGAAGTCATGCAGGACATTAATGATTGGGCGGACGGGGAAACCCTCGACAACCTCCGCAAAAAGCTCACATCATTGCAGGATCGCGGGGCGTGGGATGTCATCATCGACATCCCCGAAGACATGGCCCACCACGCAATCGGAGTGATGGCATGACCGCGCCCCAACAAAGCATGAACATCTCAGATGCTATCGCCAAGTGGCTAGACCATGCCGAGCTTGTTCGAGGATGGTCGCCTGCAACAGTCCGGGGCTATGGCTCAGACATGGGCAGACTGTCGGCAACCATCTCCGACGTGGAGCAGTTCACCCTGAACCATGTGCGTGGCGCTCTCGCTGAGGCTCAGCATCTCGCGCCCGCAACCCGCGCCCGGATGGTCAGTGCCGCGCAGTCGTTCGCGCAGCATGCCCGAGATCAGGGCTGGTCTGATGGCGGGGACATGCACCGGCTGATGCTGCCGAAACTCCCGAAGAAAGTGGCTGAGCATTTCTCCGAGAAGGAGACCGCCCAGCTTTTCGACAGTCTCAAGAAGACCGCCATCCCGGATGAGATCGCGGTCCGAGATTGGGCACTTTTCGAACTGGTCTATGGTGCCGGGTTGCGGGTGGCTGAGGCGTGCTCGATGGACCTAGATGACGTGGACGCGGTGACTATGAAGATCAAGGTCACCGGGAAGGGAAACAAGCAGCGGGTGCTACCGATTGGCCCGAATCAACTGTTTCCCTTGGTGATGATGATGGGCCTGCGTAACCCCGCCGTCCCAGATGAGACGGCCTTGTTCCTTGGGGCGAAGGGCGAGCGGATGGGTGCTCGCGCTGCCGGTCGCGCCCTGGCTGAGGCATGCGATAAGGCTGGGCTGAGGGCACTTAGCCCGCATGCGCTTCGGCATTCGTGCGCAACCCACATGGTCGATGGCGGCGCAGACATCACAGTGGTGAGGGAATTTTTGGGTCATGAGTCCCTCGCGACCACTGAGCAGTATGTGCATGTCGCGATGAAGAAAATGGTGTCCATCTACCAATCAGCCCACCCCAGGGCAGTGATGAGTGATGTCAAGAACGCGGCGTAACCCCGGCTGGGTGACCTCGGGTGCGGTGTCGGATTTCCTGCCCGCCGAGATCGAGGTGGAAGAACATGAAGATGAGTATTGGGACGGCACGCTAGAGCACCTGCACACTATGGGGAAGATCGCAGCCTCACGGGCCTTCTATCAGGGGACCTCGGAGCCTGACCGCAGGGACACCGCCACATCAGCAATCAGCATGGCCCTGGCCGAGAACCCTGACACCACCGTGTGGGAGTTGCTCCGATTGGGGCAGACCGCGATCAGTAGGGAGCACCAGGACCGTCTTGGGCAGAACGGTGCCCGAAAGTCTAGTGGTGGCACCGGGGCGCGTTTCGCCGCCTACTGGGAACCCCATAGGCCAGCGTTCGCAAACTTCGGGCTGGACCGGATTGCCGTACACCAGGTGTTCGACGCGCTAGGCGACCGGCATCAGGAAGACCTCCTCGGGGCAGCGTCATTTGAGTCCCTCACGGAGCATGCCGAAGCAGTCGGCAGAACTCTCGCCACCATGTCCGCCAGGGTGAAAGAAGCCCGCCAAGCAGCCCTCGCGGCGTGGTTCGACTGGGAAACCCCACCACCAGTCTCCCGCCGATCACGACGGCATGAGCAAGTGAAGGAATGCCCACAAGGACATGCCCAGAACATTCACCGGAAGTGGAAAAGCAACGGGGCGCAAGGACGGAAAGCCTACTGCTCCCAGTGCCACCGAGAAAGGAACCGAAAAACAGCATGACACAACAAGAGTCAGTAGATCAGATCAACGAAATGATGAAGGACCACAAGGCCACCAGCAAGCTCATCAAAGAGGAGCGCAAGATCATCGCTACGGAGGCTGAGAGCTTCGGGCAGCAGATCCTTGATGCACGCCGGGAGCTGGGGATACCCGACCCGGATGGTAAAGAGTGGGGTCAGAGGATGGTGCAGTTCCAGATCGGACTGCGTGCCCTGGCTATGGGGATGCAGGAGCCGGATTTCACTATCGACGGAGTCCCCGACAGTCTCCGCTTGTGGTTAACCAATCCCATGACAGATACTCCCGCCAGCAATGAAGACCTCGGAATGTATATCGAGATGCTCGCGGAGCATGAAATGAAGGCGGCGGCATGACTGCACCATCGAAGATTGAATGGCTGACAGCAGATGAAGTAATCGCCCGGTGGGGAATCCACCGCAGCACCCTCACCGGATGGTCACACAAAAGGAAAGTCAACCGCCAACGAGACGGCAAAAGATACATCTACCGTGCTGATGAAATCGCCAAAGCATACTACGCATCACGCCCCACCCCAGGGCGGGAAGCAATCCTAGAAGAAGTGGAATTCTTCCTCGGATTCGGCAGCTCACTCAGCACGGTGGTGGAACACCTGGCGAACTCCTACCGGGTGCGGCCCGAAACGATCCGGGATCATCTCAAGGAGTGACAAAACCATGGCAGACCTGCCGCATGATGAGGTAGCCGAGCAATCAGTCCTCGGGGCGATGATCCTCAAAACATCGGCAATCATTGACGCAGTAAACATCGTCAAGACGGGTGACTTCTACGCCCCGAAACACCAAGCAATCTTCCAAGCCATCATGGACATGTTTAGTGATGGCACGGAGATTGATGCGGTACTCCTCGCAACCCGGCTCACCAAAACCGGCGACATCGGCATGGTCGGCGGGGCCGGGTACCTGCTAGACCTCATCAGCATGGTGCCCACCGCGTCGAACGCGGCACGCTACGCAGAGATCGTCGTGGAAAAAGCCACCCTCCGCAAAGCCCTCGAAGCCGGAGTGCGCATCCAACAAGCAGCCACCTCGCACGACATGGGCGCAGCAGAGGTTGTCGAAATGGCGCAATCAGCCACAAGCAGCCTCACCCGCACCGAACAATCAGACATGGAATCCATCACGGATCTCCTCGGGCCGACGCTCAATGAAATAGATGACATCGCATCAGGGGAAGACGGGGCAGGAATCCCCACCGGGTTTCATGACCTCGATGAATACACCAACGGGCTAAAGGGCGGTCAGATGATTATCGTGGCCGCCCGCCCCGGTGTGGGAAAGTCCACCATTGCGCTGGACTTTATGCGGAATGCAAGCGTCAAGCACGGAAAAACATCCGTGGTGTTCTCGTTGGAAATGTCCAAATCAGAGATCGTGAAACGCCTACTCTCCGCAGAAACCAGCATCAAACTAGGCGACATCTCATCCGGGAAACTCCGAGACGAAGACTGGGCAAAACTCGGGGCCAAAGCCAAACAACTAGAGTCCGCACCCATCTTCATTGATGACTCATCCAACCTCACAATGATCACCATCAGGGCAAAAGCACGGCAACTCAAACAACGATCCGGGCTAGACATGATCGTGGTGGACTACCTACAGCTCATGTCATCCGGGCAGCGTGTCGAATCCCGACAACAAGAAGTGTCTGACTTCTCACGACAACTCAAGTTGATGGCGAAAGAACTAGACGTGCCCGTGATTGCCATCAGCCAGCTCAACCGAGGGCCAGAATCTCGGGAGGATAAGCGCCCCCAACTGGCCGACCTTCGCGAGTCAGGCAGCTTGGAGCAGGATGCCGACATAGTCATGCTTATACACCGGCCAGACAGTCAAGACCGGGACCATCCCCGTGCCGGCGAAGCTGACATCATCCTGGCGAAGCACCGTGGCGGGCCCATCGGGGATGTGAAGATCGCCCACCAGCTGCACTATTCGAGGTTCGCAAACATGGCACGCTAGGCGTAACAGTGTACTTTCAAAGTACACAACCGCAGGTGATAGAGTGTAACCCGATGGTAAAAGCACCCTGCCGCCACACTGACTGGCATATAAACCCCACACCTGAAACAACCCCTCAGGCGATCTCAATGTGCCACGGCTGCCCCATCATCAAGCAATGCGCAGCCGATGCCCTCACCGCCGGAACATCATTAGACGGCTCATGGGTATGGCCCGCATCCGGTGTCATCCAAGCCGGGGTGGTCTGCGAAGGTGACGAACTCACCGGAGTGGCCCTCTCCCTCATTGCGGGCATTCCGATCCCTGAATATCGGGACATGAAACCCCGATACCAGCCACCCGAGACATGTGCCGGGTGTGCCGAGCCGATGGCAAGAAGAAGCCGGGACGGTTCCCCCATCCCCGATGGGGTTGTGATTCACACCGCGAGGGGCCTATGCACCCTCTGCTACAAGAGACACCAAGTAGGTGGTGAAGAATGGCAAACCGAAACAAACAAAAAGGCGACCGAGCCGAACGTAGCGTAAGGGACCATGTCCAAAAGGCGTGGCCCGAATCTTTCAGAACCCGCGCAGGTTTTAATGACGATCTCGGAGATGTGATCGCTGAAACACCCGCCGGGCGAATCGTCCTCCAAGTCAAAGACGTTGCCACACCCGTATGGAAAACATGGTGGGCACAACTCGCATCACAAGTCACCAACTGCCGCCGGGAGTCCGCCAAGCAAGTCCTTGGTGGGGCCATTGTTCACAAGGCACGAGGCCAAGGAAACCCCGGCGACTGGCGAGTGGTCATGACCCTCGACCAGATGATTGATCTCGTTCAAACACTCACAGAAAAGGAACAACCATAATGTTAACCCCGAAGCAATTTAAGCAACGTGTTCAACTTGCTTTCGCAAACTCATGGGCACTCTGCGCCGGATACATCATTGTCGGCACCGCCATCAGCGTGGTTGGGAAGCGCGCAGATCGACGCGAGCAGGCGGAACTCATTGCCGAAGCCCTCGCACCACACTTTGAAAACACCAATCAGGATATCCACCCCGTGTACGCCGGTGAAGAGCTGGACCCCTATGTTGGCAACGATGACCACGGGGAAGCCACTGACCCCTTGAAAGACATGGTGGCCTTCACCGACACGAATGGAACCGACTGGTTCAAGAACGCTGCCGGCAAGTGGGTGAACCTCGATGCTTAGCGCGATTGTGTACACCCGGCCCGGATGCTCGAAGTGCCGCGTCACTGCGAGGAAGCTCGAATCTGGTGGCGTTGCTGTGGAACAGCGGCAGATTGATGACCATGATGATGTTCGGTCACTCATGGAATCCGAAGGACGCAGGGCGCTCCCCTACGTCGAAGTCTGGCGAGAAGGCGAAGACGAACCCGCATACCGGTGGAGTGATCTCCGTGTAGGAGACATCCAGAACGCCATTGAAATGGTGAGCGCCAAATGATTCAGCGTATCCGTGAATGGATCTACAACATTGCCATTGACGCGGCCCTCGACATGGAGGGCGCTCCCGTCAAATTCACCACCATTGACCGTGGCTACGCCCCCACCCGCGCCACCGACGGATCATCCGCATGGGACCTCCGCGCCAACTATGACGTGATCCTCGACCCCGGGCAGCGGCACGCAGTGCGAACCGGAGTTGCCGTGGAACTCCCCCAGGACACGCACGCCACACTCCTATCCCGCAGCGGATGGGGCAAGAAGTACGGCATCACCCTCGCAAACAGTGTCGGGCTGATTGACACGGACTATCGCGGGGAAATCATCGCAGTCCTCATCAACCACGGCGACACCCCGATCAACATCGAACGCGGCGACCGAATCGCACAACTCCTCATACAGCGCTCCCTCGAAGTCTCATTCACCGAAGTAGACGCACTCACCACCACAGACCGTGGCACCGGAGGATTCGGCCACACCGGCACCAAATAGCCACCGCCAAGGCTACGAAAGGAACAACACCTTGCAACCCGTGCAAGACATGCCAGACAACACCTGGATCAAACCCCGCATCGCCGCCGCCGCCTACAACATCCCCCCCACCACATGGAACAAATGGCGCGAACGCGGACACATCCGCCGCCGAGGAGTATCCAGCGCATCAGAATGGCACCTCGGAGACTTCCGAACACAAGTCAAACGCTACCGAGATAAACAAAACTTTCTCATGCGCCCCGACCGGCCAACACGATCACCACGCATCGAAGCGGCCATCCTCCGAAAGTTCTCCGCACCACTCTCCCCCGGTGAATGCGCCCACATGGGATGCGAAACACCCCGAGACCCGGACTCGCACATGTACATGTGCCCCGAGCACCACAGTCGGGCAATCCGCCCAGTGCCCAGCATCCCCGCACGATGCTGGGGATGCCAGTACCCCGTAGCGGAAGATAACGCTTTGCACCGTCGTGGACTCTGCGATATGTGCTCGCAACGAATCCCATCAGGGGTGGCGGCATGAGCTGGATTGATCAACCCCTGTTCGAGTTCGAAGACATCGGCATCCACCCCGCCGAAGCTGCCTACTATGCGAGTATCGCGGCGCAGCACACCTGGCACACCGCTGCCGAGGAAGCCATGAAACACCTCGCCAAGAGTGGTGATGTGTTCAGTGCAGACGATCTGCGTGAACTCCTCGACGGGGCAGGTGAACCACCCACCCCCAACGCCTACGGCGGATTATTCATCTCCTGGTCCCGCCAAGGACTCATCCAACGAGTCGGCGGCGGCACATCACGCGGTGCCAAGCGCAACGGAGGACACCGCCACACCTGGCAAGGCACACGGCACCAACAATCAGAAGGAACCACATGCAACACGCAGTAACCCCCGCCAAATACCAAGACGGCGACATCGTAGATTCCATCAACTGGAACGAAATCCCCGACCAGATGGACATCGACATCTGGAACCGCCTCATCTCCAACTTCTGGGTGCCCGAAAAAGTACCCGTATCCAACGACATGCCAGGATGGGCGCAGATGAGCGAAGCTGAACAGACCGCCACCATGCGCGTGTTCACAGGGCTGACCATGCTTGACACCATGCAGGGCACAGTCGGGGCAGTCGGCATGATCAAAGACTCACTCACACCCCATGAAGAAGCCGTCTACACCAACATCGCCTTCATGGAAGCTTTCGCAGCTGGAACGGAACTCCTCACCCAAGACGGATGGAAGACCATCGAAACCGTCACTGACGGCGACCTTGTAGCGCAATTCGATCCCGACACCAACACCACATCATTTTCACGCCCAAGAATTGTCCCCCCACACTTCTCAGACGAAGTATACGAAATTGTCAGCAACAACGGGAACGCCCGACAGATCGTTTCAGGCGGCCATCGCGTTTACCTTGAAGAAAAGATCAAGAAGAACAACGCCTGCCAGGAATGGGCACCAGCCGTCTACGAAGCCCGGGACCTCGTAAACGTCAACCTCAACAGTCAGCACCGCCGATTCCGCTCCGCAGCCCCCGCCGCCGAAGGTGACGGCATGAGTGACATCGACCGAATGCTGGTCTGCATCAACGCCGACGGCAGCTTCTCAGGAGAGCGATACACCGGGGAAAAGGTTGGCACCATCCCCGCTCGATTTGGATTCTCAAAGCCCCGGAAGATCGAGAGGTTCCTAAACCTCGCCAATTCCATCGGGTGGAGAGTCCGCGAAACCACCATGCAAGGCAGTCAGAGATCTTTCTACCTTGACGTGCCGCTCGATTACATTCAGGATGGCCGAACCAAGCGGATGGACAATTGGTGGAACCTCACCTATAAGTCATCCACCTGGTGCCGTGACTTCGTTCGCGAGATCGGCGTGTGGGATGGGCACACCCTCAAGGGTGACAATGGAGTCACGTTCTACACCACCAGCCACGAAGATAGTGACTTCGTTGTCGCCGCCACTGCCCTCGCTGGATATCGGAGTCGCACAACCGTGCGCCACGATGACCGTTCAGAGACGTTCATGGATTCCTACGTCACCAACATCACATGGAACAAAGACACCGTTAACGCCCAGTCAATGAGCGTGACTCAAGTAGAACCACAGATGGTGTACTGCGTCCAGGTTCCCACGACATTTCTCGTCACCCGAAATGGTGAGTCCCCCGTCATTTCCGGTAACTGCGTCCACGCGAAGTCCTATTCCAACATTTTCATGACCCTCGCATCCACAGATCAGATCAACGAGGCATTCCGATGGTCGCGGGAAAATGAACACATCCAGTACAAGGCCCGACGAATCATGGAGTTCTACCGGGGGGACGATCCCCTTCGCCACAAGATCGCTTCCGTGGCCCTAGAATCCTTCCTTTTCTACAGTGGATTTTACCTCGCTTTAAGGTTTGCTTCACATTCCAAGCTGACCAACACCGCTGACATCATCCGCCTGATCATCCGAGACGAAGCGGTCCACGGATACTACATCGGCTACAAGTACCAGCGCGGCATCGAAAACCTCCCCCAGGAGGAGCGAGACCAGCTCCACGAAGACACCGTGGACCTCCTCATGGATCTCTACGAGAACGAAGCCCAGTACACCGAACATGTATACGACGATATTGGGTGGACCGAGGATGTGAAAGCATTCCTCCGCTACAACGCAAACAAGGCGCTCATGAACCTCGGCTATGAAGGCTTGTTCCCCGTCGATGACTGCCGTTTCAACAATGGTGTGATGACTAGTCTCGACCCGTCTTCAAATGAGAATCACGATTTCTTTTCCGGGTCTGGCAGCTCCTATGTTATCGGCACTGCCGAAGCTACCGAGGATGGTGATTGGGCGTGGTGAGGATGCGTGGCACTTGGCGGCGAATGACCACCCCGCTAGGCAGAATTGATAAAGCATTCCTGGTTGGATTTGCCGTACTCCTCGTGGCATCCATCGTGATGTGGACTGTTGACACCACATGGGCGAATGCTTGGGAGATTGTCGTAAGCACGGCCACTCTCGTGGTTATCTGGCGATGGTTCTGGTTAGAAGGCGAAAGGGAGATGTCCCGAGTGTTCACAAATATGGGCACCAGCATTACCCACGATCTCCACACCTACGGGGAAGTTTTAGTCACCAAGCGTGGCAACCGGTACGAAATCACCCCGTTGACCACATCGCGGGACACCTAAAACCCCCATAGCGGGCAGGGCAAAAGCACAATCGTTGGACATGCAAAGTGCAACCATGCTAGATTGTGAGTACACAAGCAGGGATTCACCGCCAAGAATCCCTGTGTAGTGAAAGGAACAATCACATGAGTCAACAACCCTGCCCGCACATTGCGGGGCCATGACTTTACGAGTGGGGCGCGCACACTCAGATAACGCGCACACCAATCCGCCAATTGGACCCGAAGGAACAACCAATGCAACAACAATCGAATCACATCCCGACTGCTACGCCGCCCGCGTCGATGCGATTCAAACTCTGCTTTGCCGGCATCCTCCTCGCTTTGATTGCTGTGGTGGCGCTGTGACCCACATCGACGGCACCAGCACCCCATGGGACTGCTGCCAAGCCTGGGAATGCGTCTGCGGACTACCCGACGAAGCCTTCGACATCAGCCCCATCAACCACAAGGAGAACCGGAAATGAGCACCGACCCGAAGATGCACAAGGTTCATGAATGGGCCAAGAGAACAATCACCAGAGACATTTTCGCCACCGGCAACGAACTTGCAGCAGCCCGCTACATCATGGACCTCCCCGCGCACATCATCGACGCAGACAAAGTACGGGAGGTGATCGACGAGCTATGGCGCGAAGCGAATCGCCGGAACAACCTTCTGCCCAATATCGCCAGCAATATTGACCACAACATAGGTTTCGTGGACGCCCTGCACTGGGGCGCGGCAAGGCTGGAAGCCCTCCTGCCTGCCCCTAGGCCGCGCACCTTGGCAGACATGACCCCCGAAGAGCGGGCCGAGACCCAGTGGATGCAGGCGGATCATGTTGAGCACGGCAGGGTCATCATCACCCATCCCGGCAGCACGTACATTTACTACATGAAGCCGAGTGGGCTTTCTGGTGGTGTTTCATCTTCCGGAAGCGACCGCATCACCCCGTTGCCTGATTTGCCCCGCATGGTGTGGCCCGCACCGGAGTCTGACGTGTCGATTATTGCCCCGAAAATCGACACATCCACCGAACATGACGATCCAGTAAACATGTCGAAAGACCCGCTCCCCGGTGAAGCGTGGCTGATTGAGGTGCTCGGCGAACAGTACCGAGCGGTGCGCAACTTCTCCGAAGCAGGCTGCGAATGGTCAGCCGACAACGATGACTGTGGCTTCTTGTTTGACGCCGCTGAAGTTACCCTCATTCGTCGCCTGGTGCCCGAGCAGCCGAAACGAGTGCTCACCACCGAAGAGGACTACCGGGAAGCAGCAATCGAGACCGTGTCTCACTGGGGAAACACGGTGATCGAGAAGAAGGGGCCTGAAAGCTGGTTCTCAACCTCCGGCATCTACAACGAAACCAGTGCATACCTGGCAAACCTTGGGGAAGCCACCGTCATCTGGGAGCCAGAAGCATGAGCCACCCGCAGATCATCCGCACCATCACGGAACTGGAAGCACTCGATCCCGACACGCTAATCACCAGCTCCGAGGCATCCTTCTCCGGCCCGGCGGTCATGCAGCGGGCCGACTGGGTCAACGATTACCAGATTGACCCCACCGGGATTTTCCCCCTCGCAGTTATCGCCACCGGGGATGCCGTCAGGGAAGCCCGGAAAGCACTGGAGGAAGCATGAAGATATTCCGAGGGGTATTCGATCCCGCGCAAGAGCACATCGACATGCAGGTAAACAAGCTCACTGGCAGTGAGATCGAGATGTACGAAAAGCACAGCACAATCGATGGGCCACATGAGCTTCTGCAAGACGTGGACCGAGAGACGCTGGAAGGCCGCTATGCGTACATCTGGAATCGGGAATTAGAGCAGCGGGTCATGAAACTGGCTTGGCGGTCCCAGAACGTCGAAGAGGTCCGTGAGGCATATATGCAGGGAAAGTCAGCTGCCGCCGGTGCCATGCGAGTACTGGACCAAGTTCTCTACCTCCATGACCAGGGGAGAAAGAGTGTGAAGCTCTCGGACCTCATTGATGCGTTCAACACAACGGAGGAGGAAGCATGACCGCAGGACGATGGAGAGTAGAGCAACTAACGGAAGATACGTGGGGTAATAAGATGTTCACCCCAGAGTGGATTGTGCGGTCCCCTTCTGGTGACAGCGCCAAGATCTTCCCCACCCTCCCTGAGGCTCACACCTTTGCGATGAGACAGTCCCGCACAATCACCGTGGAACTGCCGAAGGTGGAAGACGTGGCCTTTATCGAGGGGAAGTACGGCACCCTCATAAGCCGACACCCCAGCGGGAATGTCTGGCTGGACAGTGACTACGTCCAATTCAATATTCTCCCGGAGGAGCTGGAACCCATCGCCCGCACGCTCCTCGCCATGCACTACCGAAAGGCACAACAATGAGCCGCACCACCGAGCAGTGGGAAGCACTCCTGGAAGGCGCTACCGAAGGCCCATGGAAGTGGGACAGCCACCGTGTCCCCACCCTGTACGGAACCATCCCCAGCTCTACTGGCGATTATGAGTTCCAGGTGGATGTTCTCGACGCGGATCATGACGGCGGGTGTGGGTGCCGACAGGCCTGCGAATTGGAACTCCATGTGAGTGACGCGGACAAGGCACTGCTCGCCGCCGCCCCGGAATCAGTGGCCGAGGTGGTCAGGCTGCGGAGGGAGCTGGAAGAAGTCCGGCACGACATGCAACTGCTTGCTGAACAAAGTAACAGTGACCCCGCATCGAATGCGTATGCGGAAGCGGAGAACCGACTCACCACCATTCTCAACCCGAAGGACAAAAAATGACCGAGAAGCTAATCACCGCCGAACAAGCGCAGGAGCGACTGTCCGAACTGGAGGCCATGAGTGACTGGACGGGTGAGGATCGTATCGCCGCTGAATATGCCCAAACCGTGGTTTCTCAGGGTGTCGTGATTAATGCTTTCCGCCTGACGATTGAGCAGCAGGCCGAGCAGATCCAGCGGTTGCAGCAGGTCGCCGTTGAAGCCGAGGTCATCTTCTGGGAAGCGACCGGGCATGACCTGACACAACAGCTCGAACGCAGGGGCGCAAAGCTCGAAAGAAACGACCTGGAGGACATGAAGCCATGAGTGATCGTAAGGCTATTTGGAAGTACACATTCCAGGTCAGCGACGTTGTGACCCTGCAGATGCCCGGCCCCGTGAAGTTTCTGAGCATGGTGGAATCCGAAGAGTACGGGCACCTCACCCTGTGGGCAGAGGTCTACCCCGACAGTCCCATGGAAGACCAGGTTTTGCGGGTGTTCGGAACGGGGCATGGCTTGCCGCATATCCCGATGGACTACATCGGCAGCACCAGGGCAGGCGCTCTGGTATGGCACGTCTACCACGACTACACCAAGAGGAGCCTACGATGACTAGCTCAATGACCCCGGAGGAAGCGCAGCAATGGGCAGACATGGCAGACGATGTGCCCGGATACCACGACCAGCCAGCATCACGGGCCTACCGCACCATCGCCGGGATGAAGGCGGAATGGGGCGTGGAAGTTGAAGATTATGGACTCATCATTCATGGCCTGAAATGGCACAAGAGCCTTGAGCATGCGCGAGAAAGCTGCCATGAGATAAACGAAAGAGCCACCAGAGATGACGGGAAGCCCGTAGCCCGCCTGGTTCGTCGGCACGTCACCGGAGTGATCACAGATGCCACATGAAGCGATGATCGGAATCCTCGCCGGCGGAGGAATCGGAGTCACCCTGACCGGACTTTTCGTAGCGATTGCAGTCAGTCTTGAGCGAAGGCCCACAAGATGGTTGGCATTCCTCTCCGTCTGCATGCTCATCATCGGGCCCTCCATGATCGGAGCCGCAATCGGATGGGGGAACCATGAGTGAGCAGCGTATGAGCTTGTCCCGTGCCCGTGAGCTGGTCCATCCGGGTGCGTTGCATGATCAGTGGGAACCCTACGAAGCCGCCCGCACAATTGCGGCGACAGGAGATGTTCTCGACAAGATCAAAGCTGAGCGAGAGTCACTAGAAGATGACTGCGCGATGATGCGCAACTGCGAAGACCTCGAAGAAGGAATCATGGACGGACTTGAACAAGCAGCACGCATGCTCGCAGAGGTGCTAGGAGAAGAACCATGACTGAGTGGGAGTCGGCCGGGGTCAGCGGGGCATGCATCATGCTACTCATCGCCTACCTCACGATTATCGGATAGCGAAGCCCCTACCCTTTTGGGTGGGGGTTTTCTTGTTTCTGCCAACCCCAATGGGGTGCACACTACTTGGCATGATGACTCCTATTGCACAGTTGAAGTTTTATCCCGGGAACGCTAGGCGGGGTGATGTTGACCTCATCGCAGAATCCCTGAAAGTGAATGGTCAGTACAAGCCAATCGTGGCGGCCAACGGTGGCAAAGCCCCGGAGATGGCCGGTGTGGTAATCGCGGGCAATCACACACTCATGGCTGCGCAGCGTCTTGGGTGGGCTGAGATTGATGTGCATTGGGTGGATGTGGACCCCGATGAAGCCCGCCGCATCGTGTTGGTGGACAACCGGTCTAATGATGCTTCTACGTATGACACGGAGGAATTGCTCAAGCTACTCACGGATTGGCCGGATTTGGATGGTACTGGTTTCACCCGCGATGAAGTGGATGCTTTGTTGGATGCCATGGATTCCATTGGGGAAGAACCGGAGCCGGAACCGGAGCCTGTGACATCTTTCGGACTGCTCATCGAACTCGAATCCAAAGCAGATATGACCCGACTCAAAACCGAACTAATCGGACGCGGATACACAGTCGGAGAAGCCTAGGTAATCCCATATAGGACAGTCCCAAATATCCTGCCAACTGCATAAATTCATACGCTGACACCCTGAAAGTTCGCAACCCAGGAGGTTAGTAAATGGCATGGGGAAACGGCCCAATCGGCAGGGGCGAAGAAGTCGAATACCGGGAGAAGATGCAAAAAGCATTGAAGCTCCGCAAAAGTGGAATGACATACCCGGAGATCGCCAAGCACCTCGGATACGCGGATCATTCGGGGGCGCGAGACCTGGTGAAGAAGGGTCTAGAGGAGCTGACTCGGGAGCCTGCCGAAGAGTTGCGTGATCTGGAACTGTCTCGTCTCGATGATGTGATTCGTGGCCTTTACCCAAAGGTCATGCGGGGGGATCACAATGCCAGTAACTCAGTGATGCGGGCAGTTGATCTGCGCTCAAGGCTCAATGGTCTCTTTGATGTTCAGGTGGATAATGGGCAGGCCGATGCGGTGAAGATCCTGGGTGACTTCCTCGCAAAGACCATCGAGTCCGCCGGTGATGGCATTGACGAAAGCGACTAGGGGCGGATTCTCCCCCACCCAACGGGTTGCACTGGCATCCTCTGATAGGCGTGTCACCTTGTGGGATGGGGCTGTTCGTTCGGGGAAAACCTTTGCGTGGATCTTCCTCATGCTGGGGAAAGTTGCCGACCATCACGGTGTTGGCGGCATCATCATCGTGGGAAAGAACCGCGACTCGATCTATCGGAATGTGTTTGAGCCGATTGAGCAGAATGATGAGTTCACGCTTCTCCGATCCCATGTGCATTATCGGCAGGGCGCTGCGCATGCCACGATCTTCGGGAAGCGTGTTCACGTTATCGGGGCGAATGATGCTGGGTCTGAATCAAGAATCAGAGGAATGACCCTCGCAATCGGATTCGTGGATGAGCTGACAGTTGTGCATGTGCAGTTCTTCAAGCAGCTGTTAGCCCGCCTGTCTGTGGATGGTGCACAGCTGTTCGCCACGACAAACCCTGATACGCCGGGTCATTGGCTGATGAAGGATTACCTGTCAAAGATCCCCGGGTCACGCCATTTTAAGAAGTCAACCCCGGAGCCGGAGCAGCTACCGGATTGGCTGTACAAGCATTTCACGATGGAGGATAACCCGTCACTCTCAGAGGAGTACAAGGCCAGCCTTCGCCGCGAGTACACGGGCGTGTGGCACCGCCGTTTCATTCTTGGTGAGTGGGTGGCGGCTGATGGTGCGATCTATGAGTTCTTTGACACGAATGTGCACACTATCGAACCATCCGAGTTGCCGCAGATGGATCGCATCCTGTCACTCGGGATTGACTATGGAACGACGCACCCCACCGCCGGAATGCTACTCGGATTAGGCCGACCACTGGACGAGAACGGGAAACCAGGGCCAGAGAAACTGTATGTCATTGACGAATGGGCACCAAACTTCCGAGACGGCGGCAACATCAGCCTCACGGATAAGCAACTCTCCGATGACCTGAAACGATGGCTCGCAGGGCAACCCGAACCTGAATACATCTACGTTGACCCAGCAGCCAAATCATTCCGACTACAACTCTATGACGATAACTTCCACGGACTCGCACCAGCAAAGAATGATGTCCTCGATGGTATCCGTTCCGTGGCTTCCCTACTCGCCAACGGGGATCTACTCATATCATCCACATGCGAACGTTTGATCGAAGAAATCCCCGGATACCGGTGGGATGACAAAGCGTCCGAGCGTGGTGAGGAGAAACCCATCAAGACCGATGATGACTACTGCTTCACTGCGGAAACAATCATCAACACTGATCGCGGCGATAAACCCATCTCAGAAGTAACAATAGGGGAAAATGTGCTGACCCGAGACGGGTACCGAAAGGTCTTGGACTCAGCCATGACTAGCCACAGCGCTAAGATTAAAGTAGTCGAATTTAGCGATGGAACCATCCTAAGAGGAACCGGTAATCACCCCGTATTCCTCGAAGGTAAGGGGTGGACTCCACTTGGAGAACTTCAGCCAGGAGATGAGATTAAGAAATGGTCGTTGAAACAGTCACCTTCAACGGGGTTAAATTCCGACGTTACCCAGAAGCAAAGCAGCAAGCCCACCGCCGGTATTACCGGGCTGGAATCGCAGACTCACAGCGAGGTATCCAAGCTCTCCACCAGGAAGTTTGGAAGCACTACAATGGGGGTGCCGCCATCCCGGACGGGTATCACGTCCACCATAAAGACCATGACTTCAACAATAACTCCCCCGGCAATCTTGAACTTGTTGAACGTCTCGCCCATTTGCGACAGCACTTTGCAGAAAGAAAGTCCGACCCTGAGTTTCGCAAGAAAGCTAGTGAGAACTTACGGAAGGTCAGTGCAGCTGCTGCCGAATGGCATGGATCTCCCGAGGGGCTTGAATGGCATTCTAAGCATGGGAAAGAATCTTGGGAGAAACGGGAATACCGAGACCTCACATGTGAACAGTGTGGGGGCAATTTTGAAACTAAATCACGGCATGGAAGTGAACGATTCTGTTCAAACAAGTGCAAGTCTGCATGGCGACGAGATTCAGGGGTTGACGATGTTGACCGGGAGTGTGCCTTCTGCAGAACAGAGTTTCGAGTCAACAAGTACAGCAAGGCCCGATGCTGTGGACGTAAGTGTGGTGCGAATCTCCGAAGCAGGGAACGCGCCGGTCTATAACTTGACCGTTGATGACAATCATGAATATCTCGCCAACGGGATTCCCGTGCACAATTGTGACGCACTCCGCTACGCCGTTTTCTCCACTAGGCATACGTGGTCAAGATACCTAAGGAATTGATATGAGCACATGGCCGCCTAAGCCTTATGATCGGGCGTTTGCTCAGATCGCGGAGTCTCATGCGTGGTGGGCCGGCAACGTCAACCAACTATCGTCACGCTATGGGTATCCTGCTCCGCACCCTAATCAGATGCGTGGCGGGATTGTTGGGGCGGTTGCCCGCATGTGGATGGGCAAGCCTACTGGTGTTGGTGAGTCCTCCGACAAGTTGCATGTCCCGTTGCCTGCGGACCTTTGCCACCTGTCGGCCACCAGTCTGTTTGATACGCCGCCGACTGTTGGCCTATCCGCTGATGAGGATAACCCCGAAGCGATGGCGCGGATTGATGCGTTGGTGAACACTCAGAAGTTCGCCGCTAATCTGCTGGTTGCTGCGGAACTATGCGCTGCGCAGGGTGGCGTGTACGGGCGGGTTGTGTTCAACACCACTGTGAAGCCTGAACCGTGGATTGATTGGGTGCAAGCAAACCAAGCGATCCCCGAATGGCACTATGGTGAACTCTTCGGCGTGAAGTTCTGGCGCATCCTGCCCTCCGAGGATGACAAGACCGTGTGGCGGCACATGGAGCACTACACCCCCGGATGGATTGAACACACTCTCTGGGAGGGAAAGGCTGATGACCTTGGGCGGAAGGTTGACCTTGAAGCCCACACGTTGACTGCCCCGCTGGCATCCGAGGTGCAGGATGGTGGTTTCATCCCCACCGGCGGCACGATGCTGGCAGCCGCATATATTCCGAATGCGAAGCCCAATGTGGAGTTCATCAACGAGGGTGAACTGTCTCATTTGGGGAAGTCGGATCTCGCCCCCGAGTTGTTCCCCTTGTTCGATAAGCTGAACATGGCTTATAGCAGTCTGATGCGGGATGTTCGCCTTGGACGCGCCCGCATCATCGCCAGCGAACAACTGTTGGATGATCGCGGTGCCGGTAAGGGCCAATCCTTTGACATGGACCGTGAGATCTTCACCAAAGTTGCCGGCGGACCGAACGGTGAAAGCCTCATCGAGGCGAAGCAATTCGAGATCCGGGTGGATGATCACCTGAAAGTTGTGGAGGATCTGACAATTAAGATCCTTCGCCGCGCTGGATACTCCGCCATGTCCTTGGGTATGGATACTGCTGGGGTTGCCCAAACCGCCACGGAAATCAAAACCAAGTCACGCGCCACCAGGTCAACCACTAAGGCGAAGGGGCGTTATTGGGCTGATGGTATCTCCCATTTGACGGCTGCACTGTTGGAGATTGACCGCGACTTGGGCAACACCAAGGCAGTGTTGGAGCACCTGCCGACTGTGGAACTCTCAGACCCCGTGGAGGAGACTGAACTTGACGCGGCGATGACCATCCAAGCACTTGACGCGGCGACTGCTATCAGCACGGACACGAAGGTACGGATGCTTCACCCCGAGTGGGAATCCACGAAACAGGATGCCGAGATTGATCGCATCCTCAAGGAAAAGGGTGTGGACTTCGACCCGTTCGGCATCCCGGATGTTGACCCGCTGGCACCCACCGTTGATCCTGTTGCCCCTCCCAAGGGTGAAGGGCTAAGCCCGGATGATCTGTCTAAGACCACCACTGCGATTGGTAATGCCCGCCGTGCTGGTGTCACGGATGATTCCATCAAGGCCATGTCCGGACTATCAGATCTTGAGTTCATTGATGGTGCACGTCCGATCACGATGAAGTACAAGGATGAAGAGTAACTTTCATTCGGGGTGGGCCGGATGGTTAGGATGCTGTGATGCTTGATCCTTATGAGGCGGAGTTCGCCGCCGATCCTGTTGTGGCCTTGTACAGGCAGGCTGAGATGTTCCTTTTGGGGAAGATCGCAGAGTCAGCACGCCGATTGTCGGATGCCCCGAATTGGATGCAAGCACAGTTGATGGAGGTGCAGCGACTCAGGCGTTACGCGGAGTCCGCAGCGGGAATGGTCGCATCACGGCTGCCCGATCTGGTGGCGGGTTCCGTGGAGAATGCCCACACCATGGGCGTGGTGCAGGGCCTGGCAGAGGTCGAGGGGTTGACGGCGACTACTGCGGTGACGGCTGCTTCCACGATTGAACACAGTGCGGTGGTGGCATTGTCTGCCCAGGTGTCTGCGGACTTGTCGAAGCTTGATCGCGGGATACTCAGGGGTACGGATGATGCGTGGCGGAAGATTATCCAGAACGTCACCAGCCGGACTGTGACGGGTTCGCAGGATGTGCAGTCAGCATGGCGAGCCGCCACGAAAGACATGGCAGCCGAAGGGTTGACCGCGTTCACGGATAAGGCCGGGCGTAATTGGAAGTTGGATACTTATGCGGAGATGGCGACTCGGCAGGCCACGAATGAAGCACTCATGGCGGGTCACACCAGTGTGATGGTGGAGAACGGGTTGGATCTTATCCGGGTGTCATCGCATGCGAATCCCGCTCCGATGTGTGTGCCGTATGAGGGGAAGATACTTAGCATCTCAGGGGCGCATTCCGGCACAGTGGTGATGCCCAGTGGTGTGGGTGAGGGGGATGCGATTGTGCATGTCACAGCGAGTCTGGATGAAGCCAAAGCCAATGGCCTGCGTCACATAAATTGCAGGCACGTGTGGTCTGCGTATGTTCCCGGCACTGGACTCCCCGACATTAAGCACGACCCGGACAATGAGGGCTATAAGGCAACCCAGCAGCAGCGCTACTTGGAGCGGAAAGTACGTGAGTGGAAGCGTGTGGAAGCCGCAGCCTTGGATGATGCTATGGCGCGTGATGCTAGGCAGCGTGTTCGTGGCTACCAGGCACGTATTCGTGATGTGGTTGCGGAGCATGATTTACCGCGTCGCCGTCACAGGGAGCAGTTGCGCTAACCTTTCAACCCAGTCGAACAGGTGTGCTATAGTAGTTCATAGCTGCCAAGGAGTTATTTCCTTTCGCCTTGGCGGCGTGGCCCCGATTGACTGTTACCGGGTAAGACAGTTGTTTCCCCCAGTGTGGCGAGTTTCCGCCCCTGGGGGATTCTTCATGCCATGGGTGTTTTTACCTTTCAAGCGACTCGAACACGTGTGCTAATATGGGGTCCATAATCTTCCATCGTCTAACGGCAGGACACCAGTTTTTGGTACTGGCTATCGAGGTTCGAATCCTTGTGGAAGAGCTGATCTCTACCCCATGCGGGTACGGGTCAAAATCTGAACGGTGTGGCTACTGGCAGCCGTTCAGGCAGTCGGAGTTGGTGTAATGGCAACACAATGGTCTCCAAAGCCATTGACGGGAGTTCGATTCTCCCACTCCGGGCTGAGGGTTGCATGATTCTCACAACCGCTCATGCAACCGTAGGCGGGTATAGCTCAGTTGGTTAGAGCGCCACCCTTCCAAGGTGGATGCCGCGAGTTCGAATCTCGCTACCCGCTCTATGATCCGGGCGTTCGACCCAGGTCACATGGCCCGCCAACCGCGAAAAGGAACAACCAATGAGCGAGACCCCGAACATCCACGAACCCACCTCCACGAAGATTCACCTCAGCCGCAAGCCCACCATCAACGGCCAACGCGTCGCAGTAGGGGTTGGGCCGATTGCCATTGTCCCGATTGGTTCCCGCGTCGCCGTGACCCTCACTCTCCACGCTTCGGCGTTGGACATTGATTGGACGGAGTTGCCGGACAGTGTTGAGATCATCGCCCCTGAGGATGTTCTCGCCCGACGTGCTGCCGCCATCGAATCTCACGATGCGGCTTCCTATCGGCATGAGACCGTGCTGACGGATAACACCACAGGCCCCGAGGGTGATCGTTTCGATGAGGAATACACGCGGGATGAATGGATCTCGGATGAAATCTTCTTAGCAGTGCGGTCTCTAGACGGTAGCCGCGACCTGCGTAACGAGTCCTGGGAAGTCATCAGCAACGCTATCCGCGACCACCTCAAGGCCGAGGAAATCATCCCGGAGGGCAAGTAACCATGACTGTGGAGCAGTACAAGCTGCTGGTGCAGACCCTCGCGCAAACCGCCACCCGTGAAAAAGTGTTCCCCTCGGACATTGTGATAGCGGAAAAGATGGGCATCGACATCATTCCGTACCTGATCAATCTGGGGTTCGGTGCTGATCGCCATGAGGTCATGGACGCTGCGGGAGATGCCATGATCGGCCACGTCACGTTCATCACCAGTGTTAACGCCGCAATACGAGACATGGTGTAGCCATGACCGAGGATCCTAATCTGACTGAGGTGCGGCGCATCACCATCACCCAGGCCATAGACCCTGATGGGGAACTCCTCATCGGTTGGGAAATCTCCGAGGGCGCGACCTTCCTGGAAGTGGTGGGCCTGTTGGAGGCTATCAAGCTGTCGATGAATGAACGGTTCCGCAACGGCGAATGGGAAGACAAATAATCATGTGCCAACCCGAATACCCGCGCCCCTTCGCCCAGGCTGACCAAGTGAATGGCTATGAGCCGAGGTATACGGGTCGCCCAGCCCAAGGGATCGAGCCGAAGCATATCGCCTGCTGTAGCCACAACCCTTGCCCGGATCGGCCCCGCTGGTTCATTGGCCGTTTTGAGAAGCGAACATGGCTCTGCCCGCAGTGCAGCATGGCGTGGCGCACCTACTGGACGAACGCTGCCGACTCAGGGTTCTGGGCATGGGAAGAGTTGGGAAGGTTCGGAGAGAGAAACCATGGCTGACATGCTGCTGCGGGGGCCGAACAAAACGTGGGCCAACTGCACCTGCAAATACTGCATCCGGGGCAGCCGAAGGATGCTGCGCCGCGCCAACCGGGCCAAAGACAAACGCGCATGGCAACGAGACCATCAGGAGGGCGACCGTGGCTGATGGTGATGTGCATGTGATGCCGGTGACGGATCTCATCGAACACGAATACGAAGACTGCCCATGTTTGCCTGAGGTGGAGCCAGTTCCCCGAGAAGACGGGTCAATCGGATGGATGATCACCCACCACAGTCTCGACGGCAGAGAACTCCAAGAACGCGGGGAGACGATACCCAATGAACGCTAAGCATCCTGGTCCGTGGCATATTTGGTTTGCCTGGCACCCGGTGAAAACCATGTGGGAAGGCCGGAAATGGCTCACCTTCGTTTACCGGCGGAGATGCCACAATCGTCAGGGCTGGGACTACCGCTACACACCCCTATAGAATGGACACCATGAGCAGCACAGGGCATTTCGACGCGCAGGAATCAAAGGACCTTGCACACCAAGTCTTTGGCATGCCAGCCCCCAATATGAAGGAGCTGGTGGATAAGCTCCACCAAAGCTTCCCAGACGAAGTTGCACCGCCTAAGCGTGACCAAGAGGAATATAGCGGTGAGCACGTCCACTGGGCGCACAGCAATGATGAACCCTTCCCGAAGATGACCCTAGGCGAATGGAAAGAAGCAAATGAGTAGCCACTACGTTGTCACAGCCGGCGAATACGACGAGTACCGTATTGAATCTGTCTACGACAACCTGGAAGATGCAATCCGCAGCGCATGGATCCACGACCCCACCGTATTCTTCACCTGCCATGACGAACTACCAGACATTGGCGTGTACGCCCCAGAGTATGTTGAGACTGACTTCCCTGATCGCCGCATCGTGTACCGCGCATACCTGGACGAAAATAGAATGTTCACGGATAAGATTCAGTACACGGAGGTTACAGCCTTCACCAACCCGATAGCCGCCAGGGCCGGAGCCGGGAACTATGGGAGACATGTCATCATTGGAACGGATAAAGGCGAAGTGCAAAAGTGGGCAGAAGAGAAACTGCTGCCAAAGAAAGCAGCCCGATGAAGACTGAATGGGAGTGGCACGACGGCATCCCGTGGCCCCGGCGTGTTAGCGAACCTGGTGACTGGGGATACGTCCCCAACCATGAATCACCCAAGGGCAGCATGCTGAGCAGTGAGCATCAGAACACCGTGGATGAATTAGCAGCCCGCGAGCTAAGCCGAACCACCGCCATGACCCTAGACGGTGCGCGAGGCTACATCCATTGGATGAAACAGCTCAGTGAGAGATTCATCCCCAACGTGCAAACCCATGGCGACTACGTGGTAATGAAACATGTGGACGAATGCGGTCGCCCAACTGGTCGATTCAAAATCGAGAACGCCTGAACAATGCCCCGCACCTAATCAGGTTGCGGGGCTTTCCCATTCCCTAATTAACGCCCGGCACCCAAATCTCCCCACCCCACACATCAGTGAGGATAACCTCCAACTCCTCATCGCTGGGGAAATACGCGGGACAGAACTCACGGGCAGTCACCGGGGGAATCATAATCGTGGCCTGTCTCCCGTTTGACTTGGCGTGATACTCCCCCATCTCCTCATGAAGCTTCCCGGGGTCAGTGTCCAGCATCGTGCAGAGTTTTCTTCCGTATTCCAGAATCTCCATGTTGGTCATTCCGTCTACCCCGACAGCTTCCATGTTGTTTTTGACCTGAGTGGTAGCTAATTCCTCCTCAGATGTTGGTGGACCGGAGTATGGCTGCATCGCTACCCGGCCATCCTGTTCCGGGGTTTCGTCTTCACTGAATGCTTCCTGGACTGATTCGAGGCGTTCGATTTCCTCATCAGTAAATTCCGGCTCCGAAGCACACGCTGCGAGTGCGAGTGCGCTGGCAATTAGGGCAATGATTCCTTTACGTTTCATAAGCCACAGCATAATGCAGCCACCAAACCCCACCCGGTTTTAACTCGCCAACCGAACACCTGTTCTACCCTCACCACTGACCCCAACACCGGGGCGCATTCGTTTGAGGGAGACAGCGTTGTCCGAACCGCAGGAGACCAACGGCCAGGAGCCACAGGTCACCACCGAACCCGCAGCCGCAGTTGACCAGTCCACTGCTGTTACCGCATCTGCCGAGCAGGTTGCCACCCCGGAGGTAGGCGACCAGCAGTCCGAGACCTTTGACCGCGAGTACGTCGAAAAACTCCGCAGTGAGAACGCCGCCGCCCGCATCAAGGCCAAGGAACACGCAGACGCAGTAACCGCAGCCAAAGCCGACAGTGACGCTCTAGTTCAGCAAATCGGCAAAGCATTCGGCTTCATCAAGGATGAGGACACCGAACAAGCCGACGCGAACAAGATTGTGGAACAGCTGACCAGCGAGCGCGACTCGCTGCAAACCCGGCTGCGAAACCAATCCGAGAAGATCGCACTGACCGACGCGGCGAAGGCTCACGGAGCGGACCTCGACATCCTTCTCCCCTACCTCAAGGGCAAGGGACTCCTTGCCGATCTCGACCCCAATGCCGATGACTACGCAGACCAGGTGTCTCAAGTGGTGCAGGCAGAGGTTACGTCCACTCCGAAGCTCGCAGCGCAGGCCGCTGAACGACGTTCCGGCGTAGACCCCACCAACACCAACACCGAGCAATCAGGAGCGCCGATCACCATCGGGGATCTCGAAAAGATGACCTCCGAGGAAATCGTGGCAGCCGATAAGGCCGGCAAGCTCGCTCACCTCTACAAGTAGGAGACACCACCATGTCATTCGCATCCTTTATCCCCAAGCTCTGGGAAGCCAAGCTCGATGTCCCGTTCCAAAAGGCACTGGTCTACGGCCAGCCGGGCATCGCCAACCGCGACTTTGAGGGCGAGATCTCCCAAAAGGGCGATACCGTCACCATCAACACCATCGCCACCGGCGAAGTGAAGGATTACGACCCGGCGGTTGCAATCACTTCGGACAAGCTGTCCACCACCGGAACCACCCTGACCATCGACTCCCAGAAGTATTACGCCTTTGATGTTGACGACATCGACAAGGTGCAGGCAGCTGGCGAGTTCCAGTCCACCGCCCTCGCGGACTACGCCTACAAGATGGCGGATGCTGTCGATCAGTACAACGCCACGAAGCTTAAGGCCGGGGCGAAGCACAAGCTCCCGAATGCTGTCGTATTCGACGGCTCCGACTACCATGTCCCCGTTGCTGGTCAGGTCACCGCATGGGATCTGCTGCGTAATCTGCGCGCCAAGTTTGATGCCGCACATATCCCCGAGGGTGCTCGATGGGCAGTTGTGGGCGGCGATTTCGCTTCTGCCCTGCTCGCAGATAAGCGCGTCACCGACGCTGCCCATGCTGGGGATAACACCATTCTCCTGAATGGTCAGGTCACCGCTAAGCCGGTCCTCGGATTCAACATCACTGTTTCCCCGAATGCCCCGGTGGTTGCGGGCCGGGAGACCATCATCGCAGGCGTTGCGGGTGGCTATTCCTTCGCTAACCAGCTCACCAAGTCTGAGGCATACCGCTCTCACGCGTCCTTTGCTGACACCTTCCGTTCCCTGAACGTTTGGGGTGGTGATGTGACTCGCCCGGATCGCATCTTCACTCAGGAGACCAGCATCGCGGCTGGTTCCCTTCCGGGTGCTGGCGAGACCGTTCCGGCTGGCTAGTTCGTAGATCCATGTTGATTGTGCCCCTGCCCTTTCTTGGGGTGGGGGCCTTTCCTATTAGAAAGACATTGTGATGCGAGTATTCGCTGATGAAAACAAGCTAGCCGAGTACATGCGGGACCTTCCGGAGGATGCTGCACAGTGGCTCATTCGCGCCAGCGCCCTGGTATCCAAGGCCACTCGATCTGCGCTCTATGACACTGATCCAGCGGGCATGCCCACCGATCCCGAGGTGATCGAAGCGATGGCCGTCGCAACATGCTTGCAAGTCGCGGAGTGGCAAGGCGCAGGATTGAACCCAGTTGCGGGTGTCGCTGGGCAGGAGCAGAAAGTAGCGTCATCTTCCCTTGACGGCGCATCCGTGACCCTCACTCAAGTGTCGGAGGGTTTAGTCACTGTGACGCTCACTGAACTGTGTGACCTGTCGCAAACCGTGCTGGATGATGCGGGACTTTCGGGGTGGCAACCATGGGCACGATAAACATGGGTGATCTTCTCGGCATGTGGTTCACCCACCCTATTGAGATCCGCCGCGCCGGTGGCCACAACGCGGTTGAACCCGGCTACGGGGAAGTTATCGAGGACACCCCGGACCTACCAGCACTTGAGATCACTCACGCCCGGATCGTGGACAAAGTACACGTCATCTCCGATGAACTGGTATCCACCGCCCGTGTGCATGTTCCCGCTGAGACGCTACGTGTCCCCATTGAATCGTTGGTGACTCTCCCCCCGGCTTTCGATGACCGCGAACTCCGGGTAATCGCCACTGAACGGCATTCCGGTGGCGGACTCCCTGTCCCTGACTACTACACAATCCACCTGGGGTGATTATCCATGGGCGTGAAGCTCACATTCAACGACAACTTTGGTGACCGGATCAAACGCGGCGCGAACCTCGGAGCGAGAGACGGCGCAGCACAAGTACTCGGCACATCCAACGACAAAGCCCCCTTGGAGACCGGTGTGTTGCGGGCATCCGGGAAAGTCAGCACCGATGGCAAGGGCACCGCTGCGGTGTCATACAACACCCCCTACGCAGCGAAACAGCATGAGGAAGTCGGCTACCACCACACCGATGGTGAGGCGAAGTACCTGGAAAATGCGATGCGTGATGAAGCGGAGAACGTGAAACGGATCATCGCTGAGCGGGTTCGGAGGATGATGTGACCCACACTTCCGGGATGATCCTAGCCCCGCTTGGGGAGCATTTGGCAGCGGTCGCGGGCTGCTCATGGTCCACAAACGCTAACTACCGATCCACTGATCCGTGGCCGATCTTCGTGGGCCGCATTCCCCCATCAGATCAGATCAAGAATGCCATTGCGATCAACATCTACCGAGATGACAGATCACGCGACAACGCCAGCCCGGATGTGTTTGTGCAAATCCGCATCCGGGGCACCGTCAACCCATTCGTAGCAGCGGAAAAGGCCGAACAACTCTTCCAGTTGCTGCACGATAAGACACATTTCCATCTCGCCAACCGAACACGTGTTCTACTGTGCCAACGAGTGGTAACTGTCGCTCAAGATCCGGACGAAAACGGTCGTTCGCATTCGGTGGACAGCTACCAATTCACCCTGAATCCTAGCTAGGAGAATTACATGGTTGCCGCAAAGCCCGGTCCCAACAGTCTGACTTCCACTCTGGCGCGTGACAACGCCCTCCAAGTCCGTGTCATTGGCGCTGTCCCCGGCGAGTGGACCTATGTCCGCGGCTGCACCCAGATCGCCCCGGTGTTTACCGGTGAGATGCAGGATGACTCCGACCTCGATGGCGAGGGTTTCGCGTCGAACATTGCGACTGGCCTGACCTACACCATTTCGGCTGCTGGCCTGCGCAAGGGCGAAGGCGAAGGCGAGTCATTCGCTGCTGATCCGGGCCAGGAGATCATCCGCCTGGCGGGTACTCAGACCGGTTACGCGAACGTTATCGAGGGCCGCACCTGGCGAACCGATAGCACTGGCGAGGCCTACGAAGCCAACTTCTCTGTGGAGTTCGCTACCGAAGCGGGCGACCGTGTCGCCCTGGACTCCTGGACCGCAACCCTCACCTCTCGTGGTAAGCCGCAGCGCATCGAGATCCCGGCAACCGATGTTGGCGAGTCCGTGCCGTTCGGTGAGACCATCCCGGCTGGCTGAACTCAACCGCTGCCAGATTACTGGCCTGAGTACTGAAATTGTGGCCCCGATCCCCACTGTCGGGGCGGGGCCACACCCATATCTTCAACCAATTTAAAAGGATGAATTTCTGTGCGTGACCTGCGCGAGTTCCACGACCCACACCTGCACCTCCCCATTGCCGGCAAAACCTACACCGTGAAGTCCCCCAACGCCGAGTTTGGGCTACGGATCAAGAGTCACGTCATCAACGGCGGCACTCAGCTGGAAGAGATGCAGATCATCGCAGAACTCATCGGCGCTGACTACGACGCAGAAACCGACACCATGAGCGGTGGCCTGTGGGATGAGATGAACCAGGATGGGGTGGCGCTGAAAGAAATCATCCACGTCGGCAACACCGCAGTCTCCCACTTCGGCGTGTCCCCGGAATTCGGTGAAATCTGGTGGGAAACCAAGCTGGGAAAAGAACACCTCCCGCTGGTCCCGGAAGCGGCGGCGCAGTGGGCGAAGGAACGGGTCACCCAGAAGGTGAAGGAAATGTTTCCGGACATGCCGGAGAAGACCACCTCCTAGACGGCCCCTACGGCAAGTATGACCCCCGGCCTGGTGCTTACGGTCCCGATGACTTAGGTGGCGGACCCTACATCGAAGAGCTGGGAATCCGTGAGTGGTACGACAATCCCCGCGCCCAATCCCTCAGCCCCGCGCAGTCGCATGTGTCGTGGGCGGACATCCTCAACGCCTGGCCCGACATCGAAGCCGACCTGCACGACACCTTCGGGATTGATGTGGAATCCGGGATTCTCCACCAACGCACCTGGCGGTGGCTGAACCTCCGCATCCTCGACCTCATTAACCAGCCCAGCCGTTTGCGCCGCGCACTGAATCTCACGCACGAAACCACCAAGTAGGAGAACCCATGTCTGATCTTGACCTCGGCACACTGTCAGCCAAAATTGAGGTAGATACCCGTGGCGTATCCGCCGCGCTGGGCGGCGTAAAGCGTGACCTCACCGATGTCAAAAAGGACATGGAGAAGGTCGATAAGCAGAAGATCGCCCCCAAGGCTGACACGTCCGAGATCGAGAAGACCGGGAAGTCCGCCGAGGATGCAGGCAAGAAGCTAGACGATGTTGGCAAGAAGACCGTCAAGCCAAAGTCCGACACCGGTGATCTGGACAAGGCGAAGTCCTCTGCCGAGCAACTGGACACCAAGCTTGGCGAGGTAGACGGCAAGCAGGTCCGCCCTGATGTGGACAAAGCCCCGATTGAGGAAGCTACTGAATCCACCAATGGGCTGATTGATTCCCTTGGCAAGGTGTCCTCCAACGTCATCAAATGGAGTGGGCTGGCGGCGGGTGGCGCGGTTATTGGTGGTGTCGGCACCGCCATCGCTAAGGGTTTCTCACGCCTGGATAATATTGATCAGGCCACCGCGAAGCTGGATGCTTTGGGCAACTCTGGTTCCGATATTCGCGTCATCATGGACAACGCCCTCGCATCAGTGTCCGGCACCGCGTTTGGTATCGGTGAAGCCGCAGGCACCGCCGCAACAATGGTCGCATCCGGCATCGCCCCCGGCGAACAACTCCAAGGCGTACTCCAAGGTGTCGCTGACTCCGCTGCCATCGGCGGGGCCACCATGGAAGAAATGGGCCTGATCTGGGGCAAAGCAGCCGCCAAGGGCAAGATCGACGGTGAGATTGTCGCCCAACTCCTTGAGCGTCAACTCCCGATCTATGAGATTCTGTCCCAGAAGACCGGGGAGTCCGCAGCTGACATCTCGAAGATGGTGTCTGACGGCAAGATTGATTTCGAGACCTTCTCCGAGGCGATGAATGATTACGTCGGTGGCGGTGCAGTCCGCATGGGTGAGACTGTCGGCGGCGCGATGGATAACTTCGGGGCTGCCCTTGGGCGTGGCGGTGCCGCGATCCTTGAGTCTGGGTTCGAGTCCCTGCCGACTGTCCTGTCTGCTGGCACATCTGCCGTAGACGATCTGACCGCCCGCGTGTCCCCTTTGGCGGCGGAGTGGGGCGGGAAACTCGCACCCCACCTTGAGAAGTTCGCCAACGACTTGGGGCCAAACGTAGCAGCTGGCCTGGGCATGATCTCCGATGGTGCCGGAATCCTCGCACCCCTGGTGGGCAACGTGGCAGATGCCGCAACCTCCATCCCGTGGCAGGTCTGGGCCGGTGGCATCACCGCCGTGGTATCCCAGCAGCGAGGATGGACCACCGCACTCTCAGACGGAACCGGCAAACTCAAGGAAAACCTGTCCACCCTGGGTGGCGGATTCATGAGTGCCATGTCCAAGGCCAAGGGGGCATACGCCGATGGTCGCGTAGGACTTGATAGTGTCGCCGCCGGTCACCGGCTGGCAGCAGGCGCGGCGCAACAGAACGCGGTTGGCTCTCGGGACGCTTTCACAACGATTGACTACATGGGGCAGCAAGCCAGCCGAAGCTTCATGGCATCCACCGCCACGATGGGAGCATCGGCAAAGGGCCTCGCATCCGGTGGCATCAGTGTCCTCGGATCAGCCATGGGCGGAGTATCCCGAGCAGCAGGCGGAATGGTCACCGCACTAGGTGGCCCATGGGGGCTGGCAATCATGGGTGCCACCACCCTGATCGGCTACCTCGCTACTGAGCATTTCAAGGCGAAGAAGGCCGAAGAGGAGCATGCCGCGCAGCAGCGTGACCTCATGGGGTCGCTGGATGGGACCACTGGCAGTATCACCGCGCAGACGAAGGCGATGCAGGAGAAGACCGCCACCGAGAACGGTTGGATCGATACTGCCAACCAAATCGGCGTGTCCTCCCAGATTGTCACTGATTCTATGAATGGAAATCAGGATGCCATGGGTAGGGTCACCGCTGCGGTGGAAGCCCACTCCACGAAGGCTGTCGAGGGGACAGAACTTTGGGCTAAGTGGGGTGACACCCTCGGGAGTGTGGGCATCACCGCATCCGACATGGCGGGCCGATTCAATGGCAGCGCTGAGGCCACTGATCGTGTCACCAAGGGTATGCAGGAGCTGAACCGGCAAGACCCGGATACTCTAGCTGGCTGGACCCAGGATGCCGCATCGGCACGAGATGAACTGCAAGAACTCACCGGGGGAATGTGGGAACTTGCGGATGGTGTGACTTCTAGCGCCAAGGCCACGGAGGAAGCGCAGGAGCAGTTTAAGTCCAACCAGATTGCGAACCTGGGGGCTGAGGCTGAGCGCACTGCGGGGGCTTTGGAGCTGGTGGGCGACACGATCACCTCGATGCCGGATGAGAAGACCATCATCGTGGATTCTCTCGCACCGAATGTGGCGGAGGATGTTCGGGCACTGGGTGGTGAGATCAACCGGCTAGAGGACGGCACAGTGGAGATCCACTTCCCTGATGGATTGTCGCTGGTGCAGATGGTGCAGTCCATCGGCGCTGAGATGAAGATGCTGGAAGACGGCAGCATCAGCATTGATGACAACACCGAAGAGGTCAAGACCCGGATGCTGGATCTGGGATTGGCTGTCCGGGATGAAATCACCGGCGAGGTGAAGCTCAAGGACAACTATGCCGAAGTCATGGGCAAGCAGGTCGAACTCGGGGCGGCTGTCCACGATGAACTGACCGGCAATGTTTGGGTAAATGACAACGTAGGTGAAGTGCTCGCAGGGCTGGATGCCCTCGATGTAGCGGCGCGTGAGATCCCGGCGGGTGAAGTTCGGATCACTGCGGACACCCCGGAAGCTCGCGCCGAGATCGAAGCCCTTGGCGGTGAAGTGGTCACCCTGCCTGGCGGGCATATTGCGATCACGAACACCACTGATGAGAACCTGGCGCAGCTGCAAGAAGTGGGCATCACCACGACGAATCTTCCGCCGGGTTGGATCGAGATCACCGACACCAGCGATGAGAACATGAAGCGCCTGGGCACTCTCGGGGTCACGACCACGACACTGCCTGACGGCAAGGTGGTCATCACCGATAACGCTACAGAGACTTCTAGCCGGATTAAGCGGATCTTGTCTCCTGAACTGATTAATACGGTGTCGGAGCACACGGTGAATATCGTGCGCAACATCAAGGACATCTTCACCAGCGGAAATAGCGAAGGCAACGTTTATTCCGAGGTCAAGGCATTCGCTGATGGTGGTGTGGATCGTGCGGTGGAGCGTCGCCGCCGCAGCACCCATGAGCCTGCCCACACTGCACACATCGCACCAGCAGGCAGCTACCGGGTGTTTGCCGAGTCGGAAACCGGTGGTGAGGCATATATCCCGTTGGCCCCGTCGAAGCGTGACCGGTCTGAGAAGATCCTCGCCAACGTGGCATCCCGATTCGGTTACACCCTCAACGGTGAAGACGGAGAAGTTAGGGCCTTCGCCAACGGCGGTGTCACTGACAGCATCATCGGCCTGGTGGGCCGCCACTTCCCCGAGTTGAAAGTCACCTCCGTTGACCGCCCCGGGGAAAACAATCACCACGGGTGGGGCGAGGCTGTCGATTTCTCCAACGGCACCGACACCACCAAGGAAATGCAGGCACTCTCCACGTGGTTCTACACCCTCTACAAGAGCCAACTTGCCGAGCTGATCCACTACCCGCTCAATGGGTGGAAGAACATCAAGAACGGCCAGGATTTCGAATTCGGCCCTGCACTCAATGCCCAGCACCGCAACCATGTTCACGTCGCCGCCCGGAAGCCGTTGCGTGATCCTCTGCCGATAGATTTGGAGGGCATCCCTGATTTCGCATCCCTCGAAACCACTGGCACCGCTGGCACTGCCATGTCGGTCCGCACCCCGGAAACCGCATCAGAACTACTGCGCAGCACCGATGGCGAATACGAATATGACCCCGAAGCCGAGGAGCGTGAACTGCATGGCGGGTCCGGCACACTCATCCGAGACGGGTCTTTCCTTGAACTGATGGCCGCGATCTACTCCAAGCAGACCGGCACCCCCATGGACGATGACATCGTGTCCTGGGGTCAGGTCATCGGCTTGCACTCCAAGATCGCGGAAAAGACCGCTGAGCAGCGAGCCAAGGACGCGGAGAAGAACCGCAAGGACACCGAGAAGAAGTTGGAGTCCCTGGATAAGACTCGCGACAAGCTTTCCGATAAGAAGCTGGATCTCCCCGAGGCGGAGGAGGATCTGCGGATCAAGCGGATGAAGCGGGACGAAACCTACAACAAGAAGGACAAGGACGGGAAGCTTACTGCCACCGAAACGCAGAAGGCTAGTGCGGATCAGACCGTGGAAAAGGCTGAACGCAAGGTGGCTGAGCTTAAGGCTGAGATCGCGGAGATGGAAGCCGAGGTGGAGGAACTGTCCCTCTATGAGGGGCTACTCTCTCCGACCACCGGGATTGGTGGCACCTCGGGGAATAAGAATGCTGATGCGATTATTCGTGAGGGTAAGCGCCGGGGCATCTCCAACCGGGGTATCCAGATTGCGTTGGCTACGGCTCTGGTGGAGTCGGAGATGAAGATGTACGCGAACCATGCGGACCCGGCCAGCTTGAGTTTCCCGCATGATGCTGTCGGCTCTGACCACGATTCTGTGGGCTTGTTTCAGCAGCGGGCCAACGGGGCATGGGGCACGACCGCTGACCGTATGGACCCGGCGAAGTCTGCGGGAATGTTTTACGACAAGCTGGATGACGCTGATTATAACAGCGGCGATCCGGGGGCGCACGCACAAAGAGTGCAGGTCAGCGCGTTTCCGGGACGTTACAACACCCGCATGTCCGAAGCCGCCGACCTTCTGGGCAAATACAGTTCCAACGCGAACGTTTCGATCACCCCAATGGCTGATGGTGGCATCCTCACTGGCCTGAACCGCCAAGCACAGATCCAAGACGGCTCATCTGCCGTCCTATGGGCCGAAGCTGGGGAAGAAGCCTACATCCCCCTGTCCAGTGGCAAGCAGGCACGGTCCCGCGATATTTGGCTGGAAACCGGAAAGCGACTCGGCATTGATGTGCTGTCACTCATGAACCTACTTGGCAGTGGAATTGCTGGCCTGCCTGAGGGTGACCTCTCGGGGTTCAACACCGGCGGTTCACTCTCGGCTGAGCGGCTGGGAATCAACATGGATGCCGCGAAATACCGGGGCCGGTCCGCCGTGGACGGGGCTGTGCAGAATGCGGTGGGCGCACAGTTCTATGGGCCGGTGTCGATCAACGATCCACAACAGTGGACCAAGAATCAACTCATGGACGCGGAGAAACTACTAGGCCAGGCAATGAAGGGAATGCGATAATGCGGAAAGACATCTTCCGGTTCTTCCTCATCGGGGCAGACAAACAAACACGAATCCCATTCGGATCACCGGGGTGCCCGGTCCGACTCGCAGCCACCCCAACCGGACTCCAAGGTGCGCCTTTCACCCATGATTGGCAGCAGGTTGTTGGGCGTGATGGCGGGATCTACCGTGGCACCACCGATGAGCGGGGCGTGATCAGTCTTCGGGTCTGGGTGGCCGATCCGACTAGTAGCCATGCGGCGCGTCGTGCTCACGCAAAATGGCGCGAAGCATTGGGGCGGGGTAAAGACACCTGCCGACTCTACGTAGTGTCCGAGGAGTCCGGGTACTGGTGGATCGACGCACGCCTAGACAGCGTGTCCGAAGCACAGCATTGGGGAACCCCAGGCCGCGTGGGGGAGGTTGGGGAGACCGTAAATTTCACCACCGACCGATCCTTCTGGGAGCGTTTCGAGGAGATCCGCAACTACAACCGCGATAACTGCCATCTCGCCAGTCTGCACAACTTGGGGGATCAGGCGGCGTGGCTGCGGTGGTCCGTCACCGGTGGTCATGGTGGCGTGACGATTGGCACCCCTGGTGATGAGGTCACCCTCCCAGCACGCACCAGTTTGGAGCCGGGGTTTGTGATCGACACAGATGCATCATGGCCCACTATCCAGTCCACCACCGGCGAAGACCTCCAATCACAGTTGCCGGAAGCCTACTGGGATAAGCCGTTGCCGCCACGCCCGGTGACGGGGCATGCTCCCACACCGTTGATCATCCGGCCTGTGAATCCATCCCCGGATTTTAAAATTGAGGTCGCTTACCACCCGAGAACGGAAGCAGCATGGTAATCCATGATCCCCAGTCCATGAATCCGCTGAATCTGCGGGTGTGGAACAACGAGTACACGGACTACCGGCGACTCCCCGGATACACATCTTTGGAACTCCATCAGACGATGGGTATCCAGCCCGCCACGGGGGTACTGACGATGCCGGGGGATCACCCGATGGCGCAGCGGCTCATGCAGGCATCTGACTTTGAGACCGTGCCGGTCACCGCTGAACATAATGGCTGGTTTTGGACGGGGAAAGTCGATGACTATGTGAATGAGGGCACCCCGGATAACCCGGTGTTGACCTGCACACTTGTCGATGACAAGGACCAGCTCAAGCATTTGCGCGGTTTCCCGAGCACTCGGATGCCGTTGGAAGTTCAGGGCAAAGCAGACACCAAAGACGGGCCAGTCTGCACCGTCGTGTCCGATTTCATCGCGGAAAACATGGCCCGCGCCGAACTCGACGGCTACATCATCCTCCCACCAAAGGATGACAAGTCACCCCAGGTGACAGTCCAATCCAAAATGACCAGCCTCACAGACCTACTCACTGATGTGGTGCAGCAATATGACATTGTGTGCGAAGTGCGGATGTGGTGGCCGGGCCAGCCGTTCCCCGAGGGAAAGATGATCCCCATGGTGGGCGGCACCTCAGTTGAACGGTTCCACCAGATCACCAAAGCCCACTTGGATGAAGCATTCAACCCAGATGGTCCACCGATTGAGGAACCCACTAAGCCGGGCCTGCTGGTGCATATCCGTGAAGCACGGGACCGTTCCTACATCCGCTGGTCTTCCGATCAGGCCGGTGTGCAACATTTCCGCATGTCCGGCAAAGCCCCCGGCGGAGTCACCCAAATCGCCGGTGGCAAGTCGGATGACTGGATCAATGAAGGCCTAGACATTGGCATTGACCTGGCAGTTCAGGGAATCCTCACCGGACTGGGGTCTTCTGTCGGCCCTATTGGGGCTATCGGCGGGGCCATCGTCGGGGACTGGCTAGCAGACGAAGCGCAAGACACGTTGTTTGCGTACCAGTCCCGGACGGACACTCGCAGAAAGGTTGCGATGGGCCCGTTCCACCGGCGTGAAGGATTCACCAGCTCATCCGCCGGGGCATTCACCTTTGACACCAATGCGATTGTGATGCGGGCGCTCAAAGAAGCGAGTGGTGGCAGGGCTGTGGAAATGACCGTGACAGACGGCATCGCCAACGTCCTCGGAAATGACTGGGCCGACCCTACATCCGGGCGCATCAAGCATGGCTACCGGCCCGGTGACCGCAACCGATTCCGAGATCACCTCGCAGACCGCGAAATCGTGGACATCATCAGCGGCGTGAAAGTCACCGACGCGGTAGGCCAGCGGGTTGCGATTGAACCGATCATCGGGGCCACCCACAACGTGGTCAGCCCTTACGCGGAGATCGTGGGGAAAATGGGCCGCTTGTTCTCCATCACCGAAGCGATCAACATGTCCGGCGGATAATCCTGCCAACCCGTTTTTATTTTACGGTGACCCCTGAACAACGCGCCTCAAGTGTGATAGTGGGCGCGACACAAAAAGGGGTGGCAGACACATGGCTAGACAATGGCCTATGACACGGGAGAGTTACACGCTCACCAGCGGCTTCGGCCCACGATGGGGGTCTCATCACTCGGGCCTGGATTTCGGCGCGGCGGACGGCACCCCGTTCTACGCATGCGCCGGAGGAACCGTGACCCACATCGGGGCCGCATCCGGCTACGGCCAGTGGATCGTCCTCGACCACCCCACCAGTGAAGGCGGCGGGGCCAGCGAGTACGGCCACATGTGGAACGCCTTTGCCACCGGCCTTTCTGTAGGCGACTGGGTAGATGCCGGGCAACTGCTTGGCTACGTCGGTAGTAACGGCCAGTCCACCGGCCCACACCTGCACCTCACCGTCTGGCAATACGGCTACGGCGGCACCCGCATCGACCCCGAAGACTGGCTACAAGATGCGCCCCACCCTGGCGAAACATCCACACCCGCGACTTTCACCGGACCGATCTTTGGCGTGGATATTTCCAACTGGCAAAACGGTATCCTCGCGGAACTCATCGGAGCCGAGGGTTTCCGATTCTGCATCATCAAGGCCACCGAGGGCACATGGCGTGACCCGATCCTGCATTCCCACCTTGCGGATGTTCGGAAGAACAGCTCCATGCACGTCGGTGCCTACGTTTACGTTCGCCACGACGTGACCCCCCAGGCGCACGCCGACACCCTGCACGATCACCTAGGGGACACCAGCGTTCCGATTGCCATGGACATTGAGAACGGGTCTGGCAGTAGCGTCGCCCATTTCAAGAATATTCGGGAGGCCATCGAGGCCAAGGGCTACCGAGTCATTCTGACTTACCTGCCGAACTGGTACTGGAAACAGATCGGCAAGCCCAACCTGACTGGCCTGCCCCCACTGTGGACCAGTCGCTACCCCGACATGAACAGCGGAGTGGCAAGCGTCATCTACTCCCGAGCCGGAGATAAAGGCTGGGACGGATACGGCGGTCTAGACGTAGCTGTTTGGCAGTTCACCAGCACCGCCATGGTTGCCGGCCAACTCATTGACGCTAACGCATTCCGGGGCAGCGTAGGCGAACTACACGAACTTTTCACCGGCGAATCACACGAAGATGGAGAACTCACTGTGTCTCAGGCAGACCGCATTATTCAGGAACTCAAGGACTACATCGACGTTCGGGTGACCGGGCCGATTGGCTCCGATGTGAAGGACATCCGCCAGCAGCTCACCGGCGGGCGCAACGCTGGCGAGTATCCGGGGTGGCCGCAGAACGGGAAGAACGCGGAGGGCAATGACCTCTCCACCAATGATGCGGTGGCCGCTACCCGCCAGGACATCGCGGAACTACGCAACGTCATCGAATCCAAGGAGAAGAAGTAATGATCGGAAACACCGAGATCGAGAACCGCTTTGGCTTCCATAAGGCCACCATCGAGGGTGATAACGCGACTCTCCCGAAGCACCGTGATGTGCGTATCGAGTTCCGTGAGTTCGCGGAATTCCTAGACAACATCCTGCCTGATGGCCGCGCCAAGTCAGTCGCGTTCACCGAGTTGGAAAACGCCTCTATGTGGGCACACAAGGCCATCGCCGAGACCGCACCTGCCGTGCATGAGGAGAAGAAGTAATGGCTAAGCATATTTCGGTTGCTGACCTGCTGGACAACCCTATCGCTGACGCGGTGCAGGAAGCAGGCGTTGCAGCCATCCATGATCAGGGTTGGTTTGCCCGCCGGAAGAACAGTCTCACCGCCGCCGCACAAGTTGTCCTGCAAATCCTCAACCTGCTGATCTTCACCATGGGTGACGTGCACTGGGGAATCACCCTGGGTGTCGCCATCGTGATCGGTGTTGCCGAGGTGATTGTGCATGCGTCTAGCCGTGGCCCCGTCACTCCGTCTGGTATCGCCGCGATCCAGCTTAAGGCCGCACAGATCAGCCGCACCCCGGCACCGGTGGTTGGTTCTTCCCTGCCAGTCTTCACCGGCCCGACTTCGGCAGGACGATAGGTATGGGTGCCCGGTTGTGGCTCAGGCGTGGCGACTGGGCGCCAGGACTCCAACCAGATTTGTCGATGGTGGCGATGTGGGCGTTTTGCATCGAAGCACTCATCCGAGGAATCGACTACTTCACCGGCGACCGCACAGACGTAACCCAATCCCTCACCGTCGTTGAAGCCGCCCTACCCATCCAAGCATGGGGAGCACTCCTCATCACCGGGTCTGTGACCTTTCTCTTCGGGATTGTCCGCCGCCGACACGGCCCCATCATCACCGGCTCAGTCCTCCTCATGGCCGTCTACGGGGCACTCGCAGCAGGAATGGCAATCGCCATGGTAGGACGCGGCTGGCCATGGGACGGATACCGAACCCCGTTGATGTTCGTTGTCATCGCAATCCTGTTCGGACTTTATGCTTTCTCCACCTATCTCAAACGGTCCGCATGGATTGCCGAGCAGCGCATGAGTGGTGAGGGCTAATGGCAGAACTCACCACCATCATCCCCGAAGGGTGGGGCGGCTCCCTCATCCTCATCATCCTCGCACTGACCCTCGGCCCATGGGCGGTCTTCTCCAAGGATCATTCCGATAAGTGGTGGGCACTCGGGAGGGTCACCCGGTGGATTCGTAACCGGAAGATCCGCGAAATCGAAGACAACTCCAAGTTGGCGGATGCCACCATCCAAGGCCACCGCGATGACCGCGCCAGATGGATGCAACAAATGGAAGACATGCGAGACGAGATGGAGGGCGACCGCAGCCGATTCCGTGACGAGATCAAACAAATCACCGCCGAAGCCTCAGAGTTCTGGGAATTTATCACGTTCATAGCTGCGAAACGCCGGGAGCTGGACCTGATGGCGATCCGGCATGGATGGGACCCGCCGCCGGAGAAGTGGCCCTCGTTCGATGAATGGAAACAGGAACGCCGCAAATAGCAGATCCCCACACCATGACGGTGCGGGGATCTTTGCATCTGCTGAACAACGCACTCATCAGGGTTCAATGCGGTTATTGGGCAGAATCCTGCCAACCGCCGTCGGTGATTCAATACACGAAAACACCACCCCCCCTGAAACCCTGAGGTTGATGAATGGCTGACACGTACGATTCGCTGGTCAAGAACGTCCGACTGCGTTGGATCGATACTGAAGACGCGCTTGCCACTCAGCGCGCCATCATCGAGATCACCCCAGAGGCTGCCTATCTCGAACTCCCTCGGGGATTGCGCGGGGAAAAAGGCGAAAAGGGCGACCCAGCTAGCCCCATTGAGTGGCGATACATGATCACCGACCCCTCGCAACTGCCCACTGACCTGACCCAGTATGACCAGGGCGCAGCGTTCCCCGACACGGTAAGTAAGTCCTTGTTCGTGTGGGACGGCGCGGATTTTTTCGAAATTCCTTCGTTCATCGGTTTGCGTGGTGAGCGGGGTGCTACGCCGGAGATCCAGATCGGCAGTGTCACGATGGGCGGCACGGCCCTGGTGTCGGTGAATCAGGCATCGTCCACTGAGGATCGTGTCGTTTTGGACATGCAGTTGCCGCAGGGGCCGCGTGGGCCGCAGGGTGAGGTGGGTCCGCCGGGTGATTCTTCTGAGCTGGTCAACGCCCCGGATTATGATAATACGCAGCCGCCGCGTGTGGGTGACGCTGTGACATGGAATGGGACGCATTGGGCACCCCGGACGGTGATGTCGCCGGTGGGGCCATGGGTGATGGGGCCGCAGAACTTCACCCCTCATAATGTGGGTGTTATTGAGTCCGGTGGTGTGTCTGAGCGCCTGCTGGGAACCCTGACTATTCCGCCGTTGCCGTTCGAGTATCACCCCGTGTGCCTTGGCGGTCACCTCAGGTTCGACTTCCCTATGGGTGTGAAATTCGATGTGGATGTCCGACTCGGGGACGCATCCACCGGCCCGCGCATTGGTGCTGGCTGGGGGCAGGTTTACCAGGACATTGAGAATGACGTGACCATCGTTGTGCCTTGGGTTAATGGTGCTGTCACCCCGGAACTCCCGTCGATGACCGTGCCGGCGAACACCACGGTGCAGATTCATGTGGTGGCGCGTAAGTCGAAGGGCGGGATTGGTGGTTGGGAGTTCACCACCGAGGATGCGTCTATTAGCTTCATGGCTATGCCGGTGGTGACTCTGTGACCACCCCAGACCCGGTAGACCCGGTGCCAGAGTTTCCGCCGGAGGTTCCACTGCGGAATGGTCGCCCGTGGGGAATCCGCGCAGACCTCTATAAGGGGTTGAACGATAATCTGATCTCCCAGACCTCTGCTACTGATCTGATTGATTTCCACATGGGTGAAGCATGGGGCGCAGTAGGCGAAGCTCAGGAGTGGACGCGGCAGGCTAGTGCACATTCTGAGCAGTCGTTTATTCATTCACAGGCCAGCTATGGGCATTCGGAGGCGAGTCTCGCCGCGTCGGCTTTGTCACACGCCTCATCGGAAATCTCCCAAGGCCACTCTGTCACGGCTGGTGAGCACTCGACAGCAGCGTCGGGCCACTCCACCACGGCTGCGGGGCATTCGTCTACCGCTTGGGATCATTCGCAGGTGGCTGCTGGGCATGCCTCTACCGCTGATGCGGCATCGGCAGCGGCTGACCTCGCATCTACGGCGGCTGCGGGGTTTTCCACGGAGTCTCATGCCGCTTCGGAGATCTCCCGGGGGCATAGTACTACGGCTAGTCAGCATTCGCAGGCGGCGGCTGGGCATTCCGACACCGCCGGGCAGTACTCGGCATCGGCTAAGACGTTTTCAGAGACCGCTGGGCAGCATTCCACGGTGGCTGCGGGGCATAGCACCACGGCAGAGGGGCACTCCACGGTGGCTGCTGGGCATAGTGCCACGGCGGGCCAGCACTCCACTGTCGCGGCGGGGCACGCTTCGGATGCTGATGCAGCATCGGCAGCGGCGGATCTCGCATCTACGGCGGCATCCGGATTCTCCACTACCGCGTGGGACTGGTCCGAATCTGCTCGCGGATTCTCGGTGGAAGCTAGTGGCTACACGGCAGCGGCATCAGGCTTTTCGGACACTGCCGCCGGTCACACGGCGGATGCTTCGGGATTTTCCACGGCTGCAAATAATGCGTCGTTGGCATCAAAGGGATTTTCAGAGGATGCCGAGGAATGGCGCAGGCTAGCAGAGGAAGCCCGGCGATTGGCTGAGGTGGCCCGTGGGGCTGCCGAGACGGAACGCCGGGACGCGGAACTGGCGCGTGACCGGGCGGAGACCGCGAGGTCCGGAGCCGAGACAGATCGACAGCTAGCCGAAGAAGCCCGAGATCAGGCTGAAACCTCACGGGCCACTGCCGAGCGTGCACGCCGCGCAGCAATGGGCGGCTACGCGGCTGCGGAAGCAGCTAGGGCGATGGCTGAGCAGTCCCGCGCATTGGCCGAGGGTGAACGGCAACTAGCCGAGGGCGAACGAGCCTTGGCAGAGACCGCAAGGTCCGGGGCGGAGACAGCCCGGTCCGGGGCGGAAACTGCCCGCGACTCTGCGGAGACCTCTAGATCCAATGCGGAGGGAGAGCGCTCTCTCGCAGAGACAGCCAGGTCAGAAGCCGAGGGGTTCCGGGATGACGCGGAGAGTAAGCGGTCTGATGCGGAAACCTCTCGTGCCGCCGCTGAGCGGGCGCGTCGTGCCGCAATGGGTGGCTACGCAGCAGCCGAAGCGGCCCGCGCCATGGCCGAGCAATCACGTGCCGCTGCGGAGGGTGAACGACAACTAGCAGAATCAGAACGCTCTCTCGCGGAGACCGCACGCTCGCAGGCCGAGGGGTTTCGTGATGAAGCTGAGGACAAACGCGCTCTCGCGGAAACCGAAAGGTCTAACGCGGAGAAAGCCCGCGAAGAGGCCGAAGCCGCCCGTATGGAAGCTGACATCTCACGCACCGAAGCTTCTACTTCCGCTGTTGCCGCAGCACAGGCAGCGGTGGATGCTGTTGAGGAATCCCTCAAGTCCGCGAACCAGACTCGCACTGGGCAGGTCGCAGCGTCAAACAGTGATGACTACATCACGGTCACTGCCAGTCAGGGTAACCTTACTGTGTCTGCTAGGCCGGGGTGGATCGGGAAACTCACAATTTCAGCGCAACGGAAAACGGGTCTCCTGACTGGCACTGATGGCAACTATTTCATGGAGTGGCAGGATAAGACGGTATCGTCTTCCGCTAGGTCATGGACCCTTTCCGGCAATGGTACAACCGGTCACTATTTGTCAGCACTGGTGCAGTACACGATCACCCCGGGCATTCCCCGGAATTCTTACACCACCAGGAATCAGAACACTAACCCGATCCCCACCCCTGGGCAGAGCAATTGGGTCACGCTGCATACGCACACCGTGCAGAGTAAAGCCCGCGCAGCTCACCACATCTCCCTGGAAGTCGGCTGGGATGCAGCGAACTTCCACCACGCTTACGGCATCCGGATACTGCGCAAGCGGGGAACCACCACCACTGAGCTAAGGATTGTCGGACCGCACACCGGTGTTGGCCCCATCTCGTTTCTGGGTGATGGATACCGGAAGCAGTGGATCGGACAGTTCGAAACCTCCCTTCAATCTGGTGATCAGATCCTGTTCGAAGCCCGGGCTGATAGTCACCTGACGGGTGCGCGGGGGATCAGGGACATGCTGTCGCGGGTGAACTGGGTGGATGAGCCGTGATCTCGCCAACAACCCTGATGCCCCATTATGTTCATGACGATTGGAGTCAGCCGTGGAATCTTGCCTAGTAACACAAACGATCTACGCATACCTCACGGATGCGGATGATGTGGACCGCGACCCAGATAAGCATGCGGCACAGGGAAACATCCGACTAGAACCAATCATCCCCAAAGGGGAAACCCTGAACGTAGGCGGGGAGACCATTGCGTTGGCCCCGCATGATGCCCGCATCCAAAACGGCCAAATCATGCACCGAGGACAAGTGGGTTTGCGCATCCCCCACCATGAGGGTGTCCGCTGGAAAGCAACCTACACCGCAATGCAAGCCAACGGCTGGTCATTCACCATGAAACCCAAAGAGTTCACCACCACCCCCGGCGGCACCACCAACCTAGGAGCAACACCATGATCAGAACAAACACCCCCATCGCGGCGGTGGTCGCATGACCACGCCGTCACCATTCTCTTTAGCCGTGGTCCCCATTGCAGGATCGACCTCTCCTCAGGTTCCTGTAAACCAGCAAAACGGCATGGGGTCCAATATCAAGCTGACTCCCGGGGTATCCATCGTCACCGCAGCATGGGCAGGGCCGGAATCCATCGAAATTCGGTACAGCCCAGACGGAGTGGCCACTCAATATCCGCTCACTATCCCCGCGAGAGCAGGAGGAGGGTACCGGACTGGGACTGCCAGCATCGGAGTCCCCGGGGTGGATGGGTACCTGTACTTCCGTATGTATCCAGAACCATCCACATCTACCCTCAACCAAAAACTGACAGCCGCACTGACTATCGTTCCGATGTCTACATATACCGAATAGAAAGAAGCCGCAACCATGACGTTCGATTATCCCCAATGGGTCGAAGGCCTTAAGCGGATTCCTGAGTATCAGATGATGGATTGTTTCCGTGATCTGCGTGAGGAGATGAAACGCAGGGAAGCCGCGCCTGCTGTGGCTGCGGGACAAGCCGCTCTACTCGAAGCGTTGCGCGAGACCGGCCAGTTGGCCCCGGATGCGATCATCCCCACCATCCCCCTCATCCCAGCAGAACCCGTAACGAGCGAAGGCGAAAGCCCCCAGCCGCAATAACCGGGGGCGCTCTGGCTGAACTTTTCGGGTCAACATGAGAAGCTGTTTCTCATGCAAATCACACGAAAGATTATGGCCGGGGCCATCACCGCAGCACTCGCACTATCCGGCACCGGCATGGCCGCCGCGCAATCATCATTCTCAAGCAGCAAAGACACACCAGTTCAGCCCATGCCACAGCCGGAGCCACAGCCCGAAGACCCCGAGACCCCCGAGGTTCCGGGCGAAGAAGCCCCAGACAGCCCTCTCCATGGAGAGGCCCGCGCAGACCTCATCGCGGCTATCGCCGGACACTACGAACGACTCGGATACGCAATCGACCCGGCCCCGACCGCTATTGCCCAAAAGATAGCTGATGCCCGCGACATCGGCATTACCAACATCGACGAAATAGTGGACACACCGGGGAGGTACTCCATCGAAACCTACGGCAACAGTCAGATCCAGGCAGTCGCAGACGTGTACAACTCGAACCCGAACACCATCGAATACCATGGCCTGCCCATCGGCGTAGCTATCGCCGGCAACGATACAGAAACCCTTATCGTCACCTACATGCCCTAACTGGTCAGTCGCTGGGGAACTTTCTTGCCACGTATTCTTCCCACCAGGTTTCGCCAAACCACGTTTTCGATGACAGGAAGAATCCCTGCTGTCTGGCATAGCTTTCGCTGATTAGCTCACGGGTGGGGATCTGGTAAATGCTCCCATCCGAATGATCTTCTGCGCAGTCCGCGCAAAGGGTCACCCATGTGTACGGGTGGAACCCGAGACGTGAGAATGTGTCCGGCTCATTGTCTCGGGTGAGATCCTTGACGGCGTGAATGTCGATGCAGACAGCGCCCGTGTCGGTAGCGTCGGAGCCGCATTGTAGGCATGAGTGTTTGACTGGGTTCATGTAGTTGATGCTAGCTCTCGTAGCTATGACCTGTCACTACTTTACAACGTCTTGATAACGCTCCGTGCTGGCGGTGCGGCCCTGTGCCGTTCGCCCCCAGATGGGTACACCCACCATCCTGGCACGATACGCAGGCTGGCCACCACAAATAGCCAATCCACCCCACTTTTAACCCCACCAGGCAAATCTTCCCGCACCAAAAACCACGCACATGGCAGAAAAGTCCCCGAATAGGCACAAGCCCATTCGGGGACTAAACTATGCAAACGAGCACGTCACAGAGGCCCCGGCGGGAATCGAACCCGCGCCAGAAGCTTGGAAAGCTCCAGTTCTACCATTAAACTACGAGGCCATACAAACAGCCAATAGACCAGCTTGGAAGGCTGAGGTA
>NZ_JBQPQY010000017.1:0-53844 GCF_052266655.1 Corynebacterium sp. A21
CCGTCGCTTCGCGCACGGAAAATCGCAGATGATCTAACCCGAACAGGCATCAACTCCGGTGCAGAAAACGGTCCGTACAGCCATCTTGTGGGCGAAAAACGAGGTCAGATACGGCTTGGTCTAGTCGCTCAGCTCATTGAACGGTTCACCCCGAGCTGGGCTGAGACCCGCCATGTCATGCAGGGCCTGGCTCACGCAGCGACTTCCGGGTCCACTGGCTACATTGCTCTGGGCCTGGGAACTCGGCCGAAAAGCGCCGCAGCCTGGCTCACTGCTGTCCTCCAGGGCATCTGCTGGGGTCAGGCCTCAGAATGGCCAACGTGGTCCGTGACTGCCCGCGCCTTCGGTGTCGGCTGGTGCGGAGATCGACACAAATGGCGCACCACCCCCCTGTATCCGCCGACTGCCACGACTGAGGCTGTGGGACTACCGGCCACCAGTGCTCGGCGCCAAGGCCACCTCGCCTCGATTCGTGAAATCCTCAGCCGTGCCTAGCAGCTGGACGTTGCCTGGTATTCGAGGGGGAGGCAGTCAAGAACCCATCCATTAGCCGTACGTGCATACGGCAGTGCGTACGTACACCTTGCGGTACGCACGTACGTACGGTATGTTTCGAGTTATGTACACACTCATGATTTATAGCGAGGCTGGCGGCGTCACGAAGACGACCACGGCCGTTTCCCTAGCAATGACTGCGGCAGTGAAAGGGCTGGATGTTGTTCTCATCGACCTAGATCCTCGATCCGCAGCCACGCACTGGATCGGATCTGTGCCTGCGGAGGATTGGCAGACAATCGATGCAATCATCGCAGACAAATCCCCAGTCGGCTGGGTGGAAGATCTCGCTATCCCCACCGCATGGAACAGCAAGCTGCGCATTGTCCCCTCCAGCCGACAGCTGAGCTCCAGGGAGAAGAGCACCGAAGATCAGGCCGAAATTCGTTTATCAATGGCGCTGCAGGGGGTTGTCGCTGATCTTGTCATCATTGACTGCCCTAACCGTCAAGGTGGCATCCTCACGCAGAACGCGCTGGCGGCTTCTGACGGTGTGATCTATGCAGCCAGGGCAAACCAGGATGGGATTGACGGGGTCAGTGGAGCGCGAGAGTCGGTGGAGCGATTCCTGGCGTCACGCCGCTGGATCGGTGGCGATGACAACCTTACCGAGCTTGGCATCGTGGTCGGAGACATGCCGGATACCGTCGTCCCCCGCGTGGCCACCGCCGCCCTCACTCAGTTTGAAGAATCAACGGCTCCCTTGCTCGGAACGGTGCCCCGGCGCACAGTGGTTGACCAGTCCCGGATGACCGGCGAATGGTATGGCGGATTTGAAAAAGGACTTGTTGTCGCAGAGGCCTACCGTGCCATCTTCGATCAGGTGATGGTCGGGCTGGATAACGCACGTCCGTAGGTACGTACGCACGCACGCACGTATAATCCTCATTTCGTCGTTAATATAATCAAGGAGAAATCATGGAGAAGGAACCGGACCTGTCAAGGGCCCGTCAGCAACCGCGTGAAACGAAAGTGCGTGGCCCTCGACCGCCTGCCCCCACCCCAGACTCTGCCGAGGTTGCCCCTGCGTCCCCCAAAGAGTCTCAGCCTGTCCTTGCGACCTGGCAGCCACGGCAAGTAGTGAAGGTGACGACTCAGATGACACTTGAGCATCGCCAGCTCATGGACCACCTGGAAAAGACCACAGGCCAGCGCATGTGGGAGCTGATCCGTGATGCCATCGAGGAAAAATATGGCAATGAAAAGTAAGTCCAAAATGTACGGCCGTGCGTACGGACTTGCTTACGTAAGTAAGGGTGAGTGCATGTCTCGTAGGTGACCCGTCGTTATCCGACAAGGGCACCCGCGCCTGCATGATCTGCCGTTTCTGGTATCCGCCTACCTACGCTCGGATGAAGCCGAGACATCTAGTAGGAGGTCCATATGGCACGGCGGAAGCGGGTTAAAAGTAACCCGGACCAGCTTGATCTTTTTGACGTATTAGCCCAGATGGAAGAACAGGAGCCCGAGAATGATTCTCAAGACAACCGTGAGAGCCGCCCGGCAGGAGCTGGGACTGCCGACAGACGAGCAGAGCATGACCGAAGCATGGGAGGAGATCCAGGAGGTCGTAGCCACTCGGATCGACCAGCTACACCAGATGATGCAGCAGGAGTGGCAGAACCAGCACCCCGGGGAGCAGATTCCGTATCTAATGAACGTGGAGCTGGGGGAGAAGTCTCGGCTCCGGGGCGAGGAGGAAATCCTCGAAGAGTGGATCAACGCACCGGTCCGCGAAGAGATCTCACTCCGGGAGCAGGCAGACGAGGCGACCGCCTAACCTTCCAGCTGCCCGAGGAAGTCCTCCCTCCCAGCGCTGGGAGAGATCGAGCCCGCGCAAATATCGCCGCACTACGGGTATTGGCTGAGGTTACCGATGACAATCGCTGGCCCACCGCCGCCGAGCAACAGACGCTTGCTCGATATTCTTCATGGGGTGCCTGCTCTGAGATTTTCGACCGGTCCCGGACCGACTGGGCCGAACTTCGTGACGAGCTGCAATCGATGGTGGACGAGGAGACCTACGCTAGCCTGCGTCGTACGACGCTGACGGCCTACTACACAGCCCCGGACGTCACCCGGGCAGTCTGGGACTCGCTGAACACCGCCGGACTCACCGATGGTCCGGTCCTGGAACCAGGTGCCGGAATCGGCTCTTTTATCGGACGAGCCGAAGACACCTCCCGGATGGTCGGTGTCGAACTCGATCCGGTCTCTGCCGGCATCGCCGCGAACCTGTACCCGGAGGCCACGGTGCACGCCGTTGGTTTCGAGAATGTGACCATCCCGGATAACAGCTTTGTCGCCGCAGTCGGCAACGTGCCCTTTGGCAACTTCCGGCTGCATGATCCCGCGCACAATCCGAACCGGCACTCGATTCACAATCACTTCATCGCCAAGTCGTTGAACCTGGTGCAGCCCGGCGGTTACGTCGCGGTGATCACTAGTGCTCTGACCGCTGACAGTAAGGGTGCGGATGCCCGTCAGGAGATGGCTGGACGCGCGGATCTGATCAGTGGGGTGCGTCTTCCCAGTCAGGCGTTTCGGCGCGTTGCTGGCACTGAGGTCACCACCGATCTATTGGTCTTCCGTGTCCGGGAATCGGGCCGGGAACCCACCGAGCAGACGACGCGCTTCCTGGAGACCGACGAGCTGGAGCTGGAGACCGGAGAGATCGCAGTCAATGGCTACTTTGTGGATCACCCCGATCATGTGCTGGGTGAGCCCGAGATCACCACCGGCCAGTTTGGGCAGCCGCTGCTCCGTGTCCGTGGCAGCGCTGAGGGTCTCGGTGCTCAGATCACCATGGTCATCTCTGCGGACATTGCCCGAGCCAGGGGTACTGATCATGGTCTGACGGCCACCGCAGCATCAGTCGCTGAGGTGGATCTGACCGCAGTTACCGCGGAGACCACTCCGCTGCCGGGCACGGTCTCCTACACCCGCTCCGCTCAGGGCGTGCCGACCTTCCAAGTTTTTTCCTCCGAGACCGGCAGGTGGGAACCCCGCAGTCGCTCCAGAGGGGCTGATGCTGAGGAATGGGCCAACCTAATTGATCTGCGTGAGACGACGGTCAGTCTGCGCCAGGCCTACACCGAGGGAGACGCGGCAGAGATCCGTGGACTCCAACAGCGCTTGAGTGCCCAGTATGACGGCTATGTTGCCCGGTACGGCTACATCAACCGATATCAGGAGCAAACGCCCCAGGCTCCGTCTAAGAGCGCACAGATGGCGGCCTATTCCCGTCTCGTCGCGGACTGGCGCGAAGTTAACCGCGAGGCGAAAACCGCGCATCCCCCGGCCGAGGTGGCTGCCCAGTTTAGAGAGCAAGCTGCGACCCCGATTGTGCCGGATACCCGTGCCCGGCCGCACATCGGTACTCTGCGCCGTGATCCACAGATCGCCCAGGTCATGGCCCTGGAAGTCTTCGATACCGAGACGCAGACCGCGACCAAGGCCTCGATTTTCACTGGCAACCCAGCTCGTCCAGTCCAGCCTCTCCAGCGTGCGGATTCCGTCGCGGATGCAGCAGCGATCAGCCTTGACCGCTACGGCGTGATCGACCCAGAGCTGGTGGCGACCCTCACCGACCGTCCAACAGAGGAGGTCTCTGCCGAGCTGGTGGAGTCTGGTCTGGCCTACCGCGATCCAGCGAATCCTGAGCAGTTTGTCCGAGCAGAGCGTTATTTGTCCGGCGTGGTGTCCGAGAAGCTGGAAACCGCTCGACAGGCCGTCCTGGATGACCCCCGGTTCCAGGCCAACGTCGCGGCCCTGGAGCACGTCCTCCCGGACCGCATCGAGCACGGCATTGAGGTCCGCCCCGGAGCTACTTGGCTACCCGAGCAGTATTACCAACAATTCGCCGCCGCGAAATTCGGTCTCCATGAAAGCCACATCAAGATCGGACGTCATAACGACACCTGGACTGTAGACGTTGACAAGAACTTCTGGGATTATGCCGGAGATGCTGATCAGCGCTACGGGGTTGTGGCCGCACAGAATGTCATGGGGGGTCGCTACAATTTCTCCGCGAGTGGGCAAGCTGCGTCGTACCGGAACCAGGGGGTGGCCACCACCCGCAACGACGGTGTGGTCGTTACCGCCCCGCAGATGTTGGAATCGGTCCTGAACCTTTCGGCACCTCCGATGAACTGGTCAAAGTCGTGGCGGGAAGAGCACCCGGATTCCCCGCAGCAGCACGCGGCCGCGTCCACGTTCGCCGGCCGTAAGGCCCGCCAGATGCGGGATGAATTCTCGGCCTGGATCATGTCCGATCCGCAGCGTCGTACGGAGGTCATCGACCGGTACAACCAGATTTTCAACAGCTATGTGGCCGCGAAATGGGATGGCTCGCAGCGCAGTATGCCCGGGCTGGGCACGAATTTCACGCCGTACTCCTATCAGCGCAATGCGGTCGAGCGAATGGTCAATGAGCCGGCCACCCTGCTCAATCATGTCGTCGGAGCGGGCAAGACCGGGACGTTTTTCATGGGCGCCGCCGAGCTGAAACGATTGGGAAAAATTTCGCAGCCCTGGATTGTTGTGCCCAACCATTTGGCCGAGCAGATCACCGCCGAGGCGCAGGAATGGTATCCGCAGGCCAAGGTGCTCTCTGCCGCCGGGATCACTAACGCGGAGGGGCGGCGTACATTTGTCGCTCAGACCACCGCCCAGGATTGGGATTACGTCATCGTCCCGCAGTCCGTCTTCGAGCTGGTGCCGATGAGCACGGACACCCAGATCGAGTACATGGACACTCAAATCGCACAGCTGCGAGGGGAGCTGGAGGGATTGCAGGATGCCGGCAACCGGTTGTCGGTGAAAAAGGTCGAGTCCGCGATCGCCAGCCTGGAAACGAGGACCAAAACTCTCCTCGAGGCAGACCGCGATGTGGGGATGGAATTTGAGAGTACTGCCTGCGATTATCTCATCGTCGATGAAGCGCACATGTACAAAAATCTCTCGCGTGCTTCCAAGGTCGATGATGTCAGTCATCCTGGTTCCAAACGCGCCAGTGATCTGGATATGAAGTTGTCTTTCCTGCGGGGCCAGGCCCGTGAACAGGGATTGGATCCGGAGACCGTTCCGATCGCGACGTTTGCGACCGGGACGCCACTGGCGAACAACCTGGCCGAGATCTGGGTCATGCAGCACTATCTGCGTCCTGATCTGCTGGAGCGCACCCACACTGAGACGATCAACGGCTTCGCTGCGCAGTTCACCGACCAGATTGATGATGTGGAGGTCAACGCCTCCGGTACCGGGCTTCGCAAGGTGACCCGCACCGCGCAGTTCCTCAACGTTGGCGATCTGGCTGGATTGTGTGAGCCGTTCATGGATGTGGTCACCAGTGATCAGATCACCGCCGCACTACCCACCAGGGGCAGCGGAGAGGGCAACCGCATCATTGAGTTTGACGTCGAGGATGAGACCCGCGACTTCATCGCTGATCTGGCCAATCGTTCAGCCAAACGGTGGGATCAGGAATTTCCGCAGGCCGCACCCCGGATCGACAATCCGCTCAAGGTCGCCTCTGATGGACGCAAAGCTACCCTTCACCCGCAGTTGGCGGGATTGGAAATCTCTGGCCGAGGGGCACGCATTGATGCTGTGTCCGAGCAGGTGTTGGATCAGTGGCGTCAGCACCGGGATACCCCGTATCTGACGCGCGAGGGAGAGCAGTCTCCGTATCCTGGTGGGCTTCAGATTGTCTTCTGTGACCAGGGGACACCGAAAAATGATGGCCGCTTTTCCGTTTATCAGGCGATGAAGGATTCCTTTGTATCCGGGGGTATGGATCCGGAGCGGATCGCGTTTATCCATGACTGGAATGATGACCGGGCAGAGCTGTTTCGCCGCTGTCGGGAGGGCCAAATAGATGTCATCATTGGTTCCACGGAAAAGCTGGGCACGGGCGCAAATATCCAGACCCGGGCGACTGCGCTGCATCATGTGGACGTTCCGTGGCGGCCAGCTGACCTGGAACAGCGTGAGGGACGTGTCATCCGTCAGGGCAACCAGAATAAGAACGTCGAGGTGTTCAACTACGTCGCGCGGGGCACGTTTGACGCGGTGCAATGGCAGACGCTGTACCGCAAATCCCGATTCATTGCGCAGTTCCATACCGCTGATCGCTCGTTGCGCCAGATGGATGCAATCGAGGACAGCGCTGCTGACGCCGCCGCGCACAACAAGGCGGTGGCCACCGGTGACCACCGCTATGTCGAGCTGATGGACCTGGACAAACAGGTTACGGACCTGGAAAGTCAGCGCATGGAGTGGGCAGCATCCAAGGAATCGACCAAGTACGCTCGGCAGGTCGAGCAGTTGGCGATCCGCAATCTACGCGGGTTCATCGATAACTCCGAGGGGTTGCTGGCCCCTGCCGAGCAGTGGAGGAACACCCCTGCCGAGCAGCGCACCTGGCAGACACCCAATGGTGCCCAGATCCACGACCGAGCCCGCGCAGCCAGGGTCACCTCCTCCACGCTCAAAGCGGTGTTTGATTCTCGGAGCAGGGGAGAGGAACTGCCAGTGGTCTCTATTGGCGGGGTTGACTTCACCGCCCAGTATTCGGCGGTGAAATCCGCGGTGGTAGTCCAGCCGGCAAATGTACCGGGCGCACGCGGCACCACGTTTGACTTCGAGGACTTCGATCACCCTACGGAGATCCCGGCTGAGGCCGATAAAGCCACCGCGAAGCAGTACGGCGTGTTGACCCGGCTGGAGAACCGGGTCCGCGACTTGCCCAAGGATGTCGACATGGCGCGAAGCGACTTATCCAGCGCGGAGATCCGGTTGGCCCGGTTGAGTGAGAATACTGGTGAGACCTTTGAACACGATGGCCTCCTCGATTCCACGATTATCCGACGTGATGAGCTGCGAGCGACCTTGGCTAAAGTCGATCAAAGTGCCCAGGCGCTACAGCAACGTCGTGAGCGTCAGGAACGTATGGATCAACACGGTAGGGAGCCTTTATGGACGCTGCGACTGAATCCAACCGAGGCCTACGCGGAGCTAGTTGAGAGCAGGACCATCGAGGACACGGTTGCACAAGCACACCGTGACGACCTGGCTGCCCAGTTCCGGTCAGGGCTGATCGACGGTGAGGACTTTGCCACGCAGATGTCCCGGTGGACCCCTGCCGATAAATACCAAAAATCCCCGGAGACACAGATTGACAGGTCGTTGATCGAGGATTTCCAGACCCACGCGGCGGGAGCACGTAGCGCGGTGGCCACCGCGACTAGGGCTGAAGATCTCGCAGACCCCGCCGTATATCAGTGGGAGACTAGTAACGACCAGGGGGACAGCCTGGAATAACAACCGCGCACACAAGAACGACCCTGCTGGTTGGCAGGGTCTTCTTTTTGCCTCGGTGAGGTCAGGGGCTACGGGAATTTCGGCTGCCGCGCCACCGCTTCGCGCTGGCTTGCCTTCTAGTTTTTGTGAATTCGGTGGGGTTTCTTCCGGAGGACATGTCCAGTGCGGGGTGCGGTCTAGTGAGAACGTGACGGTGGAGTGTAATCCAGGCCTCATCGAGACCGGCCCGGAAAAGAACAATCCCCACACCCACCCACACCCACGGAACACCCCCGTATTGCATAATAATATGCAATACGTCTAGGGTGGTGAGTAGTTCGAGGGGCAAGCCCTTCGGGATTCTCCGGCCCGTGAGGGCGCTGGAGGCAGGCCACGATTTATAGACAAGGATCCTGACGATGCATATCTACCACGTTGTCGCCCAGAGACCATCCGGGCTGAGACGATCGCAATGGGTGGGAGGTGGAGCTCGATGATGATCTCCGGAAATATTGTTCACATCTCAGACCTCGGACGGATCGGGGGAGGGGCTGGCGTTCCGATTATCACGGTCACGGTGGTGCAGCAGAAAAAACGCGGTGCCACGTTCTACGACCTCAAATGCAGGGGGGATCTGGCGACCCATGTTGACCGCGACCTGGCGGTCGGGGACCTAGTGATGGCCGAGGTGGACTCACAGAGTCTGACTCCGCATGTCAATGCCTCCCGAGCTGGATCGCAGGTATCGATCGTGGCCCACGCCCGCATGATTGGGACCCCGCTGGGGGCTACTGAGCGAGAAAAGGAAGAATCATGAGCAGTGGCCAGGTAATAGAACCAGACTGGGTCACCGAGATGCCCCGACCGGTCCGCCGGATGGTGGAGCAGATCCCCAGCCGGGACCCCCTGACTGGTGCTGGTCTGCGGGCTGCGAGGGACAGTCTGGGATTGTCTGCCAAAGACCTTGCGCATGCATTAGGCGCATCCCTGCGCATGGTGCAGATCTGGGAAACACAGGACCATATTCCCTCCTGGGTACACGGCGAGGTCGTCTTCCTGGTCGAGACCACCGACCTGTGGATCAAGACATTGGCCGGAACGACCGGTCCGGTCAGTATTCACCGGGAGGGGTGGCGGCTCGTCGAGGATGACCGCATCATGCCCGAGAGCTGGTGGCGGACCGTCGTCGGACGCGCCCTTGACGGAAATATCGCCCTTGATGTGCGCTGGGGCATGCCAACCAAATAGCCAGGAACAACACGGAGCAGGAGTGGACAGGATGCATCGAGACACTGAAGTGAAGCAGGACGTCGAGCAGGCCGAGATTGAATCAGTGACCAGCGACATGCTCCTGGACGCCGAGGCGCTGTTGCTCTGTGGCCTGATGTGGGCGCCGGTCGGCAGTGTCGGCGCCGTGCAGATCGTGGAGGTTCTGACCGCTGACGACTTCTATAATCCGCCCTACGGCACGATCTACCGGATCATCGCTGACCGGGTGGTCATGAACCAGCCTGCGGATGCTGCCAGCCTGCGTTCCTGGGTGATTGAGCAGGGCAGCGACTCTCCGATCCAGCCACGGCAGGCCACCTCCCTGCTGCTGAGCCTGGCAACCCTCGGCACCGCTCCAGAGCGACTGATCAATTACGCCGATCAGGTCTTGGGAGCCTCCTATCGCCGCGGTTACTTTGCCATGACGCAGGCGCTGACTCAAGCTGCGGAGACCGCTCCTGAAAATAAGCTCTTCGAGATCATGGTGGAGCATGGAAGGGCACAGCGCAGCGCCTGGAGCCGTCGACATGCGCTTCGCGAGCTTCGTGCAGCCGCTGCGAGCGCATAACCCCAGCTACCGTGTGATGTCCGTGCTGCCCGCTATGCTGTCGACCAAATGACGGCGAGGAGAAAAAGATGACAGGCATGACTGATGTTTTGATCCTGGCAGACTCTGACAGCAGCGCTCTGGGGAGCCTGCAATTCTGGGACGGAGTGCTGCTGGTGGGCTGCGCCCTGGCGGTGGTGCTCGGCATGCGGGCTCGTGGCAGTTTTTTTGGCGGCGTGGCACGGTCTGCTGTCATTCTTGCGGTGTGGGTCTTTGTCCTATTCATCCCGCTGATGGCCATCGGATCCTTGATTGGCGCTGCGGCGGATAACTACGATGCCAGCACTGCCGTTGATGTCGATAGCTTGAATGAGCGTAAATAAAAAAAGAAGGCCTCACATAGTGGGGCCTTCTTCTTGAAAGGTCCTCATCATGGGGTCATCACGCCCACGCGAGTATCTGACTGCCTGATCCGGGGACCACGCCGACCGACAATGTTTAGCATAGCAGAGAGTATTATTTTTTCGATAGCTACAGGATGTAACCTGCAACGGTCGTTCCTACCTTGTGTTATGTGAAAATTCCCCCTTTCTCTTTGGTGGATAAATAGTTCTTCCAATGTTTTAAGGTAAACGTTGTGGAATAATATGAAATCCACCGTGGCGTAATCTTTGCCCCGTTAGCGATTTCCTGGCACCCCTTGCCAGCTAAAGGATGAGAAGGAACTCATGAGCGATACCGCAACGATTCTCTTGGCCGATAAGTTAATCGCCCTGCTTATCGGCACTAGTAACTGCCGGGGCTGCACGACGATTGCCCCCGGGCGCTACATTCTCAGCGAAGCTGCCGATGACGACGGGCAGACCATTACTGCCGCGAATGTGGTGTGTGCCGTGTTTACCTGGGCCACCGAGGCTCTGGAGAACATGGACTCTGGACGCTCTGAGGTGGAAGCTGCCAGTGCGATCCTCCACAGCCGTTTTGATGATGCTCTCGCACATATTGGATGCGCCAATGACCAGGTCAGTCGAGGAATCTGGGACCGTGTCATTCTCTTTGCCTCCAGATCGGGGTACGTATCGGCACTGCACCTTCCCGCAAATAGGTCAGTCGAGGAAGTCCGTGGGGAATATGCGAATCTGGCCCAGTAGGAAATGCCCATTTATCCGGGGCGGTCAGGCAATGTCATTTTAAGCACAGAAAGATGGGGGTGTAGTGGGCGCGGGCGGGCGTTTGGCGATCCACTCTTTTGGTAAGAACAATGAGGTAGCTAGTTCCCTACGAATAAAAAGGAATCATATGCAGAACCTCACCGTGCTCGGCACTGGTGTTTTGGGATCACAGATTGCCTTCCAGGCGGCGTATCACGGCAAGAATGTTGTCGCCTATGACGTCAGTGGCGATGTTCTTGATGCCCTGGAGGAGCGTTGGGAATACCTCAAACCCCTTTACCTGCGGGACATGCCCGATGCGACACCGGACAAGCTCGACGCCGCAGCTCTACGCATTCGTCGCTCCAGTGATCTGGCCGATGCCCTGCAGGATGCCGAGATTGTCATTGAAGCCGTTCCTGAAATCTTGGAAATTAAACGAGATACCTGGGCACGAGCAGGGGAACTTGCTCCCGAAAATGCCGTGTTTGCCACCAACTCGTCGACATTGCTCCCCAGCGCTCTCGCTGAGGCGACCGGCCGGCCAGAGAAGTTTCTGGCCTTCCATTTCGCCAATGAGGTCTGGAAACAGAACACCGGCGAAGTGATGGGGCATGCCGGCACCGATCCTCACCAGCTGGAAGCTGTAGCAACGTTCGCAGAGGAAATCGGCATGGTCCCCATCCGCCTGAGGAAGGAACAGCCTGGCTACATCCTAAATTCACTGCTGGTGCCGTTCATGGCGGCAGCCGCCAAGCTCTACGTCCGCGATGTTGCGGACATAGAGGACATTGACGACACCTGGCGCAGGGCTACAGGCGCGCCTTTCGGACCATTTCAGATCTACGATTTTGTCGGTATGCAGACCCCTTACTACATGAATGCTCGCAGTAAGGATCCGGAGATGCGGCAATTTGCCGAGATCCTCAAGCGCGATTTCATCGACAAGGGGCGGCTGGGTCGAGGATCTGGGCAGGGATTCTACACCTACGACTAAGCTTCTTCATTGAAATCCGGCGGACCTGATCGTGGCCGGATTTCGACATGATGGGGATGGTGAATTTTCCCGCAGGTGGCGCACCACCAGGTGCGATGCCCCATCCCGGTCAGGGAATCCCATCCCGGATACATTGCCTTCGGTGTGCGCCAGTCTGCTCCACAGGCAGGGCAGCGACTGGGGGACACCTCTACAACTTCACTCATGTGTTCGATTGTGGACGAGTGTGGCGCGGTGCGTTCCGACCGCCGAGGCCTTACATGCCGAGCATGGCGAGACGATCGGTGACGTGACGGCTTTTGAGCTGGTAGCCGACTGGGCGGGGGAAATTGAGTCCCGGGCGCAGAAACTCATCGGTGAGGGCATCGACATGACCGAGGAGGAAATTGCGCGGCTCCCGTTTATCACGGCCCTGATACATCCGCAGTGGGAAGAGTTTCACCGAAAAATCGCGGCAGCTGTGGACGCACAATTTCTTCGCCAGCCACTGTCTCGTACCCCGGAAGATTTTGATCTACGCCTGATCCAGCTGGGCGACCACACACGGCATCTGGAAAGAATGGCTACCGTTGCCCGAGTGCAGCGTGACACCGCAGTCCGAGAGGCCAGTGCGCACTATATTCCTCAAGCGCAAATCGCTCGGTGGGTACAGCTGAACCCCACTCGGATTCACCGCATCGTCCATTCAGAGGAGCGGTGAGCTAGATCGCGGCTCATACCTCAAAGAGAGGCTGCTGATCGGGATTGGTGATCGACTCCCATTCGGAGGTCAGTCGATCCTGGGCTTGGGCATTGTAACTATCCTCCACATCGACGCCGATGTAGCGACGGTCCAGACCGAGTGCTGCGAGACCGGTAGTAGCCAGGCCGGAAAAAGGGTCAAGCACAGTATCTCCACGGACCGTGGACGCAGAGATACAGCGCTCAGGAAGTTCCCGAGGGTACATCGCGAAGTGATCCGCTTTGGAGGGCCGGGTAGATAGCTTCCATACGTCTCCGGGCGAGGATCCCCGCTCATCTCGGATGGGGTCGAGGTCAAAGCGGTAGCTCTGGGACTGTGTGAACATCAGCAGATTCTCATGCCGGCGAGTCAAGCGATCCTTGACGGATTCCGGTGTGCCGTTGGGCTTGTGCCAGATGATGGAATTACGGATAATCCACCCATCTTCTTGCATGGCCAGGGCAAAGCGCCACGGGATGCCCAGGAGCGATTTCCGCGGTGCTGCCGAGGTCGTGTTGACGCGGCCGGGCAGAATGCCGGTGGCGTGGCCACGCCCACCGTGGGTGACGTTCCGATTGTCGGCATGCCCGGCATAGGTGTCAGCGAGGTTAACCCACAGCACCCCATCATCGCGCAGCGGGCGCTTGACTGCTCGAAATACGTGCACAAGCTCAGAGACATAGGCGTCGGGGGTTTCCTCGTTGCCCAACTGCTCGGGGTGACCATAGTCCCTTAAATTGTAGTAGGGCGGTGAGGTGACCACCGACTGGACCGAATCCGCGGGGATACGCCGCAGCACCGCGCGTGCGGTGCCCGTATGAAGTGCCCACCGCTCACCCTCCCTGACGATGGCCGCACGCTTCCGGTCACGGTAGGCCTTTTGTCGACACGACGCGGAGCAGAATGTAGCCGGCCTCCCGGTCTCACGCTTTGGCAGTTCCCTTCCACAGCTTTCACACTTACGTAACGGTGAAACGTGAGAAGCGAGTTTCATAACGATCCTATTGTTCGCCATTTTTCCCTCCTGTGCCACCGTCTGAGCTGCCAGGCAACGCTCCTTCGGAGCGGAACTTCTTGGCCATGCGGCTGATCGTTGAGGGGTGCACACTCATGAGTTCGGCAATTTCGGCCTGGGTGTAGTCGTCAGACCTCAGCCAAGCCAGGATCTCCTGCTGCTGGCGTTTCGTGAATTGGCTTTGCCGGCCCTTGAGTCGCCCGGCCGCCCGGGCGATTTCCATGCCCTCGATGGTGCGCTGGCTGATCAAATTGGCCTCAAACTCGGCCACCATCGCCAAAACGGTGAACAGCATTTTTCCGTAAGGGCTGTGGGGGTCAAAGGTCTCGGCCCCGATCCTGATGGTCACGTCGCCCTCGTGGAGTTCTCGGGAGATGGTGGTGGCGTCTTCGACGGAGCGGGCCAGGCGGTCAAGTTTGGTGACCACGAAGGTATCTCCCGGGCGGGTGGCGGACATTGCTTCGCGGAGTCCCGGCCGATTCCTGTTTCGACCGGTATAGCCGAAGTCGGTATAAATTCGCCGCTCTTCCACTCCCAGATCGAGCAGTTGATTTTTCTGCGCTCGCAGATCCTGCCGATTGGTGGAACATCGTGCATAGCCAATGAGCATGGGCATCGCCCTTCAGGTTGTGAACTGATAGTAAATATTGCCTATATGGTACCTATGTGCAATATATTTACGCAATGCCTCAATGCACGAAATATGGTGTCACCAACCTGGCTTTTTCACAGTCCGTCGCCACCACCGGGAAACGTGCGTTAGACGATCGTCAAACGCACGATGTGGGACGACTGCCCGAGGGGCTATTTCTATAGGTCAGTTGATGTCAAGATCCTCTAATCTCAGCACCGCGTAAGGAGTTCACTATCCAGCAATGCGGACAAGGAAGTGAAGATTCGCCCCTATGGAGATGCGGTGACACCGACAGTCAGGACGAGTAGGGGTCCCCGGGAATCCGCATCATTCAAGAATGGGTGAAGTTACCTGATAATCGGCTGGGGCCAAGGGGGGAATATAACGGTGCCGTGATCATTAATGCGGGGTTGTCCCAGGTCGCTATCTAAAAGAAACGAAAGGTGCCCCCTGAACAGGGGGCACCACTTTGGGGACATGGCCCACATCCTACATGCATGAAGATTATTGGCTATGTTCAGCTAGTCCACAGTTTTCTTATGGAAGAGTTCAGGTGAAAGTGCATCGGAAATCAATAACCGCAGCATCAGCGGTGTTCATAAGCGTGGGATTAGTGCCCCCGGTGGCCACCGCGCAGACGGAGCGGGTGGTGGCTCCGGAAGAACAGGATGACTGCTCATAGGCGACAGGATTGCCAAGAAAACAATTGATTTACAGGTTACAGTTAAGAATTTCCCATTTTTCGACTAAGGATTTACATTGCACTCCTCGCGCGTACATCAAAATAGAACTGGCTTGCAAAAGTTAATAAGAAGAACTCTTGCCCTAACTGCCTGCGCATTAACAACATTGTCAATCGCGGCAGTCCCAGCCTCAGCATCGGAGGTGACCAACTCAGAGCAAACGGTATGGGAAGCTGTACCTTTCACTGATGACCACCCCGTCAGCGATGCCATTAGTGAAGGCTATCAAGTCGAAGAGGTCGGCCTACCCCCTGTCCCAGAAGGGGATGCAGACTGGTCAGAAACAGTATCTCCTAAAGCTCAATTGATCCCTGGGGAAATGCGCTCTGACAGGGAAGAAATTCCCGCTGGATTCACCAAAGAAGAAGCAGATCGCGCTGAAATTTTGGAAGCCCAGACAGAAGGTGCTCAAAAGACGGGTGTGCGTTCCTTGGCACGGACAACTGCCATGACAGCAAACAGCTGCCAGATCTTTTGGCCGTCTCCTTACCAGGTGTGTGGCGCAATTCGCGATAAGTATCTCGCTATCGGCGGTCCAGGAAGCTTTCTTTCCTATCCCCGTTCCGGGGAGCTAGGAGTTCCCGATGGACAGGGACGTCGTACTGAATTCATTAATGGATATATTTATTGGCATCCTAGTACTGGTGCCCACAGCATCACCACGCATTTCTCATTTGAGTGGGGACGGTTGGGATGGGAAACAAGCCCCCTCGGGTACCCCATAAGTGAAGAGTTTGACGGGGAAGTTCCCCTGAGTCGAGTTCAACGTTTTGAAAATGGAGAACTCTACGGGTCACTTTCTGGACTTGCCGCCATTTATGGGTCCATCAGGGACAGGTGGCTTGAGCTTGGTGGGGCGACCGGAGAACTAGGATTGCCCGTGATCAGCGAACAGCTAGCTCCCGACGGGGTCGGACGATTCACTGTGTTTGAGCGAGGGCTAATCTACTGGTCACCCACTACAGGTGCTGTCGAGATCACTGGAAGCATGTTGGCACAGTGGGCAGACGATCCGGAATGGTGGTTTGGCGAGCTAGGTTTCCCCACATCTTCAATGCGTGAAGAAGATAAAGGATGGGTCCAGGATTTCCAACACGGAGCCATGTATGCTGCCACCGCTCGGCCGCCATGGAAATCGTGTGGACTGCTCACTGATCCAGGAAAAGTTGTACGAAGCTGGACTGCTCTTAGCGGAACGCATGAAGGCCAACGAATACAGCTAAGGTGTGGATCAGGAGACTCCCACGGTGTGAATCACATCAAGAAAAGTCATCTAAGAGAATGGCAAACAGCCGCAGCTCCTACATGGGGAAGTTGGATGGATGTAGCGGATCTAGCAATTACCAAGTCGCTTCTGGATGCCGACACTGTGGTCAATAATGTAGGTAAGACGTGCTACAGCGGAGAAATCTACCTTCATGAAAGGGTGAGAGACGTTTTGGTCCAGGTGATGAATCCGAGCATAATTGTAGGTAATGTCACTAACGATATTGTCACAGCCATTCCAGGCAACCAGTGTGAGAATCACCGAAAGCAATGAAGCACACCGACCAATCAGACAAGGAATGGTTCCGGGCTCTACTGGATCAGCACTTAGTCCCCATCGTGGTTGCCCGCTGTGCACGATACTCAATTTCTGGCGCGGATAATGCGCAGAATCCACTCCGTGCCGGAGAGTTCCTCCTCTTCGATGAGCTCCTCCAAAAGTCATGGAAAAAATACTATTGGAGGGGAAATGAATTTGATCATTTCCCGCTACGCCTCCTAATCCAGAAGAAAGCACTCATTGATGAGATCCTGGAACGCTTCACCCCGGGAGAGCCCACGTCAGCTACTGACTATGTCGGTACTGCATACCCGAGCTGGCGGGAAATGGGAGAACAGCAGAGCCTGGAATGGTTTGACCAGCAACTGAACTTTTGGCTCTACGAAGTGTTTGGAAGTACCTCATCACTAGCTGATGCGGAAATTGAGTTTAGGCACGTAGATCCAGCCCTGGTGGGGTACGACGTTGTCTTTACTGCGCTCACTGAAAATCAAGTCTATTCATGGAGCGAGGGGAAGAAAGGTGTGCTAGAAGAGCTGTGGGCTAAAGCAGCGCACTGAATCTCAGCCAAGAAAACCGGTGCTGTTGCCATTCCTGACCGCGAGGGTGCTGTTCATGGTGTGGTTCGTGTGCCACGAAACCCGCACTGAGCAACCGCCCGTCTCACTGCATCAAGCCATGACCCTATGCCCAGATGATGGCTCACCCTGGGGACTGTGGTGCCGTAACCCTCCTTCTCCTGGATACCGAGGGGGGCACCTCACCCCCGAGAATTTCTATTTAAGCGAAGGCCTTAAGAAACGGCTCGATTCTTGGCTTGTTTTGTGGCGAGAGAACTATGCCGATGCGGGTGAAGAGGAATCACAGACCTGGAAACGCGGCTTTGACAAGTACTTATGGGTGCAGGAAGGGGATGCTATTTCTACCTCCATAGAGGAAGAAGTGCCCGGATACGTGGTTGACCGACGCTATCGCACCTATTTGACAAGTCCGACTAGGTAATTCCCCCAGGGTGCCCGGCCGTACAAGATGATGTCAGCTAAGGTGCGCCTGGCGATAGCCTCGATGAGCCAGCTGAAAATCAGTGTCGCAGCGCTGCGATCACCTTGAAATAGCTCACCAGGACGCGTAAAGTAGACCGCGTAAGGACATAGACAGGATCTATGCGCCACTAGAGAGAAAACCCCACATCATGTGGGGTTTTCTCATTGGGTACCCTGGGACAGGTGCCCAAAGGTCTTATTGCTGCGCTTAACCCCACTCGCCTCTCCTCGTATGAGGAAGAGTGGAAACGCTTGTCTGCATCTCCGACATCGACAGTGAGCCCATCGGCAGTCGCCGCCCTCTATGTCTGGCAGGTCTCGCTACACTCTGCATGGTTTGAGACCCTCTCCTATACAGAAGCGATTATCCGTAACGCCATCGACTTGTCCCTGCGAGACTGGAACAGCACGCAGTGGAACAAAAAGGACCAGCGACACCATTCGGATGACTGGCTTGACGATCCTGCTCAGCCGTTGACGGGACTCGTGAAGTTTGCTGCCAGTCAAGCTCGTGACCGGGCAACAACCGCAGCGAAGAGACGGCCCGGTGACCATCCCCGCCACGGAGAGGAAGTCACCTTTGACGATCGAGTGTCCCAACTCGATTTCGGCAACATCGGGCATCTTCTTCCTATGACCCCTCCCGAGAAGCGTGGGTCAATCGGTACCGGTTTCAATAAGCGGGAAAATCTGTGGATCCACGGAATCCGGGCAGCGTTTCCGGAGCTATCACCGGAGTTGATGCAGCGGTGGCGTGGGCAGTACCCGGATAACCTGCCCGATGCGGTCGTCGACGCGTACGCAGTCGGTCATGCCCTGGATCGGTTACGGCGTCTGCGAAACCGCGTCAGCCATCACGAACAAACATTTATGGTCCAGCATTCGAGCAGGCTGGCAGATGTTGATCTTCTCGTGCGCAGCATTTCGCCGTCTGCAGCAGATGATCTCCAACAACTCGATAGGGTCCGCCGGACCCTTGCCATGAGACCCCACCCCTAGGAGTACCGCTTCATCGCCTCATGACGTGCCTACTATCCGGAGGTTCTATACAGCCGATGACCTCCCAGGAGAGTAGGACGTTACTACGCATAACGTCTAATGGTGTTCCCCGCGCCTGCGGGTGTGGTTCGTCCCAGCCTGGATCACGGGGCGTCCTCGGCCTGGAGGGCCGGCTGCCGGTGTCCAGAGTGCCGCGAATCCCACAACGCGTCCCGAAAAGAATCGCGACTGCCATGAGTAGACCCCTGGGCGGTGCCGTAGGCAGCATCCCAGGGGTGCCGGAGGTAAGCGATTAGCCCTGATGTCCACGCAGCTGGCGTCGTGCCAGCTGCGCCATCTGCTCCCACTGCTCGACGCATCCCTCCAGCTCCAGGTGCACAGTTTCGCGACGCATCGACGCCCGGGACAGATCCACGTCCAAGAGCTGGTCAAGCCCACGACTCACCGACTCCAGCACCTCACCCCACACCCGCCGATCCGCAGGATCCACAACCCCGAGCGGAGCATGCTTCGCCGCCAGACGACGGGTCACCCTGATCCAGCCAACCCAGTTCTCGAGCGCCTGGGGGGTCTCTGCCCAAATGTGGCGCTGCATGCGCTGATCGCCAGTGAGGAGGTCTTGGTTGGGATCGGCATCGACGTCACCATAGAGCGTGACCTGGTGCTTGAGCTGATCGTGGACCTGGTCGACGGTGATGCTGCCAGCGTCACTATCGGAAAGCTCCTGGTCGATGATCCGACGCAGCTCAACATGGAAAATCTTGGAGAGTCGGTTCAGGGAATATGACATGAAAAACCTTTCTTTGCGGGTGGAGAACTGCTTACACAAACATCGAATTACTCATCACGATCATCCACCGACATCATTGGGTGCTCTGACGGCACGCGATTGAATTTCGGCTCAAAAATCCTGATTCCCAAACGAGCGCCCACATCCGCTGCAGTCCACCCCGCAGCACGCACCGCCGGCAACACCTCACGCAACTCAAAACCCTCGGACACCGCCTGTTCGAGCGCCGCATCCTCCGCCAACTGACGAGACGTAAACAGCCCGTCCAGGCGGCGGAAACGCCGCTCATGAATATCCTCAAACTCCACCATCCACAGCGCGAGGCTTCCCTCCAGTGCCTGCCGAGTCCACTCCGACCGCGACACCCCACCCCGAGCAGCATCCACCTTCTCCATCAGATCCACAGGCACCAGCACCCGCAGCTCCTCCGTCTTTCCCAGCGACGGACGGCCCGGACGACGACGCTCCAGCTCATCAACAGGCCGAGACTCGACAGGTCGATCCTGAGGAACAATCAGCGCAGTCTCACTCTCCGAATATCCATGAGACCGCAGCCAACTCGCGGCGCCAGGTGGCGAGACCACCACGCCCTGCGGCGTCGCACAATCCTGGACCACCCACACTCCATCGCGCAGCAACCGGAGGACATAATCCTCACCCGGCCGCCGCGAGACCCACTCAGCCAGCACTCCAGCGAGATCATACTGACCGGAAATAACCTCCCGACCAGCATCATCGAACGAAATCAAATCAAACGTCATGGCAACTCCCATCATCTACGTCAGTGTGCTTCTCAGTATATGTGCTATGAAAATAATTTAAAAGGGGTAAAACTAAATAAACTCCGATAAAACAAAAAACAATGGAGTGTGTCAAGATAATTGGCGAGTGGGACGCTGCCTAAAAACTCAAGAAACACACACAGAACACCTGCCTGACCAGCATTAACTCAACCGTGCGTAGCTCCCGCGGAAACGGCCCCCCACGGTTCCCGGCCAGGCCGGCTTCCGCCGGCAAAGACCCGGCATCGCTGGCGCGATGCCGGGTCCCTCGATCTTTGGCCAATTAGCCTTTGGCAGCTTACGGTCCGCCGGCTTCCGCGCAAGCCCTTTCGCGGCATATCCTCACTCCCTCCGCTGCGCTCCGGTCCCTCCGGTATTCCACGGTGGCTTGCACTCCGGCCGGCAGACCTGACGCAGGCACTTCGTGCCTAATTGGCAAAAGAACGAGGGGTGGTGGGGTGTGCCCGGGCTGCGGTTTGGCGACCCCAAAAGGTAAGGCGGAAGCGGCCGGAAAACCCAAAAAGAAATGTCCACAAAACTGGACAACATGCAGGTAGTGGGCTATAATAATAAGTACAGGCAAGGCAGAGACCACGCCTGAACCCCAGTCAATAGGCCCGGGAACATTCCCGGCCAGCGAGGTCACGAAAGGGCCCCACATCATGATTGCAGCAACCACCATCGCCCTGGCAGACTCCCTGATCGCCGGAATCGTCGGCACCGATACCCGCCACTATGAAACCACCGCCCCCGGCCACTACGTCCTCGGAGACATCACCGTCGAAGACACCCAGGAAGCCACCGCCGTGGACATTCTCATGGCGTTTTCCACCTGGGCAGCCGAAACCCTCGATGACATGGGGGCAGCAGCGGAAGAGGTGGACATCGCCACGGCGATTTGCACCTGCCAATTCTCCGAAGCCATTGATCTGATCGGGCGACCCGGCACCCAGTCGGGCCTGCAGATCTGGGACACTATCGGCCTGCGGTCCTCCCGCTAAGCCAGTCCCCACACTAAGCCCGGGCCACTGGCCCGGGCTTTTCCATTCCACTAAAAAACCCAAAAAGAAATGTCCACAAAATTGGACACCATGCAGGTAGTGGGCTATAATAATAAGTACAGGCAAGGCAGAGACCACGCCTGCAACCCAGTCAATAGGCCCGGGACCACTCCCGGCCAGCGAGGTCACGAAAGGACCCCACACCATGACCATCATCCAGACCCCCGTAGCACTGTTCGCCAACATCCCCGGCATCCTCGGTTTCTACCCCACCGAGTCCATCATCCTCATGACCTTTGGGACTGTCGCGGAGACCGGGAGCTACGCCCTCGGCCCGGTCTGGCGTCTCGACGTGAGCGACCGCCCGGCACTGTCCGACCTGTGCGGCACCCTGAACGCAGAGAACATCGACCGCGTGGAGATCCTGATTGTCAGCACCAACGACCAAGACCGGGCGAGCGCCCTGCACACCCTACGTGCCCAGGACTGTCCCATCGCCAACTGCTGGCTCACCACTGAAATCAGCACCGGAGCGCCCTATGAGCTGGCCTTTTCCCGCATTCAGGGCGTGCCTGCACAGATCACCGGCCAGATCGCGCAGATCTCCCAGTCCATCACCATGCGGAAAATGGTCAGCGCGGGACACCGGCCCGAACCCACCCGGGCAGAAGCTTTCGCGGCATTTGACCGACAGGACACCTGGCTGCCCGAGGGAGCGTCCGAGGCCCTCGAAGCTCGCGCCCAGGAGCGCGCAGCCGCGCTCTGGCACGACGAAACCGCCGAAGCTGCCGATAAGGGCGCGGTCGCAGCGCTGCTTGCGGAGTTCGATCAGATGATCCGCACGGCCGAGGAGACCACCACCACCGCGGATAGCTACATGGTCGATCAGGAGTGCCTGACCCTAGCCGCCACCGTGCTGGCGCACTCCATGTCTCGCGACGCCATCATGGTCGAGGCAATCCACCGCCCCGCCCCGGTCATGTCGATCATGCTTGCCACCGCCCGGACCTGCACCGGCATTATCCGCGCAAACGCCCTGTCGGTCTATGCCGTGGCCGCCGCGACCACGGACCTTGCCATTCAGCCGCAGGCCGCACTGACCGCAGCCCAAGATGAAATTCCCGGACACACCCTCTCCAGCCTGATCATGGAGGGCTACAATGCCGGAGCTTTCCGGATGACAGCAGAAGCAATCAAGCGAGGGAGTGAGCTAACCCGAGCAAAATTCACCAACTAAACCGCAGGTCCGCCCCGAAAATGGGGCGGGCCCGCTGGCCCGCCCAGGGGCGTTCCAGCGGGCGACCGTGGCACCGGTTCCACGACAGAATTACCGCCGGAAATATAGGGATATAGGGCAAGACAGTGAGCCAGCTTGCCCTATATCCGTATATTCCCAGACGATCAGGAATGTACGAAACTCCCCATCCATCCATCCAAGAGAAAGAACCAGGCGATGACCAGTCAACTACCCAGCATGACCGGAGCTGAGCTGTATGCAGCTCGCTCCTCCTACGGCATGAGCCTCAAAGATTTTGCCCGACTCGTCCAAGTCAACGAACGCACCCTCCGCCGGTGGGAAATGGGGGCACCGATACCCGAAGAGAAGGCAGCAATGCTCTGGACGATTGACCAGAAGCTGGACGAGTGTGTCAAGGGGATCCTTGAGCACTCCCGCCTGCCGGATGGAACGCTGCCGCAGACGATGAAACTTCCTAGCGCAGTGCAGGAGATGCCGGCATGGTCCCGCCACATCCCGTTGACCTTTTATGTCGCCGCCTGCTGGCGCGTCGCACAGGGACACGGAATCCGACTCATCGGCCAGCACGACACCTGGGCACCCGATCCGCACACATAATCGAACCTAGCCCAATCCACGCTCCCACAAGCACCTATATCGAACGAGGGCCCACAGGTTACTCCCTTCTAGGGAAAATATGACAGCACGAGACCATGAAAATGCCCCACTACCATCAAGGTAGTGGGGCATTTCCCCTTGCTGTCATCTCCGTAGAGAAACGACCTAGAACAGTCCCAGGATCGGGTCCAGGAAGCCACCGACCCGATCAGTGACATCCATCGCCTTGTAGACCAGATCCAGAATGCCAGCAGCCTGAGATGAGCCGAGGGTATCGAGCACGCCAGCTGAAGAACCCACGACCTCCTTCGTTGAAGAGCCGACAAAAGAGGAGCCAGTCTCGACAACAGAGGAGCCTACAGACGAGATCAAAACAGAAGACATGAGCATTTTCCTTACGTGATATGGGTGGCTGTTGGCTACGGATGCGCTCGTAACTCAAATAAATTTATACCACAAAGTTTACTAAAACAAATACCAAAACTAATTTCACCTATCTAACCCCTGTCTGTTGGCGGCTGGAGAGGGGGCTTGAGCTGTTGAGGGTGAGGGTCCGTCAAGGCGTGAAAAAGTCAGGAAAGATGAAGGGAATTTTTTCCTTACCTCACAGTGGTTGCGCGTGCGTAGCTCCCGCGGAAACGGCCCCCGAGGAGAAAGTTGCCTGCCAGCGGGGGTCTCTGGAGTGGAGGGCTTGCGGTGGGATTCTTCCGCCCCTCACGTCCGAATTTTAGCGGCTGCGCCCTCCGCGCAAATCCTGCTCCCTCCGGTCGCCGGCCTCCCTCGAAAACTTTTTCCAAACGCTCCGCAGAAAAACTTTTCTCCTCCAGCCGGTCCCAGGATGTGCACTCCGAGCTTCCCCAGCCGCCGACATTCGTCTTGTGAGGGGCGGAAGAAAAAACGGTCGCCCCCGGGGAGTTGCCGTGCTTACGGTTCGATGATCGTGCCGGTATTTCCCCAACAAGGCCTACCCCCATTATTTACCCCTGAATTGCGCAAAACTACGTAATGCATTAAAATTAGCAGTAGATCGCAAGGGAGAGAGAAACCCGAGATCGCAGCCGAAACCCTGAAAGGGAAAACCATGACCACCACTGATCGCTACATCGAGACACTTGTCCAGAAGAGCATCCTGAGCCCCGCAGCGCGGAGCATGCACCCACAGGACGCCCTGGACCAATACAACGAGGCCCATGGCCTCACGGTCAACGATGAAGACTTCCTGATCCATCCCGACGTGGTTGAAACCACCATCGAGATAAACGGGGAGACCCGCAGAGGATGGGCCTACCGGAGCAACCGTCAAGTCAGCTCAGACACCCCAGACCTGAAGATGCTCCAGGGCTGTGACCGTCTCTCCCGCGAGCTCGGTGCCCGCATCCTTCGTTTCTAGCCCGACCACCGGGGGAGGGGCATCCCGACACCACACCCCACCCAGCACCCAGCCGAAACCCTGAAAGGGAAAACCATGACCACCAGTACCAGCGCACAGGACCTCATGATCGAGCGTCTGATCGCCACTGCAAGCACTACCGCCCGCGAGACAGGAACTGCCCTGACGCTGCGAGCGGAAGGCCAGGATGTATTCATCATCTCCAGCACCGAGAACCACCACTCGACCGATCTTTTTACCGCGACCAGTACCCAGCTCCTGGAGGCCATCGAGCAGTGGTCAGAAGAGACCATCAAGCACTGGGAAAACGATTTCCCAGTTGAGCACCTCAACTCGGCAAAAGCAGCACGAGATGAGCGCTGGGAGCAGGTAAACTACGACAGCCAGACAGCAGAGGTTGTCCTTGACTTCACCGGAGAGCTCATCGCCATTGCCCCCTCACCACTCGGGGACACCATCGACCAGTATCTCCACACAGTTCGAGTAACCACTGACGTCGCCACCCTCATCAGCCTGACCCGAAGCATGTTCAAGGACAGTCAGCCAGACAATCCACAGCATGCCTTCTTTCCAGGCAGTGGCGGAGATGAGCAGCTGATCGAAGCACTCAGCGATGCCAAATGGACAGTCACTCACATCGACGGCGACCTCCATTACATAGCTACGGCCCCAAATGGTACCCAGCTGGCCTACATCGAGGGTGACATCGAAGCGAATCCTGTTGAAAACCGCCCTACATCCATCACCTTACCCACCAACTTAGACCTCTGGCGCATGATGGATGCCTTCATTGCAAACCGAGACGCATTGAGTGAAGCTGATGCCACCGGCAGCGACACCGAGCCGCTCTCGGAAGCCATGGATGATATGGCTATTGGAATCGCCACCGCAGTAATCAACGCAGCAGTCCCTGCCGAGTAGTCAAGACGCCAGAGAAAACACCCACGCCACAAAACTCAACACAAACATGACGAGGGGCACCCCGACCATTAAGGTCGGGGTGCCCCTCGTCTCAAAAGCCACCACTACTCAAACTCAACACAAGCTACCAGATCCGCAACTGATCCTCATCCAGCACGACTAGATCACGCGCTGCATGCAAGGATTCCTCATCCCACCCAGAGGACACCGCGTCTCGAACCAACTGCGAGCGAAGAGCACGCTGGGCACTCCCTGCACCAGGAGAACTCCCTACATGTCGCCCCTGATGCACAGCCCAGCTAATGTTCTCGGACTGTGTGGCCTCACGAAGATGGTGAGCATCCACACGCACACATAATGGCTCACAGCAGTAATGCTCACCAATAACCCCTTCAGGAATCTCACCATCTAGCGCGAGCATGAGCGCGAACCGGTGCGCGGATACCGTGCGCCGCTTTCCCTCTCTCTGCCAGGTAAATCGGCCATATCCATCTGGGGTAGAAATCGGGCCAACCCAGATCCAACACCTCTCCCCACTACCGCGAACCACGCGCCGCCAAAACCGATCGATAGCACTGGCAGTAGGGGAGAGCAGGGGATCGCTGATCACCGACCTAGAACGCCCCACAGGCCCATTATCTGTACGAACAGAGTCCGCAAGCCCTAGGGGGAGATCTAGCGAGTCAGTCACGGACTAACAAGCCCTGCACGGGCATCGTCTGTTGTGCTCAATGATTGATCAGTCTTAGACGAATCACTGATGGTATCTTCCTGGTCAACCTTGGACTCAGAATCAGCAGAGTCGCTGACCGCAACTTCTAAGGCTTCCCCATCTTCGTTCTCTTCATTACGACCCCGTGCCTGGCGAGTGAAGGCACTCAGCCGATAGGAAGAAATTCCAGTCGCCTCCTCCACCTCTGAAAGAGTCATGCCAAGCGCCTTGAGCTCTTCAATTTCTTGTGCTGCATCCGAGGTCGCCATCGCAATCTTCTCAACATTGTTGACGAGTCCAGCTAAGTGGCTCGCCTGTTGATCCAATTTTCCAAGGAGGCGGTCGCGCATTTCTTTTTGAGTGATCCGCTTATTGCGTGTTCCGGTAGCCATGACGGTCATCCTACAGAGCTGCCTCAAATAGCGCCATCCTCTCCCACTTGACCACAGAACATTCTCTCCCTTAAGACCTCACCATGTCCCACCCTAATGACCGCCTCACCGCCGACACCAAACCTCACATGAACCTAGCAACCTCGATGACACTCACCTCACACACAGAACCACACACCTATTGCAGATAATCTGACTTTCGGTTTTCGCTGGTCACAGACCCGCGTTCGGGGCACGCTTTCCCGCACAGACTTTCCCCCCTAGACTGGTGGCCATGATGTCGATCAGGGCGGTGCACGCGGGAGATGGCTACGCCTATCTCCTGAACTCCGTGGCCTCCCACGACGACACCACAAGGCCAAATACCCGGCTCGGTGACTACTATGACGCCACCGGAACCCCGCCCGGGCGATGGTTCGGACAAGGCATCCAGGGACTCGGGGAAACCACCGTTTCGGTGGATGGAATCGTCGAGGAAGACCAGATGGCTGCGCTCTACGGTGAAGGCTTTCACCCGGATGCCGACGCCAAAATTGATGCCGGTGCCAGCCTGAAAGACGTGCAGCTTGGCCGCGCCTACCCCAGCTATTCCAAGGGAAATGCGGTCTTGGAAGCGGTCAAGGACGCTGAGAAGTCCTTCCGCGAGGAGCACGGTCGACGCCCCAATCAGAGCGAGCGAAACCTTATCGGTCTGGAGGTCGCCCGCCCCTTCTACGAGGCCGAACAAGGCGTGTCGGCCAGTTCCCCACGGGAGGTTCTCGCGTGGCTGAACGAGGAAAAGAACAACGTAAAGCAGGCCGTTTCTGCCGCCGACCTGACCTTTTCACCGACCAAATCAGTCTCCGTTCTCTGGGCCCTCGGAGATGATGACACCCGCAAAGCGATCGAGAGAATTCACCAGGACAGTGTCCAGGAGTCCCTGACCTGGATTGAAGATAATCTTCTCTACACCCGCACGGGATCTCGCGGCGAACGGCAGATCAAAGCCAAGGGAATGATCGCAGCAACCTTCGTTCATTACGACACCAGGGCTGGTGATCCTGATCTTCACACTCACTGTTTGATCTCGAATAAGGTCCAAGCGGACCCAGAAACCAGCGGTCTGACACCCGAGGACGCCGCTAAGTGGCGCTCCCTGGATGCCTCCGTGTTGTTCAAGAATTCCGCCCGCATCGGCCAGCGTTACCAGCGGATGATGGTCCAACGCCTGGGCGAAGAACTGGGCCTAGACTTCTATGATCGCAGCACTCAGGCGGACAAGCAGCCGGTCTGGGAGATCGCCGGAATCGATGAAAGCCTCATCGAAAAGTTCTCCCACCGGCGCACCACTGCGCGTCCGGTCTACGAGCAGTACGCCGCCGAGTACGCGAAAACGCACGGTCATGCTCCCTCTGATCGAGCACAGTATGCACTGTGGCAGCAGGCGATTTTGGATACCCGAGATGCCAAGAAACCCGCCCAATCCCTGGCCGATCACCGGGTTCAGTGGGCGCAGATGCATGATGGTCAGCCCCTGTCGGTAGAGGCGCTACAGGGGTTTGCTCAGCGTGAGTTCTTCCCCGACAAGGACGCCACGACCTACCGGCAAGCAGTCATGTCCCTGGCGGTGCAGGCCGTCGAGGACACCCGCAGCAGGCGGGCCGAGTTCCAGGTCCGCCACCTTGACACCTCCCTATCTACCCGGCTCAACCAGTGGCGTTTTACCTCCGAGCAGGACGCTGAACATGCCCGCACCGCGGCGTTTGACCACGCCATGACTCACCTCATTGTCGGCCTGGGGGCTACCCATAACGAGACTCTTCCGGAGGCATTACTGCACGAGGATGGGCGCGTGATCGACCAGGATGCCGAGTCGAAGACACTCACCGCACACGCCACCTTGAGAGAAGAAAACACCGTCCTTGATGCGCTCAATGAGCCCACCGCGTGGACTGTCAGCCATGCTTCTGTGGTCACAGTAATTACGAACAACGCCACGGATAAGGGCTTTGCGCTTAACACCGGACAGCAGCTTCTTGCTTCTCACTTAACCGAGTCCGGGGCGCAGGTCACCGCTGGAGTCGGTCCTGCTGGTACCGGAAAAACGGCGTCGATGGCCGTGGTGGCCGACATCTGGCGCGCCCATGACCGCAACGTTGTGGCCCTGGCCCCCTCGGCCACCGCCGCCCAGCAATTGGGTGAAGACATCAACGCCGAGGGCGCGACCCTGGCGTCGTTGACCTACCGCTGGCGTGGCATCGTGGGGAAGAATCCGCGCAGTGTCGAGCACCTGGGTGTAGACATTAAGCCCGGCGATATGTTGCTGTTGGATGAGGCCGGCATGGCCACCACGGCAGACCTCGCTTCCCTTGTCGAGATCGCTGACGCAACCGGTGCGGTGGTGCGTATGGTCGGTGATCCACACCAGTTGGATGCGGTGGAAACCGGCGGACTCTTCCGCACCATCGTCAAACGCGACCAGTCTGTTGAACTCGATCAGGTCATGCGCATGGGTGCTGACACCGCGCAGGCTGACGCCGGTCTGGCACTTCGTCACGGTGACGTAAGAGGTCTGGATCTCTACCACGAGCGCGGCTGGGTTCACCACGGTTCTCGGGCCGAAATGGTCGCCAAGGCCGCTGGGCAGCACCTCGACGATGAGGCGGCTGGACGCTCTGCGATCCTGATTGCCTCGACCCGAGACGATGTGAATACGGCCAACCACATCATCCGTGACACCCGAATCCAGAGCGGTCTGGTTGAGACAGACGGCCCCCAGGTCACCCTGGGAACCGGGCATCAGGCAAGTGTCGGGGACGTGATTCTGACACGAAAGAACCAGACCATTAACGGCCACCGGGTACTTAACGGCCACCGTTTTACCGTCACCGGCGTGCGTGAGGATGGCGGTCTGGTGGTCGTGGATGAGCAGCGTCAGCGTCCACACATCCTGCCTGGTTCTTATGTCTCCGAACATGTTCAGCTCGGTTACGCCGCGACTGTGCACCGCGCCCAGGGTGTCACCGTGGACGTCACCCGAGCGGTCGTGGGCGCAGAGACTGATCGCCGTGGACTCTACGTGGCCATGACTCGTGGCAAGAAACAAAACCATGTTTATGTGGCCGAAGATACCCGGATTGATCTGGATTCCGAGGACGCTCACTGGCACATGTCCGGCGAACATCAGGCCCCGGACTATCGCCAGATTCTGTCTGCGATCGTGGAAAAAGATGACGGTCAGCGTAGCGCGACCGACCTGCACCGAGCGCTGATCGCCCAGGAGACGAGCGACCAACGCAAGGGCGAACTCCTGATGACCGCCACCGACATGCTGACCACTAAGTGGCGTCGCAGTGTGGTGGAACCGGACGTGCGCACCCGACTGGATCGTCTCCCGGTCGCAGACCTAGAGGCCCTTGATGAGGACCAGGCGGTGGAGCGCATCAGCACGGCAATCGTGCGCCTGTCCCAGCACGGCATCGACTACCGCGAGCTGATGGAGGAGGCCACTGCGAACCTGGAGGGCTCGCGTGATGTCGGTGCGGTTATCGCTGCGCGGCTGGTCCAGGAGATCCCTGATGAGTCACCGGTGATCAACCACCTTCCGCTGGTTCACGCCGGTACGGACACTGAGCTGCACGACTGGGCCGAGAGTATCCGGGAAGAGCTGGATCAGGTCAGTGGGCGTGAGCTCCGTTCGCTGGAGTACCCGCTGCCGGCCAAGGGAGAGGTCACCGGCCGGGACTTCACGAATGCCGACTTGCGCGGCATGGAGCTGACCGGGTTGCAGTTCATCGACTGTGATTTTGACGGTGCCGCGTTCGATGACGCCCAGATCCACCGTGTGACGTTCAAGGACTGCTCCATGACGAACACGACGTTTACCGGCACCGATTTCGGGTCCGGCGACAGTGCGTTCACACTCAGCCCGCTGATCCGATGCAACCTGGATGGGGCGGACTTTACCGGCGCCAAGCTGGTCCGCAGTCGCTTCACGGGCTGTTCCATGCAGGAGACAAACTTCACCAGAGCCGAGATCAGCGGACGGTTCCAGCATGTCGACCTCACAGGCGCAGAGTTTGCTCAGTCTGAGATCACTAACGCCGTGTCCGTGGCGGATTCCACGCTGGACGATGATGCACCGGAGTCGCTGCACCGGGCCCAGGGAACGACCGTCGATGATCGTGAACAGCGCCGGCAGGAGCGTATGGCACAAAAAGATGCCGCTCAAGATAATTCCTACACGGCTGTATCTGGCCAGCAAGTAGCCGGTCACCAAATTAAGACCAGTGGACTCGATCTCTAGATTTAGTTCCTTCCGAGGAAGTACATCTAATGGCCACGAATATTTGACATGAAATTCACAGCAAAGGGGAAATGACTGCGATACAGTAGGCGAGTACACAGTTTCAAATCAGGAGTTTCTATGCGTATTCGCAATATTATCGTGGCCCTACTTGCAACGATGCTCATATTTCCGGCTTCTGCCCACGCCTCTGAAAGTTTCGACCCCCTTACTCTGCCGGATACAGAGGTTACTACGGTATCCCTGTCTGATTTGAGCCAGGGAACAGAAGGGGAATGGTCAGCGACCGCTGGGATTAATGGGAGCGGTCTTCCTAAAAGTGGTGGTCCGGAGATATCCCCAATGGGCGGTGTCGCTGATACCTGGGCACCTGGAGGGGCGGGCGCTCGTGTATCTATGACTGTTCAAGGAACAGGCAATATTGTAAACGGTGTCAACTTGGGATATTGGGCAGGATTTGTCACTCAAGGTTCGAATGCTTGCGTAAGTGATTTTGAAGTCTCGTTCTATGGAGCTTTCAACGATCGCCAGGTGCAGAATAAGAGTCACTACGCTTGTGTGGCCCCCTGGTCAGCAACTAATCAATGGTTCACAATTAATCAGTACCTTTATTCCAACACCCCGATCTGTGGGCGTGTCAAGGTAAATAACCAATGGTCGCCTCACGCCTGCCTTCAAATCATCCCGTAAAATAAAAAGATGATCTCCTATCTTTTTGCACTTCTCCCCTTCTTGGTACTTCTTTGGATCGGCTCTAGGCTCCATGCAATTCTGCACGAGATTAGAGAGATGAGAAGGTTACTCGAAGAGAAATCATAGAGGGAAGAAGCCCCTGCCGGTGGCATACGGCTGAGCACCTTACATGAGTGGACTTGTATCACTTCGCGCCCCGTACATAGTGCGGGGCGCGTTCTGCATTCTCCGCATTTAGTCACACTGACTGATGAGCTCCTAGAGAATTACTTCTTGAGCTGATATCCAAGAAGGTTCCCCAGCTAAAAGGTAAATAGCCCATAAGGTGTCTCAATCTTCCGCGATGTCGTGAAGGGATGGCACATTGTCTGACAATAGGAAATTCGACGTTTCAGGTGTACTCCCTATGCCGTCGGGGATTCCAGATTGGATGACGCGGCACCGGGCCCAGGGAACGACCGTCGATGATCGTGAGCAGCGCCGTCACTAGCGTATGGCACAAAAAGATGCCGCTCAAGATAATCCCTAAGCGGCACCAATCAGCCATCACACAGACGATCGTATTTACTCTGGTCCAGAGTTATAGTTCGGCAGACTCTGAGGACTCCTTTTCTACCTGGATTGGAGGAAATTCCAGCGTCTCAGGGTGAGAATCCACCCCAGCCTGAATGCCCGACTGGGGGTCATTTCCGACGACCTGGCTGGCGAAGTCGTGGGCAAAGAGAGCGTCTTCCGAGGCACCGACTTCTGTGAGATCTGCTGCCACTTCCTCACCTGTCAGCGCTGTGGTCTCGCGCTCACTTTCTATGGGCAACTCCTGGAGGTCCTGGCCTGCCAGCTCCTCGATCCGATCATCCACGGCCATTTCAAGGTGCTCCCCCTCTCGGTCTTCGGTCATGCGCCCATCGTCTGTGGACGCCATCGCCGCAGACGCAGCCGTGCCCATCGCTGTCGTGGCCACGACAGGACCAACTGCACTGTCCGGACCCCGACGCACCTGCTCCGCAGACTCTGTGAGTCCGCGGCGTTCCAGTTCTGCGGACAGTGCTTCCGAGGACTCATACTCGAGTCCACGATCCCGCCGGTCGGTGACATCCCGGCGGTGCTCGCGCACCAGTCGACCGGTCCGCATCCGCCGCAGGTGATGGCTGCCCGGGCGCATCGATCGCCCCATCCCTCGACGGGCACCTCGGGGGAGATTCTGGGCAAGTCGCAGCACGTCAGCGACCTCTCGATCAATATCCTGCATTGGCTCACTCATGATGATTTCTCACTTTCTATTGTGTTTAGGCTGCGCGTTCGATCACGGGCAGTGGGACTGAGGGGGTGTCGGTGGAACTGCAACGCGAGAACACGGATGCATCGGCCATGAGATAGCGCATGTGATAATCAGCGTGGACTCGTAGGAACCCTTCCAGGAAGTTCTCTGGGTCGCGGCCGCGCTGGACTTCATAGATCCGCCACAGTGCTGAGAGTCGCGCCACAGCTTCCGGATGGGTGTACCATTGCCTCGACCAATTTGCGGTGTCTTGATCGCTCAGCGTGGTCGCCCACATCTGTCGGACAAACCCGTCGACAAACTCGATCACCGACTTGTATTTTGGCTCGATTTCTTCCGCAGGGGTCACCGCCTGCTCGAACTTTTCGTTCGTGATCCTCTCGATCTTTTCGGTGAAGGCCTCATCCCCGAGCAGTTCACTCATCCGAGATGCGACTTCCTCCGCAACCGCATCCTTTAGTGCTTCCCGGACGGCATCGTTGGCCAGTTGCTCAATAATCTTGTCCATTACGCTTTTTCCTCCTGCTTGTTTTCGAGCATCAGCATCGTTTCCTTGTCCCAGTCGCGCTCCCAGAACGGTTCGGTGGCAGCGAGCATCGTCCGCCGTCCCACCGAGCGCACAATCCAGCGGCCCTTGGGCAACTCCGAGATCTCCGATGCCGTCAGCGTCGTTTTCTCACGCACAGAGCGCGAGACCGATGTCGGGCTCCCTGCCGCAGATGAGGCCGATCGTTGGTACTCCTCGTGCTGTCCGATCTGTTCAGACAGCTTGTGCAGGAGCTCAGCATCTCGAATACCACCACCGACGCATAAGATCGTGGCCGCTGACCACAGCGCTTCCATCTTTTCCTTGCCCCAGACGCCGATTCCCTGGCTGTACGACTGGAGATAGGTCATCAGGATGATCCCGCGCGATCCGTAGTGCGAATACATGGACGGCAGATCTTTCCAAAGGACGGTGTTGGCCGCTTCATCCAGGGGGCAGACCATCGGAACGGGTAGTCGGCCACCGCATTCGATGCCATAGTCCTCTGCGGCTTCCATGACCGCCACCGTCAGAATCGTCGTCAACATTCCCACGGAACGCGGACCCTCCTTGCTCAGCAGGTACAGTGTCGGCCGCCCCTGGCGCACGAAATCATGGGGGTTGAACTCCACTGCGCCTGGCCGGGGGTCCACCCAGCGGCGTACCTCCGAGCGGGAGAGCATGGCGACCATGTTCTGCGCCTGCCCAAACACCCCTGAGCGTGTCTTTTCCGTCAGTTGGTACTGGGACTGCAAGGTTTTGCGCCAGAAGTCCCACTGGGGATAGTTCGCCAGGATATTTTGCGGGGCCGGATCTTTTTCGTTGTTGGCCCACAGCAGCACGTCGGAAATTGGGCGCCGCTCCAGAGCAGCAGCAAGAAGCATCCCGGTCAGGAGATTTTTGGCCGCGTTGGGAAAGTAGTTATCGCCACTTTCGTCACGCAGGTACGGGGAGGCAAATAGTGAGGCTAGAGCTCCGGCAGCCGCATCCATATTCTCGACATCGGCCCGGATATATGACAGCGGATCATAAAACCACGGGTCTTGATCCACGTTCGCCGCAATACCCTGGGGGTCAAAAATGTAGACACTGCCACGCCTGTGGGTGAGCTCGTAGGTGTCATAGACAATATCGGACTTATTGGAGGTGGTGACCACGGCACCCGGTGCCTCCACAATCGCGGGGATGACTGAGGCTGTGGTTTTACCAATCCTCGGACCAGCCAGAATGAGGTGGAGGTCTTCCCACCCGGCATACAAGCCCTGCTTTGTGGACACCTCATGTCCTATCCTCAGGCCTGGATATTCCTTCGCCATCTCTGGTCCGACCAGGCGCTCTGCTGCCTTGGTGACGGTTTTCCGCCCCAGGGTGTCGATGTCCTTTTTGCTGGCTAGGTGCTTGGTCACGAAATCGCCGCGCTTTGCATCCTTTGTCTTCCGGCTCCGGCCTCTGAGCACCAGGCAGACCACCAGCACTACAACAGCAAGGAGAGCCGCGGCGATACCGCTTTCCAGAAGTCCCCAGGACATCTTCCCGGTGGCGAGATTCAGAAGAATCAGGATCGGGTTGATTGAGGTTTCCACCTCTCGCCCGTCAACCGCGCCCGCGATTAGCGCGGAGACCTGGACAATGACCGCAGCGCCGACACCAGTGCCAAATAGTGCGGCCAGCGCGTAAATACCACGATCACCACCAGGTTGGTGCAGTTCCCGGGCTTGATCTTTGCCGGCCATTTAGTTTTCCTCCTCAGTCTCGATCAGCTGGGACAGGTCGTATTCCTGCCACTTCTGAAATCCCGGGGTCTGGGCCATATCGACCGCCGCGTTGTCCTCGTCAAAGCGCACGGTCACGTCAACGCTGTGGCGCACACCTGCTCTGACCAGTGCGTCAGTATCCAACTCGGGGTGGGTCACCGACAGCACCAGTCGGCCAGCTGACGCACCGTGTTCCTTCAGCGCCTTCCCAGCAATCCAGATCGCCTTATCCGCAGCGGACTGCTCGGCGGAGACGGGGTCTCCCGAGGTCCAGATCCGATCATCTTCGAAGAAACGCCCGTACCAGACTGCCTGCTTTTCGCCGTCCACGACTGCGAAGCTGGCCTGCCCTTCGTGCTCTACTGCGGCACTGGACAGGACCATCTGCGGTCCCTGAGCGGCGTCGTCTGAAAGGGTCTCAGCGCGGTCATCGAGTTCCTGCTCGCGCTGCTGGGACGCCTGCTCACGCAGTTCCTCGTAGTTGATGCCCTTCGTCTTCAAGACGGTTTTCAGCTTCGGAAAGCTGCTCTTGGTCATCAGTCCGTGCTCGGTAGCGAAATCTTTGATCTGGATGTGGTCCATCCCCTTGAGGTCGGACAGGTGTTCTGCCACGAGGTTCTTGACTTCTTGCCACTGTTCCTGCTGCGTTGCCATGATTTCTGTGTCCTTTTCTGTTCGTGTTCGGTGGTTTAGTAATCGATTGAGAGATACGTGTACTCGCTGGTTTTCCAGTCGCCGTCGATCAGCTCGACCGAGACGTCGACAACGCCCCGCGTCAGTGGCGTCATCCCTCCGGACGGGTGCTGCACTCGCTGCTCCACGTCGACGGTGATCGTGGCGACCTCGGCAGTATCCGGGATCTCCCGAGAATCGGGAGAGACCGTAGCCAGTCCACGGACTCGGTCACCGCCGGTAGCCCAGACCTCCCACTTCTCCGGGAGCGGTTCGCCACCTCCGTCTGATGCCGCGTACTCGGCCAGTGAGCCGGTCAGCCGGTCCGAGATGGCTGCTGCCGCATCCCACGGGCCGTCTTGGGTGGCGGGATCCCAGGTCAGCAGTCCAGTCATCGTGCCGGTAGCGGCAGTCGTCGGGTCCGCGGTGCGTGGGTCATCAAGGTGGACGTGTGAGTCGGTCGCTTGCTCCTCAGTGGTGGTGGTCCGCCAGAGGGTCACCCCCACCGCAGCGATCACCACCACCACCGCCACCGCCAGGGCCACAATCATTGTGTTGCGTGTCATTATGAACTCCTCGTGTATCCGTGTTTTTCCGCGGTCTGCGGCACAATCTGGACGTATTTCTGGGTTTCGGCATAGGGTGGGACGCCGCCGTACTGCTGGACTGCCCCGGGGCCGGCGTTGTAGCCAGCCAGCATCAGTTCTGTCGGATCACCGCTGATCACTCCAGAGTCGATCAGCGGTCGTTGATCCGCCGCGATCGAGCACAGATAACGGGCGGCAGCCATCGAGGCATCAGCAGGGTCACTCGGTGATCCCGACCCCGGTGGACCAGAAATCTCACCGTTTTCATCCACCTTGGCTCCCACTCCCGCCCAGGTATCGGGCATAAACTGGCCGTATCCTTGGGCTCCGGCCGAGCTCACGGCCTGTGCCTGGAAGCCCGCGGATTCGTGCTCGATCAGCCCGGCCAGCAGCGGCGAGCTCACCTCACGGCAGACCTGTCCGCCGCGTTCAATCCACGGCACTAGCTCGTCTGGGATCGACCCGGATTCAAGCTGGTCATCGACCCCCAGATCCGGCAGGCAGTCATCATTGACGCTGTTCCCGGCCGATCCCGGCACCGAGGACCCGCCGGACGGAGCTGACCCAAAGTTCTGACCTGGTTCCGGGAAGCCGCTCTCAAAGGTGGTCACATGAACGTGGTCATAGTGGTTTGCTGTCGGAGATCCTCGATCCTCCATCGTGTTCGACGGACCATCTGCGGGGATGTACTCCTGCCGCCAGATGAAATATTCAATGCCGAACGACGCGGCATTGCCGTAAAGGTAGGCCAGAATGTCATCACCCAACTGCTTGCCGGCGTCGGTGTCATAGTCCGGGATCATGATGTCCACCGCCCGACCACTCGGGTGATCCGGGAAATCATCGACTGGTCGCCACCCGCCGATGGTCTCGACCTGCGGGAAGTTCGCGGCCACCGCCCGGGCCACCCGAATCGAGTCAATCTGGAGCTTGTCCTCGCTGGCGATCTTGTCCGAAGGTGGTAGGTCGCCACCCTCCGGCTGCGGCTGGTCCTTAGGAACCGGCGTTGCCGACGTATCCTGCACAGCGCCGTCACCTGTTCCTGGCGCAACCGCCCTTTCCAACCAGGGGCGGGGGTCCACATCGGTACCACCTGTGAAGTAGCCACCCTCGTGCACCTCGAAGTGAAGGTGCGAACCACCAGGTCCGGGAGGGGACACGGCTCCGTTATACCCCTCGTCCGCGATGTGCTGACCGGCTTTGACCTGATCACCGACAGCGACGTGCACGCCCTCCGGGAACATGTGACCGTAGAGGGTGGAGAAGATCTGACCGTTTTCCTCATGGTCGACGATGATCCACTGCCCGAAACCACTGGCGTCGCCAGCGGCAGAGACCACGCCATCGGCAAACGCGAAGATCGGGGTGCCCTCACCCTGGGCGATGTCAAGGCCCTTGTGATCTGGTCGGCCCGGACCCCGCCACTCCGAGGTGATGTGGTCCATCGCATTTTCCTCCGGGAGGGAGAACTCGCCGGCAGGGACTCCCCCTCGGGTTGATCCACCGCTGGAGCGACCGCCGGATGGGGTGCACAGCTCCTCGTCCTCGCTCGGGCTCATCACGACGACCAGGAGGACGACCATCAGGAGCACAGCGAGGATCAGCGCGAGGATCTTTTTCATGGTTGTCCACCGAGTTCCCGGACCATGTCACGAAGCCGCATGACCTCCCTCTGGAGGGAGGCAGCCCGCTGAGTGGGCCACCGGTCAGCGGCCCGGAGCCAGTCCACGAGGGTGGTTTTTCCCACGTCAAACCGTCGCGCGACATCGACGGCTGCGGCAGTCGGTGAGGTGTAGTCCAACCAGGTGTCCTCAAATTCCTTCATAGCCCGCTCTTTGACAGACTCATTGACCTGGTATGGACCAAAATCCGGCCGGCTCATTCCTGCTCACCCTCTAGGAAGAAATCTTCGAAACGATGGTTCGTGTCATGCAGTTTTTCCCTGATCTCGGTGGGAAAAAGCATAGTTTGCACTGGAATGCCGGGCGATCCGTCTTTCGCCGGTTTGATCATGAATCGGCCACGCCCCGGCGGTGTCGCCTTAGAACCTCGCGTGCGAGAGCGCTTTGGAGGTGCGCCCGCAGACCAGGAGGTGATCATCTCCGCCTCTGCCGACGAGAACGCGAGGATGCCGGTGAGCCGGTCCAGCTCATCGACGGGGAGGCCACCGGTGATTACCATCCCGGCTCGCTCGATAAAGCCCATCGCTGTTTTTCTATCCTCCTCGGTGGGTAGTGCCTCCAAGTCCTTGCACGTATGGGTGATCAGGTACTGACACAGGCCTGAGCTGCGGTTCAACCGAGAAAGTCCGTCAATCTGCTCCACAAGTCCAGGAGCCGCCGAGAGAATCTGCCACAGCTCATCGAGCGCCGCCGCGAAATATTTCTGCTCTCCCAGACCAGCGTCGGCCAAAAGGTGACAAGCTTCGATGCTGCCGAATGAGGCTGACCAGCATGCCATCATCACTGCCGCCTTCACGGCTTTGTCTCCACGATCAATGGCTGAGACGTCGATGCATACTGCCGTGGCATTGACGTCAATCGGTGTGGTGGTCGGACCAGAGAAAATGCGTCCGACCGCCCCGTCCATCAAGGCGTTCAGTGACAATGCCAGGTTGTCAATCCGTTGATTCCACTGCTCATGGTCGCGAGCGCGGCCCTTGCGCTTGAGCTCCTCCGACCCGGTTTCCAGCTGGTCAATGAGATCTTGAAGCACTGGTGGGTTTCCCCACCCAAATTTTTCGCTCGCATAGAGCTCACGCAATGCCACCGAGATCAGCATCGACTCCCAGTCCTCCACCGATGACTGCCGGCCCAGGGCGACAAGGGCAGTGACCATTGTGACCTGGCGGCCATGGACCTGCTCCTCGGTGCGTGCGATCAGCTCATCCAGCTTGTCGAGATCTGAGATCACCGCCGTCCCCCGGGTTGCCTCTTCTGGTTGATCCACGACGTTCTTCTCCGCCGAGACGGGCGGGTTCATGGCCGCCTCTTCGAGCTTTTTGCGGTGGGCCTCCAGGGTCGGGATCACTGATCCCAGCGCCCCGGCATCCAACGGGTTCATCGTGCCGTGTCCGTGCCCCAGAGTGATCACCTGACCACCGACCTGGCGGGTAAAGCCGACGTATTCGGCCTTGATGTCGCCAGCAATGATTGGGACATGGCCCTGAGCTACATGCCCCATGAGCATTTTTCGGATCAGCGTGCTTTTACCCAAGCCTGGGAGGGACAAAATGAATGCGCTCGGGTTGGAGATAATCCCCTCGCGCCACCAGGACAGTGCATCGCAGGCAACATCCGTGCCGGTCAGCAGGTGACGACCCAGTGGCGTCCCGATCACCGGTGAGGGTGCCCCGACGACGTTCGGGTTGAACCCACAACTCAAGTTGGTCGTGGTCTGCCACTCCTGAGGTCCGCTGACGACACGGGAATGGCCGGACGCTAGTCCGGTGAACCCGCGATCTCGGGGTGCTCCATACGGGTTTTCATAGACCACGGGAGCCTCACCACCAGCCTGTCGACGCATCCGAGCAATGCGCTGCGCCTGCCGGTCATGGTCTTTTTTCCACCTGCGGTAGCGTCGCCCTAACCGGGAGAACGCCGGTGGGGCTTCTCGTTCCCCGCCGATGATCTGACCGTGCAGCTCCTCAAGGTCGCGGGTCTCGCTACCGCGCTTCATACCGTTGTTTTTCGTCATCGTTGTCATCGCTGAATCTCCAAGTTCTGCCACCCGAGGACACCCAGTCCCAGTCCGGCGGTAGTCATAATTTGCTGTCGTCCAATGGCCCTGCGAACCCGCAACCGAGTGCGGGCCGACAGGACATTGAGTACCCGACGAGCCAGTGCCTCTGTGATCTGGTCCGCAGATTCCGCGGTGAGCTCTTGATCAGTGTCATCGACCACCAACGTCAGGATTCCGGAGTGCCGCCCCTCTCCGGTGGCGGCTGATCCTTCTGCCTCCGCCACGGCGACTGGGCGAAAAACGCGAGCCCACCGCAGGATGGTGGGTCCCATCTGAATTGCGTGCAGGGCTTCGCTGATCTCTGCTGAGGTCGCGGGGTCCGACAGCTCCACCTCCCAGGTGATGCTGTGTCGTCCCGCGACCTCCAGGAGGGAGGTGGTTTCCATGACCAGTCCGGAACCCAGGGCCGGCCACTGGTCAACGCGGGGCACCGGGTCTGGGGTCCAGGCTGTCGCCGTGATCGTGGCAATATCTTCTGCCGACAGCAGGGTGGCGTCGATACCGCTGACGGAAGCTGCGGTGTGCAGATCACTGGCCCGCTGTGCCAGTGAGGTCATCATCTCGCTGACGTCCTTGCGCTGCGCTTTGTCCGTGGCCCGTAGCGTGACCCCTGCCCGAGACCGTTGCCGGCCACCGCAGGACTCATCCACGGTGACAGTGCATAGCAAGCCGGCCATATGGACGATCTCGTCCTCGAACGTCTGCCACTGTGTCTCTGGAATCAGCTCCTCGGTTTCCACACCGATACCGATGGTGGCCTGGTTACGGTGGGTATTGACGACCGCTCCCACAGGGAAGCCATTTGCTTCCGTGGTCTCTTGCAGCACGGTGTTTTGCAATCCGCGTGGGATTAATCCCAAGGTGTCCTGCTTCCGGGAAAACATCTCGAGCAGTCTCATTACGCTCCAATCAACGGTGAGGTGGAGGTCTTTGCCCAGGGGGTCTGCCCCAATCCGGCGGTGACCATAAATCCGGTGTCCGGCTGGTGCTTCATGGATCGCAAGCGAAGGTTGCACTGCGCAGCCTGCTGCCGAACGTCTTCACGAAGACGGCGAAGTTCGCCGGGCTCAGCAATCGTGGCTGTCACAAACAGCGAGGTTTTACCCAACTGGGCACCACCTCCCTGCGCACGACGGGCAGCATCGGTGTGCTCCAGACGCATTTCGGCCTTCGCTGAGGTGATCTTTTTGGAACTGTTGACACCGACCAACGCGTCTTGGTGTTCGGCTTCCACGCGAGAGGACCCGCTCCCAGAATCAAAAGGCCTATAAATAATCGCGACGCGTTTTCTGGGTATCCGTTCATGCGGCATCAGGAGAGGGGCCAGCAGCGTGTCTTGGAACGTCGATCGAGGAGCGTCCGCCATTTCCCAGGTCACTGAGGACACACCATCGTGGTGCCACACATCCTTATCCACCCAGCTGACTGCCGGACCAGAGTCCTCCCAGGCCAGACCGTGTGCAGTGCCCTCCACCATGAGTTCTTCAAATTCTGGTTCCGCGGCTGGATTGACCATGCCATGCACTCGGGCCACCAGCTCGTCCTCAGTCATCGGGGCCGACTGAATACCACACCAAGACAGTGATTCATACAGTGCCGGCAGACGAGTGCTAATCGCATCTAGAAATCCAAGGTCATCGGCACCAGAGGAATGGATTTTGAAGGTAATCGCCAGGTGAGCGTCGATCTCGGATAGTCCACCCCGGAGCACCTGGGCAGCCTCCTGCTGAATGATCCGAGCGACGAGAGGGGCATCCTCGTGCACGGTCGAGGCGACCTCCTTGGCCAGCAGCTCACCACTCGATGGGCGGGTTGCGACCACGAATGCCGTGTGATCGATGTCCCCGGTCATGGACAGCTGGCGCATCCAGTGATCCCAGCTGGAGGTCAAGCGGTTGCGATCGTCTTGTGTCATCGCGGTCTGCCCCGACAGCTGGCAGTCCAGCAACACTGTGGCCTTTCGTGACGGACGGTCCACAATCGTGACGAACTCGTGTCCGGTGGCGTCATAGGAGGTGTGCGCTTCAGTGCGAGCGAGAATGCCGGGCCATCGCCCACGACCACCTGGAATTCGAGACGACGGACCAGACAGGTAGTAGTCCTCGCCCCGTTGTCGGCGTCGTCTGGTATCCCACCCCATCTGAAGGTTCTGTGCCAGTGAGCGCCCATTAATTGTCAGAGTCACCAGCACCGCCAGTGCGGCGGTGATGGGTAAAACCACCAGGAACGCCAGGAGCATCTGTCCGGCGAGCATGAGCATGAGCATGAGGAAGAAGCCGGCTCCGATCACCGCGGTGGTCTTCATCGACAGACCACCCAAGCCCGTCCTCATGGAGGGCTGGCCCAAACTGTAGGTCGGGACTATATAGTCGTTGCTGCTCATCGTCTACCTCCGAATGTGGGAGGGACCGGGCTGATGTTCCTGCACGGACCCCATATTGTCGTTGAGAATCTGACTGCTCTGCGTCGCCACTGTGGCAGCCTTCCCGCCTGCGGATCTGGCACCGCTTAGCCCGGTGGCCTGCGCACGTTGGGTGACGCTTGCTCCTCGCGTCCTGGTCGCCACCTGGCTTCCCCCGGCCGCGCCTTGGCTGGGCTGGGACCCTTGCGGAGTGGCTCCCGCGGACGGTGCACTGCTTCCTCCGCTTCCGCCTGCTCCGCTTCCGCCTGCTCCACCGGAGGGGCGGCTTCCACCGCCGCCACTACCGCCGCTGGGAGTCGAGCCACCGTCTCCGGAGGGGCGGCTTCCGCCACCACCGCTTGTACCGCCCCCGGTCGATCCGGTTCCGGCGGAGATACTGGAGGGAGCTGGTGCGCCACCCTGTCCCGCCCCGGCCGAACCGCTGCCTGACTTGCTCATCGCAGCGCCAGCGCCGCGACCGACCATCGATCCCATCATTCCCATCGCGGCCCCAGCTACTGCGGCGCCGGAGGCAATCACCGGAGCCGCACCACCGCCACCAGCCGCAGAGACCATCGGGGCGATTACCCGCATCAGTGCGGGGGCAGAAAACCCAGCCAGTGCCATCAGCAGTGCACACATAATCGCCGCAAAGACGTTATTTTCGCCCAGGCCACTGACACTGCCGGCCTGAATATCTGAAATCACCCAGAACGCCACGACATAGAGCAACGATGCCACCGGCTTAAAGACAATTGCCGCAATCAGCCAGCCAACCATTGACTGGACTGCACCTCTGCCCATCTCGCTGAAACTGGCAGAGGCGAACATGGGAGCGAGACCGGCGACCAGGGGCAAGATCAGTACCCGGACCGCCAGAGCCACGATCTGCATAACGGAACCGGCCAGCGCCACCCCCGCCAGGACCAGCATCAGGATCGGGCCGGCCATGCTTTCATCCAAAGTGGCAGCTTCAAAGATTCGACTTTCGTCGCTGGCACCGAAGCTCGTCATGATCCATTCCGACAGCACGTCGGAGGCCAACACTGCGCCCGGGATCGCTGCCGGGACCGCAAGCGAGAAGATCAGGTAGCGGCCCACCACGCTGCCGGAGTCCGTGAGTTCGTCGGTCATCCCTTTTCGCCGCGATGCTGCCATGCGGCCACCGCTGATAATGAAGGACAGCACCAGCAAGATCGCGCTCAGCCCCCAGGTGATGTTTTTGACGCCCTGAATCTGGGAGTCAACGGTGCCCCCGTCGATCCGAAAATCCATCCAGAGAGTCATGACGGCCTGCAAAGCCTGGCCATTTCCTTCCAGCACTGCTTTGGTGAAGTCACCGACCGGGTCACCCCAGAATGCTGAGCTGGCGTTGCTGACACCAGCAGCCAATGCGTCACTGGGATGCTCCGTCAATGCAGTATCGAAGCACATGAACCGCCGATCGCCATTGGCTAGCGAGTCTCCCAGTCCACCAAGATTGCCTTCGAGGAAGCTGCGAGCACCCTCTCCGAGATATCCTTCATCGCCATCCATGCATTCAGCAAACATCTGCTGAAAGTCGTTACCCTCATTGAGTGTGTCCTGCGCTATCGCTCCAGGGGTCGCCAGCAGCACGGCGAACAGCGTCGCCAGCGAGACGGCGATGCGCTTTAGAAATCCCACTGTGACCACTCCGACCCCAGCTCATTGATGGTCTCGCGGGCAGCGCTGTTCTCGTCCCGACCGTTGATTTCCCAGTGCCCGTCCTGCCAGACCATCGGGATGCGCAGGACCTGCCAGTAGGTGTCGGTGGGACCGCTGGCATCTGCGCCCAGCGGCTTGGCCAGCTCTACGATGACTAGATCATCGGCGCAGCTAAGAATGCGGTGTCCATCCGGCACCATGAGGTCTTCGCTGCCCAGGCGCTGTTCAATCGCCTGGCTGCCGCCTTCTTCTTCCACGATGCGCCGGAACTCGTCGCCGTCCTGGTCACTCATGCCCATGTAGTCCGCGAGGACATCGGTGGACACGTCGCCGCCGGCGTTTGCCAAGGTCGAGAGGTTCCAGGCGGCCAGCGCTGCACCGGCCGGAGTACGCGAGTACCCCTCAGGAATAGCTTCTGCGTTGTCGGAGGGGCCGTCCGAGGTAGACCAGACGGTCATGACGTTGTGGGTGCGCTGGATCTCCAGGCCCTCCAGCGTGCGTGCTTGCTCCTGGTCTGAGCACAGATCGTCGGTACGGTGGAGCTGATCGGTCAGCGGGTTTCCACGCTCATTGCCTGGGGTGACTACACGGCGACCAAAGGCGTCAGCGCTTACGCTGCTCTCGGTATCGGCTTCGTCCTCAGTGCTTTCTGGTGCGCTGGTGCTCGGTTCCGGGGCCGTTATCGGCTCGGGGTCAGACTGTCCCCCACTCCGCAGTAGTGCGGTGGCCACGAGAGCGATCACCACGATTACGGCCACGATGCCGGCAATCCACCAGCGGGCGGAGTTGTTCTTCGGCGCGTCCACCTTCATTAGTTCTCCTCCGCACTGAATCGGGTGAACCCGTCGAGGTTCTCGATGATTTCCATGTCGACGCCGTTGTCCTGGGTGGGCAGGACCAGCCTCCAGGTCTCACTCATCCGAGTCAGCTGCACCGGATAGGCGGTCAGCTCACCGCCCGGCCACTCGGTAGCCAGCACCACCGTGGTCTCGGAGTCGGAGAAGTCTGCGACCTTGAAGCCGACGAATTCAGCCGGGTTCTCGACCTCTCCTTCCACGCTCATCAGGGACCGGGCCTGTGCCCATTGATCACGGCCCTCACCTGGTGCCAGAAGGTACTGGCTCACCTGCGGCCAGCTCGTATCATTCGCCGTGGCCATCTGAATCTGTCCGTTAATCGCCGCCAGCACGGCCCCCTGCGGAGAGGGGGAATATCCGTGAGGAACCGGAGAGGCATTTGCTGGTCCGTCGTTATCCGACATGGGTGCGGCGATCCCCGCCACCGGGGTCCAGGTTGCCACCGGAGCTGCACTCACGTCCCATTCCTGTGTGCCCGCGTTCTCGTTGACAGCTGCAGGCTCTGACGAGCAGCTGGCTAAGGTCAGGGCAGCGATCAGGGTAAGGGCGGTGGCTTTCATCGTCGTCTTTGTCGTCTTTTTTGTCATTTTTTCTCTCCTTTTAGATGAACCAGAGGGCGATCTCGGTCGCAGAGGCTGCGATCATCACCCCGACGGCGAGGCGCAGCGCCCTAATGTGGTCGGATTCCGGCATTCCTGACTCGCCGCGTTTTTTGTCGAGGACGATGGATGCTCCGAAAATGATCGTGGCGAGCATGGCGACCGCGATCACGACATACAGCGTCCAACTCAGGACCAGGGTGAACCAGGAGGTCGCCTCGACCGGGAGGGTCTGAGGAGACGTCGGGGGCCCCGCCGCCAGGACGGTGATGACTGTGTCAGTGATCATGGTCGCCTACCGCCTACAGGAACGCCGGGATAATGGCTGCGGCAGCGCCGACCAGCGTCGATCCCATACCGATCCGCAGGGCCATGGAGGTCGCTTCCTCGGAGGTTCCCTCTCGACGCGACATCGCCATGGCAGCACCAGCGACAATCACGCCGATGATGCAGATGAAAATTCCGATGTAAGTGGCAAAATTCAGTCCACGGTCGAATTTTTCGGCCAATCCGGCGGGAGCCTGTGGGGTCACACCGTTAGAGCCTGGGACCTGTGCGAGGTACTGGATGGTGGTGTCGATGATCGTGGGGTCAGAGGCAAGAATTTCTACGAACATGATTGTCCTTTCGATTCGGTTAGGGGGTCAGACTGTGGGTGTCACGCGCGGCGTTGAAAATTCCTTCGCCGGCATAGGCGAGGTGCTGGTTGACCACAGTCATCGGGGCGAGGCGGTGTTTGCGCTTTGGCTGGCGGGTTTGCTGCTCAACCGGGCCATCGGCCGGGTTCCAGTCCGGCAAGTCAGCCAGCTCGATTTCCCTGAGTCCGGGGATCCAGGGGATCTGCCAGAGATGGCTGACCGTTGAGCGCACCACGTCGATTTTTTGACGGAGTTTCTTGGGGAGCTTCCCGGGAGCATCGGCTACCACCACCACTCCGAGAAGCCGACAGTTCCCTGCCAGTCCTGCTTTCGCCTGGAGCGCGAGCTCATGGGCACTCTCCAGACCAGTGAGATGAGAGCGGCAGACCAGTGCCACATAGGGAAATTTTTCTGCGGAAGGCCAGGTCATCATGGCTTCTGCGGCCGGAGCCCATGAGGTGGCCAGGGTGGTCGTGCCAGCACCGCCATGCGCGCCCACAAGCCACATCGCGGGCGGGCGTGGGCCTTCCCAGGTCGGCTCTTCAGAGACTGGCAGAAGCCGATCCGATGCGAGATTGACGCGCGGAGCTGGAGGGACTGACACGGACTCAGGAGAGGTGCTAGCAACGACGATCATGACTGCTGTGCCACCTCCAGGATTTCGGCCATCGCATTGCTGGCCGCTTGCTGATTGAAGCTGGCCTCTCGGGCCGTGCCCTGCGTGGTCGACACCCGCTCACGAGGCATTGACTGGTCGGTTCCAGACACGGCATCTGCGGCCAGTGCGACCGCATAGTCAGTGGTCGCTTCCATCGCCGTTCGACCATCGGGGGTTACTGGAGCCGAGCCGTAGCTCGCGTGCGCGTTCCACTGTGCCGTGTCGGTCGCAATGCCGGCTAGTGCCTGCTCATCGAGTCCAGCGGCCTGGACCTCGTCCAGGACTCGGCGGGTTGCCCCACCCGCAAGATCGGGTGTGATCAGCTCAAAGCTGGTTTCTGCGAGCTTTCCGACCGCCACAGCCGCCGCAGCCTGGGGGCCGGCCACCCCGGCAGCAGCGATCAGTGCAAGGTTTTCCGGGGTCAGAGTCTTGCGTGCGATCGTGATGCCTGCACCCAGCGCCATCCCGCCGATCTCTGCGGCGCTGGACAGCAGACGCTGCTCCATCTCCCCTGGCTCACGCTCAGCCTGAGCCTCTGTCGCAATGCGCCCCAGCAGCGTGTCATTGGTGTTCGAGGCCCGGCTAATTTCAAAACCGTCCTCGCCAAAGCTGAGGTCGTCTGCGACTGTCTCCACTCCGCCAAGCACGACAGCTGGGCCGAGGCTCTCAGCGACTGCTCGCAGTGACCCGATCGGATCGGTGAGATTGATCTCCTCTGCCACCGAGGTAACCAGCTTCGGAAGCGGAGACTGGCCTGGCATCGCACACACGAGATCTCCGGTCAGGCAGTAGGAGGCGACTCGGCCATTGAGCGCACCAAATCCGGTGGCTTCTGCGACCGACTCATCGAAGGCGATACCGCCCCCCTCCACAATCTCCTTCGTTCCTAGCGCACCCAGTGCGCGAACAGCCGTCCCCCGGGTGCCCGGTGCTGGTTCAGGGCTGACTCCACCAGCCGCAATCAGTGGCGCGTTGGTCGCACGGGTGGGATCCGAGAGCAGGACGCCGCCGGCAATTTTGCTGGGAGCGATCGGGCCGCTGCCAGCTCCGATGTCCCGCAGTACGGTGGAGACCACCTGCGCCCCCTGGGAGTAGCCGCTGAGAAACGGCTTGGTCGTCGGGCACTCCGCTGCAATCTGTGACAGCACCTGCTTCGTGCTTTCCACACCGGTAGCCATCGAGTCGGCGTAGGAGGTGCTATCCGCGTTCGGCGGCTTATGCACGCCCGGGATATATGCCCCACCGGCAGACGCTGGGTAGGAAATGTAGGTGCGGGCCAAACGCTGGATAGAGTCCTCCGACTTTTCGGCTTGGTCCTTTTCCTCACCCGGCCATTGAGAGCTAACACTCGTGGTCGGCGCAGCCATGGTCGTTCCTTCCACGACATCTGGCGCAGTGGTCGAGACTGGCCAGGCGGCGTCCCCCATCCCGGACTCCGCGGCGCTCGGGGCTGACGGTGTCGGCACCGGACCCCACGCATCGTTGCTCTCGGTAGGGGCTGATTCCCACAGGGACTCTGAGTCAATCCCGCCAGTCGCTGGGCCCTCAGAGTCCAGCAGCTCAGGCTCCAGCCCCTCTACCTCGGGGGCCTGGATTCCGGCGGATTTGTCCCTGATGGTTCCTTCGTTGGCACGCTGGAGCGCGGGCACTGCCACTCCGGCATAAAAGCCACTGTCAGCGGACTGATCGAGGCCCGGGGCACTATCAAACGTTCCGTTCACCAGCACCAGGTGCACAGCCGCGCACTGATGTTCCTCGGTTTTCTGGGTGGTCGTCGCCACCGCGCTAGGTGCGGTGGCCAGCCCTAGTGCGGTGATCGCACTGAGCGTCGACAGCATTACTGTCCGTTTCATCGCGCTTAATCCTCTCGTGAAGTGATGTCATCGATGAGCCAATGCTCACCGTCATAAACTCCGTATACGGTCTGGGGGTATGTTTCTGAGGCTCCATCGGGGAACGTCACCATGACATCGACGTCCACGGACTCTCCGGTCGTCGGTGACATCACTGCGCACCAGGTGGTGCCCTCCGGGGCGGCTTCGTCCAGGACGCTCGCCCAGTCACTCTCCAGCAGCCACGAATCAGGGGCGATCGCCCCTTCCAGGGTCTCGACGTCGCGGGCATAGTACGCCTCCTGCCACTGCGCCACGGCCCCTCGGACTGTGGCATCATCTGCCGCAATCTCGACTTCGCCGTCTTCAGGCTCACACTCTCCGGCGACCCCAATCACCGAGTTGTGGTCGACAACTTCGGGTGCAGTGTCTAGAGTCTCGGTTTCCACCGCCGCATTGGTGTCATTGACCAGGTAGGCCACCGCCCCGGCTCCAACGATGACCAGGCCTAGTGCTCCTGCCACGGTCATCCAGGCTGGTGTCCGTCCCTTTTTCTCTTCAGTGGCACCTCCGCCGTTATCCGGCGCCTCCGGCTCCCTGGACGCATCCACGCGCTCAGGGGCTGGAGGCTGGCTCACTGCATCGAACCAGTCCTCAGCCATGACAAACTCCTTACTGGGCCTGGTACCAGGCCGCTGCGGTCAGGCCGGCCGGGAGCTGGGCTTCAATATCCCCGGCGTCGGGGATTGACGCCGCGAACTCATTTGCAGACGCAGCGAACTGATCGGCCGCAACAGTCACATCAGCAGCCGCCTGATCCACGGACGCGATCACCTCTGTCGGCACGTCGACCTGCGGAATATCGACGGTCAGGGGGGCAGAGTCGTTGACCGTGACAGATGCGGACTGATCCGTCACTGTCGTCTGGATCGAGATCGGAGCAAAATCGTTGACGGCGATCTCGACGGTCTGATCATCGATGGCGGTGGTCTCAATCTGCCCACTGCCTTCCTGTCCAAACCCCACGACCTCAGCACTCACAGTCGTGGAGTACGCCGTGGTATCGAGTCCCACTCCCACACCAGAGTTGTCACCCTGGAGCTCTGCACCGCCAGAGAAGGCCGTCGGCGCGGGGCCCTGAGAGGCCGGAGCGGTCTCTGTGATGATCGGTGCCGGGGCAACCGGTGCAGGGTCCGACACAGGAGCAGGAGCCTCCGCGGAGTCGTCCTCGTCGTCCTCGTCGTTATCCGACAGATCCTCCTCATCCTCATCCTCATCCTCCGGACGGACCGCATCATCGAGTGCCGGGGAGGGAAGCTCTTCCGCATCATCCAGGTCAGATTCCTGTGCCACTGGGTGGAGGGCTGGCTCCAGTACGGTCGAGTCCTCCTGACGTTCACGGACTGAGGTGACCTCAGCAGTGTCGGCTTCGCTACGCACCGGTGTAAAACTCGGTGCCTCTACCGGGGCACGGACAGGCTCGACAGGGATGGAAACTGCCGGTGCGGAGACCTCTTCATAGACCGGTGCTGGAGCTGCCTCTCGTACAGACACCGGTGCAGATTCTTCAACGACCGGTGCAGGGGTGGTGTCCGTGGCTGCCGGTACTTCTACTACTTTTTCAACGACTGGCTCAGGCGCGGGCTTTTCATTCTTCGGTTCAGGGGTGGTGTCCGTGACCTTCACCGTGCCTGGCTGCGCGGCAGGCTTCTCCGCGGATTCCTTCACTGTGCCTGGCTGCGCGGGGGCGGCCCACGCTTGGCCGGTCGCGGCAGAGACCACTGCTGCTGCCATGACAGCTGGGATCACCCCACGCACCAGGTTGCTTGTCGGTTTCACATGCGCTCCTCATTGTCACTGGAATTGAAAACAGGCCAAATGTTGACCACATGGTTTACTATAAACCAGAATACAAGCAAGCGCACCCATGATTACAAACTCACCGACTTTGTGCGATCGGTCTTGCTATGGAGAAAAGGAATTAAGGTAAATGGCGACAATGATCCTCACTTCGCACCCACAAAGGACACGCATGGCCCTCGGCAGAATGGAGAGCTTCGATCGCGGCATCTTCCTCGACCTTTTAAAGCGGTCAGGAAAGACCCAGTCCGAGATCGCAGTCCACTGCATGGTCACGAAAAGTGTGGTCTCCCATTGGGTGTCAGGCCGCAGCAAACCCGCCCCACAACACGTTCCATCCTTGGCTGAGGCCTTAGACGTCGCGGTTCTGGACCTTGCTGGAAAGACATACGCGACCGCAGATCTCGTGGACCTGCGAATCATCCAGGGCCTGCACGGTGCCCAGGCCGCTGAACTAGCGGGAATAAAAACCAGTCAGATCCAAACGCTAGAAGCCGCCATCTCGATGCCTAAGCCCGAGCATCTAGAAGCACTCGCCGCGCCCTATAAGACTGACGTCAACCAGTTACGCCGATCGTGGGTCAATCGTCGGATTCACCTTTTTGGACACACCTCCCTAAATCGCATCAACGATGAGACCCGGCAGTATCTTTCCCCCTGGGCAGATCTATGAGCGCAATTGGTACTTACACCGAGGTTATTTAAGATGCCTCCTATGTCCCGCAGATCTACCGAATGGCTCCTGATCGAATTTTTTGGCCATGAAAATCAGCCGACTGTTATCGGACGTGCTGGCACAGCAAAAGGATTCGTTCCCCTAGATGCAGTAATCAAGTCCGCGACCCATAGAGCGGTGGTCGCCAGCGCCATTGAATCAATCAAGGATGGCGCAACCTCGCGAAAAGATTTCACCCAAGGCGAGACGCGCTATATCTTCATCCCACTCAGTGACTGGGCTGGACACACGCAGGGCGTCCTGGTCCACTACAGTGACTCCTCAACTCCTGTCAAAGCCCATCCCGCTTGCGGCGCGTGGCATTTCAATGCGAGCACCGGCGAAGCCAGTGGCTCACCAGAGCTGAGCGACATCTACCGCACGCCAGAGCAGGAAAGGGGACCGGGTAAGTCTCGCCCCATCCATGAAGCATTCGAGCGCCTTGTCGGCAACGATCCGGTGGCAATCCGCAAGCTGATAGACAAGCGGCCAGGAGTTACTCACCAAGCCTCCGAAACGGTGCTCTGCGATGATGGAACGTGGCGAGTCATTCACTACTCCTGCCGTTTTGTTGAACAGGAAAACGGTGAAATTATCCTTCGAGGGATCACTCGACAGGTTGGCTCCTACGAACCCGGAAGCGGACAATCTCCCAATCCATTCGACTTAGCAAATCAGGTCGCAGCAGCCGAGCATCAGCCAAACATCTACCGAGCGATCATTGATCCCACCACGGGAAATCTCCTCCACAGCTACGACCCGTACCCGTCACACCTCGTCGACATTCGCAATATTCGGGATGCCACTAATGATCAAGATCAGATCGACATGATCATGTCGCTACTCCATCTGTGTGCTCAGGATCGGGTCCCTGTACACAATCTGTTTGCGAGCGGCACAGAAGGACAACGCATCGACTTTGAGCTACTGCCTATCGAAGTTGATGGCTCGACCGCCGTGTTCGGCCGCTTCAAGCTATCACCCGAATAGATTAGGGCGAGTCATACCCATGGCTCAGAGCGCAGTGATAAAGTGACCTCTGAACGGCCGCTCCGTACTGTCCGGCGCTCTGCGAGTATCAGTACGGGTACGACACACCCCCCTCGGAAGGCCGGGGAAATTCGGGTGGATTCGGGAAGCTGCTACCCCCCGTAGTCGACCCCCCTGGAATCATGACACTTGCAGCAGCAACTTTCTCGACGCTCCCGATTGAGCAGCTCGAAAGCATTCAACCACAGTTTTGTGCGGACTTCTCCCAACTTATGGTTTACCCTGAGGTAAACCTTGCTTTCCTGGACGGCGAGCCAATGAGCCTCCACGACCTAGAAGAGGTCTACCTCTCCCTCATCGCCGCATGTACGGCGGTACACACCCAAACCCCACAAAAGCGCAGCTGGGACACTCCAATAGGCGTAATAGAGGTAGAGCCCCGAAGCTTCAATGTTCTCATTAACGGCGTCGAGCACACGCCCGATACCGTAGACGGGTATGCACAGGGGCTCCGAAGTGCCGTAACCATGGGTCCGAATGCCCGCATAGACGCTTTGGGCTCTTTGCAATAATTTAATGTAAACTTTTTAAGTGCGAGCCGATCACCCGGACCGCCTGCGGCGTTTTGAGGTCACATATGGAAGAATCAGGGGTTGGAATGCCATTTATCTAGGAGGTCTAGGACCAAAGCTTCACACCACATACACACTGCAAACTTCATATAGGGATTCTTTTTGTGACCCACCCCGCTGCTGGGTGGGTGTCAGTACCTCCGCCCTTGGCCGGACGTCAGGTATTTAAGACAAAAAAGGCCCCGGATGGCGAGTCCGGGGCTGTGAGGCGAAGAAGTTACCAGCTTCTTCTAAAAGGATTCCCCCCAATTAAAGGGAGCGTCTTTGCTAAGCGACGTCTCCCAGGTTAGTCGCACCCATCTACTGTCCGCAAGTGATGAGGGCCCTAGCCTGGGTTTTTCAATTAAACATGCTGGTCACAACACTGTAAAGAGGCGGCCACTACGACGCTTTAAGGTCGGAGAGCGCCTGGGCATGTCGATTCTCGACATGCTCTCAGAGGTGCCGAACCGACCGCCGGTTCCAGAGGAACCTCAGGTCGGAGTGAGCGAAGCGAATCAGATCGCATACAGCCTGCTGGCTGCTCGCAACGCCGCTCGCACCGCGCTATCGGCGTACTCCGCGCGTGGGCAGCTCGCGGCCTGGAGGAGCGCCATCCCAGAGCTGCCCACCGACTATGTCGCCGCAGTCGATGAGCTGGCGCTATTCACACCGCAGCTGATCGATGAGCTACGTGAGGGCCTGGCATCAACCCTTCCCCATATCTCCCGGCTCAACCGCGCACAGCCCTCCAAGACCGCCTGGTCTAGGCCTGTTGATCCAGAAGCACAACGAGGGATCTGGAGCGGGAAGCGCCCCTGGCTAAAACATGCCCACGACTATCTCAACCAAGAGCTCTCCGGGCCGGGGCACGCCATCAGCGACTCAAACCTCCACGCCTTGCTGGAGACAATGCTGACCCTGGTCAACGCCTTCGGGCACAACCTCACCGCCTCCCATGAGACCATCGCCCAACTCGCCATCGCCGAGCACGGCTGCACCCTGGCGCCCACCACTGCCAAGCAGCGTGTCCGCACCATCCGCCGGCTTCTAGAAGAAGGCGGGCTCCTCATTACTCATCGCGTAGGAGGGCAC
>NZ_JBQPQY010000018.1:0-41812 GCF_052266655.1 Corynebacterium sp. A21
CGAGACCTAAACATCAAACCCCAGGTCAGAGCCCCGGCCCAGCAAAGCAACCAGAAACCCCCTGCCCCGCACTATCATCAGTGCAGGTCAGGGGGTGTTTTCGTGGAGCCGCCTAGGAGAATCGAACTCCTGACCTTCTCATTACGAGTGAGACGCTCTACCGACTGAGCTAAGGCGGCGGAAACTGCGCTCCAGGGAGCACATATTTACCAAATGAAGAGCTTAGCTTAAGCGGTGTGCCGCAGGAAAACCGGCCGTCTCAATTCCCCGCAGGTAGCCGGTTGACTGCAGGTCAGGACACTCCTGAGGCTTTGCGGATCCGGCCGACCATGCCATCGAAGGCGATCTTGGGTTGGACGTTTTCATCGAGCTGTTCGCGGCAGCGGGTAATCGCGTCCAAACAGCTGACCAGGCCCGCCTCACTGATTTTTCCCGCCAGGTCTGTGGCCATCCCTTGATAATCAGGGTGGGTCAATTCCACTTCCGCTCCGACCTGGATCATCAGGGCATCGCGGTAGAGGCTGGACAGGTCCAGCAGGGAGAGATCGAGGATATCGCGGTTACCGCGGGTTTCCCGGAGCTTCTGCTGCCGCTCCAATTCCTTGACTTGCCCGGCCATGCCGCGGGCCATCTTCTGGGTTCCTTTGCCCCGGCCGCCGGCGCCGAGGGAGGCCTCGAGCTTCTTCACCTCTTCGGCACTGATTTCGGCGAGTTCCTCCTTGACCTGCTTCTTCACCGGGTCAACGAATCTGCTCACTGCCTGGAAAGATTGGTCGCCGTGGAAGATCAGTTCGGCGAGGTTGAGGATTTCGGAGCGACGTTTCTGGGTTTCCGGGGATCTCACCAACCGTCGCGCTCGGCCAATGTGGCGTAAGGAAGCGGTGGCAGCCAGCTGAGCATCTGCTTCTGAAGCCCCCTCCTCGGCGATGAGGATGCGGGTGATCTCCGCTTTGGATGGGGTCTTAACGTAGACGTGGCGGCAGCGTGAGCGCAGGGTGACGGAGAAGTCCTCCGGGTCGGTGGAGGGTGCACAGAGGATGACCACGGTATGGGCCGGTGGCTCCTCCACCGTCTTGAGCAGGGAGTTAGCCGCGGATTCGGAAAGCCGGTCAGCGTCCTCGAGAACCACCACCCGCCAATCGGCGACGGTGGGCAGGCTTGCGGCGTCGCGGATGATTCTTTCCACCTCGCCGACGCCGATGCTCAATCCCTTTGGCACCACATGCACCACATCGGTGTGGCTGCCATTGAAGGCCGCTTGGCAGCCCTCACAGCGGCCACATCCCGGTTCGTTGGGGTCCGTGCACACCAGGGCTGCCGCCAGGGCGATCGCGGCATTGGAGCGGCCGGAACCGGGGGGCCCGGTAAACAGCCAGGCATGGGTCATCGCGCTGTCCTCGACCCCGTATTCGGCGGCGGGGACGCCGCGGATTCGGGCGCGGGAGGCCAGCGCGGCGTCGATAATTGATCTCCGCACGGCGGGCATATCCACGAGACGTTCTGCGACACTGACGGTCTGGGTAGGAGCACTCACCCGAATCAGTCTATTAGGTATCGGGCCGAGGCTGGTTCAAAGTCACTAGAGTGATGATCATGCATCGAATGTTCAGGGCACTTAATTGGCTGTGGGGCACATCCTGGCCCCTCTATGCGGCCTCCGTGCTCGGTTCCAACGTCCTCGGGGCGCTGGCCATCATGTTGTTCGTCCGGTTCTTCATCCCCATGCCGGAGCTCAACGGATTCGAGACGGACGTCCCCCACATCACCTCCATCGGCCTGGGCTACCTGCTTTTTGCGGTGGTGGTGGGCGCGGTCGTGACTTTCCTGATGTTCCGACCGGTCCTCGACTGGCAGCGGCATCCGGATGACCACGATCCAAACATGGTCCGCAACCTGGTGATGCGCATCCCCGTCTACCAGTCGGCGGTGTGCGCGGTGGTCTGGCTGATCGGACTGGTCATCGCGGTGTTGATGACGGCCCCGCACTCCGCCCGCTTGGCCATGGTGCTGGCCGTCTCGATTTTCCTGGCCGGCTGTGTCGTGGTGCTGCTGACGTATCTGGAGGCCGAACGACTGGTCCGCCCGGTCGCCGCCACCGCCCTGGCGCGTCGTTTCGAGGACTCCACCCTGGAGCCCCCGATCAAGCAGCGACTGCGACTGATCTGGGTCATGACCTCGGCTCTGCCGACCATCGGTATCGTCCTGATGCTGCTCGGTCAACGCTTCGATTTCTTCAGCGAGAACTCCAACGACATTCTGCCGGGCATCTCGGTGCTGGCGGTCACCGCGCTGATCACCGGTTTCATCGGCACCAGTTTCGCCATCATGAACGTGGTCGACCCGATCCATGAACTCCAGGACGCCATCAACAAGGTGCGCCGCGGCGACACCAACGCCCAGGTCGATATCTACGACGGTTCCGAGATCGGCGTGCTCCAAGCCGGATTCAACGAGATGATGCGCGGCTTGAAGGAACGCCAGCGGGTGCGTGACATCTTCGGTCGCTATGTCGGGGCCGAAGTCGCCCAACGCGCCTTGGAGGAACGCCCCACCCTCGGTGGTGAGGACCGCAAGGTCGCCGTGCTGTTCATCGATGTCATCGGTTCCACCACCTTCGCCGTCAACCACACCCCGGAGGAGGTTGTCGAGGAGCTGAACAAGTTCTTCGAGCATGTGGTCAAGGCGGTGCACCGCAACAAGGGCATCATCAACAAGTTCCAGGGTGATGCCGCTCTCGCCGTCTTCGGTGCCCCCATCCCGCTCTCTGATGCGAACTCCCACGCCCTGACCGCCGCCCGGGAACTGCGTCAGGATCTCAAGGACCTGGAGCTACAGGCCGGCATCGGCGTCGCCGCCGGACACGTCGTCGCCGGTCACATCGGCGGACTCGACCGCTTCGAATACACCGTGATCGGTGATGCCGTGAATGCCGCCGCCCGGCTCACGGATCTGGCTAAGGACACCCCCGGCCGCATTCTCACCAATGCCGCCACCCTGCGCGGTGCCAATGAAGCCGAGCAGGCCCGCTGGACGCTGATGAAGTCCGTGGAGCTGCGCGGCCGCGGTTCCATGACCCAGCTGGCCCGGCCGATCCGGCCGACCCTGGCAGACCGCTCCTGAGCGCTCGCTTATCGACGCCGCGCCGGTTGCAGTGATCATTTCCGGCGAGGTGGCCCGGCACTGACTATCCTCAGCGCCATGGGCAACTTCTCCGTCAGCGCAGCTACCGTCACCCTCGATCCTGAAGGCTGGGTCCTGCTGATCCAGCGTCAGGACAACGGCGCCTGGGACCTGCCCGGCGGAGTGGTGGAGCTGGGTGAGCAACCGACTGAGGCGGCGATCCGGGAGACCTCCGAGGAAACCGGATTCCTGGTGGAACTGGGACCATTGACCGGGGTGTACACCCACACCACCCGGGGAATCATCGCCCATGTCTTCCTCGCGAAGGTCCGGGAGGGCCATCCCACCGGATCCCCGGAAACCCGGGCGGTGGAGTGGGTGCCGGCTGCAGTCGCGGTCGACCGGGTGCCGCAGGTGTTCAAACAACGGATCCGGGACGCCCTGGCAGCCCACCCGGGGGAAGTCGCATTTCGGGCACATGACGGGGAAAAGATGGTGGGTTAAATCCCCCGAGGTTGAGCCGATATCCGCGAAGCGGTCGGTCCTCATCCCAGGGAATGGAGACTGAAGGCTGCCAGGAACCCGAGTGTGGCTATCAATCCCGAGTACAACGAGGCCTTCTCAAAGGCCTCCGGGATCATGGTGTCACAGATCATCGCCAAGATCGCTCCCGCCGCCAGGGCGTTGACGAAGCCGATCACAGCGGGGGACGCGCCGTCGAGAAGCAGGAAACCGGCCAGCGCGGCCAGGCCGGAGATCAGGGCCATCCCGCCCCAGATGCCGAAGACGTACCCCGGCCCCCGACCCGCGTTCTTCATCCCCGCAGTGCTGGACAGACCTTCCGGCACATTCGAGATAAACACCGCCGCCAACATCGGCAGACTGACGCCACCGCCGCCGAGAAAACCCAGGCCCAGCACCATGGATTCCGGGATGCCGTCTATCAGCGCTCCGATAGCGATCGACAGACCCCCGCCGGAATCCTCGGACTGTTGGGTACCTGAACGTTTACGGTGGCGGGCGCCGCGCCGGGCCAGCAGCAGATTCAGGCCGACATAGACCACCGCACCCACCAGAAACCCCAGGGACGCTGCGAGGAGCCCGCCCTGTTCGACGGCTTCTTCCACAAGTTCGAAGGACAACGCCGAGATGAGCACACCGGCGCCGAAGGCCATCACCACGGCTACCACCCGAGGCGGCACCCGGATAAACCAGGCGATGAACGCCCCCAACAGCAGCGCGAAACCACCGATCAGGCCAGCCCCACTGGCAAGCAGCCAATCTGGCACCTCAGACCCCCTTCGCTACTGTGATCTCGACCATAGTCATAGTGGTACTCGCTGAACAGGCTGAGTCGCTCCCCCAGCGCGACCCGTATCAGCTGCCGGCACCGCCCAGCAGCCAAACCCTATGCCCCATGGAGTCTTATATTCCTCGGTTTCCTGTGTTTTACTGCATGAGAGTTGGGGTGCGTCTACCTGAGGATGAGATTATGTCCACCACGCTTAAAAGAGTTGGCGCAGTACTATTTGCCGCCGGGCTCGTGTTCTCCGCGCCGCTGGCTACCGCCCAGGCCCAGTCTTCACTGCCAACACCATCTGGTTCCCTGGATTCTGGGCCCCCGGACATCAACAAACTACCGCCCTGGGCCTTTGAAGCCCTGCACTATGGGCCGGTGACCCAGGCTGAGGTGGATGCCTGCTGGGATGAGCTGGGGGAGGTGATCATCATGATTTACCCTGGTCCGTGCCCGAATGGCCCGATCAGCCAGGGTGAGCACCTGGCGGCTCAGGCCCTATGGTTCTTCACCTCTCGATTCGGTAACCTCTCCTGATCCAGGCCTGATTCGACCAGCTCCAACTCCGCGGTCTGCGGCACAGCGGCGGGCTTTCCGGGGGCCGACCGAGGGCTTGCCGGATTCCGGCTAAAGCCCCACATTGGGGCTGCCCCCTCGCTACGCTGACTCAGGTGAGAACCTCTCCCCCCGGAGAATCCTCCGGCCAGCAGCACCTGGCCCGCCGGTGGGCGATGCTCCTATTCGGCCAGGTGTTGTCCGCCTTCGGTATCGCCTTCGCGGTGCGCAGTGATCTCGGCACCACCTCGATCTCGAGTCTCCCCTATGTGCTCAGTCTGATTTCCGTGCTCTCCCTGGGCACCTGGACCATCCTTTTGAACCTGGCCTTCCTGCTGTCACAGATGCTGATGCTGCGCCGCCGCTTCGAGTTGCTGCAGCTGCTCCAGATCCCGCTGATGGTGTACTTCGGTCTGCTCAATGACCTCGCGCTCTGGGTGCTTGGCGGGCTGGGTTACACCGCGTACTGGCAGCAGTGGGCACTGGCGCTGGTGGGGATCGTGTTGGTCGGTTTCGGTGTCGCTTTCGCTGTTATCGCGAATACCGTGATGCTCGCCGGCGATGCGCTGGTGCTGGTGGTCACCCGAGAGCTCAACCGAATCTTCGGCACCCGAAAATACCTGGTCTTCGGTTACACCAAGGTCGTCTTCGATGTGACCATGGTGCTCACCGCCGTGATCCTCTCGCTGAATTTTCTACACGGACTCTTCGGGATCCGCGAAGGCACTGTGGCTGCGGCTCTCCTGATCGGCCTGACGGCCAAGCAGGCCACCGCCATTCTCCGGCCGCTGGAACACCGCTGGTTGAATTGATCACCAACGTTTGCCCGATCGAACATAAGTAAGTAGCTTGGCGGGGAGAAAGAACTTCCATCCCGGGACGGCCCGGGATGTTGCAGCTCAGTCGGGGACGGCCCCGGAAGCAGGTACTGAAAGATCCATGCCGTCTCCGCTGACCCCCGCCACCAACATCCGCGTGTTTTTCAGCCGCGGAACGCTCCTCCGGCTACTCATCGGCTGGGGTGCCTTTCTCATCTTCACAGCGTTCTCCGCTCAACTCACCCGCGAGCTGCCCACCCTGCTTATCTGGACTCTGCTGTTCGCGATAGTCGCAGTAATCACCGTCTCCGCCTTCGGCGTGATGGAACAGGCGGAGGCACTCGGACACCGGCTGGGTGATCCCTACGGCACCCTGGTGCTCACCATCTCGATCGTCGGCATTGAGGCGATCCTGATCTCGGCGATCTTGCTCGGCCCCGGGGAGAACCCCACGATCGCCCGGGATTCCGTGATGGCTGTGAGCATGATCATCCTCAACCTCGTGCTCGGTCTCGCCCTGTTGCTCGGCGGAATGAAACATGGCGACCTGAGCCATAACCGCACCGGCACCTCCGCTTACCTCGCGATGATCGTGCTCCTGGGGTCAATGGCTTTCGCCCTTCCCGCCTTCATCGGCGTGGACGGCGCGTTCACCACCGGTCAAGCCATCCCTGTCATCATCCTGACGATTGCGCTCTACGCCTTCTTCCTCTACCGACAGATGGGTGCGCAGAAAACCGACTTCCAGGAAGTTGAATTTCTCGCCACCGCACAAATAGGCGACCAGGCGCGTCCCGCCGTCACCCAGATAATCGCTGAGCACCGGGGAGAGATTCTCGCCCGCACGGGTCTGCTGATCGCCCTGGTGCTGCCGATCGTCCTGCTCTCCCATGACCTGGCCACGCTTCTCGACGTCGCGCTCGACCGTGCGGGAGCCCCTGTTGCGCTCTCCGGCATCCTGATCGCCGCGATCGTGTTCCTGCCCGAGACCATCACCACCATCCGGGCGGCACTGGGGGGCGAAACCCAGCGGGTGAGCAACCTGACTCACGGCGCGCTGGTCTCCACCGTGGGGCTGACCATTCCCACTGTCCTGATCATCGCGCTGATAACCGGGCAGCAGGTGGTGTTCGCGGAATCCCCGGTGAACCTGATGTTGTTGCTGGTCACCCTCTTAATGTCCGTGGCCACCTTCGCCGGCAAGAAGGTCACTGCCATTCACGGTGCCGCACACCTGGTGCTCTTCATGATCTACCTGATGACGGTCTTCGCCTGAGGCTAGAAGAACATCGAGAGCACCAGGGTAAGCCCAAGCGCGACCACGGAGGCCACCGAGATCCCGATGCTCACCGTCTTGAAAGCACCTCGGGTGGTCTGTCCCAGCAGCGACTGCAGCAACCAGAAGGTATTCGAGGTGACGTGCACCAGGAACATCGAACCCGCACCGGCTGCCAAGGCGATGAGCACCGGATCCAGACCGATCTGGGCGGCGACCGGGGCCAACAGGCTGGCTGCGGTGATCGATGAGATCACAATTGATCCGACGGCAATGTGCAGCACCGCAGCAATCGCCCACACCGTGAGCAGCGGTACCGCGGAATTTGCGGAGAAGAACTTGCCCAGAATATCCCCCATACCGGACTGTCCGACCATCTCCGCCAGTGAACCACCGGCACCGGTGAGGATGAGAATCAGACCGGACTCCCGGAAGCCATTCCCCAGGGCGGTCTCCACCTCATCGATACCCAGGGCACGCCAGGCCAGCACGAAGGTACCCAGAAGCCCGATGAGCAGGGCAACCACCGGGGTGGCCAGGAAGTCCAGCACCGGGTGGCTGCCACCCGCGATCTCAAGCACCCCGCCGATCGCCATGAGCACCAATGCCAGCACCATCGGGGCGAAGAGCAACCCCAGCGGCAACTCCTTGCGCCTGGTGGTGGTCGTCGTTTCAGTCCTGGTTTCTGAAGCTGTTTGAACTCCACCACCGGTCCCGGTGTTGTTCTCGGGTTCCCCGGTGATCTCGCCATCATCTTGAACGTGGAAGGCCTCATCCAGCCGGGGATTCCAGAATCCCCGATCGAAGGCGAAGGACATGATGGTCTGGGTGATGACCATGGTGAGCACGCCCACCAGACCGCCGAAGAGCAGCATCTTGCCCAGGGACACCCCCATCACACCAGCCAGTGCCAGGGCACCGACACCCGGAACCACCATGACCACGCCGACCTCGATGCCCAGTGCCATGGCACTGGCGAGCTTGGCTCGGCCGTTCTTTCCCATGAAAGGCACCATGCGGCGGACCAGCGGCGCACTCATCACCAGCATCACGTCCGGGAAGATGGACTGCAGCACAGTGCCGTGGGAGATCGCGAGGGCATAGGGTACACCCTTGACCCCGAAGATCCGGAGCAGGGAATCCACCAGTCTGGTGATCGCACCGGTGGCGTGGAGCAGCGATCCGGTGAGCACTCCCCAGGCGATCAGGAGGCCGACCTCGTAGAGGATATTGCCGAAACCTCGCATGACGGTCTCGGTGGTCTCCTCAATCCCCAATCCGGTGGCCAACCCCAGGGCCAGGGCGCCGACAACCAGGGAGATTGCCGGATGTAGACGTCCTTTGAGGACGAGGAGGACGACACCGATGATGACGGCCGCCGTGATGGTGATGATCTGCCAGTCCTGCATGAGCTGGTACTCGTTACTTCCTTTTCGCCGGCCCTAACGCACGCTAAGGCCGTGGAACATTTCTCGGAGAGGTCGGCCATGGGTGGAGGCCGGGGCTCATCGATGAATGGAATTGTGGTGGGCTCAAGCATATGCAGCAAGCAGGGTGTTCCGGGAACTCGGGGGCTTGCTTTTGCCGGTTTGTCCGTGGCTTTGGTCATTCCGGCAGTGAGTGGGTTCTGATGACAGCTGTCAACCACCCCTGGCATCAGGGTGTGGATAACCCGGATTTGCCGGAGTTATCCACAGCCTTGAAAGCGGGGTCCTTTTCCACCCAGGCTTCGCCTGCCATGCTCGCAGCCATGAGTCCTTCTTTTCGAGATTTTCATTCGAGTGCCCGTCGGCTACGTCTCCGCCTCCACAGGGACGAATCCCAAGATTGTGCTGTCCTTGGTCGCAACCTCATCGGCGCCACGGCCAACTGCTATGAAATCCACGAGGTCTGCGCCCCACCAGGCCTGATCGATGGGGACATCGTGGAAGCCCACCCCGATCCCGAGGGCAGATTCCAGATAACCCGCCTAGTGTCCCTGGTACCGGGTGTCATCGCCTATTTCTCCTTTAGCCCCGAGGTGGCTGCAGCAGAGCAATTCCGCATGATTGAGGAGCTTGAGGAGTTCGGTCTCTTTGAGGTCTCCATCTCCGAGATCACTTCAGGCAGCTACCTCGCCCACTGGAGTGAGATCCATTCCCCGGAGAACGCCCGGCAGCTACTCGACACCCTGCTAGGAGCTGCGGTGACCGTGACCCAGGCGCAGACCCAGCAACAACGAGCCGCCACCCTCCGGAAGAAGATCAACACCCAGCTTCTTTCCCCACCGATATCTGAGCAGGCTCTCCGGTCCACGATCGTGGAGCTGCGCCACCGGTGTCACCTTGAGCTGCCATCAATTGCCCCGGTAGCTGCCGAGAGCACCCCGGTGCTGGATGATCTCAGGCGGTCAGCGGCCTGAGCTGGGACATTTGAGCCATGCTCGGGGCCATAGATTCCGCTGCTGAGCACGGGTAGCCTGGAATTATGCGGTCAAAAACTACGGAACCACAGCTCCCGGGTACAGGTGTGGCAACACCGGATGTCCAGTGCCCGGCCGCAGCATGTTCCCAGTATCACCGGAGCTAACTCCGCCACCCAGGAGAGATGATGTCTGATTCAGCCATCACGACCACCAATCTGACCAAGCGGTTCGGCCGGACCACCGCCTTGGACAACTTCAACTTCAACGTTTCCACCGGACAGGTGCATGGTTTCCTCGGCCCCAACGGTGCCGGCAAGTCCACCACCATCAAGGTACTGCTCGGCATGCTCCGGGCAACCGGTGGTGAGTCAACGGTGCTGGGGCGGGACCCCTGGCGGGATTCCGTGGAACTGCACCACCGGCTGGCCTATGTCGCAGGCGAAACCAGTCTCTGGCCTAACCTCACCGGTGGTGAAGCCATTGACGTACTCACCCGTCACCAGCGTTCCCCCGCGCTGAAGCAGCGAAGAGATGAACTGATCGAGAAATTCGGGCTCGATCCCCGGAAGAAGGCTCGTACCTACTCCAAGGGCAATCGCCAGAAGGTCGCCCTAGTTGCGGCACTGGCCCTGGATGTTGACCTGTATCTGCTCGATGAGCCTACCTCTGGTCTGGATCCACTGATGGAGGCCATCTTCACTGATGAAATCCGGAAACTCCGTAATCAGGGACGCACCATCTTGCTCTCGAGCCACATCCTCGGCGAGGTGGAGAAACTCTGTGACCGGGTGAGCATCATCCGAGAGGGCACCGATGTCGAGCATGGCACCCTCGCGGAGTTGCGCCACCTGACCAGGTTGAATGTCACCGCCACGGTACGCTCTGATGCTTCCCGGCTCAGTGATCTCCTCGGGGTACACGCCCTGAAGGCCGAGAATTCGCAGATTCACTTCGACGTGGACAATGACCATATCACCGGGGTGCTGAGGGTCCTGGCTGATATCGGGGTGGATAACCTGCGGATCAGCCCACCCTCCCTGGAGGACCTGTTTCTCCGGCACTACGGTGGCACGGCATCCGGTGCAGCCACCGATGAAATGGCGCAGTCATGATGACCACCGTGACCCGCTCCCCCACTCCTTCAACTACCCGGAGCGGCCCGCTGACCGGGTTTGGCCGACTCTTCCGCCTGAATCTTCGACTGGACCGACTCCGCCTGGTGGTCTGGGTGTTGAGCTTCTTCCTCCTGATCGCCGGCTCCGTGGCAGCTGTAGCTGTCGCCTACCCCACCCCGGAATCCTTGCAGGCCCGCGCCGCACTCTTGAAGAACCCCGCGGCGATCATGATGACCGGCCCGCTCTTCGCCGCAGACAACTACACCTTCGGTGCAATGGTGGCCAATGAGATGTCGCTCTACACCTTCCTGCCAGCGGCGATCATGGGTGTGTTGTTCATGGTCCGACACACCCGCACCGAGGAGGAAACTGGTCGTTTGGAGGTCCTGCGGGCATTGCCGGTGGGACGCTGGGCTGCGCCGGCGGCTGCTCTCGCGCTGGTGGTGCTGCTCAATGTCTTGGTTGGGGTGGCGGTAGCCCTCGGCCTGATCATCACCGATCTGGCGATCGTTGATTCCCTCGCTTTTGGTTTGGCTACCGCGCTGACCGGTCTGGTCTTTGCCACCATCGCGGCGATCACCGCACAGATCACCGATTCCGCCCGGGCCGCGACGGGAATCGGCCTGGGCACCATCGCCCTGGCTTATGCGGTCCGGGGCATCGGGGATGTACTCAATTCCCAGGGCTCCTGGCTCTCTTGGTTCTCGCCCTTCGCCTGGGCACAGCAGACCCGCCTCTTTGTGGATCTGCGCTGGTGGCCGCTGATGGTTTCAGTGGCTGCAATCCTGATATTCACCACCTTCGCCTTCTACCTCTCAGCCCACCGCGACCTGGGTGCCGGACTGACCAGTCCGCGACCCGGCCCAGCTCGAGCCGCCCACCGACTGCTCTCCCCTGTCGGGCTCGCGCTTCGCCTTGAATCCGCCGCCTTCATCTGGTGGACGGGTGGGTTGTTCTTCTTTGCCCTAGGGTTCGGTCTGCTCGCCTCCGAGCTGCAGGACATGATTTCCGAGATCCCCGCCGTCGCCGACTTCATTGACCTTGATCTGGAAGATCTAACCCGCTCCTTCGGTGCGGTCATGTTGGCGATGCTGACCATCGCCCCGATCGCCCTGATGGTCGCAGGCGTGCTGCGGCTACGCGGTGAAGAATCCGTTGGCCGGGTCGCCGCGATCATCCAGTCCGGTAGTTCCCGTTCCGCGCTGTTGTCCGGCTGGTGCCTGGTAATTCTGGCGTGGTCGGTGATCATGCACATCATTCTCGGATTCGGGGTGGGCGTAGGTATGTCCATCGCCGATGGCCAGCTGTCCTGGATGGGTGAGATGGCCCTCGCCGCGCTCGCCTACCTCCCCGCTATCGCGCTGCACGGGGCGATAGCAGCAGTGATATTGGGGTTGTCGCCTCGGCTGTCGGCACTGGGCTGGCTGCCCGTTGGCTGGGCCGCGTTCGTGATCTTCCTCGGCGAGATGATCAACCTCCCGGACTGGGCTAAAGCGTTGTCCCCGCTCTGGCATACCCCGGCGGTTCCTGATGCCGACCTGGAAGTCTTACCGCTGGGCATCATGGTGGTGCTCGCGCTCGTGCTGTTCGCCTTGGCGCTTATTGCTTATCGACGCCGCGACCTCGCTGCAGGCTGAGCGAGTTCAGCCGGGAAAAGGCCGTCCACCAATAACAGCTGGGCGATGGTGTAGGTGTCCATCACCATCGCATCAAGAATCCGGGCGCTGAAGCTATCTTCCTTAAACAGCAGCTCACGGCTGATCAACAGGGCATCAGAGAGCAGGAAGAGGTTGCCACCGTGTCCGATCCCCAATGATGAGGGAGCGTCCGCCCTGATGAGCGCACGGTCGTCGCCAAGCACCGAGACAGTGGCAAGGAGGCTGCCGTAGCCGGCCGTGATCGGCAGCAGCTGCGGTTTCCGCCAGGCGGTCAGCCCGATGGCGAAGACCAGGGGTAGAGCCCGGCCCGCTGCCCTGGCGACTGTGGGACGGGCACCTCGTTGCCAGAGCAGCCAGCTATAGGCAAGGTGATTGAATGCGAAACCCGCCGCTCCCAGCGGTAAGCGATCGGGCCGAAGCAGCACCACATCACCGAAGCAGCCGCCTGATAGACCGAGCAGACCGATGGTTTTTGCTGAGGTATCTAACTCCGATCGAAGGATCCTGCCAGCGAGCAGCGGCAGGAGCGCAGGTTTGGTGGCTGCCTTGAGTTTCTTCCACCTGAAGAGCGAGGACCAGCTGTTGAGCTCAGCAAAAGCTAGGTAGCCGGCACGTTCCGGTTCCCGGGTGGCCCGCCGCAGCGACTCGCTAAGCGCCACAGCTCCTTCGGTGGAGCGCTTAAGCACAGCGGCATAGATTCCGGCCATGTCCAGGGATCTTTCTGTCTTTTCCATCCATGATCCTCTCCCGGAAGTATCGGAAACCATCCATAATTATCCAACACTATCCAGATTTTTGGATTGCCCTGAGTAGATCCGGATAAATCCCACCACTTCGGCAATCTTCGGATGCCCTCGGTCGCCTTCGATCACAGGAGAACTGGGAATCAATTCCACTCCCCCAAGATCTTGTCAACTCGTCAGCAGTCAGTGCTGTGGATAACCACCCCAATTTCCGGGTTATCCACAGATAGGCGCTACGCTGCAGCTTTCCGGAGTTTCGTGTCCGGCAGGTCTGTCATGCTGAGCCTCATGACCAAGAAAAAGAATGTCATTGCCATGCTCGCCCTCCATCCCCGCACCCCGAAAGATATCCTGGTTCCGGCCAAACCCCGCCGGCTCAAAGCCCAGCGGATCCCCCACGGATTTGAGTTGCACACCGGTGCCTTGGACCTCGGATTCGTCCCCGGCGACAGTGTCACCATCGCTCAGGGGATCGATGGCATCCGCTATATCAACGGAATCCAGAAACTACGCAGCGGTACCCTTTCGCAGATAGACATCAGGCATTCCTTCTGCGATTACCATCGGGCTGAAACCATCGACCAGCTCAGCGAAGATCTGCAATCGGAGGGAGCCGCCACGGTAGCGGAACGCGCTGGCCTGGTTTATGCCTTCTGGCCCGGCAGCATTCTGATCGAAGATGTCGGCATGGCGATTTCCCGCTCCGCCATCGAGTTTGACCTGCCAGCGGTTCTCATGCCCACCTCGTTCCGGCACGCTCTCATCGCCCACTCCGCTGACTTCCGCCCCGGGGAAGAGCACGGCCTCGGAGCGGACCACTGGAATGCGGCTTAAGTACGCACCAGTCCATCAACCAGCAGCAGGTGCCCGACCACTCCGGTTCCGGTCATCGCGGAATCCAGAAGTTTCCCGAGGGTGTGGAATTTTTTGGTGTTCAAGGCACCGAGCAGTGCCAAACCTTCACTGGCCAAGATCAGGTTGCCCGCGTGATCTAACCCCTGGCGGCTGAGTGGGCCGTCCTGCAAATCCCGGCTTTGGGAGAGCGTTGAGGTGGAGATAACACCGGCACCGGCGATCAGCGAGGCAATCACCAGCGCAGTTCCACCGCTGAAAGCCATCCCCACCCCCGAAATCCAGGCCAGGCCACGGAGCTGTGAGCTTATCCAGGAAGGCTGGGCTCCCCGGTGCACCAGCAGCACTGAATAGGCCAGGTGTTGCCCGGTCACCCCGGCGATACCCGTTGCCGAGGGGTATGCGGCATTGCGGGTCTTCTCGATCTCCCCCACTAACCCAGCGCCGAGTCCAGCCAGGAGAATACTCTTCTCCGCTACCGCCAGGTTGCTTCGCAGCACCGTCCCCGCCAGCAATGGCGGGAGTGCCCAACGGAAGGAGGATGCCAGCTTCTCATGGCCGAGAAACCTCGTGCCAGCAGCCAGTCCGCCGACCAAGAGGTACCCGGCTCGTTCCGGCTCAGTGCTAGCGACTTTCACCGAGGCCATCATTGCCTGAGTCCCCTTGCGGGTCCGGTCTAAAAACTCCCCTACCAGTGATTTCATGGGGCTACGGCTTCCGGGTTCCGGCCTTGACCACACGCTTAGTGGTCTGCGGTGGTTTCTTCGCAGCTGTTTTCTTGGCCGTGGTTTTCTTGGCGGTCGTCTTTTTCGCCGTGCTCTTCTTCGCCGGCGACTTCTTGCTCGTCTTCTTTGCCGGACCGCCGTCAGCGGCTTCCTTGGCACGGCGTTCAGAGAGGAGCTCGTTGGCACGGGCGTCGGTAAGCTGCTCCGGCACTTCCCCCTTGCGCAGGGAGGCGTTGGTGTCACCGTCGGTGACATAGGGGCCGAAACGGCCGTCCTTGACGGTCATCGGCTTACCGGAGACGTCATTGTCACCGAGTATTTTCAGCGGCGGGGTCGCTGCGGCACGGCCACGGCGCTTCGGCTCAGCGTAAATGCGGCGGGCTTCGTCCAGGGTGACCGTGAAGATCTGCTCCTCATTCGCCAGCGAACGGGAATCATTACCCTTCTTCAGGTAAGGACCGTAACGACCGTTCTGGGCCGTGATGAGCTCGTTGTCGGCGGGGTCGATTCCGACCTCACGCGGCAGAGTGAGCAGCTGTAATGCCTGTTCCAGGGTGACGGTGGCGGGTTCCATCGTGGAGAACAGGGAAGCCGTGGCCGGCTTGAGGGATTCCTCGACCAGCTGGTTGATCCGCTTCTCCTTCTGGGTGGCGGCGGTCTTGGTCTCCCAGTTCTTCTTGCGCATGCCATCCGCAGCACGCTGGCGATCTTCTTCCGCCCGCTCGACGATGATGGCCTTTTCTGCCTCAGCCTCGGCATGTTCGCGCTCATCCTCGCGCACTTGCTCGGTGACATACGGGCCGTAGCGGCCTTCCTTGGCCACAACGGTCCGACCGTTGTCCGGGTTCTGCCCCAGTTCACGGCCCCCCTGTGGGGTGGCGAAGAGCTTCTCGGCGAGCTCCAGGGTCAGCTCATCCGGAGTGGTGGATTCCGGCAGATTGGCGCGCTGGTAGTCCGGCTCGCCTTCCGCATTCACTCCGACCTGACGCTCGATATAGGGTCCGTAGCGGCCGACACGGACGTTGATGGCCCGGCCCTGCTCATCGTCGTAGAGATGAAGGGAATTCACCAGACGGGCGTCGATGTGCTCGAGGTTATCCCCGACGAGGTTCTTCAGACCACCCTTGCGGGCGACAGATTCTGCCTTGGCTTCAGAGGCCTCAGCGTTGCCGAAGTAGAAGCCGGTCAGCCACTCGGTGCGGTCCTCTTCACCACTGGCGATGTCATCGAGTTCATCCTCCATGGAGGAGGTGAAATCATAGTCGACCAGGTCCTCGAAGTTCTGCTCCATCAGACCGATCACGGCGAAGGCCACCCAGCTGGGGACCAAGGCGTTACCGCGGGGCAGGACATAACCACGGTCCTGGATGGTGCGGATGATCGAGGCATAGGTCGAGGGCCGCCCGATTCCCAGGTCCTCCATCTTCTTGACCAGGCTGGCTTCGGTGTAGCGGGCCGGCGGGTTGGTGGAGTGACCGGCAGCCTCGAGCTCGTTGACCCCGAGTGCATCGCCCTTGCTCAGGCGCGGCAGTCGACTCTCGGCGTTGTCGGCGACATCGCGTCCCTCGGCGTTGAGGGTGGTTTCCACGTAGGCACGCAGGAAGCCCGAGAAGGTGATGGTGCGGCCGGTGGATGAGAACTCCACCTTCTCGCCACCGGCAGATTCACCGGTGACCGTGACCTTCATCGAGGTGCCCTTGGCATCCGTCATCTGGGAGGCGACGGTGCGCTGCCAGATCAGCTCGTAGAGCTTGTATTCCTCGGCATCGAGCTGGCCATGCAGCTGCCCCGGGGTGGAGAAAGTTTCGCCGGCGGGGCGGATGGCCTCGTGGGCCTCCTGGGAATTCTTCACCTTGCGGTCATAGCGACGCGGACCATCGGCGACGAAAGCCGCACCGTAGAGTTCCAACGCCTGCGCCCGGGCGGCCTCGATACCGGAGGCTGAGAGCGAGGTGGAATCAGTACGCATATAGGTGATGTGGCCGTTTTCGTAGAGACGCTGCGCGATGCGCATGGTCCGCTCCGAAGTGAAGTGCAGCTTGCGGCCGGCTTCCTGCTGCAGTGTAGAAGTCATGAACGGCGCATAGGGACGGCGGGTATAAGGCTTTTCCTCGACGCCGGCGACACTCATCGCCGCGTTCTGGAGTCCGGTAGCCAGCGCCTCGGCGCGTTGCTTATCGACGACCACGACCTCCGAGGTCAGCTGACCCAGGTCGTTGAAGTCACGGCCTTGAGCGATGCGCATCCCGTCGATGGCGGTGAGCTTGGCCTTGAAGGTCCGCGGGTTTTCCGGGTCCTGGTCTTTGTTACCGGTATCAAGCTCAGCGGCAATGTCCCAGTAATCGGCGGAGACGAAGGCCATGCGCTCACGTTCCCGCTCGACGATCACGCGGGTCGCCACCGACTGCACGCGACCGGCGGACAGTCGCGGCATGACCTTCTTCCACAGCACCGGGGAGATCTCGTAGCCGTAGAGACGGTCGAGGATACGACGGGTCTCTTGGGCATCAACGAGATTGGTGTCCAGCTCACGGGTGTTGGCGGCAGCCTCGAGGATCGCCGGTTTGGTGATCTCGTGGAAGACCATGCGACGCACCGGGACCTGCGGCTTGAGTTCCTCAAGCAGGTGCCAGGCGATGGCCTCGCCCTCACGGTCGGGGTCTGTCGCCAGATAGAGCTCGTCGACCAACTTCAGCTTGGCCTTGAGGTCGGCGACCTTCTTCTTTTTGTCGGGGCTGACCACATAAAGCGGAGCGAAACCGTGATCGGTGTCCACTCCGAGGCGAGCCCAGGGCTCTTTCTTGTACTTGGCGGGCACATCGGCAGCACCTCGAGGAAGGTCACGAATATGACCGACCGATGCTTCGACGATGTAGTTGTCACCCAGGTACGGCTGGATCTTCTTCGCCTTGGTTGCTGACTCAACAATCACAAGTCGTTTGACGTCCGAGCCCTTGTCTGCTGCCACCGGGGTTACTTCCCTCTCGCCTACTGAAAATACTTACGCGCCGGTATCTGCAGGATTCCCCACAGACCTGCACTTCATTTACTGATCACCGTAGCCGTTCGGACTCTGCGCGATATCGCGGAGCCTACAATTACGATGTTGTCATTTCACGTGACACTACATCACGCCTCTTTCAGGATTACACGCTACACAGTAATTAATGGTGTCCCTCCGGAACGGCCACCCCTTACCTTTCCACCCAAAACGAGTTAAGCATAGCGGCAGGTAACCCCACCAAACCAACATCTGACACCAATTTTCAGCGACCACCGGATACTGACCGATATCCGCCAACGGACAATCCCTTTCCGGTGTTGCCGCAGCAACATTCCGGCACTGGATGCCCCTATCTGTACGGTCACCACCTCGGGGGTAGCACTGTGGGATCCGGTCGTCGACAGCATCTCACCCAAGATTCATCCGACAAATTTTTCGGATGCTCCCTAGAATTGGTGGACAATGTATTTCGTTGACCTGAAGAACACCCGATGACCGACCAGTTCGTGTCCTGGGTTGAAACCCTAATGTCGGCTGCAGCCTTCTATCCGGTGCTCAGCCTCGTGGTGATCATGGATTCCCTGATTCCCCTGATCCCCAGTGAGACCGTCATCTCCCTTGCCGGTGCCTGGTCTGGGTCCCGCGGGACCCCGAATCTGTTTCTGGTACTCATCGTCGCCACTCTCTCCGCGATCGTGGGCGATAATCTCTGCTATTTCTTCGGGACAAGACTCATCGGATTCGTTAACCGGATCCCAGGTAACTCGAAGCGTGGCAAAGCACTGCACTGGACCCGCAAGAACCTCAATGAACGCGATGTATCGACCATCATCATCGCCAGATTTATCCCCTGGGCCAGGTGGTTCGTCACCATCACTCTGGGTTCAGTGGGATATTCCTGGCGACGCTTCCTACTCTGGGACTCCATCGGTGCCCTAGTCTGGGCTGCCCAGGCCACCCTGCTGGGATACCTGGGAGGTTGGCTCTTCCGGGACCAACCACTTATCGGACTCGTCGTCGGCGCAAGTTTCGGCATTCTCTTCGGTATGGCACTGCAACGTCTCCAACGAACCATGGAGAGACGTCGCGAGGCCCGAAAAGCCAGTTAGCCCGCCTGTCAAGGCTAGGGCAGGCCATGAAAAAGCTTGCCTGAAATCCCGCACGCAGGCCTCCTGACCAGCACCGCGCTGGCCATACCCTCACCAGGCTAGTACGGCCGGGGCTGGAGCTTTCAGGGAAGCCGGCCGCCGCCAGCAACACAATTCAGGTACCTAAAGTGCGCAGGCTACCTGCCGCCGCTTACTCCCAGTCAAGTTAACGCGTGCTTGTGGGGGCGGATCTACCCTCAACCCCTCAGTTGAGTACTTTCAGGCATAAAAAAGACGCTGATCACCGCAATGCGATGATCAGCGTCTTTTAATTGAGCTGGTTGTTGCCCGCTACTTACATCGGGTGAACAGCCTGAGCCTGCGGGCCCTTAGCGCCTTCGCCGATCTCAAACTCAACCTGCTGGTTCTCCTCGAGGGTACGGAAGCCGTTGCCCTGAATCTCGGAGTAGTGGACGAAAACGTCAGCGGATCCATCTTCCGGAGCGATGAAGCCGAAGCCCTTCTCCGCGTTGAACCACTTAACAGTTCCCTGTGCCATATTACTAACCTTTACTTTCCTGGAGAGATACAGTGAATCCTAATTGCTGGAAACACCGGGCCGTTTATCGAACTCCCACGTATCCCTCAATCCATGCAGTTTCATGCACAGCGTGAGTTCAACTGGGCGCTCGCGTGAACATCCCTTGCGAGCGCCTAGACACTGCGCGCAGAAACCGCGACCAAGGACCAGTGTGCCACGTTTCCCCCTCTAGCGACAGCCATCGACTAAAGTTCGATCAAAAAGCTCGCCGCCACTCACACTAATAGGGGTGATTTTCCGATGTCAGACCCCCTGCATTTGGAGCTTTCGCAGCCGAGTTCTATAGGTGCTGAAACCGCTGGAACCAGCCCGGCCCACAACCAGATCGGGGAGGAACTCAGCGAGTCCATCATCCGCAGGTTTCCAAACTCTACCTGCACCTACAGCACCACATTGGAGGCCCGGAACGCCCGCTTTGCCCCCTGGCCAGAGTGGGTCCACCCACCCCTGAGGAAGCACCTCGAGGAGCAGGAGATAAGTCGCCTCTACCTGCACCAGGTGGAGTGCGCGGAGATTGCCCACCAAGGCGGGAATGTGGTCTTGGCCACAGGCACTTCCTCGGGGAAGTCACTTGGTTACCAACTGCCGATCTTCAGTGCTTTCGCCGAGGATCCGAAGGCCTGCGCCCTTTATCTGACTCCGACCAAGGCCCTGGGTTCGGACCAGTTGGCCGCTGCGGCAAAGATCTGCCGGGAAGTGCCTGGTCTGGGAGGGGTCCATCCGGCCCCTTATGACGGGGACACTCCCATTGAAGCCCGGAGCGGTATCCGCGATGCCTCCCGCATGATCTTCAGCACCCCGGACATGCTGCACGTCTCCATGCTGGCCAACCATGAACGCTGGGCACGGGTGCTGCGGCATTTGAAATTCCTGGTCATCGACGAATGTCACACCTACCGCGGTATCTTCGGTGCCAATATCGCCCTGGTCCTGCGCCGTTTTCTGCGGATCGCCGCACACTACGGATCTCATCCCACGGTGATCCTGGCATCTGCCACCTCTCACGATCCTGCCGAGCACGCCAGCAACCTCCTCGGCCGACCGGTTCGCGCGGTGACCGAGGACGGTGCACCTACCGGAGCCCGCACGGTCATGCTTTGGGAACCCGGATTCCTCGAGGGTGTCGAGGGTGAGAATGGCGCCCCGGTCCGACGCTCAGCCAGTTCGGAGGCCGCTGCGGTGATGTCCACCGTGGTCGCCGCCGGCGCCCGCACGCTGACCTTCGTCCGCTCCCGCCGCCAGGCCGAGGTCGTGGCAATGCGCTGCGCCGAAGATCTGTCTCTAATGGGGAGAAGTGATCTCAGCGGGCGGATCGCCTCCTACCGTGCCGGTTATCTCGCCGAAGATCGCAGACGGCTGGAACGCCAGCTCGATGAAGGCGAGCTCCTCGGCGTGGCCACCACCAATGCGCTGGAGTTGGGTATCGACGTGGGTGGCCTGGATGCGGTGGTCACCGCAGGGTTCCCCGGCACGGTGGCTTCCTTCTGGCAGCAGGCTGGGCGCGCAGGACGACGAGGTCAGGGATCCCTGGTGATACTGGTCGCAAGGGATGAGCCGATGGATACCTATCTGATTCATCATCCCGAGGCGCTTTTGGGACGTCCGGTGGAAAAGACCGTCTTCAACCCCCGCAACCCCTTTGTGTTGCGTGGGCATATCTACTGCGCGGCCGTCGAGAAGCCCCTGACCCAGACCGATGTCGAGGCTTTCGAAGCTGAGACGGTGGTCGCGGAATTAGAAGAGGCGGGGCTGCTGCGCCGGCGACCGCGGGGATGGTTCGCGGTGGAACGCCCCCACGATGACTCCGGTTTACCGACTCCAGATACCGCACATACGTCGGTGAGCCTGCGTGGCGGCTCAGGTGAGGAGGTCATGATCGTCGATATGAGCGATGGTCGTCTCCTGGGCACCGTGGATTCCGCGCGCGCTGCCGCCCAGGTCCACCCCGGGGCGGTCTATCTGCACCAGGGGGAGAGCTTCGTGATCGAGGAACTGGATTTCGAGGACTATGTGGCACTCGCGCGCCCCGAGATCCCGGACTACACCACCTTCGCCCGCAGTCAGACCGATATCCGGATCATCTCTGCCTCGGATGAACAGCAGATCTTCAGCCCTTCCCCGGGGCTATGGGTGGCCAATGTCGATGTGGAGGTGACGGATCTGGTTACCGGTTATGTCGCCCGAATGTCTGATGGCACGGTGTTGGACTCAGTGCCGCTGGAGATGCCGCCGCAAACCCTGCTGACCCGGGCGGTGGCCTATACCGTCGATCCGCTGGTGCTGACTGCCATGGGTATCCAGGCAGCAGATATCCCCGGCGCGCTGCATGCCGCTGAACATGCGGCAATCGGAATGCTCCCACTGCTGGCGACCTGTGATCGTTGGGATATCGGTGGGGTATCGACTGCCTTGCACCAGGACACCGGGCTACCCACGGTCTTCGTCTATGACGGGCACCCCGGAGGCGCAGGTTTCGCAGACACCGGCTTCGAGCGTTTCGGCACCTGGATCCGGGCGACTTTCGATGCGGTCCGTGCTTGCCGCTGTGAGTCGGGATGTCCTTCCTGTGTGCAGTCCCCCAAGTGCGGCAACGGCAATAATCCCCTGAGCAAGTCCGGCGCGCTGAAGCTGCTCGGCGCACTGGTGACGATGTTGGAGGGGAACCCCGGGGCCGGAAGTGCCCCGGCTACAGAGTTCCCCAGGGATATTATGCCCACCGAAGTTGGGTCCGGGGATGCGGCCTCTGAATAGCTGCTCTGGGGCTGCGCAGTTATTCTAGATCCGTCCGGCTCGTGCGGTGGCTGTTCTTCGCTGTACCGCCACCTCGGTGATGACATCACCTCCTCGGGTTGTACAGGAGATCAGTGCTCCGGAATTGAGCGCAGCGGTCGAAGCCGCCACTGCACAGCCCTCTTGCCCCTGGGCCTGTGCTTCGGCGCCGGACACTGCCGCCAGATCTGCAGCTAATTGCGCCCGGTGTCCGGCAATCACCTGCCCACTGCCAGCTGCCACCACCATTCCCAGGCTGATCAACACCACGATGATTGCGGTGGCCGCCACCGTGGCATAGCCACTTTCATCCCGCCATAGCATCCGAGCTCGGCCTCCCCGGATCATGGTGTTTCCCTGGGGAAGACTGCGGTGGCGCTCATGGTTCCGAAGACCGCAGGGATATCTGCGGTGGCGGTGACCAGTCCGCCTTCCGTGTGGACTGAAATGCTGCCCCGGGATGGTTGATAATCCACTCCGATGGCATGGGAGCGGGCTGCGGCGCCAGCGCTGTCGATAGCCGCGACCTGGGCCGCGAGGGTAGCGATCCCGCCGATCATTCCGGCGCAGACGATCACCAGACTACTCAGCGCGAGTGCAGCTTCAATGGTCACCGACCCCTGCTGATCCATGATCTGATCTGACAGTTTTCTGAGCATCTGTCTCCCCTGGCTCCGCATCCTCATTGGTTTTCCGGTTGGCTAAGGGGTGCTGGTCAGGGCGTCGGTGATGATGGATTCAATCGCATCGACCACCCCACCGCCATTGATGACGGTGTAGAGCACTGCCGCCAAGGCTGCCGCTGCCAAGGAGCCCATCGCGTATTCAATGGTTGACATTCCGGCATCATTATCAAGGTTTCGTCTGGTACGGAGGCAGAGTTCGCCAAGAATGGCTGACTTGCGAGAGTTCTGGACGAGGTTGATCTGCTTCTGGTTCTGGTTGGACATATTATTTCTCCTGTTCAGATGATGTTTCAGTGTTTTTCGAAGGGTGCAGGAATGAGTGGCTGAGTTAGGGGTTGAGGATCTGGGTACCCAGGCCGATCACCACCGGTGCCAGCCCCAGGACAATGAAGCCCGGTAGGAAACAGATCGCCAGCGGCAGAGCGATGAACACTCCGGCGCGTTCCGCTGCGGCGTTGGCGGTCTCGGCGGCCTCACTGCGTAGTGATGCCGCGATGCGTTCACAGCCGGCGGCAACGGCCGCACCAGACCGCTGAGACATCCGCGCCAGGCCAGCCAGCTCCGAGAGTCCATCGATCTCCGCCATCGGGCTCCAGGCTCGGACGGGATCCACCCCCACGGTGAGCAAGGCCGCCACTGACTGCCATTGCCCCCTGGTGGTGTCCCCGGCCGCCGCGGCGACGGCGCCTGCGGCCTGCCCGGTGGACAGGCCAGCACTGACACAGGCGGCAAAGAGGCTGATGTCAGCAGCCACCGCCAGCCGATTACCCTGGGATTGCCGTTGTGCTTCATGAACCCGGGTGCGGATCGATTCCGGCAGCCAGGCCGCGATGCCGCCAGATATTTCGGCAGGTCCATCGCGGGGATGTTTGGGGCCCCGCCAATTACCGGAGGTCCGCTGCAGTGGCGCCGAGGGAGCCAGATAAAACGCGGCAGCCAGCAGGATCAGGGCAAAGGGTGATAAAGCGTCCAAGAAGTCAGAACTAGCTAGCGGGCTCACTTCGCTGCCCCCTCAATGATCTGACGGGTCCAGAGGAAACCGCTGCAGCTTAACCCCACTCCGGCGACCAATAGCATGCCGCCGAGACCACCACCGAAGAGCAGCCCCAGCGGATCCGCTCCCATGGTGCTCCCCATTCCCACTCCTGCCAGCGGCAGCAGGGTCAACACCACCGCAGTAGCTTGTGGTCCCTGCAGCGAGGAGGTCGTCGCGGCCCGATGTCTGGTTCTGATGTCCAGGCGGTTTTGGGCCTCCTGGATCAGGGGTGCCAGTGGCACTCCGTGGTGTTCGGCGGTGTGCCACATCTGCGCCAGTTCCGCGAGTTCCGGAACCGTCGCTCGGGCGTCGAGAAGCACTGCTGGGCCGGATCCGCCGGCAAGGGTGCGGGCGGCGGTGACCTCTACCGCGGTGCGCAACTCCCGTGGGGCGTGTTCCGGAATGGTTTCAGCCGCAGCTGAAATCGCCTGTGGGATACCCGATCCAGCGCGTAGCTCACCGAGCAGGTGCCCGAGGAAGACCCCGGTGGCTGCAGTACGCCGGAGGCGGCGTTTGGTGGCCCGCACTCCCCGGAGGGCCCCGGCGAGGGTAGCCACGACAATTCCGGTGGCCACCGCCACACTGAACTCACCGAGCAGGAAGAACATCAACACGGCGGCGGCGAGGGTGGCACTGAAATGGGCGGTTATTGAACGTGCCTGGGAAGCCCCCGGGGCCAGCTCACTGCCCAGCCGGGACAGCACACCGTGTGCACCCTGGATTCTGGCGACCGGCCCACGGCCGGGAAACGCCAATCCGAACGCCAGCAGGATGTAGGTGTTCATAGCCCCACCTGCCTGCGAAAATCCCCAAGTCCCGGAGCATCTCCACCATCAACATCCCAAATCACGGTGGCAGTCACCGGATTTCCCTGCAGAATCCCCAGCTGATGAAGCTTCCTTCCGGAAGCACTTCGACGCATCGCCAGCACCACCTTCACCGCCGCCGAGAGCTGGGAGTGCAGTGCTGGCCCATCAAGTCCACCCAGGGCTGCCAAGGCCTCCATCCGCGCCGGGATTTCGGATAACGAGTTGGCGTGGACCGTCCCTGCCCCACCATCATGACCGGTGTTCAGCGCCGCGAGAAGATCCACCACTTCTCCGCCCCGGATCTCTCCCACCACAATCCGATCGGGACGCATCCGCAGTGCTTGCCGGAGCAGGTCTGCGAGGCTGATCTCACCGCTGCCCTCGATATTGCTGCTTCGGGCAACCAGGGAGACCACGTGCGGATGCGGTGGTTGCAGCTCTGCGGTGTCCTCGATACACAGAATCCTCTCGTCTTCCGGAATCTCGGCCAATAATGCTGAGAGCAGCGTGGTTTTCCCGGAACCGGTGCCACCCACTACTAGGAAGGACAGTTTCGCTCGCACCATGGCGCGCAGCAGCTGAGCCATCTCTCGGTCCAGTGTCCCGAATTGGACAAGTTGATCCAGGGTGGTCACGGCCTGCCGCAGGATACGGAGACTGAGACAGGTTCCACCTTCCGCCGGCGGACTGAGCAGTGCATGCACCCTGATCTGGCTACCGTCAGAGCGGTGCAGCCGTCCATTGGCGAAGGGCTGCGCATCATCAAGTCTGGCCCCACAAGCCACCGTCAGGCGGGCAGCCAGTCGACGAACCTCCGCATCCGATTCGAAGCGGATCTCAGAGCGCTCCATGCCCCGGCCGCGATCAAACCAGATCTGCTCCGGACCATTGACCACAATGTCGGTGACCCCCTCAACGAGAAGCAGTTGTTCCAGCCTCCCGACACCGGTGGAGTCATGCCGCAATTTCCGCAGTAGCTCCAGCACATCCACATCGCTGATGGCCCCCGCTTCCTCCCGGACGAGTCTGGCTGTCTCGGCGGCATCCACCCCGATTGATTCCGAGACCATCCGACGCTGGACCTTTTCCAGAAGTTCATCAACCCGGCTCATCGGGGAACCCGCTCCCCGGAGTGGAGTTCAGCTTCTGCGAGTACCGCTGCTGCGGCGAGCGAGAGTGCCCGGGGCAATGAGTCCGGCAGCCCCTGCATCTCAGTTTGTTTGGCTAACCGGGCCACGGTACCGAGTTCAGCGATGACCTCCGCCTTGGTTACCTTCTCCACCTCTGCGATGCCAAGTCCGGACCAACCACGGTGGCGCAGGATGAGCGACACCTCCACCTGTCGGGATCGCCAGCGGGCAATCTGCTGTGCCGCAGCCGCTACCGGCCGGACCTCCGCAGGCACCAGCAATAGCACCCGGTCACAGTGTTCAACCGCAGCCTCGGTCACCTCGCCGTGTCCCGGAAGATCAACAATGGTCAGCTTCGGCCCGCCCCGCAGGCTCTCCAGTGCGGAGATCAGCTCTGCGCCACTGAGGTGGTAGGGATCGACGATGGTGGATCGGGCTCCAGTGAGTACCGAGATCCCGTCACGGGATCTGGGCAGGGCAGCCTGGAGATCATCAACTGCGATTGCCCCTTCTCCAAAACTCAGGTCCTGCCAGCGGGCGCCACCCGCATCCTCCAATCCCAGCAGTAGATCTAGTCCGCCGGCTGCCGGGTCAGCATCGACCAGGACAACCTCACCCGCCCGGACTGCTTTGCGGGCCGTCGCCGCTGCCAGTGTGCTCGCCCCCGCCCCTCCGGCTGAGCCACTGATCCCGAGAACCCGGGAGGTGGCGTCTTCGGGACGTCTCTCCCGGCCCAGGGCACCCAGCAACTCCGCAGCTTGCGCGGGAATCACCAGCGCTCTATCTGCGTGGCATTCCAGGGCCAATTGCCAGTCCACCGGGCCGGGGTCCGCCGCCAGGAAATAGACCTTGGGACGCTGCGGGAGCTCGCTGAGGGTGGTGGCTGTGGCCGCATCGATAAGTACGGCATCCACCCGCCGATAATGGCGGGCGATCTCTGCGGGTTTGACGGTGTCAATGATCCTACGGCCGGTGGCGGCGGCGATGTGGGTTGCCTCCGGATGCAGCACCGGATCGGTAACCGCAACCAGGATGGTGGCTTGTACTGGGCTCATGCCCCTCACCAAACCCGCCGCTGGACAGCGGCACAAGGGCGCTACCCGCAGGCTGTGGACAACCCCCAATCATGCTGACATGTCAACTCCATTTTGTGGATAACCAGCTCCGCCACCCGGCCAATTCCCCCTAACACATGCCATCCTTGAAATATGCCAAGTTCCGGCACGTCAACGCCCCAGAACACTTCAAGAATCCGGGGCGCTCAACTAAAAACAGGAGACCTTGCTGCGCACGGAGTGAGAAATTAAGGGACGGTCCGCGCCTCGGGGGGGGTGTGCGCGGACCGTCTACCCGGCCTCGGGGGGCGAGCCGGGGCAGGCCACACTGTATATCGGGGCCTTGCACTAGGCATTATTGCATACCACGCAAACCATGACAACACTTCCCGAGGATAAATTCGCACTTATATTCGAAATCGAAATGGTCACCCTCGCACGAGTCACACCTATAACCATCTCTCCGATTTTCACCCACTCTGAGCAGGCGTGATAATCCCATGAAACAAACTCATCCGAGTGGGCGATATCCCCCCTGAGAGCACCACCGAAACGTATTACCGCCACACCGCCCGGCAGAGATGGAAACTGATGCAGACGAAGCCCGCGAGAGTCAACCTCTCCAGTCACGTTTTTCACAGCAGCCACTATGCTCACGGGCTTCGCAGCATTAGACTGGCCAGCGTGATCCCCCAGGAAGAACCCACGGCATTCTCTGGCCCGCGCCGGGTCGCAGCCTTCTTTGACCTGGACAAAACCGTTATCGCCACCTCCTCTGCCCATGCCTTCGGCAAGGAGTTCATGCATAACGGGCTGATCTCCCCCTCCGAGGCTTTCGAGCTCTCCATGATCAAGGCCACCTACATGTTCTCCGGCCAATCCAGTTCCCAGATGGATTCTTCCCGGGATCAGCTGGCCGCGATGGTCACCGGCTGGGATGTTGAACAGGTCAAGGAGATCGCCGCCGAGGCACTGCACCATGTGGTTACCCCGACCATCTATGCCGAGGCCCGGGAGCTGATCGAGAAGCACCGCGCCGCCGGCCACGATGTCATCATCATCTCGGCCTCAGCCACCATGCTCGTCGAGCTGATCGCTGCTGAACTCGGCGTCGAGCAGGTCGTCGCCACGGAGATGGAGACCGCAGGCGGCAAATTCACCGGCGAGATCTCCTTCTATTGCAAGGGCCCGGCCAAGTCAGCGGCTATGCGCCGCTTGGCCGAGGAGAACCATTATGACCTCGAGGCCAGCTACGCCTACTCCGATTCCGCCACCGATATTCCGATGCTCGAGGTCGTGGGTAATCCGACTGCAGTGAACCCGGACCGGCAGATGAAGAAGAAGGCGCTGAAGAACGGCTGGGACATCCTCTCCTTCCGTAACCCGGTCCCCCTCTTCCAACCGCCGTCTGCCCTGGAGTTGACCATCGGCTCCAGTGTCGTCGCCGCTGCCGCCGCCACCCTGGGCGGCTTATTGTGGGCTATGCGCACCCGCCGCGGCACCGCTTAAAAGCACCGCATAACACTCAGGCTGCCTGGGCGATCGCTTCTGCCTCGGCGGCCCCGGCTTCCCAGGCCCGAAACATCAGTTCGAGGAACACCGCCACTCCCTCCGGCCCGGACCCGAATCCCGCCAGCGCTTGTTCATAGGTCTTCCGGTGCCGGTTGAGATAGGTTTCCGGCACCGCCAATCCCCGTGGGTCGAATCCCGAGTGCACCGCCGCCAGCCGTCCAGCGGCTCGGGCTACCACCCCGCTGCGTGGCCCGAAGACCCCGGCTGAAGCAATTTCCCCGTGCACGATCTGCGGCAGCAGTCCATCGTGAGCACCGCCGACGATGACCTTGGCCAAAGTCTGCAGCCGGGCGGACGCCACCGCAGAAACCGGGATACCGGTGCCACCGGCCAGCACATCCATCCGGGCGAGTACCTGCAGGGGCGCACGTCCGAAGGTCCGGGCGGTTCGCTCCACCATCGACGGGGCGAGCAGGCTGTAGCAGCTGATGGCTCCTCCCAGCGCGCCGGTGGGCTCGCTGCCGAGGTCTACCTCGTGGCCGTCGATAAGCGCGCTGAGTCGGGCGCCGCGGAGCACGGACTCAGATCCGGTGACCTCTGGGCGGCGTAAACTTACCGGTCGGCGGTGGACGGTGGCGATCGCGGCACGAGCTCGGTCATGGAGTTCTGCAACTTCTCCGAGGTTCAGCAGTGGGCGAAGCGGGTCTACATCGGTCATATCAACTAGGGTAGTGCTCAGGAAACCAACAACTAATACGGTCATCAGGCACGCAACCACCGGTAATCCGTGGCACCATTGGAGACACTGCTCCTCAGCGTTTCACCTGTCGACCTTCTGGAGGAAAGAGCATCGTGAGCAATCAGAATGGCCTATATACCAACGGCACCGAGGATTTCTCCGCAAAGGTGAATTCGATCCCGCTGAGCGACGTGGACACCCACGCCGCGGGTCAGGGATCTATTGGCAACCTGATCAGTGATGCCACCGCGCAGATGTCCAGCCTCTTCCGCGCGGAACTTGAGCTGGCCAAGACTGAGCTGGCCGGGGAGGCCAAGAAGGGCGCCATCGGTGGCGGTCTCTTCGGCGTCGCTGGCGTCATTGCGCTCTACAGCTCCTTCTTCTTTTTCTTCTTCGTCGCTGCGCTGCTCTCGGTGTGGTTGGAGCCGTGGGCTGCCTTCCTGATCGTCTTCCTGGCGATGATCGTCATCGCCGCTGGCCTGGCCCTCTTCGGTTACCAGAAGGTCAAGAAGATCGGGGCACCGAAGAAGACGATTGACTCAGTCAATGAGCTCAAGAACCTGGTTCCTGGCAAGGCCACCAAGAAGCTTGAGGCCAAGAACCGGGGCATGTACAGCTAGGCACAGCCCCCACTCCCGCCGCTGACCTGCATTCAGGCGGTCTATCGGCACCACCCATCCCGGAGGTTCGCGCCGGAGCCGCCGACCACGGGATGGTTTTTCAATGCTCCGAGGAGGATTCCGGTGACCTCAGCCCAATCGCGCGCCACCGACGGTGGCCCACAGTCCGCAGGGCCCCAGCCGTCTAATTCCGGGGAACCGGTGCCTGATGCAAATGGCGAGTTTTCCCCCTCCGTCATTGCGCTGGAGGGTCCTTTCAACCATGAGCTGGTGCACACCAGGGGCATCCGGCTGCATGCCGTCACCGCTGGCGATCCGGAGAATCCCCTGATCGTCCTGGTGCACGGTTCCTTCGGCGGCTGGTTCGATTTCCGGGAGGTCATCGCCCCGCTGGCGGCAGCCGGCTATCACGTCGCAGCAGTGGATGTCCGTGGCTACGGAATGTCCGATAAGCCGCCCACTAGTTATGGCTATGACCTGCGCAATGCGGCCGGTGATCTCTCCGGGCTGATCCGGGCGCTGGGTCATGGTTCGGCGATCGTCATCGGTAATGACACCGGTGGCTCGGTGGCCTGGGTCCTGGCCGCGAATCACCCGGAGCGGGTCCGCGCGCTGGTTGCGGTGGCGGCCGCGCACCCCACCGATCTACGCCGCAGTGTGTCCAGCCGCCCCTGGCTCTTCCATCGGCTGATTATCCGAGGCTTGCTGTACCGTCTCCCTTCCGGAATCTCCGCCCACCTGATGCGCTTCCAGAAGGCCACCTACCGCCGCCAACTGCAGGTCAACACCACCACTGAGTTTCAGCGCAGCCCCGCCTTCCGGGAACAGTTGGAGCTGCGTCAGCTGGCCGCCCGGATCAGCAATACCGGGCCGGCCATCGTGCACAACAACCGACTGCTGCTCAGTGTGGTGCCGTTGTCCTGGATCGGGCGGCAGGTCACCGTACCGACGCTGCTGATGTACCAGGAGCAGGGCGCCTGGCGGCATCTGTCCAACCGCGCCCGGCTGCGCGTCGCCAAAGGATCCCCGGTCGAGCAGGTTGCGGTCGAGGGCACCCGCAATCTCCCCCAGTTGGAGAACCCGGCGGGTTTTGTCGCTGCGGTCACCGATTTTCTGGCGCAGGAACTCCCGCGCCGCTGAACCTGCGACGGAACCCCGCGCACCATAGACCTCTTCGGGGTCGCGGGTATTTTGCTTAGCGACGCCGCGGGGCCCCACCATCACGGTGGGCTTAGCGCGCCACGCAGGACTCGGTGTCCACCGGCTCAGTCAGGCGGGTGACATCACCGAGCTGGCGCTGTACCTCAGCGGCGGTCAGGGCGTAGCCGGTGTCAGAGGAATCCACGGAAGCCCCGAAAACCACACCCAGGACATCACCCTCGGTGTTGGTCATCGGACCGCCGGAATTACCCTGCCGGATGGAGCCGCGGACCGTATAGGCCTCCCGCTCCACCCGACCGTTGGCGTAGATGTCCGGGCCGGCGATGGTGATCTGGTCCCGGATCCGGGCCGGTGCCGCTTCAAAGGGACTGGACTCCGGGAAACCCATGACCATGGCGTCATCGCCGGTGGCTGCCGGGGTCGTTGCCCAGGGCAGCACCGGTAGGTCGAGGCCGGGGCTGTGCAGCACCGCGATATCGACCTCAGGGTTGTAGTAGACCACCTCAGCCTCCCGCACCCCCAGGACAGTATCCAGCCGGATGGTCTCCGTACCGGCGACCACATGGGCGTTGGTGATCACATAATCCGACTCCGTGACAAACCCGGAGCCCATGAGCCGACGGCTGCACACCTGCGCATCACCGAGCACATGGATCACTGACGGGCGCAACGACTCCACCAGCTCATGATTGGCCACATTGATCCGCGGAGCCTCGACCTCCGGGGAGGAGTCAGTCTGGAAGGGTGAGCCGATCTGCGGGATCCCCGAGTCATTGAGCAAGGCCGAGATCTGTGTGGGCACCCGGTCGAACTGATTGGGAGTGGCACTGTCCACGAACCCCAGGACCACTGAATCGCGCATCCCCTCGCCGATGGCACCACCGACTCCGGTAGCCAACGGAATGGCCACCAACCAGGCAACGAAGAGTGTAACCACACCCTGGAAAATCGCACCGATGCCCGAGTCGATCTTCATGGAGGAACGGAAACGCATCCGGTCCCGCAGCGCGGAACCGAGCATACCGCCCACCAGATTGCCGATACCGATCAACAGGATGATCGTGCCCAGCGCCAACAGGACCCGCAACGCCGTGGAATCAGTCAGCTGCATCACCACCGGAGCCAGCGCGGCACCGCAGATCAAACCGGCGACCACGCCAACGGTGCTGAGGACAGATGAGAAGGCACCCGCCCGCCAACCGCTGATCAGTGCCACCACCACCGCAAGTATCAGGACTGCGTCGATGATCAGGCTGACGGTCACTTAAGTGCTCCAATTCGGGTTTTATGAAAGAATTTATTCACCTAAAAGGATCTTTCATTATTACGTGATGATGCCAGCGCCCGGCGTAGATCCACATTCGTGTCGTGGTCCCAGGGTTCCTCCCAGCCTGCGTGATGCAACACCGAGGACAAAAGCATGCCGGTGAAACCCCACACAATATAGTCATTGACGTGGAAGGCCGGGCCCCGCCAATCACCCCAGTGGACCATGAGCCGATTCGCCGGGTCAATCAGGTCGAAGATGGGAACCTGGAAGACCTCATCAGCTTCCTGGGGACTGACCACACCCACCCGGGAGGGTGAATGCCAGTGCCCGAGGATCGGATGGACCGGGTAACCGGAGGCCCGGATATGCACCTCATCCAGCTCCGCGACCGGAGTGAGGCTGTGCCGGTCCAGCCCGGTCTCTTCCCAGGCCTCCCGCAGCGCGCAGTCCACCGCATTGATATCGGTGGTATCCATCTGCCCGCCGGGAAAGGCAATCTGCCCGGAATGCGAGCGCATCCGCGGCGAACGGTGGGTCAGCAGAACCGCAGCATCATTGGGTAGCTCCACGGAGGTTTCCGTCCCGGAAAAAAGCATGAGCACGGCGGCGCGACGTTTGTCATCCGGAGCGGTGGAGCGCTCCAGGCCACCGGCCCGCAGGCTGGCATGGACACTCCCGGCGGCGATCCGGCGCAACAACCGGGACATCCATAGTGGGGCGACCTCTGGACTGAGCTCGATGTTCTGGCCCGGCTGATCCGCGATGAACTGCGGCTCAGGTGTCATGAGATCCGGCGGCACCGGTTCCGGATTCAGGGGTTCCATGCTCATACCAGGGCCTCCTCCACAGCATTCTCGAGTTGGGTGACAGATTCAAAGGGCTGGGGGAACATCGCCACCTGTTCACCGTTGACGATCACCACGGTGATCGGCACCACCCCGGGAAGCCCCAGGGTGCCAGCGAAGAGATTGTCACTGTCCTGGTAGGAGGCCAGCTCGACACCCAGGTCATCCAGCATGGCCGCACCATTGGCAGGGTTGGGGTCAGCATGCACGCCGATGACATGGTACTCCGGGTGTGCGGCAGCGAATTCATCGAAGATGGGCAGCTCATCACGGCAGGGGCCACACCACCAGGCCCAGAGATTGACCACCGAAGCCTCCGTGCCGGCGGGCTCACCCGCTGCCGGGGTGTCCCCGCTCTCCCCTCCCAGGCAGGGCAGGCTCACAGCACCAACACCGGTGGCAGCGCAGTCCGGACGCCCGGCGACCGGGCTGACACCTTCGGCCGACGGCCCCGCCCCCGCAGATGATTCGGTGCCCCCGACAGACCCAGAACCAGAGTTCACGCTGTTGAGCATCATCGGCACCGCCGCCAGGATCACCACGATCAGGATGATCGCGCCGACAATCGACCACTTCACACTATTGCTCATCACATACCCGCCATTTCCAGAAGGTGCTCTCGATTATCACCTTTGACCAGGGCCTCCGCCGCCGCTGGATCCGTCGGACCAGCCAGACCGAAGGAAGGACAGTCCGCCGCCAGGAAGCAGGCCCCACAGGCCGCCTTCCGGCTGTGGCAGACCCTTCGACCATGGAAAATCATCCGGTGGGAGAACATGGTCCACTCATTCTTTTCGATCAGCTCCGCGATAGCGAACTCAATCTTCACCGGGTCGGTCTCCTCGCTCAGTTTCAGGCGGTTGACCAGCCTGCTGAAATGAGTGTCCACCGTCAGTCCCGGAACCCCAAAGGCATTGCCCCGGACCACATGGGCGGTTTTACGGCCCACTCCGGGGAGGCTGACCAGGTCTGCCAGGCCGGAAGGGATCTCGCCGTCAAATTCCTCGACCAGCCGCTGCCCCATGCCGATGAGGTTGCGAGCCTTCGCCCGGTAGAAACCGGTGGGACGGATATACTCCTCCAGCTCGGCCTGCACGGCATCGGCGTAGTCTGCGGCACTGCGGTAACGCTCAAAGAGTGCCGGGGTGACCTGGTTGACCCGGACATCGGTGCACTGGGCGCTGAGCACGGTGGCCACAGTCAGTTCCAGGGGAGTACGGAAATCCAGCTCGCAGTGGGCATCCGGGTGCCCGAGTTCGAGGGTCCGGTTGATCCGCCGGGCCCGCCGCTTGCGGCCGATCTCCGTCTCGCGACCACTGGCCGCCAGATGGGAACCCACCTTCGGACGGTTGGCCGGGGTGGTCTGCCGGGTGATGGAGCCTGCTGGATGAGACATGCGTTCCACTTTAGCCAGCACCCTGGACATCTCAGAAGTAATGCGGGCAGCCGCTGGCACTTCATCCCACAGAACCAGGCCTCCCGCGAACATCACCACCCGATGGTTGACGTGGTCCGGCCACAACTGCTTGCTAAAGTGGTGTGCATGTCAGCATTTCTCGTCGTTCTCGTGCCTGTTGTTCTGGCGGTCTTTGCCATGCAGATGGAACGCCTCGAAGCGGTAGTTCTCCGACAGACTGACACTGAGATCAGCGAAGAAACTCCCGAGGGGTAAGCTATCAATTGTTACTTCTGAGCACCTGCAATAGCAGATTCAGTGTGATTAATTGGTCAGTTGAATGCGAAAGTGACCAATTCCACGGTACAGTGGTACCGAACACAGCTTGAAGTGCAGACGAGTTCCGGCTTCCACCTCAATAGTGCGCGATTCCATTGTGTGGTTGCGCCGAGGAAAAAGTACGAAAATTCCTGTTGGTCGGATACCGCCCTGCACACGTACCCCAAGGAGATGCACGTGGAAGGTGTACAGGAGATTTTGTCCCGCGCCGGGATTTTCCAGGGCGTGGACGCAGGTGCCGTTGAGAACCTGATCAGGGACATGGAGACTGTCCGTTTCCCACGTGGAACGACAATCTTCGAGGAAGGCGAGCCCGGTGACCGTCTCTACATCATCACCTCGGGCAAGGTGAAGCTTGCCCGCCATGCCCCGGATGGTCGCGAGAACCTACTGACGGTGATGGGCCCCTCCGACATGTTCGGTGAACTCTCCATCTTCGATCCCGGTCCGCGTACCTCTTCGGCGGTGTGTGTGACCGAGGTTCACGCCGCCACCATGAGTTCCGAGATGCTGCGGACCTGGGTGGGCAACCACCCGGAGATCGCCCAGCAGCTGCTGCGTGTGCTGGCACGTCGCTTGCGCCGCACCAACGCCTCGCTGGCCGACCTCATCTTCACTGATGTCCCCGGCCGCGTGGCTAAGACGCTGCTGCAGCTGGCGAACCGCTTCGGTACCCAGGAGGGTGGCGCGCTGCGCGTCAACCACGACCTCACCCAGGAGGAGATCGCCCAGCTGGTCGGCGCCTCCCGTGAGACCGTGAACAAGGCCCTGGCCACTTTCGCCCACCGCGGTTGGATCCGCCTGGAGGGCAAGTCCGTGCTCATCATCGATACTGAGCACTTGGCCAAGCGCGCCCGCTAAGCCCCTCGCGCTTATCGACGACCTCCACGGCGTCGATAAGCGTTTTTCCTGACCTGGGAACGAAGACACCGGGCCGGTCACCGCATTGCAGCGGCGACCGGCCCGGTGTGGGTTGGTGGAACTATTCCCCGTGGGCAGCCAGGTAACGCAGCGCCACCCGGGTCGACTGCTCGGCGGCACCGCGCAGGACCGGATCAACATCGTCATACATCAGGTTGATCAGCTCGGGCAGTTCCACATTTTTGCCACGCTCGGTCCAGACCTGACGGATCTGGTCGAGTCGGTGATTCCGGCGCTCAATGTACTTGCGGGCGAAAACAGCGAGATCATCACCATCTGGACCATGTCCGGGGAACAGCTTGATGCCCCTGCCCCGCTCCTCGAGCAATTCCAGGGAGGAGATATAGGCTCCCAGGTCGCCGTCGGTCTCAGAGATCATGGTGGTGTGACGGCCCGCGATGGTGTCACCGGTGACGATGCCCTCCAGGGTGGAGGTACCGGGCTCGCCGCTCCAGATGAAGAAGCTGACGCTGTCCGCGGTGTGACCCGGGGTGGCCACCACCTCGATCTGCGGGGTGACCCCCTCAAGGGTGATGATTTCACCGGGAACGAGCCGCTCCCCGCCGGCACAGTAGCTGGCATCGAAAGCCCGGACCGGGGCACCGGTGAGCTGACGGAACCGCTGCGCACCATCGGCGTGATCGTGGTGCCGATGGGTCAGCAGCACAAGACCGACCTCACGCGCCTTGGAATTCAGCACATTGAGATGCCCCTCATCCTCCGGACCGGGGTCAATGACAATACTTCGCTCGTCCTCCTGGGCGCGGATAACCCAGGAGTTAGTGCCTTCGAGAGCGGCGTACCCGGGATTAGGGCACAGGACTACTGATACGGACTCAGTCACCGGCCGAAGCTGGCTATAAGCGGGATGCTCCATGGCACCCACTCTAGCCGCCAAACCCGGTTCCGCAGAACTGAAAACCCGATGACTCCCCAGAATCACACACCCGCCCCATGTCCCGGGGAATCATAGTTAATCTGCGGCAATCTCGACGATCAACTCAACTTCGACCGGAGCATTGAGCGGCAGCTCAGCGACTCCGACCGCGGAACGAGCGTGGGCGCCGGCCTCGCCGAATACCTCAGCCATCAGGTTGGAGGCACCATTGACCACGCCGGGCTGACCGGAGAAGTCCTCGGCGGAGGCCACGAAGCCAACGATCTTGAGTACCCGGGTGACCTTGTCGATGCCGACCAGGGCGTCAATGGCGGCCAGGGCGTTGAGGGCGGCGGTGCGGGCCAGGTCCTGAGCCTGAACCTCATCAACCTCGGCACCGACCTTGCCGGTGGCAGGCAGCTGGCCGTCGACGAAGGGTAGCTGGCCGGAGGTCCAGACCTGGTTACCGGTTCGGATCGCCGGAACGTAGGCGGCGACGGGAGCCGCGACGGCCGGCAGGGTGATTCCCAATTCGCGTAGCTTTTCAGAGGTGCTCATTATTGGAGCTCGCGCTTCATGTAGGCGACCAGGTTCTCCGGGTTCGGCCCCGGGATGACGGAGACCAAATCCCAGCCATCCTCACCCCAGGTGTCGAGGATCTGTTTGGTGGCGTGCGACAGCAGAGGCACAGTGGCATATTCCCATTTAGTCATGGGCACCACATTACGTGGCCGTCAGCGGGCTTTCAGGAGCACCGGTCCGAGAACACCGGCAACCTCGGCAATAGTCACCGGTGGCAGACCTTATTCCGGCCACCCCCACGCAACTCAGCCGGGGCCTCAGATACCGCTGAGCTCCCCTCCGCCGGCCAGATAGCGGCCCCAATTATCAATCTCCGGGTTCTTCCGGAGCAGGGCACGGCGCTGACGCTCCGTCAGCCCACCCCACACCCCGAACTCCACCCGGTTATCCAGAGCATCCGCCCGGCACTGATCCATTACTGGGCAGTGCCGACAGATGACTGCAGCCTTGCGCTGCTCTGCCCCCCGGACAAATAGGGCATCTGGATCACCTTCACGACACTTGGCCTTGGTCACCCACTCGCCGCGCTCGGTGTTCCCCTCGGGCACCTCAATGCGGTTGTCCAATTCCGTCACGAGGGAATTGCGGTGGCGGTTCCCTTGCAATGACACTGTCATCATCAACCTCCTTCGTGTGGAAATTCGTGTAGGAAAAGTATCGAAAAATTACCTGAATGACTATGAGTGTATTCACAGAATTCACACCCTGTCGAGTAGGTCACACGAATAGGGGGATTCTTTAGTTCCCTCGCGTGAGGTCTTCTGCGTAGGGTAAAGGGGTGTCAGTCTCAAAGTCTTTCAGGAACGTGCTGGCCGCGACCCTCGCCGCTGCGGTCGTTGGTGCCCTCGCGCTAGCCCCGTTGGCCGGTGTCTCGGGTGTAGCGACCGCGCGGATCAACGAAACCATGCAGTCCAATCTGTCGGACATGGCCGGCGGTGAGACTCCCGGAGTCACCACTGTGACGGACGTCAACGGCGACCCGATGGCCTGGCTCTTCAACCAGCGTCGCCATCCGGTGGAGTCGGAGCAGATCTCGCAGACGGTGAAGGATGCCATCGTCGCCATCGAGGACCGACGCTTCTACGAGCATGAAGGAGTGGATCTGCAGGGCACCGCCCGCGCCATGGTGTCCAATGTCGTCGCCGGCGGCGTCACGCAGGGCGCCTCCACTCTCAATCAGCAGTACGTCAAGAACTATCTGCTGCTCGTGGATGCCGAGAGCGAGGAGGAACAGGCCGCCGCCATCGAGACCTCCGTGCCACGCAAGCTTCGCGAGATGCGGATGGCCTCGGATCTGGACAAGCTCCTGAGCAAAGAGGACATCCTCACCCGCTACCTGAATCTGGTGCCCTTCGGCAACGGGGCCTACGGCATCGAGGCGGCCTCCCGCACCTACTTCGGTATCCCCGCCGCAGAGCTGAACGTGGCCCAGGCCGCCATGCTCGCCGGCATCCCCCAGTCCTCCTCCTTATTGAACCCGTATACCAACGTCGAAGGTGTGACCGAAAGACGCAACACGGTGTTGCAGTCCATGGTCGACGCCGGATACCTCGACCAGGGTGCCGCCGATGAGTTTGCCCAGCAGCCGCTCGGGGTACTGGACTCCCCCGAGACCCTGCCCAATGGCTGTATCGGCGCGGGCAACCGCGGATTCTTCTGCGATTACGCCCTGACCTACCTCGATTCCAAGGGCATCCCCCGCGAGGAGCTGGCCCGCGGCGGGTACACCATCCAGACCACCCTGGACCCGGCAGTTCAGGAGCGCGCCCACGACTCTGTGACTGCACAGGTCAACCCCAATGCCCTGGGCGTGGCCAATGTGCTCAATGTCGTCGCACCCGGCGAGGATTCCCGCGACATCCTCGCGATGACCTCCTCCCGTGACTACGGACTCAACCTCGATGAGGGCGAGACCATGCTGCCGCAGCCCACCTCCCTGATCGGTAACGGCGCCGGCTCCATCTTCAAGATCTTCACCGCCGCCGTCGCCATCGAGCAGGGCATGGGCCTGGACACGGTACTCAATGTGCCCACCCGCTACGAAGCCAGGGGAATGGGCACCGGCGGTGCCGCCAACTGCCCGGCGAACACCTACTGTGTGGAAAACGCCGGGTCCTACCGCTCACAGATGACCCTGATGGACGCTTTGGCACACTCCCCCAACACCACCTTCGTCCAGATGATCGAGCAGGTCGGCGTGACCCCGGTGGTGGACATGTCCGTCAAGCTCGGACTGCGCAGCTATGAGTCCGCGGGCTCCTACAACGATGAGTACTCCATCGCCGAATACATGCGCGAAGCCAATCTCGGTTCCTACACTCTGGGCCCGACCGCGGTGAACCCGCTGGAGCTGTCCAATGTCGGCGCGACTCTCGCCTCCCATGGCACCTGGTGCGAACCCAATCCGGTCGCCTCGATCACCAACCCAGACGGCGAAGAGGTCTACCTGAAACGCCCCGAGTGCGAGCAGGTCCTCGAACCGAAGGTCGCCGATACCCTGACCATCGGCATGAGCCAGGATGCGATCGACGGCACCGCCTCGGCTTCCGCCCGTTCCAGTGGCTGGAGCGCACCGATCGCCGCGAAGACCGGCACCACCGAGTCCCACCAGTCCTCGGCCTTCCTGGGTTTCAACTCCAATATCGCTGCTGCACCGTATATCTACAATGACGGCACCACCACCATGTCGCTGTGCACCTCTCCGGTGCAACAGTGTGCCAGTGGTGGACTCTATGGTGGCTTGGAACCTGCCCGGACCTTCTTCAACATGGCCAACCAGCTTCCCAGTGCCACCTCCGGCACCTTGCCGCAGCGTTCCGCTGACATGGCGGGCGCCCCGGGAGAAGCCCCGGTTGGCGGCGGCGAAGCCGCTGTAGACCCCGGCAATGCCGCTCCGGCACCCACAAATGAGGGCGGGAGCAACCAGGAAACCTCACAGCGCAATCCGGCTCCGGCTCCGGCGCCCCAGCCAGCCCCGGCCCTTCCGAACGTGACCCAGGATGACATCGACGCCATCACCCGGGACCTGCGCAACGCCTTCGGGCTCTAAATACCCCGGAAACGGATAATCCCCTCGTTCACCTTGAACGAGGGGATTTTTCAATGGGCGGATCTAGCCTTGGAGTTGCTGCTTCACCTCAGTAGAGAGGCGCTTGCCATCAGCCTGGCCGGCGGCCTTCTCGGCGGCCAGCTTCATGACATTGCCCATCTGCTTGACGGCCACCGGCTCGCCACTCTCGGCGGCAACCTCGGCGATCGCGACCCGCACCAGCTCAGCGAGAGCGGCATCATCCAGCTGGGCCGGCTGGTAGGCGCCAAGGATCTCAGCCTCTGCCAACTCTACGTCGGCCAGCTCCTGGCGGTTGTTCTCGGCGTACACCTCAGCGGACTCGCGGCGCTTCTTGATCTCGCGGGCGATGACCTTCAACACCTCATCATCGGTGAGTTCATGCTTGGTTCCAGCGGTCTCCTCGGTCTGGATGGCAGCCAGGAGCATGCGGATAGTGCCGGTGCGCTCCTTCTCCCGGGCTTTCATGGAGGTCTTCAGGTCATCACGGATCTTGCTCTTCAGCTCGCTCATGTTTCACCACGTTACTCCGCAGGTAGGCTAAACGAGTGCACACTAAGACGAAGCGAATTCTGAATCTGTCCGCCGCCGTGCTGGGCCTGGGTGCGGCAAGTGGTGCCGCCCTGGCTGCCTGGGGTGTCCGCGAGTTGAACCGCTTCCAGCTCAAGGAGTTCACCGTACCGCTCTTGGAGCCGGGTACGCTGCGCGGCGAGCGGGAGTTCAGGATTCTCCACCTCTCGGATCTCCACATGATCCCCGGCCAGGACACCAAGAAGGCCTGGGTCTCCGCCCTCGATGCCCTGCACCCCGATCTGGTGATCAACACCGGCGATAATCTCTCGGATGAGCGTGCCGTGCCTCAGGTGCTCCGAGCCTTGGGCCCACTGCTTGACCGCCCCGGCCTGTTCGTATTCGGCACGAATGACTACTTCGCGCCGAGACTGTCCAACCCCTTCCTTTACCTGCTGGGGAAGAAGCGCAGGCCCCACCACGTCGAGCTGCCCTGGCAGGGCATGCGCGCAGCTTTCCTCGAGCGTGGCTGGCGCGATGCTAACCAGGCCCGCCATGAGTTCCAGGTCGGCCCGGTCCGCATCGCCGCCGCGGGAGTAGACGATCCCCACCACGATCTCGATGACTACTCCGAGATCGCCGGCGCGCCGAATGCGGATGCCGATCTGTCACTGGCGCTGCTGCACGCCCCCGAGCCGCGTGTGCTGGCTGAGTTCGCCGCCGACGGGTACCAGCTCTCCTTCTCCGGGCACACCCACGGCGGCCAGCTCTGTCTGCCAGGCGGGAAGGCGATCATCACCAACTCTGGGATCGACCGCGGGCGGGCGTCCGGGCTACACGACTTCGGGGAGATGAAGATGCACGTCTCCAACGGACTGGGCACCTCCAAGTTCGTGCCCTTCCGATTCTTCTGCCGCCCCTCCGCAACTCTGCTGCACATCACCGAACGCAGCTCTTAGGAACTTTCAGGAAAGCGCCTGCAAGCAGGCGTTTTGGTTGATGCCGAGAATGTCAGCTACAGTATTGCAAGTACCACGGGATATGGCGCAGCTTGGTAGCGCGCGTCGTTCGGGACGACGAGGTCGCAGGTTCGAATCCTGTTATCCCGACCAACTGACATCACCCCGGATCTGAGAAATCAGATCCGGGGTGATGTTTTTCATTCTCCTTGGGGACCGGGCTTAAGGGCTATAGAAAAAAGGGCCCCACCTGGGGTTTGACGTTTAGGTCTC
>NZ_JBQPQY010000019.1:0-31279 GCF_052266655.1 Corynebacterium sp. A21
CGAGACCTAAACGTCAAACCCCAGGTGGCAACCCCAGGTGGCACTAGGTCAAGTCCCAGGTGGCAACCCCAGGTGGCACTAGGTCAAGTCCCAGGTGACAGCCCCAGGTAGTGCCAGGCCAGCACACCACCCAGCAGGTGAGGCTACTTCACCCGCTCCTTGCGCAGTTGCACCACGGCTTCAATCTCCAGCGGTGCCAGCTCGGAAAGGGCGATGCCCATTGCCTTGGCCAGCAGCAGGTCCGCGAGCTGCGGATTGCGGGCCAGCACCGGGCCGTGCATATAGGTGGCGATGACGCTGCCCTGCACTGCGCCTTCGGCATCTTTTTGCTTATAGTCGCCGGCGATATCCGCGGCCTTGTAGGGGTCGCAGTTGCCCATGCCGTGGGTGACCTTGCCCAGGGGCTGGGCACTCGCGCCGAGGAGAGTGGCACCCATGTGGTTTTCAAAACCATTGAGTGGTTCGCTCAGCTCAGCGGTGATACCGGCGCGGGTCGGGATGGATTGGGATTCGCCGATGGCGCGGTTGTCGAGGGAGACGGTGGTGGCATCGATAAGCCCGACGCCGTCGACGACGCGGCCACCGGCGCGGAAGGACTCGCCGAGGACCTGCAGCCCGGCGCAGATCGCGAGGACGGGGCGGCCAGCCTGGGCAGCGCGGGTGAGGCCCTGATCCCTGATGAGGTGGTCTGCCGCGAGGATCTGGGCGGTGTCCTCACCACCGCCGAGGCAGTAGAGATCAAAGTTGGAGGGAACCGGCTCATTGAGCTTGACGGTGTGAATCTGCGCGGAGATGCCACGCATCCGGGCGCGTTGGCGCAGGACCAGGGCGTTGCCGTCATCGCCGTAGGTGCCCAGGACGTCGGGGAGGATGAGCCCGATATTTAGCTCAGTCATTGGCGTTCTCCTTTTCCAGGGCCTTCTTCAGGTCGCGGAATGCGGTGTAGTTGGCGAGCACCTCAACCCGCCCGGTGGGGCAGGCGCGGATGGCGGCGACAGGGTCACGGTGGTAGTCATGGTCCACGCTGGCGTAGGTCAGGCGGACGGCGAGGTCGGTGCCTCTTTCCCCGGCGGCCTTGACCGAGAGCGTCTCGAAGTCCTCGAACTTCACGTCCCAGAGCCAGGAGAGGTCCTCACCATCGGCAACCTGGCCGTTGACGGCGATGACCAGGCCCTCGGCGGAGCGGTCAACCATGGACAGGGCCTCCTGCCAGCCGGCCGGGTTCTTGGCCAGCAGCAGGTGGACGTCACGGCCCTCGAAGTGGATGGTGGAGTAGCGTCCGGCGACGGACTCCACGTCCTCGGCGGCGGTGACCGCAGCCGCAAAGGGGATGTTGAAACCTTCGACGGCGGCGGCGATCGCCTGGGCGGCATTGCCGCGGTTCGCGCGGCCGGGGAGCTTCAACTCCAGGGAGGCCCGATCGGTGGGGGAGACGAGACCTTCGTCGGTGACCGCCCAGGTGGGGGTGGGGCGGCGGAATTCGCGGCCGTCGCGAAGCTTTTTCAGGGCGTACCAGTCATCGCCATCGCGGACGATGTGGCTCTCGGTGCGCGGGCAGGTGACAGAATCGCCCACCCAGCCAGCACCGGCGGAGACCCAGAGGACCTTCTTGGCGTCAAAGGCGACCGAGGTCATGAGCACATCATCGCAGTTGGCCACCACCAGCATGTCCGGGTTGGCGGCCACACAATCACGCAGGGCGCGTTCAATCTTGTTGATCTCACCGACGCGGTCGAGCTGATCGCGGGTGAGGTTGAGCAACACCAGCACCTGCGGCTGGAGCCGCTCAGCGACCTTGGGGACGTGCAGCTCATCGACCTCGAGGACCACATGGCTGGCCTCTCGGTCCGCCATGAGCGCGGAGATGATGCCCGCGTCCATGTTGTCACCACCTTCATTGGTGGCCACCCGGTACTTCGAGCGCACCGCGGCCGCGAGCATCCGGGTGGTGGTGGATTTACCGTTGGTGCCGGTCACCAGCATGGTGGGGCGATCGCCGCCGAGATACTCCATGATGCCGGGGTCGATGGCGTTGGCGATCAGGCCGCCGATCATGCCACCGGCGCCGCGACCGCTCAGACGGGAGGCGGTGGTGGCTAATTTCGCTGCCGTGACCGCTGCCCGGGCCCGCAGGCGCCAGACTGCAGAAGGTCGTTCAGAACTCATGGGTACAGCCTAGTCCGCGGCACGGACCCCCGGGCTGCGGACAGGCCCGTTCTGCGGCTAGTCTTCCCGCGGCTCATCCGAGCGGACCCGCTGTACCGCCCGCATGAAGGCGACATCGGACAACAGGGGAATGCCCTTACGATCTGCATGCATCGCCTTACCCTGCAGGTCACGGGTCTGGTTGCACACCACCACGGAGGTCTGGCGGGTCAGCTTCTCGGAGTAGGCGAGTTCCTCACGCAGGCAGGCCGCGATGATCTCATTGGGATCCATCTCGATCTCCGGGGAAACCACCACCTCCATGCCCTTGCGCAGGGACTTGCCGGGAATATAGACGCCGGGGTTCTCCAGCGGGCGCGGCGCCTCGACAGCGTCGACCCGCACAGCGGAGCGCTGCAATCCGAACTGGTCGGCCCGCAGGTCTCGCGGCACCCGGGAAGAAAGCTCCCCAGCATCGCGCTGCAGCAGGTAGATGTCGATGATCAGCTCAGTGGTTTCGCGGCTGACCTCGACCTCCTTGCGCATGGCGCGTTCCACGGAGGCCACCGGCGAGGTCGCTTCCAGGGACAGTGCCGCAGCGACCCCGGCGATGCGGGTGTCCGCCAGGACCATGCCCTGGCGCCGCGCGGTCGCGAGCGTATCGACGATCGCGGCAGGCCGGGGTACATGCCCGACCCGGTGTCGGCGGTGACGACCCCGGCTCCGGTTGCGGGAACGGTTGGCCCGGGCTGCGGAGTTCATCGCGCGCCGGGCCTCGGCGACAATGAATCCCCAGGTCCGGGGGCCGCGGTGGACCACGAGGGTGCGGTCATCCATAAGCTTGCCCAGGACCTTGAGTACCTGGGCGAAGTTGCGGCCGCCGGCGATGTCCTCGGGGGTGAGGCCATGCAGGTGGAAGGGGCCGGGATCCTCACCGGGGTTGATGATGGCGTGGAATTCCTCCCCGATCTCACCCTCATCATTGAAGGTCAGGGCATCAATACCGATGACGCGAGACGTGCTGGGGTGGATACCGGAGGTCAGCAGGTAGACCGCGACATAGGGGAAGGCATCGACCTCGGCCTGACGCTGGCGGGCACGATCGGCGCGCTCGGCGTCCTTCTCTGCCTCGGACTTTCCTTCGTTGCTTCGGTGCTCGGGGCTCCCGGTCTCCCGGGGGCCCTGGGAGCGGTCGGGGCGGGAGGTAGCGTCCCGGTGTTCCGGCTCCCCGGCGGTGCTTTCGGGGTTGACTGGGTGGTTCATTGTTCTGAGTCTAATTGGCTGACCCGTCCCATGGGGCACTCGCCGTGCCTTGTGAATACTGTCGCGCTGAGGAATGTCGCCCACCCCATCAGGAGATCCTTCATTCGGACCCATGAACTGACTATCTAGAGGTTCTTCCTTCCGCTTATCGACGTCCCTCCCGCCCGGACCCCGGGTGGGAGGGGAATGACTTCGGCCCCGCACCTGGAAACCAGGTGCGGGGCCGAAGTGCTGGGGACTCGCGGGCGTCGATAAGCGGCTTAGACGCCGCCGCCCAGGCGGGAGGCCTCCAGGTGCAGCGAGCGGTTGATGGCGGAGGTGACTGCCTTCAGGGAAGCGTAGGTGATCGAACCTGCGATGCCCACGCCCCAGGTGGTGGTGCCATTGACCTCGGCGTAGATGTAGGCCGCTGACTCGGCGTCATCGCCAGCGGTACGCGAGTGCTGGGAGTAGTCCTGCACCTCGACATCGATACCCAGCTGTTCCAGGGCATTGGCATAGCCCGCGATCGGACCGTTGCCGTGGCCCACGACGGTCTTCTCCTCGCCATCGTGGATCAGATGAGCGGTGACCGTGGCCTCCTCGTTCTCAGTCTCGGCATTGTCGACCTTGACCGAAACCAGCTCGAGGACATCGGAACGATCCAGGTACTCGGTGGCGAAGATGTCCCACATGTTCTTGGAGTTGACCTCGCCACCCTCAGAATCGGTGACAGCCTGCACCACCGAGGAGAACTCGGGCTGCATGGCACGGGGCAGGTTCAGGCCGTGATCGGTCTTCATGATGTAGGTGACACCGCCCTTGCCGGACTGCGAGTTCACGCGGATCACGGCCTCGTAGTCACGGCCGACATCCTTCGGGTCGATCGGCAGGTAGGGAACCTCCCAGGTGGTGCCCTGCAGCTCCTCCCAGGTGACCTCGGTGCTGTCCGCACCGTGCTTGACCTGGGCTGCCATGGCATCCAGTCCCTTGTTCACGGCATCCTGGTGGGACCCGGAGAAAGCGGTGAAGACCAGATCGCCGCCATAGGGGTGGCGTTCCGGAACACGCAGCTGGTTGCAGTACTCCACGGTGTCGCGGATCTGCTGAATATGAGAGAAATCAATCTGCGGATCCACGCCCTGGGTCAGCATGTTCAGCCCCAAGGTGACCAGGCAGACATTGCCGGTGCGCTCACCATTGCCGAAGAGGCAACCCTCAATACGGTCCGCGCCGGCCTGGTAGCCCAGCTCAGCGGTGGCCACACCGGTGCCACGGTCATTGTGCGGATGCAGCGAGAGGATGATGGAGTCACGCTTGTTCAGGTTGCGGTGCATCCACTCGATGGAATCGGCGTAGATATTCGGGGTGGTCATCTCAACCGTGGACGGCAGGTTGATGATCATCGGCTGCTCCGGGGTGGCCTCCATGATATCGACCACGGCATCACAGACCTCCTTGGCGAAGTCCAGCTCAGTGCCGGTGTAGGACTCCGGGGAGTACTGCCAGCGCCAGTTGGTGTCCGGGTAATCCACGGCGATGGACTTGATCAGCTCAGCAGCATCGGTGGCCAGCTTCTTGATGGCCGGCTTATCCTTGCGGAAGACCACACGACGCTGCAGCTTCGAGGTGGAGTTGTAGAAGTGCACGATCACGTTATTCGCACCCTCACACGCCTCAAAGGTACGACGGATCAGGTGCTCACGGGCCTGCACCAGCACCTGGATGGTGACGTCATCCGGGATCATGTTCTTCTCGATGATCTCGCGGACGAAATCAAAGTCAGTCTGGGAAGCGGAGGGGAAACCTACCTCGATCTCCTTATAACCCATCTTGACCAGCAGCTCGAACATGCGGCGCTTGCGCTCCGGGGACATCGGATCGATCAGGGCCTGGTTGCCGTCACGCAGATCCACGGCGCACCACTGCGGGGCGACGGTGATCTTCTGGTCCGGCCAGGTGCGGTCCGGCAGCGAGATATCCTCCACCTCCTGGGCGAAGGTCAGGTAACGGTTCACCGGCATGGAGGAGGCGCGCTGTTTGTTCCAGGGAGCCTGGTTCTCACCGCGGGGACCGGTAGGGGTACGGATCTCAGAGGGAGCGGAGATAAAAGAGTCGTTCGGAGACATTTGTTTTCCTTCGTGGTTTTGCGGCTACATCAAAACTGTAGCGCTGTTGCGGGCCCACGACCGGCAACACAAACTCCGCGACGGGGTGCCGGTCGTGTTCAGACCTTCTGGGACCCGCCGCGGCAAAGAAGGAGGTTTGCTCGCTGCGACATAAGGTTCAGGATACACCAAAGGTTCTTCCGGCAAAGCAAAACGGGGCGGTTTGAACGTGATCCAGGTTACTGGGGTGGGGGATGCGGTTGATCTGGTGAGAAATAGATAAGAAGAAAGTTTATCTCTGCGCTTTTTCCAGAGATTTTTCAGTTCACTCTGGCATGCTTGTTTTGTTCGTCGGGCGATAAACGGTTCGAGGTGTTATCTTCTTTCCGGCGGTTTAAATCCGCTTGTCCAGTGTCTACTTACTGTTGACGAAGTTCTGGGGCTTGTATCCATCAGGGGTGGTGGATCAAAATTCGGGAAGAATTTCTGAAAGGTCATGAAATGAGAAAGCGCTTATTTTCGGGGAAAGAAAATCGTGATAAAGCGGCAGACTGGGTGCCAATCCTGGTCATCACCGCAGTCATCGCACTGATATTGGCGCTACTACCAGTTGGTGCCTCGCAGGCCGGGGCAGAAGAAAGCAACATCGTAGCAACCGAGGGGATTGGTGAGCGGGGCTCAGAAGTGGGGGATGAGGGATCTGAGCTCGGGGGAGCTGAGGGGGAAAGCGCTGGAGATGGGGAATCGGGGAATGTCTTCGCTCGATTCCTCAACGTCCTGCTTTCGCCCTTTCAGACGGATGAGGGGCGCGACATCAATGACCATGTCCGGATAACCAACCTCTCGGTGGTCAACTCGAAAAGCCCCAACGATGACATTCACGTCGGAGATTCAGTGTTGGTCCAGGGCGAGTTCGTATTTGAGGACCTTGGCCGCGAGGGGGCACTGAGCGGGGACTACTTTGACCTGCCGGTTCCGGGGTTGCTGAGGTGGGATGACATCCCCTTCGATCTACTTGGGCCGAATAAGACATCTTGGGGTGAATGTTCTCGTCGTGTGGGGACCGAGGACTTCAGGTGCGTGCTGAATGAAGAGATTGAAGGCCTTATGGGAATTGCCGGAGGGTGGGAGGGGGCCGCCTTTGCAGCGCATGAGGGTCAACTCTTTGAAGGCTCCATTGTTCTGCCTTCTGGAGAGGTATCTTTGGGGATCGCCAAGACTGGTCAGATCAATACTGGTCCGGCTGTTTTCTCTGGAAGCATGGGGTTGGAGACTGAATTTGATGCGTACAGCACCATTACGTGGAAAGTAATTGTCGATGGTGAAGACCTAAAAGATCTCAGTGAGGATCTGGTCCTTTTCGATGAGTTTGACCGTGCGGATGTCTCTAAAGAGCAAAAGATCTGTGAGCTTCCGGAGGGGGCTTCCCTCGAGGATCGGCTCAACCTGGATCTGCTTTATCCGATTCAGCCGGTGATTACGGAACGCGATGGCGGAATCGAATTTCGATTCTCGCATCCCGATACATCAAAAGGCTTCGGGAATCGTAGGTTGGATCTGAGGTTTACTCTCTGCACTTCCTCGGGTGATATGGACCCGGTGGGCACTAAATATGACAACCACGTCCTCGCCACCTCTTTCATGGGGGATGAGTCGGTGCAGGCTGAATCCGAGTTCAGTTTCACTCAGAATCAGCAAAATAGTGGGTATATCGAGGGGGCACTTTCAGGCACCTTCAGCTTGCAGAAGCAGATTTCCGTCGACTCCGTTTTTATTCCAGAGGACACGGTCTTCGCGGTTCAATACGAGGAATTTGCGCCGGGGGTTGATCCAGCAACCGGTGAGGCCGCATCCACAGGCACCTTGAGCGTCCTGGCGGATGGCACACCTGTATCTGGTGAGAATGCGAGGGAAGAAGGCTGGACGATTCGCCTCACCGAGCCGACGTTCCCTGAGATCCCGGGCATTGAATTCGGTGATCCGGTCTTCGCTGCAGATCCGGATGCCGAAGAATCACATGTGGAGGTTCTCGATGGTGGCAAGACCGCGCTGGTCAGGATCCTTCCTCGCGCTAATGTTCTGGTGACTTTGACGAATACCGCCAGGAGTACCGCCGAGCCGCGTATCGGGACCGTCGCCAAGGTGACGGGTGCGGAGAAACTGCCGGTGATCGGTGGGCAGGTCGTGGATACCGTCAACTATGTGGACCTGCAGCCCAATGCTGAGTATCAACTCAGCGGTGAACTCATCCACGTGGACGCAGGCGGCACCCCAACACCTACCGGCATTGAGGCCACCAGTAGCTTCACCACCGGTGAAGCGGCTGAGGGTGAGAATGTTGTTTCCGGTTCCACAACCGTGACCTTCGATATCACTGCCGCAGCGGCCGCGAAGTATGCCGATGAAAAGCTGGTGGTCTATGAAACGCTCCGGGACACGGAGGGCAATACCGTTGCGGAGCATAAAGACCCGGCTGATGTGGCGCAGACCTTCGAGGTTGAGAACTTCCTTCCGGACATCGGGACCTACGCCAACGTGACCGGTGCCAGGATGCTGCCGGTCACCGGTGGGCAGGTCGTGGATACCGTCAACTATGTGGACCTGCAGCCCGACACCGAGTATCGGATCAAGGGTGAACTCGTCCATGTTGAGGGTGAAGGTCAACCAATGCCCACCGGTATAGAAGGAACCGGTACTTTCACCACGGGTGCTGCGCCCGAAGGTCGTTTCACCGTGGCAGGCTCGACCACTGTCACCTTCCAGATCTCCGAGGCTGAAGCGAACAAATATGCCGGTGAAAAGCTGGTGGTCTATGAAACCCTTCTGGACACCGAAAACAATCTGATCGCTGAGCATAAAGACCCCAATGATGAGGCACAGACCTTCGAGGTCGAAGATTTCCAGCCGGAGATCGGCACTACCGCCGCGGTGACTGGTTCAGAGACCAAGACTTTGTTGGTTACCGGCGGCGAGGTCGTGGACACCATCACTTACCGAGACCTGCAGCCCAACACTGAGTACCTGCTCACCGGTGAGCTCATCCACGTCGACGGAAAACCAATGCCCACCGGCATTAAAACCACCGGCACGTTCACCACCGGTGAAGCTTCCGAAGTCCGTCTCACCGTAGATGGCTCGACCACCGTCACTTTCGAGATATCGGAGGCTGAGGCACACCGGTACGCCGGCGAGAAACTCGTCGTCTATGAATCCCTACATGACACCGAGGGCAATCTGGTGGCCGAGCATAAAGACCCCGATGATGAAGCTCAGTCCTTCGAGGTCGGGGAGTTTGAACCGTGGATCGGTACTACCGCCACAGTGACGGATTCCGAGGACAACATTCTGCCGCTGAGCGGTGGGGAAGTGGTGGATACCGTCGAGTACCACAATCTGAAGCCGGACACTGAGTACCGCCTCGAAGGCACGATCGTGCAGGTTTCCGCAGATGAGAGGGTGATCCCGACCGGCATCACCGCCACCGGCACCTTCACCACCACAGAAACGCATGGTCATGCGGAGGTCATTTTCACTATCACCGCAGCACAGGCGGCGGAATATGCCGGTGAGAAGCTCGTCGTCTATGAAACGCTTTTCGACGCCACGGGCAACAAGGTCGCCGAACACCGAGACCCAGAGGATCTGGCGCAGACCTTCCGGATCTTCCACGAAGAGGAGGAGGAACCGCAGCCCAAGATCGGCACTACCGTCGAGGTTCCCGGCTCTGAAGCCAAGGAGCTACCAATTACCGGTGGTCAGATCGTTGACACCGTCGAGTACGAGCAGCTGCAGCCGAACACCGAATATCACCTCGAGGGAGAGATCAAGCATGTCACGGCAGCTGGCACGGTGAATTCGACCAGTATCTTTGCCGAAGCGACATTCATCACCCCGGACGCACCTGCTGGCCAGGCTTGGGTCTCCGGCAGCACCACGGTCACCTTCGAGGTGCCAGCTGCCATCGCCAGGAAATTCCGAGGAGAGAAGCTCGTCGTTTTTGAAACCCTCTTCGATATCAACGGCAATCTGGTCGCTGAGCACCATGATCCGGAAGATCCGAAGCAGACCTTCACTGTCGAGGAACCGGATACACCACCAACTCCACCAACACTGACCACCACAACAACCCCGCCGGTCCCATCTACGCGGACCACTCCGCCCACGCCACCAGTCCAAACCACTCCGCAGAATCCACCAGCCCCGCCGGTAACCATCATCAAGGCCGTCGAGGGGCCGAAATCTGCGGAGATCGAGGCCAGCGGTGCTGAGTTTCAGGTCCGTGCCAGTTGGACTGACCCAGATGGAAAGAACCAGACCAAGGACATCATCTTGAAGCCCGGCATCCCAGGCGAGTTGATCGGACTGCCGGTCAATACCGAGATCACCCTCAATGAGATCGGTGCCCGTCCAAAGGTGGCGAACATCCATTGGGCGGATGTCGTTTGGTCCGGCACCGGTGTGGAAGATGAGAGTGGGCAGTCCACCTCTGCGACGATTCTCATCGAACCGGGTAACACTCCGGTGGAGATCGGCCTGCTCAACAAGACCAGTTCCCGCAGTCTGATCATCATTCCCTTGCCGATCCCTCCGCGTGAGCTCGTGCCGCCCACCCCGGAAACTCCACCGGCTCCGGAAGTTTCGACAACCCCCGAAACCCCCGAAGCCCCGGTGACTCAGGAGTTCGCGAGCGGGGTGCTTGCTGCTGAACCCGTGAAGCCAGTTCCGCCTGCGCCGAAGAAATCACTCGCCAATACGGGAGCCAACGTCGCGCTGCTATCGACAATCGCGCTCATTCTGCTGGCGGTTGGAGCGGGGATTGTTCTGCGCGGTCCAAAGCGAGAGAACTGATCGATTGAGAGCGGAATCAACCTGGGCAGGTGGCAGAGGGAGATTCCCTCATTGGAACCCTCCGGCAGACGTTGTACATCGGCTGTTCTGGGTTGCACATTGAGTCGGTGCAACCATTCCAAGTTTATCGGTCGAGGACTGGATAGTCGGGGTGGAGCTCTTAGGGAAGCTCAGCGAGCTTTTCGACGGCCGCGTCGACACTAGCTGGGCTCGGCCCCTCGGGATATCTCGAAGAAATTTTCCTCGACCGACCACCTCAGGTTCAGTGCCCCTAATTTAAGGGGCCTCTGAACTTGGGCCCCAGGAATATCGGCCACCGCATATCGGGGGTGGTAATTCTCGAACAGTACCCTCCCCTCAGGCAATGAAAATAATACTCCAGAAAATTCCTAGAAAATCCATTTATTTAATCATATTATTAAGGTTTTTCCTCTTATTACTGCAGGTAGGGAGGTTGATAGTTAGATATCCTTAATATTGACCTCTACTGGGGTGCTGAATGGATGAGACTTGAGGGGCGCATATAAGGTGAAACGGTTAAAGTTTTAAAAGACAGAGACGGGGGTCACTGATATCCTTCTCTCAGGTTCATCCAAGGGTCGATCCTGTGAAAATTTTGATGAGCCCAGCCATCCCAGATTTCTGAGATCGAAAGTGAAACAAATTAATGCGTATTGCGAAACCCTCTAAGTCCATGAGCCGCTGGATGCGTCTTGGCATTGCGACCATCACCAGCACCGCCCTCGTCGGTGGTGCCTTGGTCGTAGCTCCCTCCCACCCGCTGCTGAGCGCTAACCAGGTTGCCAGTGCGCAGACTGTTCCAGTTGAGGCTGATGCTTATGCATTTGCTGAGCAGCTCAACCTGTCGGCCCCCGGTATCAAGGGCCTGCTCACCACCGGAGACCCTCGTGGCGTAGATCAGATCTTGCAGCTGCTCGAAGCTGAGCAGGCCTGGGATGGTGACGAAGACAACGGTCAGAATGCTGATATTTCCGATATTGAACTTGAATTGCTCAGTGCACTGAACATCAAGGTGGGTGTAACCACTATTCCGTTGATCGGTAACACTGGTCTACTGCGTGGCGAGCTTGGCGCACTGCGTGCTTACGCTAACGCGCCTGCAGATACCGAAGCGCGCGCAGCTGTTGGTCTGATCACTGACACTGGTGCGCTGGATCTCAGTGGTACTGGCACGGGAGCCAATGCAAGCCTGGATCTGACCAGCGTTCTTGGACTGGATCAGGCAATCGCACCTCTGCTGGAAGAAGCTTCTCTGAACCTGGGTGCACTAAGCTCCACGGCCTCGAAGACGGACGGTATCCTCAGCAGCGATTACCAGATCGCTGAGGCTGAGGTCGTCATTGATTCTCCCTTGGTGGGCGAGGCAATGACCAACGTGCAGGGGCTGGTGGGGGCCCTAGATGGTACCCTCAATGGCCTGCTCGGGCAGCAGGGCGTGCTCAGTGGTGTCTTTGACCTTGTGAACGGGCTCGGAGCAATCATCGGCACCGGGCTGGATGTCTCTGTTGAGGTTCCGCTCCAGGATATCGTCGATGAACTGGTTGAAGAACCGCTTAAGGACCAGAGTGGCCTGGTTTCCATTGATCTGAACGATGGTCAGATCCGTGTTGATTTGGCAAAGCTGCATGGTGGCGACCTCAACAACCTGCCGGCGAACACGAAGCTGCTGACTTCCACGCAGCTGGCTCGGATCACTAGTACTGTCACTAGCCTGTTGACTGATGGTGCTGCCCAGAATCCGAACGGTCTGAACGCCCGTCTGGAGAACGTCCTCATGGGAACTGCAGAGCGCGGCGGCCTCTACGGTACCGAGGTGCAGATCGAGCTCAATCTTCTTGGAGCACTTGCAGGGCTGGACCTGCGGACCACTCTTGGTGGATTGCTCAACGAAAGCGCAACCGAGGCTACCTCTGAGGCCGCTTACAACGCTGATAAATACAACACCTACTTCCAGGAAACCCGTGGCATTGGAAGCCTTCTGGGAGACCTGCTTGACCTGGTGAGGCCGATCCTCGGCGCGGTGGGCACGCTCGTTGAGGGACTTCTTTTCGGTGATGGGGCTCAGAATGGATTGCTTTCCGGACTCCTGGGCAATGTTCAGAGCCAGGTCATCGTACCGCTCTTGCAGCGCCTTAACCCGCTTCTTGAGGGTGTTCTGCAGCCGCTTACAAACGTAACTGTGAACAAGCAGGAGACGACGGACAGTCTCTTCAAGGTTTCTGCACTGGAGCTTAACGTCCTGAGTGGTCTCTTGATCCTGCCGATTGCGACTTCCGCAGTCTCCGCATTAGGTGAGACCACCACCACCGAGACCCCGGACCCAAGCGAGACCCCGGACCCGAGCGAAGACCCGGACCCAAGCGAGACCCCGGACCCGAGCGAAGACCCGGACCCGAGCGAAGACCCGGACCCGAGCGAAGACCCGGACCCGAGCGAAGACCCGGACCCGAGCGAAGACCCGGACCCGAGCGAAGACCCGGACCCGAGCGAAGACCCGGACCCGAGCGAAGACCCGGACCCGAGCGAAGACCCGGACCCGACAGACACTGATGAGCCGACTCCCACCACCACCCCGGGTGGCTCCTCTGATGGCAGCTCCAACAACGATGGAACCGCAAACGGCTCCTCCGAGTTCCTGGNACCCGGACCCGAGCGAAGACCCGGACCCGACAGACACTGATGAGCCGACTCCCACCACCACCCCGGGTGGCTCCTCTGATGGCAGCTCCAACAACGATGGAACCGCAAACGGCTCCTCCGAGTTCCTGGAGAAGTGCCTGGCTTCCCCGGCTGGTGCCATCGGTGGCCTGCTGGCTGTTCTGGGTACTGCCGCTGCCATTGGTGGCCCGGCTCTTGAGCCGATCATGAAGGCTGTTGGTGGCGAGCTGGATGCGCAGCTGCGTTCCATGATCGCTGCTACTTCAGGTGATCAGCCGGCGTGGGTTCAGGGCATCAACAAGGGCCTGAACGATGCAGCTAACGCCGTGGATTCCCGCATGGTCTCCTCCGCGCTGTTCGCTACCGCAGTTTTGGCACTGGTTTCGGTTCCGGTTCTCTGCGAGACCGAGGGTTCCAGCACCTCCTCTCAGAACTAGTTTCAGACTTCTCGGTGGCATACCTGGTTGCCACCGGGAAGTTCAGCGGGTTAGTTGATCGCTGAACTCCTTGAGAAAATGTCCCGGGTGGGTCTACAAAGACCCACCCGGGACATTTCTATCTTCAGCCTCAGCCCGGGAACGCCGCCAAGCCCGTACCTGCGCGCGCATCAGCGCGCTCGGGGCGTCGATAAGCGTGCTTGGGAAGCTCAAAGATTTCAGGTGAGGTTGCGCCGGGAGAGCACCACGGTGGAGAGCACCATGAGACAGAAAGCCAAGCCCAACCAGGTCCAATCGAAACCCTCGACCTGGAAGGTTTCGCCGAGCACCGCGATGCCTAGGCCGAAGGCGATGATCGGTTCGGCGGTTTTCATGGCGGGTAGGGAGGTGCGCAGGGAGCTGGCGTTGAAGGCGGATTGCTGCACGAGGGTGCCCATGGTGGCGGCGAAGATCAACCCGTAGCTTTCCCAGGCTAGTAGTAGTCCGAGGAATCCGCCGGAGACGAAGGAATCGGCCACGGCTTTGGAGAGCACCCCGACGAAGCCGAAGATTGCACCGGTGACCAGTCCCAGGGTCAGGGCGCGGTCATGGCCTTCCTGGCGTTTGTTGCCGAAGCGGTCTATCGCAAAGAGAGCCAGCGTGCCGATCAGTAGCGCTGGCCACCACCGGGAAAAGGTGGGGTGGGTGTCGCCACCGACGGGGTGGCCGAGGACCACGACGATAGCGACTGAAATGGTCAGCAGTACCGCCCAGAAGAGCTCGGTCTTGGAGACTCGGTGCTTGTCATAATAGGCGGCCACCGGCATGGTGAAGATCAGGGACATCACCAGGATCGGTTGCACCACGAGCAGGGGGCCGAAACCCAGAGCAACCACCTGCAGACCGTAGGCGATGATCGCGGTGCTCATTCCGGCCCACCACATCGGGCGCTTGATGGCATTGAGGAAAGGGGATTTCCCTGCCGGCACGGCCGTGGCGATCCTGTGGCGGACCACGGTGCCCCAGGCGATCGTCAGCGCCGAGGCCAGCGCGAAGAGCACGGCAAGCAGGTTATTTTCCACTCTGCTGATCCTAGTGCCCAGGTGAGAAGGCGGCGAAAGCACGGGAAGAGTGTGAGGGAAAGCCCCGAGTTGCGGTGAGAAAGGCTGCCAGGGAGGTGGGGCGCGAGACTCTATATATAAGGAGAGGAACGCGCTAGCGGATCGTGGTCCGAGCAGCAGGGGAAAGAAATGGGGTTGCATTCATGCCGAGGTCCGGATGCAGCGGTAGGATAGTTTCGTTTGCAGTTGTTTCCGAGAAGAAAGGCGGCTGCTGGTGGCACTGGTCGTGCAGAAGTATGGTGGTTCCTCGCTTGAGAGCGCGGAACGGATCCGCAATGTCGCAGAGCGGATCGTGGCCACCAAGAAGCAGGGCAATGATGTAGTCGTGGTGTGCTCGGCAATGGGTGATACCACCGATGAGCTGCTGGACCTGGCAGCTGCAGTGAACCCGGTGCCCCCGGCCCGGGAAATGGACATGCTGCTGACTGCAGGAGAGCGTATCTCCAACGCCCTGGTTGCCATGGCGATTGAGTCGCTGGGTGCACAGGCACAGTCCTTCACTGGTTCCCAGGCTGGCGTGCTCACCACGGAGCGTCACGGTAACGCCCGGATCGTCGATGTGACTCCGGGTCGGGTACGTGAAGCTCTGGATGAGGGCAAGATCTGTATCGTCGCTGGTTTCCAGGGCGTGAACAAGGACACCCGTGATGTGACCACCCTGGGTCGCGGCGGCTCCGACACCACCGCGGTGGCGCTGGCTGCAGCACTTCATGCAGATGTCTGCGAGATCTACTCCGATGTCGACGGCATCTACACCGCAGATCCGCGCATCGTCCCCAACGCCAAGAAGCTGGAGAAGCTCTCCTTCGAGGAGATGCTCGAGCTGGCTGCGGTGGGTTCGAAGATTCTGGTGCTGCGCAGCGTCGAATACGCCCGCGCTTTCAACGTGCCACTGCGCGTTCGTTCGTCTTATAGCAATGATCCCGGAACTCTGGTGTCCGGTTCGATGGAGGATATTCCCGTGGAAGAAGCAGTTCTCACCGGTGTAGCAACCGACAAGTCCGAAGCCAAGATCGCCATCCTGGGCATCGCTGACAAGCCGGGCGAGGCCGCCAAGGTCTTCCGCGCGCTGGCCGACGCCGAGATCAACCTCGACATGGTGCTGCAGAACATCTCCTCCCTCGAGGACAACACCACCGATATCACCTTCACCTGCCCGCGTTCGGATGGCCCCCGCGCCGTCGAGCTGCTCAAGGCACTGCAGGTTAAGGAAGGCTGGAGCAAGGTCCTTTATGACGACCAGATCGGCAAGGTCTCCCTGGTCGGCGCAGGGATGAAGTCCCACCCCGGTGTGACCGCGGAGTTCAGTGAAGCCCTGCGCGATGTCGGCATCAACATCGAGATGTTCACCACCTCCGAGATCCGCATCACCGCGGTCATCCGTGAGGCCGGACTCGATGAGGCCACCCGTGTCCTCCACGAGAAGTTCCAGCTCGGTGGCGAAGAAGAAGTTAAAGTCCACGCCGGTACCGGCCGCTAGTTTCTGGCTTTAAGAATTTTTCAGCCTGAACCGGGCCAGCTCTCCTGAGGGGAGCTGGCCCGGTTCTCTTGTTTTATGGGATTCCGGCGCTGCTCTGCTGCCCCGGAACGATGCCAGGCTTTGCCGGACCAGCGGGGCCCTCGCGGGCGTCGATAAGCGAGTGGGTGGCAGCGCACATTGTGTTTGTGTTCTACCTGCGTAAACTAGGAGATCGAATCATTGATCTCATGAAAGGGCAACGTCTGATGACCACTGTCGCAGTTGTCGGTGCCACCGGCCAGGTCGGGCGCGCGATGCGTTCCATCCTGGAGGAGCGCAACTTCCCGGCTGATAACTTCCGTTTCTTCGCCTCCCCGCGTTCCGCCGGCACCAAGCTGGTGTTCCGCGGTACCGAGATCGAGGTTGAGGATCTGAGCAAGATCACCGAGGAGTCCGTCGCTGACGTGGACATCGCGTTGTTCTCCGCTGGTGGTTCCACCTCCCGTGGGTATGCCCCGATCTTCACCGCTGCCGGGGCGATCGTGGTGGATAACTCCTCCGCGTACCGCAAGGATGAGGAGGTGCCGCTGGTGGTGAGCGAGGTCAACCCCGCTGCCGCGAAGAACACCCCGAAGGGCATCATCGCCAACCCGAACTGCACCACGATGGCTGCTATGCCGGTGCTGAAGGTGCTGCATGACGAGGCCGGTCTGAACCGCCTGAACATCTCCTCCTACCAGGCGGTGTCCGGCTCCGGTCTGGCTGGTGTTGAGGTCCTGGCCAAGCAGGTCGCCGAGATCGGTGAGCACAATGTCGAGCTCGCCAATGATGGTTCGGTGCTGTCCCCGGCGGACTTTGGCCCCTATGTCGGCCCGATCGCCTTCAATGCGCTGCCGCTGGCGGGCAACCTGGTCGATGATGGCTCCGGGGAGACCGATGAAGAGCAGAAGCTGCGCAATGAGTCCCGCAAGATCCTGGGTCTGCCGGACCTACGGGTTTCGGGCACGTGCGTCCGCGTCCCGGTCTTCACCGGTCACACCCTGACCATCCACGCCGGTTTCGATCGTGAGATCACCCCGGACCGCGCCCGCGAGCTGCTTGGGAGTGCTCCCGGCGTCGAGGTTGTCGAGGTCCCCACCCCGTTGGCTGCCGCCGGCAAGGATAACTCCCTGGTTGGTCGTATCCGTCAGGATCAGACCGTGGATGACAACAAGGGCCTGATCCTCGTGGTCTCCGGCGATAACCTGCGCAAGGGCGCAGCACTGAACACCGTCCAGATTGCTGAGCTGCTGGTCGGTTAAACCCGCCTCAAAGACACCGTCCCCAGGAATCTCTGGGGACGGTTTTTTGCTGCGCCCAGGTATGCCGGGATTATGGTGATCCTCACGGCATCGCGGTATCACGGGTGGTGCTCTCTCATGGGTGGTGTTCTACCTTCGAGCCCTCTTCGAGTTCCGCGCGGACCAAATCCAGGAAGCACTTCTCGGTCGGGGAGAGCCGACGGTCCTGCTTCCACGCCAGGTGGAGCCGGGAATACAGCGGCGGGTCCAGGGGGATGAAGGCGACGGCCGGATTGCGGGTCACATCGACCAGACCGTCGATGCAGAGGGCGGAACCAACGCCCTGTTCGACCATGAGGACGGCGTTGAAGAGCAGGTTATAAGAGGCCTTCAGATTCATGCCGACCCTTCCGGTGCCCAGCCAGTTGGATACCCCATCGGTACGGACCACGCGGTCCGGGGCGAGCAGCGGAATATCGCGCAGCTCTGCGGCGGAAACGCTGGTCTGGTGGGCGAGGGCGGTTTCCGCGCGGACCAACAGCCCCCAGCGATCACGATCGGGCAATAGGATGCTCTCATAATCGCTGAGATCCCAGGGTTCGATGAATACCCCGAAGGTCAGGGTGCCGTCCTCAATGGCGGAGGAGACGTAGTCCCCGTTGCCACTGAGGACGCTGAACTGGACGTTGGGATAGGTCTGCTGCATGGTGGACATGGCTCGGGCGATCAACCGGAAGGCGGCACTTTCCGCTGCTCCGATCCAAATGTGGCCGGCCAGCTCCCGATTGGGCTGGCTGAGCTCAATTTCGGTGCGGTGGATGAGATTGAGGATATCTCGTGCCCGGGTCTGCATCAGGCGGCCGGCAGCAGTCAGTTCAATCTGCTTGTTGCTCCGGATGATCAGCTGCTGGCCGGCTTGTTTCTCCAATTCCCGCAGCTGGCGTGAGAGCGCTGGCTGGCTGATGTGGAGCACGGTGGCGGCGCGACTGATCGTGCCCTCCTCGACAATGCTGAGGAAGGCTTCAAGCAATCTGCTTTCCAATGCCATGATCCCACCTCAGGTCTATGCGTTTTGCACATGTTTCATCATGACATATATCTATGTGTTATTCGATTGCCGGGGGCATACGCTCGATGCCATGGGGAATGACCTGGTTACGTCAGAAGAATGCATCAATCACATGTCCGCCGGAAAAGCACTGGATCCGGCCAGTCCGATGGGGGAGAAGATGCTGGAACTCTCCGCCCGCGGCCGCGGTATCATCGCGCGGTTGAATCGTGAGGCGGTGTCGGATGAGGAGATCCACGGCTTTATCGCGGAGCTCACCGGACGGGAGGTACCGGAATCTTTTCGGCTTTTCCTGCCCTTCACCGCTGATTTCGGTCGAAATATCACGATCGGGGAGGATGTCTTCATCAACTCCGGCTGTCGATTCCAGGACCAAGGCGGGATCACCATTGGTGATGGGGCCCTGATCGGCCACAACGTCATCATCACCACCCTCAACCATGATCTGGATCCCGAGCGCCGCGCGATCATGCATCCGCAGTCGGTGCACCTCGGAGCGCGGGTGTGGATCGGTGCCGGAGCGATCATCCTGCCCGGAGTCAGCATCGGCGAAGGGGCCGTGGTCGGCGCAGGTTCCGTGGTCACCAGGGATGTGGCTCCGGCGACAGTGGTGGTGGGTAGCCCGGCAAAAATGATCAGAACCATCACTACCGAGAAGGAAGGAAAATAACATGAAACCCCACCTCATCGTCCATATGCACACCGCCCTCGACGGCAAGATCGAAGGTCCGCACCTGTTCACCAGGGAAAGCCTGGATTCGCAGCGCATCTACTACGACCTGGTACTGGGGCAGGACCGCGCCTTCACCGGTCACCGCGGCTGGCTCTCCGGCACCACCACCAGTGACGCTAACTTCACCCACCACAAGGAACCTGCGCTCAACCCGGCGGCTGCCGAGGTACCGGCGGGGGATTTCATGGCCCCGCACCACGAAGAGATGCACTATTTCTCCATCGATCCCCGGGGCAGGCTGGCCTGGGAACAGAACTACATCGAATACTTTGACACCCGCGCCCACATCGTCGAACTGCTCAGCGCGCAGGCCTCGAATTCCTATAAGGCCTTCCTGCGTGAACTCGGGATCTCCTATGTGATCGCCGGGGAAGAAAACCTCGACCTGGCACTCGCGCTGGAGAAACTGCAGCAGCACTTCCAGGTGGACGAGTTTGTCCTGGGCGGCGGGGGCGGGATCAACTGGTCCTTCATCAAGGCAGGTTTGGTCGATGAGGTCAGTATTGTGCTCACCCCGGTGGCTGACGGCGCCACCGATACCGCCTCGCTCTTCGACGCGAACCCGAAGTACAACGACACTGAGCCGGTAGCTTTCACCCTCAAGGAAAACCGGGTGCTTGCCGACGGCTCCCTGTGGTTGCGCTACCTGGTCAAGGGTGCGGCCACCCCGAATAGCCCGCGATAGATCCGGTGGGCTCATCGGGCCCACGGCGGCGATTGGGGCCCTAAGGGCCGTCCTGCTCAGCCTGTTCGGCTGCGTTCCGGGCGGTGATGAGGTCCTTCCTGGCCCGGGCGACCCGGGATCGGATGGTGCCTACTCGTACCCCGGAGATTTTGGCGGCTTCCTCATAGGTGTAGCCCAGCGCCTGGGTGAGGATGAGCGCTTCGCGACGGTCCTCGGGGAGGGCGTCAATCAGCGTGCGGGCGTCGATCCAGTCGGACCAGGCGCTGGATCCACCCCCGGGAGAGGTCATACTTTCGGCGACGTCTTCGTACTCGGCCGCTGACTTCCGGGGTCGCGCCATGTCATGGCGGATATTGTCCACCCAGACGTGCCGGGCCAGGGAGAGCAGCCAGGTGCGTGCCGAGCTGCGGGCAGCGAAACGGGGCAAGGCCCCCATCACTCGTAGGTAGGTCTCCTGGGTGAGATCATCGGCGACATCACGGCCGCCGAGGTGGGCGAGGAGGCGCCAGACATCGCCCTGGGTGGCTTTGATGAACTCCGTGAGTGCGGCGCGGTCACCACGACCGGCAGCAAGTGCCAGGTCAGTGACCCTTTCATCGTCGCGTTCGGAGTGCTGTCTCACGAGAGTCGAGAATACCAGGCGGCAGGGAAAACCCAGGTCGTACCAAAAGAACACCCGACGAAATGGATATAACAATGTAAGAATGGGGTTGCGTGAGTCACGCAAAATGTATAGGCTATCAATAATAGCCAGCCGATAGTCTTAAGCGATAAAGAATGAGGAGTTAGTCGATGACCACCCAGAACGACGATCTCAACAACATCCTGAACAAGGGTCGGCAGACCCCGGAGCCGGGTCAGACCCATGCCGGTAACGGCACCCCGGTTGCCAGCGAAAATGTCTCCATCACCGCTGGTGCCCAGGGCCCGAACGTCCTCAATGACATTCACCTCATTGAGAAGCTGGCCCACTTCAACCGCCAGAACGTTCCGGATCGCATTCCTCACGCCAAGGGTCACGGCGCTTTCGGTGAACTGCACATCACCGAGGATGTCTCCCAGTACACCAAGGCCGCCCTCTTCCAGCCGGGCACTGTCACCCCGATGGCGATCCGCTTCTCCACCGTCGCCGGTGAGGCCGGTTCCCCCGACACCTGGCGTGACGTGCACGGCTTCGCCATGCGCTTCTACACCCAGGAGGGCAACTACGACATCGTCGGCAACAACACTCCGACCTTCTTCATGCGTGACGGCATGAAGTTCGCCGACTTCATCCGTTCCCAGAAGCGTCTCGGTTCCTCCGGTCTGCGTTCCGCCGACATGCAGTGGGATTTCTGGACCCGCACCCCGGAGTCCGCTCACCAGGTCACCTACCTGATGGGTGACCGCGGTACCCCGAAGACCTCCCGTCACCAGGATGGCTTCGGCTCCCACACCTTCCAGTGGATCAATGAGGCCGGCGACCCGGTCTGGATCAAGTACCACTTCAAGACCCGTCAGGGCTGGGAGACCTTCACCGACGCCGAGGCTGGCGAGATGGCCGGCAAGAACGCCGATCACCACCGTCAGGATCTCTATGAGTCCATCGAAAAGGGCGACTACCCGATCTGGGACGTCAAGATCCAGATCATGCCTTTCGAGGATGCCGAGAACTACCGTTGGAACCCCTTCGATCTGACCAAGACCTGGTCCCAGAAGGATTACCCGCTCCAGGACGTCGGCTACTTCGTCCTGAATGCGAACCCGGTCAACTTCCACGCCCAGATCGAGCAGATCGCCCTGGACCCGGGCAACCTGGTCCCCGGTATCGGCCTCTCTCCGGACCGCATGCTGCAGGCTCGCGCCTTCGCCTACGCCGACCAGCAGCGCTACCGCATTGGCGCCAACTACCGTCAGCTGCCGATCAACCAGCCGCTGCACCAGGTGAACACCTATGACCACCTGGGTCCGATGGCATTCCAGTTCAACGCAGCTGATGCCCCGGTCTACTCCCCGAACCGCTTCGACAAGGGCGCTGGCTACCTGGACAACGGCGAAGATTCCTCCTCCGGCCAGGACCTCGGCCAGGCCACTGACGTCTACGTCAACCCGGACCCGCACGGCACTGATCTGACCCGTGCCGCCTTCGTGCAGCACCCGGAGGACGGCGACTTCGTCCAGCCGGGCATCCTCTACCGCGAGGTCATGAATGATGATGAGAAGGAGCGTCTGGCGGACAACATCACGAACGCCATGGGCGGCGTCTCTGAAGGTGTGGAGGAGCGCGTCTACTGGTACTGGACCCAGGTGGACGAGAACCTCGGCGCCCGCGTCCGCGAGCTCTTCGCTTCTAAGAAGTAGTCATGCCAGGGCCACTTGATGGCTCTGAGCTGCGCTGATCCCCGAATGTTCGCGGGGAAATCAGGGCAGCGCCGGGGTAGTTGACCGGCCGGGCTGTGGTATCGAATACGGCGGTGTGCCGGTGAATCCTGATGGTCAGGGATTTACCGGCACGCCGCCGTTTCACCATCCCCTCCACCATACGCCCGCACCATCCCGACAGTGGTGGGGTAGCAGGCTGGTTAGGCTGGTGGGGGCAGGTATCTGATTCCCGATGAGAAGAAGGATATAACCATGGCAGAAATTCTCTACACCGCAACTGCAACCAACACCGGTGGTGGCCGCGACGGCCACGTCAAGGGTGATGCTCACATTGACTTCGATGTCCGACCCCCGAAGGAAATGGGTGGCAATGGTGAGGGCGTGAACCCGGAGGCGCTGGTCGCGGCGGCCTGGTCCTCCTGTTATAACGGTGCCCTCCAGCTGATGATGAAAAACCACGGTATCGATGTTGCCGCCCACCGGCCTGAGGTCACGGTGGAATTCAGCATCAGTAAAGACGCCGAGGGTGGTCTGTGGCCTTCCGGTGTCCTCAAGGTGAAATTCGAGAACGTAGCGGACCTGGACAATCCCGCAGAGTTGCTGGCGGAGGCCCATGCCTTCTGCCCGATGTCCAAGGCACTGCGCGGCGAAGCCGAGACGAAGGTTCAGCTGGCGTAGTTTTCAGTTGAACAACCGCTCACCAGACTCTTCCTGATTAGTCGGGCAGCCGCTGGAAGTGGTTGGAATGCCACCGGAACCGCTGGGATCCCAGCGGTTCCGGTGGCATGTGCGCTGGGGCTCCGGGGCAGTCCATATTCCCCGGAATCCCTCCTGGCTACCGGAAAACCGCCCCGTCCGGGAAGAAACCGGTCGGGGCGGGCTGTCCGCTGTGTGCTCTGGAAAGTTAGAGGGAGCTGGTGGCGGCGGAAGAGGTGAGGCTCCAGACCGAGCTGGCGACACCCAGCGCCAGCCAGGCACCGACAATCTGAAGACCGGCGTTGATCTGGTCGCGCGGCATGGCGGGGACGAAGGTCTCGACGGTGTTGACGAACTCGACCGGGATCTGGATCTCGGAGATCGGGTAGGGGGTGGTGCTCTGTGCATTGGCGGTGGCGGTGGTGCCGCCCAGAATTAGGACGGTGGACAGGGCAATGGCTGCTACAGACTTCGAACGCATGAGAGTTTCCTTTTCATGGACGCGGGAAAGTGCGGGAAGCTACCTCACAGCTGTGTATCTGCTGTGAAAGTGATATTACCCCAACAGGGCCCCTGGCGTGTCGCACATCACTCTGATTTTCCGGCCCCCAAGTGCTTCCGCAGTGCTACCTGAGGTGGCCTGCGCAGGCGCCCGGAAGTCGGTGCCGGGAAGGCACCTAGAGCCGCGCAGGATCGGAGCCATCCTCGGCGGTTTCGCCGGCTGCGGCATCCACTTCGGTGGCACCGTAGATGGAGCGGCCGATGTAGAAGCTGCCCACTGAGCCGATGATCCACACCCCGGCGATGGCGATGATCGCCCGGATCAGGTCATTCGGGTCGAAGCCGACGGTGGTCCAGTCCCGCAGCAGTTTCGCCAGGATCAGCAGTGGGATCCCGCAGCTGACGGTGGTGCCGAGCAGGTTGACCCTGGTCAAGGCATCCGGGGCGCGCCACAATGAGATGGCGGTGGCGGCGCAAAATACGGTGGCGACCACGACGATCAACGAGATGATGATTTCTGGGATGCTCATGATCTACCGCCTTCCCTTGGAGATCATCCGGGCCATCGAGATCGTCGGCAGAACACCGGCGACCAGTGCGGCCAGGATGGCTATTTCATAGGCGATGGAGGTCTGGTTATCCATGCTCCACAGCAGATACATGGCAATCATGGTGTAGAACAGCAGGTCAGAGACCACGGCGCGGGTCAGGAAGTCGCGGGTCCGGAAGATCAGCGCCAGGCCGGAGAGCAGGGTGATCAACAGGATCACTCCGCAAACCGCCAGCACAATCTGGAATGGGGTCATGAACTAGTCCACCTTCCGGTCCGCCGGGGCAGCAACTGCAGTATCGGGGCGGGAGTAGTACCGTTCCGCGAGAATCTCCGTGGGGCCCTGCCCGGGGACACCATGGTTGATTCCGCGGACATGGGGTGCCATCCGCTGTTCCATGTCCGCCAAGGAGGCGCACACCTCGGCTGGGTCGGAGCCCTGTACCGCCTGGACCAGCAGGGTCCGGGGCTCGCCGGGGGCGGCCGGTTCGCGGAAGCCCATGGACAGTGTGCCCGGGGTCATGGTGATGGAGGTGGAGAACCAGAAGAGCTGCCAGTCGGTGCTCACCCGCAGCGGGTAGCGGATAATCACCGGATCAATCTTGGCATCCCGGCTGAAGGCCGCCACCAGCAAGGTGAAGCCGGCGACAAAGATTTCCTTGATCAGCCAGGGGGTATATCTGAGAACATGCATGTTATTCAACGCCTCCCTGCAATGTGGACATGTCGGGCACCCCGACCGGGTCTTCACCCAGCACCGCCTGTTGGTAGCTGTCAACGTCGAGCAACCCCTCGGTGGCGGTGAGCGCGGCGTCGATAAGCGGGCCGGCGAAGATGAACATGGCCAGCGAGACGAACATCAGGGTAGCGGCGGGCGCGATCACACCCGGGCGCACCCGAAGGGTTGCCGGTATGCCCTGCATCGGTCGGCCCCAGAAGGCCTTCCGCCAGATCCGCAGCATGGCCAGCAGTGCGCCGAAGCTGGCGATGATGATCGTCGAGATGACCACCCAGGCACGCCAGTCCCCGGCGCGTGCCACCTCAATGACGATATAGGCCTTGCCCCAGAGTCCGGAGAAGGGCGGGAAGCCGACCACCGAGAATGCGCCGGCCGCGAAAACTGCGGCTACCAGGGGTTCACGGCGCGCCAGTCCGGAGAGCTTCTTTAGTGCACCTGTGCCATAAGTCTCTTCGATGGCTCCGGAGGTGAGGATCAGGGAGCCGACGGTGATCATGTGGTGCAGGGTGTAGAGCAGGCCGGCGGCCAGTGCCCGCTGCGGATCGCCGGAGGTGAAGGCCAGCATCACCAGGATAAACGGCATGCCGTTGACCATCTGGTAGGCCAGGACCCGGCGGATCGAGTTCTCCGCGAGTCCGGCGAAACCACCGATCAGCATGGAGGCCACCATGATCACGATGATCAGGGTGTTCCAGCGGTCCTCCAGGTCAAAGATCACCACGTAGATGCGGTAGAGCATATATACCGCGACCTTGGTGTGCAGCCCGGAAAACAGGGCCATCACGGCGGCGGAGGTGCCCGGGTAGGTGCGCGGCAGCCAGGTGTGGACCGGGAAGAGTCCGGCCTTGGTGGAGATGGCAATGATAATCACACCCATCGCCACCACCGCCGGGCCATTACCCGCGGCTACGCCCTGCAGCGCGGCGATGTTGACGGAGCCGGTCACGCCGTAGACGAAGCCCACGCCGACCACCAGCAGGGTAGAGGCGGCCAGATTGACCAGCACAAAGGTGCGGCCTGCAGCCAAACGAGCCCCGGTGCCGGTCATGGCGATCAGCCCGTAGGAGGGCAGCAGCATGACCTCGATGAAGACGAAGAAGTTGAACAGATCCGCCGTCAGCAGTGCACCGTTGACACCGGTGACCAGCATCAGCGTCAGCGCTGGGTAGTAGCGTGAGCGGGTTTCCCCGGCGACGGTGGCGAACCAGTTCGCGGTCACCGCCACGATGCCGGTGGTGATGATCATGATCGCGGAGAAGGCGTCGGCGGCGAATGGGATGGCCACACCACCCTGGAAAAGGCCGACATTATGTGCGATGGTGCCGTGCTCTGCGGTATAGGTGAACAGCCAGATTCCGGCGATCACGCTGGCCGCAGGTACCGCCAGGTGGAGGAGGTCGCGGGCCCATTTCCATGGGGCCATGACGGCCAGCGCGGAGGAGACCAGGGGGATGGCCACCAAGAGGGGTAGCAGGGTATCCATCAGCGACCTCCCTCCTTCTGTTCGATCTGAGTGCGGTGGGCGGCCCGGCGGGCGTGTTCTCCGGCGATGAATTCCTCGCGGGACTGGGTGGCACGACCGAGGGTGGACATCGGGGAGTTGTGCAGCTCGGTGTCCCCGTTGTGCCGGTCGGACAGTGGATCGGTGAGTTCGGTGTCGTCATTTTTGCCCAGCGCCGCCATGGTCAGCAGGATGGTGGTGGTGGCCATCGCGATCACGATGGCGGTGAGCACGAAGGCCTGGGGGAGCGGGTCCGCGGCATCAGCCAGGTCAACCCGGTCAAGGAAGACTTCCCCACGCCAGGCGCCGACACCGGCAGCCAGCAGCATGAGGTTTGCGGCATGGCCGAGCAGCTGCATGCCGAGCACCAGCCGGACCATGCCGCGCTGCTGCATGAGGAATACACCACCGAAGACCAGGGCGGCGATGGTCAGTGCCATGATCATCGGTTGTTCCCCTTTCGCTTATCGACGTCCGCTTGGGTGCGCTCTGCGGGTTCAGCCAGCACCGCGACCTGGGAAGGCCGCCTGGCCGGGCCATTATCCCCAGGGTCGGGGTTGGGCTCGATCGGCGCCGGGAAGGGCTCGACGACCTGACCCGCCGGCGGCTTCGGCGCTGGGGTGTCCGGCAGGAGTCCGCCGGAACGGGCATAGTCGAGTTCCGCCACGGAGTCTGCCCCCGGACGCAGATAACCGCCCAGGGCATTGATCGCGGCGGTGAGCATACCCAGCACCGCGAGGAAGATGCCGCCATCGAAGACGAGGGAGGTGGTCCAGTGCTGGCCGAGGAATTCCGCGTAGAGCGGTGTGAGGAAACCACCCTCGGCATAGCCGGCCAGGCCGGCGCTCAGGGCCACCACGATGCCGATGCCGGTGAGTAAGTAAGGCGTGGCGGGGCGGAAGATGATGCTGTCGCGGCCCTTGCTCAGATAGGTCATCATGATGGCGGTGGCGGCGACCAGGGCGGCGACGAATCCGCCACCCGGGTCGGCGTGGCCACGCATGAAGATGAGGAAGCTGAGTACCGCGAGCACCGGTGCCACGAGTGCGAAACCCTTCTTCAGCGGCAGCGAGTTCAACTGCGACTGGCCGAAGGGACGCGGGTGGGTGCCGTGGGTGAACTGCATCCGGGGGAAGGAAGACACGACGGCGCCGATGACGATGGCGGCCATACCCAGCACCGAAAGCTCACCCAGGGTGTCCAGTGCACGGAATTCCACGATGATGGTGGCCACGATGTTCTGACCATGGGTGATCTCCGGGCCATTGGCCAGATACCACTCCGCGATCTCGGAACGGCCGTGACGGCCGAGCAGGGTGAACACCGCGAGGAAGGCGGTCACTGAGGCCAAGGCGGCGATGATCAGGGAACGGATGGTGCGGCTCCGGCTCACCTTGGGGAAGAACTGTGGCTGGTGGCGGATGACCATCATCATGATCACCACGACCAGCGCCTCGACGAGGAACTGGGTCAGTGCCACGTCCGGGGCACCGAGCAAGAGCATCTGCAGGGTCACGCCCACACCGACGGCGCCGATGAGCACCGCACCGGTGATCCGGTTGCGGCTGCAGATCAGACCGGCCACGGCGGCGGTGATGATCAGGAAGGGTGCCAGATCCAGCCAATTATCCAGGCCTTCGGCGCGCGGGGCCAGCGGAATACCATCGATACCCTCGGTACCGAAGAGCGTGAAGAGCATGAGAGTAATCACCAGCAGCACCGGCCAGATCAGGTGGCGTGAGGGACTCAGGGAGTTAGCCATACCGGCAAACCCTCGGCCCAGCGTGGCGGAGCCGGTGGTCAGGGACTGGAGGGCGCCATTGCCGTTGAAGGGCAGCAGATGACGAGATTCCAGCGCAGGCCAGAGTTGCTTACGGAAGACCACCCCGATCACACCGAGAATGATGGCCGCCAGGGAGATCAGCAGCGGGACGTTGATCCCGTGCCATAGCGCCAGGTGGGTGTCCGCCTGGCCGCCGATGGCGGCCACCACGGCATCGACCGGCTCATTGAAGAGGCCCAGGGCAAAGCCCAGCGGCAGGGAGAGCACACCCGGCAGCGCAGCGGGCAACCACAATGAAACCGGAGCTTCGTGGACGTCCTTCCGGGCTGGTGGGTGGCCATCCGTGGTGCCATCGATGAAGGCACCGAAGACGAGCTTCGCGGAATAGGTGAAGGTCAGCAGGGCGCCGACACCGGCAACCAGCAGCAGCAGCCAGGTGGCGCCGTCGCCGATCGGCGCCTGGGTGAAGGCGGTGAGCATGCCCTCTTTGGAGGCGAAGCCCAGCATCGGTGGCACCGCCGCCATGGACAGCGCACCGATGACCACGGAACCGAAGGTCCAGGGCATCTTCTTCCAGATCACGCCGAGACGGCGGATATCGCGGGTGCCATTCTCATGGTCGATGACACCGATGAGCATGAACAGGGAAGACTTGAACAAGGCATGCGCCAGGGTGTGCACCACTGCCGCCGCCAGCGCAAAGGGCGTGCCCACACCGATGACGGCCACGATCCAGCCAAGGTGACTGACGGTGGAGTAGGCCGTCAGCTTCTTCAGATCGGTCTGCTGCACCGCGAACAGCGCCGAGACCACCGCGGTGGAGATACCGACCACGATGAGCAACCAGTTCCACACCGCCACGTCATGAAAGATCGTGGAGAAGCGCAACAGCAGGTAGATACCGGCCTTGACCACTGCAGCGGCGTGCAGGAAGGCGGAGACCGGGGTGGCTGCCGCCATTGCCTCCGGAAGCCAGAAATGGAAGGGCAACTGGGCGGACTTGGTGAAAGCCGACACCGCGATCAGCACCGCGACCAGGGCAGTGATGCCCGGCTTCTCGCCCCAGATCCCGCTGGCCAGGATCTCGCTGAGTGAAGTGGTGCCAGCCTGGGTGGCCGCGATGGACAGCGCCGCCAGCAGGGTCAGACCACCGATGAACGTGAGCACCAGAGTGCGGATCGAGCCCGCCTCACCACCCGAGCCGGATCGAGCGATCAGCAGGAAGGAGGCGATGGAGACCAGTTCCCAACCGATGAAGAGCACCAGCACATCATCGGCGAGCACCAGCACCAGAATCGCCAGGGTAAATGCCGTCATGAGGGTATAGAAGCTGGTGTTTCCCTGCCGTTTCGGCAAGTAGGCCGCCGAATAAATGAAAACCACCGCACCGATGACCAGAGCCAACAGGGCGAAGGAAACACCGAGGGCATCAGCCTTCAGGGTGAAATTCACATCGACCCCGGGGGCGAGGAAATCCCGGACCCAGGTGAAGGACCAGGTCTGGGGCCCACCCTCAATGATCCCCGGGAGCTTGGAGCCCAGGGCTGCGGCTGCGGCGAGGAAGAGAGCTGCCAGGGGCCATCCTGCATTCCGGTCCATGAGACGCACCAGCGGCGGGGATAGAATTACCGCTGCGCCAGCCAGGGCAATCACAATCGGCAGGATCACGGGTTGATCACTCTCCAACGGGGTAGCGGTGTTTCAGACCATCAAAGGTTAGCAGGGCAATTACGGTGCGCCTCCCCGCAGGGGACACTGACCTAGTTAGATTGACGGGGTATGAGCTCCTTCCGGTCGCGCCTGCTTGCACTGCTCGTCATTATCCCGCTCATCATCGGTGCGGTTTATCTCGCTATCGCCGGCATCGGTCCGGACCGTTCCTGGTCAGCCGCCGGGGATTCCTCGGGCGCTCCGGCCGCAGACAGTCCCGCGGGTATTGATCCCGCCGAGCTTGTCGACGCCCGCCGCGCCGCCAGCGAGGCCGGCGCCCAAGCTGGTTTCCTGGCCACCGGTACCGGTGAACTCGTTGACGGGACCGGGTTACTCCGCGAAGGTGCAGGAGACCTGGTCGGCGGCGTTGAGGAAGCTAAAGGCGGCGCTCAACAGCTGGCCGAGGGCATGGTGCAGTTGCAGGCCGCGACCGGTCAGCTCGGCACCGGGGCCAACCAGGTAGCCGATGGCGTGGCCCTCGCCGTGGAACAGGTCACCGGGCTCAGCGCCATCCAGATGCAACTGATCCAGGCCATCGACGGCATCAACACCGAACTAGCGAAGTCAAAGGTTCCGGAGGCCAAAGAAATCCGTAGTCAGCTCGCCGGGTTCCGTACCCAGGTGGAAGCCTTCCCCCTGACCGGTGAAAACGCCGACCAGCTTGATCAGCTGCGCACCGGGGCCCGGGAAGTTGCCAACCAGCTGGCCGTACCTGGCTACGGCTTCCACGACGGTGTCTACTCCGCCACCGACGGTGCCCAGCGACTCAATGAGGGACTCAGTCAGCTGCAGGGCGGTGTCGGCACCGCCGTCGATGGCGTGAACGAGCTTGATGATGGCGCGCAACGTCTCGAGCAGATGGCCACCGCCACCCAGGACAAGCTCGGCAACGTCCAGCGCAGCCTCCCGGCGGTCCAGACACCGGAAAGTGGTGCCGGTGCTGCTGATGGGCAGGCGGTGGCTGCCGCACAGATCGAAGAATCAGGCTCCCTGGCCCCGATGTACGCCCTGCTCATCGGAGTTCTGGCTGCCCTCGGCGGCATTGCCGTGGGATACCTGGGCTCCGGCTCCGGCCGCTGGATCGACCGGATCCTCGGTGGCGCCGGGATCGTCGCGCTCAGCGGCATCCTCTACGCCCTCCTGTCACAGGGGATGACTTTGCTGTCACTGTCTGCCGGTGTGGCGGTGCTGGCGCTGATGACTGCGGCCTCCACCGGCCTGACCCTGATTGCGCGCAGGGTGGCTGGCGACCGCTGGGGCGGGCTGTTCACCATCTTCGGGGCAATCATCCAGGTTGGGCTGGTCGGCTGGGTGTGGAAGTCCGCCGCCGCAGCGGAGGTGAGCACGGTATGGGAGATCATTGCCTCGCTGACTCCGCTGCACTATGCCACCGCCGCGCTGACTGCGAACGGCAACGCCGGTGACCCGACCCTGGTCTGGTTAGGCGCGGCGGTGCTGGCCGCGGTGGCCGTGCTCTCCTTCGTGGTCCTGCTGGGCGGGCGCCGCGAAGCAGCTGCCCTGGCGGACTAAGGGGGTTGGCAGAGCCTCAGCTTTGGGGTCAAGAGGTAAAAATGTGGCCGGGATTCCGGGGCCTGGTCCGGCGCAGCAGTGAAGGGGGCAGCAGTGAAGGGTAGGTCTCGAGGATCCGCCCAA
>NZ_JBQPQY010000020.1:0-27912 GCF_052266655.1 Corynebacterium sp. A21
TTGGCCTGATTCTCGAGACCTACCCTTCATGCCAGGAGTTTCTGGCCGAGGAGTGGCATGCCGGGGCCCAGTAGCTCAGTTGAGGATCTCAATTTCTGGCCGTTTCTGGTATGTGACATCAGGCGTCGGCTCGGCAGGCGTCTTAAATCCGATATTCGGCCAGGGGTGAGCCGCGGCCCAGGTGTTCCGGAATCTGCTGTTTGGGGTCTGACAATTAGGGGGTACGCGGCGCGGGGTCATCTTCCCTCGCCGCGTTTTCGGCTGCGTTGGGCATGCTCCGGGGACGGCGGCATACGGCCTCCTAGATATTCGCGAGCGCCCTGATACGGGGCATGGTCCCCGCATTTCCCCTGCTTCGGGGAAGTTTTGCCGGGAAATGCATCCTTGGGCCAGTGGTCCCACCTCCGCTGCACGCGCAGTGACATGGCTCACATTTGAAATGAGCTATGGCTCACTATGTGAGTTAATGCTAACGTCGTGAGTCACACGCTCAATTGGAAGTGAGGCGCACCACAGGATTGTGGGTGTCTCTGAGGAAGAAGGAGACCGCTCATGGCGGACTGGCAAATCCTCTCGATCACCGCTGCGGTGATCGTGGGAATCGTTCTTATGATCGTCAAACTGAGAATCAACCCTGTGGTCTCCCTGGTGACTGGTGCCATGGTCCTCGGGCTGGCTACGGGCCTAGGTCCGGCCGTAACCACTGAAACTGCCATGCAAGGCTTCGGCGACATCATGTTTGAGGTCGGTCTGCTGATCGCCTGGGGCGTGCTGATGGGCTCGATCCTCAACGAGACCGGCGCGATCCGCCGGCTGGTGGATACCCTGTTGCGGGTCTTCGGTCCACGTGGTGTTCCCTATGCCTTGGGGTTGACCATCGGTGTCGCACTGCAGTCCATCTTCCTTGATGTGCTGCTGGTGATGAGCGCCCCGCTGGCTCGTCGAATGGCCCCTCACCTGGGCAAGTTCGGTATCGCCAAGATGGCCACCGCGATGGCTATCAGCCTGGAGTGCGGCATTGTCCTCATGGTTCCGGGTGTGGCGTCTCTGGCCCTGGCTGGCCTGCTCGGTGTGCCGCTGGGCAAGATGATGATCTTCGGTTTCATCGTCATCGTCCCCACCATCATCATCTCCATCGCGATCATGAACTTCTTCATCCACCGTGGTCTGTGGAACACCGAACTGGACCAGCAGGTCATCGATGAAACCGATGAAGCAACCGGCGGTTCCGCTACCTCCACGGATCGCGACGGCGGCACTGACGGCTCCGGTGGACCCGCCCCGGTAGAGCAGGAGGAAGGCCTCATCGATGGCCACGGCAGCCGCATCGGTCTACTCCCGCACAAGGTGGACCAGCGCGCTGAAGCAGAGGAGAAGGAACCGAGCCTCATCCTGATCTTCGCCCCGATGTTGACCGCATTGTTCCTCATCGCCACCGGCGCCATCCTCGAGATGGCTGGCGTGACCCACCCGGTCATCGAGTTCCTGTCCGCCCCGGTCGTCGCACTGCTGATCGGCCTGCTGGGTACCAGCTACGTCGCCCGCTACACCATCGGCGGCGAGCGGGTGGAAAAGGCAGTGGTCGACGGTTTCCGTGAGTCCGGCCAGATCCTGATCCTCACCGGTGCCGGTGGCTCCCTGGCCGCCGTGATCGCAGCCAGCGGAATGGGCGATGTCCTCGGCCAGTACTTCACCGCAGGTTCCTTCGCACCGCTGCTCACCGTCTGGGCGATTGCCGCCCTGCTTCATATCGCCGTCGGCTCCGTGACCATCTCCGCGATCACCGCGGCGGGGCTGCTCGCCCCGGTGGCCTCCCAGATCGGGTTGGACCCGGTGCTGCTGGCCCTGGCTGCCGGCTCCGGTTCTCTTTTCCTGGTGCATGTCACCTCGAACACCTTCTGGCTGCTGCAGTCGATGCTCGGCCAGACCACCCGCGGCACGCTGAAGTCCTGCTCGCTCGGTGTCTCGGTGGCCTCGGTGGTGGCCCTGGGCTGCACCATGGTTCTCGGACTTTTCATCTGATACCGCAGTAGAAACCCGCACAAAGCTTCCACACCGTACTTTTCCCGAGAGGATCTTCCCCCATGAACGAACACGCCATGACCGAACACGACACGACCGAACACGACACGACCGAGCACATCCCCCAGCCGCTGGCCGGTATCCGCGTCCTGGAGCTGGGCAACTATATCGCCGCTCCCACCGCCGGCCGTCTGCTCGGCGATTTCGGCGCCGAAGTCATCAAGATTGAGCGTCCCGGTACCGGTGATGAGCTGCGCAACTGGCGGCTATATAAGGGCACCACCTCAATGCTCTTCCGCACCATTAACCGCAATAAGAAGTCGGTGGTGCTGGACCTGCGTTCCGAGGCCGGCAAGGAAGCCGTCAAGGCCCTGGTCGCGGAGTGTGATGTGCTGCTGGAGAACTTCCGCCCCGGCACCCTGGAGCGCTGGGGCCTGGGTCCGGAGGTGCTCAATGAGATCAACCCGGAACTGGTGATCAGCCGGATCTCGGCCTTCGGCCAGACCGGCCCGCTCTCGCATCGCCCGGGTTTCGCGGCCGTCGCCGAGGCCTTCAGTGGCTTCCGTAACCTGGTCGGCGACCCGGATCGGGCGCCGGTCCGCGTCGGGGTCTCCATCGGTGATTCCATTGCCGGCCTCTACGCCGCCTTCGGGGTGGTGATGAGTCTCTACCAGCGCGAAGCCGCCCGCCCGGAGGGGGAGCGCCGGATCGAGCTCAAGGACCGGATCATTGATGTGGCGCTGCATGAGGCCATGTTCTCCATGATGGAGTCTCTGATCCCGGATAACCAGGCCTATGGCATCGAGCGTGAGCGGGTGGGTGGCCGGATGGAGGGCATCGCCCCGACCAACGCCTATGTCTGCGGTGACGGTGCCAGCATCGTCGTCGCCGGTAATGGCGACTCGATCTACCAGCGCTATATGGAGGTCATCGGCCGCCCCGATCTGGGTGCGGACCCGGACCTGCAGAGCAACGCCGATCGCTGGGAGCGTCGTGAAGAACTCGATGCCGCCATCGGCGAGTGGACCGCCGGCCGCACCGCCGCGCAGGCCCTGGCGGTGCTCGATGATGCCGGGGTTCCCGCCGGCCCGATCTACACCGCCGCAGATATCGGCGAGGACCCGCAGTACGCCGCCCGCAACATGATCCAGAAGTTCGATGTCTCCACCGGCGAGGAAGTCCTCAGCGATGTCGGCTTCCCGGGCATCGTGCCCGTGATCGGGGAGAAGTCCCTACCCATCCAGAATCTCGGCCCTGACCTGGGCGAGCACAACCAGGAGATCCTCGGCGGTCTCCTCAACTTCAGCGCCGAGAAGATCGCCGAAGCAACCGCCACCAAGGAGCGCGTGAACGCATGAACACCCACACCTTCAACCCCGGAGCCCAGCTCCGCGATGTCACCCTGCGCGACGGATTGCAGCTGACCGGCAAGGTCCTGTCCACCGAGGACAAGGTCCGCGTCGTCCGGACCCTGCTGCGCTTGGGGGTGCCCGAGATCGAATTGGGTTCCATGGCCCGGCCGGACCTGGTTCCCCCGATGGCCAACACCCTCGAGGTGGTGGCGGCACTGACTCCCGAGGAGCTGGAAAAGTGCTGGATCTGGGTGGCTACCCCGCGCCATATCGCCAAGGCCGCCGCCGCCGGTGCCCGCAACTTCCAATACTGTCTCTCCGTCTCGGACGCGCATAATGAGGCCAATATCGGGCGCACCACCGAGGTCAGCCTGGCTGCCCTGCCCGAAGCCATCGAGCTCACCCAGGGTGTCAACGGCCGGATCCAGCTCTGCCTGGCCACCGCCTTCACCTGCCCCTTCGAAGGTCAGATTGATCCGGAGCGGGTGCTGGCCATCGCGCAGGATCCCCGCGCCGCTGGCTGCGAGGACATCGTCATCTGCGACACCCTCGGCCAGGCGGTACCCGCGCAGGTCTCCGAACTGATCTCCCGGGTCAAGGCGGAGACCCCGGCGCGCCGCATCGTTTTCCACGGCCATGACACCTGGGGCCTGGGTGTGGCGAATACCCTGGCGGCGATCACCGCCGGTGCCACGCTTGTCGACGGCGCGCTCGGCGGCCTCGGCGGCTGCCCGTTTGCGCCCGGTGCCAGCGGAAACACCGCCAGTGAGGACCTTCTCTTTGCCACGCAGCCGGTGTGGCTCAACCCGGCGACGTTCGCTGAACTCGTTCACCTGTCCGAGGAGCTGCTGGCTGAGCTCGGCGAGCAGAACCGTTCCAAGGCCGCCCAGGGCGCACGCTCCAAGGCGACCGCCTTTGAGTGGGTCACCCCGATTCTGGAGAATGCCCGATAACCATGACACCCCGATTCCTGGTCACCACCCCGATCCCCGGCCCGGGCCTGGCCCTGCTCGAAGAAGCGGGCACAGTCACCGTCCTCCCGGCACCGCCGAGCTATGCGCAGCTGCGCGAGCTGACCGCCTCCGGCGATTTCGAGGTGGTGCTCACCCAGCTCCGCGATCAGATTGACGCGGATCTCCTCGCTGCCGCCCAGCTCAAGGGCGTGTCCAACTACGCCGTGGGCTACAACAATATCGATGTGGCTGCGGCCACGGCGCAGGGTATCCAGGTGGGCAATACCCCGGGTGTGCTTACCGACGCCACCGCCGACATCGCCTTCGCCCTCCTGCTCGGCACCGCTCGCCGGGTGGTCGAAGCGGACCAGTTTGTCCGGGACGGCAGCTTCCACGGCTGGGAACCGGAGATGCTGCTGGGCAAGGACCTCAGCGGAGCGACGCTCGGCCTGGCGGGCTTCGGGCGGATTGCCCGGGCGGTGGCCAAACGGGCCCTCGGTTTCGGCATGGAGATCATCTTCGCCCCGCGCCCGCCCGCGCACCGCGAGGTCAGCCAGGCGGAACTCGGTGAGTTCGCCGGCAAGGTGGTGCAGGTCAAGTGGGAGGAACTGGTGGAGCGTTCGGACTACCTCTCGCTTCATGTGCCGCTGACCGAGCAGACCACCCATCTGGTTGATGCTCCGGTGCTGGCGAAGATGAAGTCCAGTGCGATTTTGATCAATACCGCCCGTGGCCCGGTGGTGGATGAAGCCGCCCTGGTCGCTGCCCTGAAATCCGGGGAGATCGCCGGTGCCGGGCTGGATGTTTTCGAGCATGAACCCGCCCTGGCCACGGGCCTGGCGGAACTTAAGAACACGGTGCTGCTGCCGCATATCGGCTCGGCCACCGTGCCGGTCCGGGCGGAAATGTCGCGCTTGAGTGCCCTGAATGCGATTGCCATGGCCCAGGGGGAAGTGCCCCCGCACCTGGTGAACCCGGAGGTAGGTTCATGAAAATCCTGATCGCCCCGGACAGTTTCAAGGGCACCTTCACCTCCTCGGAGGTCATCGCGGAGATCAGTGTTGGCGTACGGGAGGTCGGCGCCACCCCGATTCCCCTGCCGGTGGCCGATGGCGGCGAAGGTACCTATGAGGCACTGTGTGCGGCCCTGGAGGCAGAGCTCATCGAGGTACCCGCCACCAACCCCTGGGGTGGGGAGATCACCGCGAGTTTCGGGCTGAGCGATACCGGGCTGGCGATTGTGGAATTGGCCCAGGCCAGCGGTCTGAATATGCCGCACGATGGGCCCCGGGATCCGGTCACCGCCAGCACCTATGGCACCGGCCAACTGATCGCGGCTGCCGTACAGCACGGGGCCACCGAGATTCTGGTGGCGGCCGGCGGCTCCGCCACCACCGACGGTGGTGCCGGCGCCGTGCAGGCGATCCAGGATGTCGGCGGGTTAGGGGATGCCCGGATCACGGTGCTCTCTGATGTGGAGACCACCTTCGTGGACGCCGCCCGGGTATTCGGCCCACAGAAGGGGGCGGACGCTGCGACCGTTGAGCTGCTCACGCGGCGTCTTCGGGACCAGGCACGCCAGTTTCCCCGGGATCCCAGCGGGGCACCTCGGACCGGTGCCGCCGGTGGATTCTCCGGTGGTCTCTGGGCCCATTTCGATGCTGAACTGGTCTCCGGGGCGGATCGCATCCTGGATGTGGTGGGTTTCGATGAGCAGCTCCGCGGGGCGGATGCCGTGGTGGTCGGGGAGGGGCGGCTGGATTCCCAGACTGGGCAGGGCAAGATTATCGAGGCGATCCTGCGGCGGGTCCGGATGGCTGACCATGAGGTCCCGGTGTTCGCGGTGGTGGGTTCCGTGGCCGCTGATCTGGGGGATTATGCGGATAACTTCGCCGAGGTGATCATCGCCAGCGATGCTCCCGCCATGCGGGAGGCTGGCGCGGTGGTGGGATCGACGGGGCGTCGAGAAGCGTCTGTGCTGGGAGGCTAAGAGAAGGACTCATCGGGGAGTCGGCCGCCGATCAACCGGGTCATCCGCTCGGCGGTGGAGAGCAGATCCTCGACCCACCCCTGGCAGACCTCATAGGGCATGCGCATCGTCGGGCCGCTGATCGTCACCGCACCGACCGCCGTACCGGTGGAATCAAACACCGGGGCCGACATCCCGGAGGCGCCATCCTCGCGCTCACCGGTGGTGATGGAAAACCCATCGCGACGGGTCCGCTTCACCGCCGCCTCCAGCTCCTCGGGGGAGGTGATGGTGGCCTCGGTCAACGGCTGCAGCGGCGTGTCCTTGACCTTCTGCAACAACTCAGGATTCCAGGCCAACAACACCTGACTGGCCGAACCCGCATAAAGCGGCAGAATCGCACCCACCCGCATCGCCCGCCGCAGCGTATGACGGGTCTCCGCCATCGCCACACACACCCGGTACTCCTGCTCCGGACGGAAGAAACACGCCGTCTCCCCGGTGAGATCCCGCAGCTCCTTGAGCAACGGATTGAAAAGATCAAGCACCTCGACACCACGGGTCGCCGGCGCCGCCCAATACGCCATCTTCATGCCGATGCGGAAAGAATCATCCTCCCGATCCAGGAAACCCTGGGACACCAGATTGGTCACCAGCCGCTGCACCGTCGACGTCGGCATCCCCGTGGCCTCCCGGATCTCACTGAGCGAGAGTGTGGGGCGGGTCAAGGTGAAAGCATCCAGAATGGCACTGATCTTGCTCAGCACCAGCAAGGGCTTCTGCGGGGCCGTGGACGGCTTCTCATTCGTGCTCATGCTTGAGAGGTTAACCCACATGGTGGGTTTGGCGTGGGGGTGTTGCCTGGCTGACTTGGTTGGCTTGATGCTGGCTAGGACTCTGACCTGGCTCTGACCTGGTTCTGGCCTGGCTGACCTGATGCTGGTTAGGGCTCTGACCTGGTTCTGGCCTGGCTGACCTGATGCTGACCTGGGGTTTGACGTTTAGGTCTCGANCCTGGTTCTGGCCTGGCTGACCTGATGCTGGTTAGGGCTCTGACCTGGTTCTGGCCTGGCTGACCTGATGCTGACCTGGGGTTTGACGTTTAGGTCTCGAGGATTGGCCCAATGACTCTCTGGGGAAGGTCATTGGCGTGATTCTCGAGACCTACCCTTCATACTGGGCGAAAGGGAAAGCGGCACGGGACAAGATGTCCCGTGCCGCCTTCAGCTCTCGTATGAGGCTTATCCCGCAGGGGATATTAGAGGTTGGCCTCGACGCCAGTCTCCAGGCCGATCTCCAGCTCGTTCTCGATGCTCGGGGCCTCAGGAGCCGCCGGAGCCTCAGCAGCGGAGGAACCAAAAGCAGCGATTGCGGCCTCAATGTCAGCCTGGATCTGGGAGGTCCCGGTGACCGGGGTCTCGGTCTCCACAGTGGCGGTGTTCCCACCGAACAGGTTGAAGCCCTGGGCCCAGAATTCTGCGGCGGTCTGCAGGCCGGTGTTGATGCTCTGGCCGAGTCCTTCGAAGTTAACGAGAGCGTCCTGGTAGATGGCGATATCCATATAAAAATCTCCTTTTGGGGTACCAGTCGTTAACTGGTGTGGTCTTCTGGTTGTGTGACACCCGCTCAGGATGTCGTATCACCTATCTTGGCGTTGATTCCGCTGCTCGGTCAAGGAAAGCATTCCGGGGAGATTGTGCGCTTCCATCCCGTCTTTTTATGATCCTCCTGTTAGTTTCCTGTACCTTTGCCCTTTGAGAAATTGCTTACCTGCGGCGAATTTTTTGTGGGGGAACCGGCGGGGGTGAGGGGGCCTGTAACAGTGTGCGGACCACGTGCAATGAACGAGGGCACCCCTATACGGGACCCTCTCCCAAGTGCCCCTTTTTGGGGGTAGGGATTGGCGGGGTGAGGGGCTGGCGGTGCACCCGTCCATGTCGGCGAAGAGCGTAGCTGGTGACTGGGCAGCGGATCTGGCAGAGGTGTGGAAGCTCAGTCATTCGGGATTTTGTGCGCGGACCTCAGCTGCGACCACCGGCCCTCCAACCCCCTTCAACCTTCCCGCCACTTCGGCTAGTCTGGCCGCAACACCAAAGCACACCGAAATCGCAACACCAAAGCCGAGTTCCTGTGAGAAGTGAGACGCCATGACTGCACGTTTCCTGGTTACCACCGATATCCCCGGCCCGGGACTTTCCCTCCTGAAGGACGCAGGCGAGGTCACTCTCCTGCCTGAGCCGCCGAGCTATGAGCAGCTGCGCGAGCTCACCGCCTCCGGTGACTATGACGTGGTGCTCACCCAGCTCCGTGATCAGATCGATGCGGATCTCATCGCCGATGCCCGTATCAAGGGGGTATCCAACTACGCCGTGGGTTACAACAACATCGATGTCCTCGCTGCCACCGACTACGGCATCCAGGTGGCTAATACCCCGGGCGTGCTTACCGACGCCACTGCCGACATCGCCTTCGCGCTGCTCCTGGCCACCTCCCGACGCATCGTTGAGGCGGATCAGTTTGTCCGGGACGGCAAGTTCCACGGATGGGAGCCGGAGATGCTGCTGGGCAAGGACCTCACCGGGGCGACGCTGGGCTTGGCGGGCTTTGGCCGGATTGGCCGGGCGGTGGCAAAGCGGGCTCTGGGCTTCGGCATGGAGATCATCTTCGCCCCGCGCCCGCCGGCGCACCGTGAGGTCAGTCAGGAGGAGCTCGGTGAGTTCGCCGGCAAGGTCACCCAGGTGCGATGGGCGGAGCTGGTCGAGCGTTCGGATTATCTCTCACTGCATGTGCCGCTGACCTTGCAGACCCAGCACCTGGTGAATGCCAAGGTGCTGGCGAAGATGAAGCCCAGCGCGATTCTGATCAACACAGCGCGTGGCCCAGTGGTGGATGAAACCGCCTTGGTCGATGCCCTGAAGTCCGGCGAGATCGCCGCCGCCGGTCTGGATGTCTATGAGCAGGAACCTGCCCTGGCTCCGGGCCTGGCGGAACTCGAAAACACCGTGCTGCTGCCGCATATCGGTTCCGCCACCGAGCCGGTGCGCGCCAAGATGTCCGAGATCAGCGCCCTGAACGCGATCGCGATGGCGAGGGAAGAGGAGGCGCCGCACTCGGTGAACCCGGAAGTCTTCAACCTCGGGGATCAGTAGAAGTACACCGCCGCGCCCCTGAGGGCGGCGCCGCCCTGCAGCCCCTAACCCCGCCGGGCCATCAACCCCGCCTGGACCGCCACCACCACAAACACCAGCCCCGCTAACCCGGGCATGCCCGCCAGCGCGAGCATCGGGCCAGCGAGCAGACCGCCGGTGGCCCCGGCGAGGTTCATCACCAGGTCACTGCGGCCCTGGGCATGGGCGCGGTGGCGGGTGGGGGTGGCGTCGTTAAGCAGTGCGGAGGAGCCGATGAGGGTGGAGTTCCAGCCCAGGCCGAGCAGAATCATCGAGGCGATGACCGACCACTGCGGCTCCGGCCACAACACCAGAAGCAGGGCGGCGGCCAGGAGCATGCCGAAGCCGAGGAAGATGCTCAGGCGGCGGCCGAATTTATCGGTGAGGAAACCGAAGAGCGGGGCCAGCGCGTACATGCCCGCGATGTGCAGACTGATGGTGAAACCGATGATCGTCAGGCCCGCGCCGTGGCCCTGCATGTGGACGGCCGCCATGGACATCATGCCGACCATGGCGAAATGTGCGATGGCCACGGAGATGATGGCGCGCCGGGCCAGGGGAGTCAGCGTTGAGCTGGTGGTGTCCGGCGAGGTGTCGCGGGCGGGTTTGAGGCCCTTCGGCAGGGTGAACCGCCAGACAATGATGGCGATGAGCTGGCCAAACAGGCAGAGCAGGTAGGCGCCGGCGTGTTCCTCCAGGCCGATGGCCCGGCTGAAGTCCGCGCTGGGGGTGAAGAGGTTCGGGCCGGCGATCGCGCCGATGGTGGTGGCCCAGACCACGAGCGAGAGGTCGCTGCCGCGGGTCTTTTCATTGGCCACATCGGTGGCGGCGAAGCGGGCTTGGAGGTTGACCGTGGTCATCGCCCCGAGGAAGAGAAAAGCGATCAGGACCACGGGGAAGAGGCTGAGTTGGGCGCCGAGGATGGCCAGCAGTGCGCCGAGACAACCGAAGAGCATGCCCGTGCTCAGCGAGATGCGGCGGTCATATCGTTGCACCATCCGGGCCAGCGGCACCGCGAAGATGGCGGCCCCGATAGTGGTCAGGGTGGCGGCCGAGCCGCCCCAGGCCGGGCCGGCTAGCGAAGCCGCCAGCAAACTACCCATGGAGAGCGTGATGCCATTGGAAAGGCCGATCATCACCTGGGCGAACATCAGGCCGGTGAGGACCCGGCGGCGGTCCGGGTGGATTTCTGTTGGCACGGTGGCCGGGTTGTTCATGAGTGTTGAGTTTAGGGTTTGGGGTGGTGTTTTGGCACTGGGCGGCGAGCCAGCTCGGGTGGGTGACAGTGAAACGGGGGATGGCGAGGTGCGGCTGTCCAGGTGGGAGAGCACCCCCTCGCTTAAGCTCGTCTCATGATCTCCGTGCTCATCGACTGTGACACCGGCATCGACGATGCCCTCGCACTGACCTACCTGGCGGCCCTCCACCATGAGGGCACGATCCAGTTGGTCGGCGCCAGCACCTCCGCCGGCAACGTCGATGTCATGCAGGCTTCCGCGAATACCCGCTGGGTGCTTGACCGCTGCCACCTCTCGGAGGTTCCGGCCTATCCCGGTCGGCGCGGACCCAGCAAGGTTCCACTGGTGACCACCCCGGAAACCCACGGATCCTATGGGCTCGGATATGTGAAACCCATGATGCTGGCGCAGATCGGGGGTTGGCGGGAATTGTGGCGCAGTAGCCTCCGCAACCACCCGGATCTCCGGCTGATCGTGACGGGGCCGGCCACCAACCTTGCGGACTTCGGGCCGGTTTCCAACACCACGCTGATGGGTGGGGCCTATGACTACCCGGGCAACACCACACCCACCGCAGAATGGAATAGCTGGGTGGATCCGTATGCCGCGCGGGAGGTATTCGCGCAGGCCATCGACCCAATCACCGTCTGCTCACTGGGGGTGACCGAGCAGTTCACCCTCGACCCGGTGCTGCTCAAAGAACTTGTCGACGCCCTCGGGATCACCCCGATCGCACGTTTCCTCCCGAATATCCTGCGCTTCTACTTCGAGTTCCACCAGAACCAGGGGGAGGGCTACCTCGCGCAGATCCATGACCTGCTGACCTGCATGATCGCCCTGGACCGCATCCCCTACAAGACGGTGGACGTCCACGTCAGCGTGGCAGCGGAGGACGAGAAGCTGCGCGGCACCACCACCACCGCTGAGCTAGCTCGTGGCGGCCAGACCAATGCCCGGCTGGTCTACAGCGTGGACATCCCGGCCGCGCGAGCGGAACTGCTGCGTGCCGCGCGGGTGCTGGCCAAGGTGTCGGAGGAAAAGCTCACTTCCTGATCCCCACTCCCAGCGATATACTCAACCCCTGAATTCCTGAGCTCGGCCCGAGGTGACATAGGGCGGAGCTCCCCGCCTCCGAAGCACCTGCGATCAAGGGTGCACCCATGAAGGGTTTTCACCGCATGTCACAACTCTCTGGATACTCGATCCCTCAGCGCCTACTCATCGGCCTCGGTGGTCTGCTCATCGCCGCCACCTGGCTTTATCTGGTGCTGGTGCGCCCCACCGACTGGGATTCCGTCGGTGGTTCCACCGAAGCACTGATCACCCTCGGCGGCTATGTCGGCGGCACGATTCTGCTGCTCATCGGAGTGCTCCCGAATCTTCCCGCCCGCACCATCGCGATCATCCCGGTGGCGCTGATCCTCAACATCCTCATCGGCCAGGTGGTCGGCTCCATCGGCGTGCCGCTCTACCTGGATGCGGTGGGAACTGTGCTGGTGGCAGCACTCGCCGGACCCCGCGCGGGCCTGGCCACCGGTGCGCTGAGCTCGGTGGTGTGGGCGCTGTTCAACCCGCTGGCCCTGCCCTTCGCCGCTGGTTCCGCGCTCACCGGCTGGTTAGCGGGGGTGGCGATCCACCGTGGTGGCTTCCGCAATATCTTCCTGGCGTTGCTCTCGGGCGCGATGATCGGTCTGGTGACCGGCGCGGTCGCGGCACCGGTGGCGGCCTTCGTCTACGGTGGCACCGCCGGAGTGGGTACTGGCGCGATGGTCAGTCTCTTCCGCGAGATGGGTAATTCCTTGATCGCCTCGGTGACCTGGCAGTCCTTCATCTCTGATCCACTGGACAAGGCGATTGTGCTGGCCCTGGTCTTCCTGGTGGTCAAGACGCTGCCCCGGAAAACCCGGCGGGCACTGGCCCCGAAAGTAGTCAGTGCTGAATGACTAACCCGTTGACTTGGTTGATGGCCGCTATGAGCACCTGGATTCTGGTGCTCGGGGTCAATCAACCTAGCCTGAGCGTGACGGTCCTGGTGGTGGCACAGCTGATCGCGGTTCTGCAGCTGCGCAGCCTGGCGGTGCCCGCCGCAACGCTGGCCTTGGCCATCCCGGTGGGTTTGTCGATGCTCCTGGTCCACGCCCCCTTCGGAACGGAGCCGCTGTTCTGGGTGGTCACCTTGGACGGGTTGCAGACCGCCGGGGAATTGTCCCTGCGCTTTGTGGCCCTGATGTCTGCCTTCCTCACCGCCGCAGCCGCGATCACCGTGCCGGAGCTGGCCAAGGCGGCGCAGGGACACCGCTGGTTGGGATCCCGCCTGGCGTATATTCTCGGCTCCGCGGTGCAGCTGCTGCCGCAGGGCCGCGATGCCCTGGCGGCGGTGCGTGACGCCAATAAACTCCGTGGCCGCCCGGTGCGTGGTCCCGTCAAAGCACTGCGTTTTGTGGCGGTGCCCCTGATCACCACACTGCTCACCAACGGCGCCGCCCGCGCGATCCCGCTGGAGGTGGCGGGCCTGGATCGTCGGGGCCCGCGCACCGTGCTGCGTCCGGTGCCGGATCCCATGAGCGAAAAGCTCCTGCGCTGGCTGCTGCCCCTGGCCGCGGTCGGGGTGGTCCTGTGGGGGTGAGACAACTGGTCGGCGCCTCCGGTTCCGGACTGACCCGCCAGCTGACCTCCCGCTATGAGTCGAACCCGGAGGCCGTGATGCTCACCGCCGACCCCCGCGCACATCTGACCTACCTCCGCGATACCGTGGCGGAGGAACTGGCCTTTGGACTGGAGCAACGCGGGGTCTCCGCGCCGGAGATGCAGCGGCGGATCCGGGAGATCGCCGCCGCCCTCGACCTGCTCGACCTCCTCGAGCACGCCCCGAACCAGCTCTCCGGTGGGCAGACCCGACGCCTGGCCATTGGCACGGTGCTCATCCTCGATGCCCCTCTGGTGCTTCTCGACGACCCCTTCGCCGGCCTGGACCCACACTCCCGGACGCTGCTGGCTTCCTTCTTGCTCAAGTTGGATGCTGAGGTGGTGGTGGCCGGCCACCGGACCTGGTTGCCGAATGTCCCGACGGAATACCTTGGTGAGGCAGCTGCGGATGTCTCCTTTCCTGCCCAGGTCATGCCGCGAGGTGGAAGTATCCGCTTTGCCGGTGTGGCGGGCCAACGGGGTAGGAATAAACGCCGGTGGTGGCAGTCCCGCGGGCCACGTGCCAGCGGATTCAGCGTCGGACCGGTCGACCTTGAGGTGCCCCGGGGCGGAGTGCTGTGGTTGCAAGGACCCAATGGCTCGGGAAAATCCACCCTGCTGCGGGCGATGGTCGGACTCGATGGTGCCGCGCCACCTTCATATCGAATTGGCTTGATGCTCCAGGACGCCGAGGATCAGGTCATCGACGTGGACACCGCAGCGATGGTGCCCGATGCCGGACTGCGGGAGCGCTTCGGACTAGATGGTGGGGAACATCCCCTGGATCTGAGCCAACGGGGCCTGCGGCTGGCACAATTCGCCGCGGAACTGGCCCGGAGCTCCGAGGTTCTCCTGGCGGATGAACCCGATGTGGGGCTCGATCGCGCCGGAAGGAGTGCGTTCCACCACGGGTTGGCGGACTATCTCCAGGGCGGGGGAGCGTTGGTGCTCTGCTGCCATGATGAGGAGTTTGTGGCCGAGGTGGGGAAGTACGCGGCAGTGTCGGTGGTTTCGGTGGCTTGATGGTCCTGGTGGTGGGGAGTGCAGGACGGTTCGGGGTGTTCTGTGCACGGGAAGGTCTGAGGCGTCCTGCATTCGGTACGCCGGACCTCGACTGGGTGAGGTCCCACACCTCGGTGTGAGGAGTGCAGGACGGTCCAGCCAGTTTTGTATCCAAGATGGCTTAGACCGTCCTGCATTCGGGACGCCGGACCTCAAGACCGACCCTAATAAGGTCGCCCCGATCTCAACTGCGATCAATTACTGCGCGTGCACCGGCACCGCTTTGGCATGCTTGACCATTTCTTCCCAGTCGACGATCTTCTTACGCTCGCGGCCTTCCGGCTCACCGAGCTCGCGCTCGGCGGCGTCGAGGCGGTACCAGCCTTCCCAGGTGGTGTAGGCGATGCCGCGATCGTCGAGAAGCTCGATGATGGCGCCCTGCTCGGGGCGGGCGGGGGCGGTGAGCTTGCCGGCGGCGGCGTCGGCAAGCAGCATGTCGGTGGTTTCGCGGGCGTCGGATTTGGTGTTGCCGATCAGGCCGATCGGGCCGCGCTTGATCCAGCCGGTGGCGTAGAGCCCGGGGATTTCTTCGACGCCGGCATTGTCCAGGACGTGGCCGCCATCGTTGGGGATGACGTTGCGCTCATCGTCGAAGGGGACACCGGCGATGGGATCGGACTTGTAGCCCACGGCGCGGTAGATGGACTGGACGGGCCAGTCGGTGAAGTTGCCGGTGCCCACGACGCCGCCCTTGCCGTCGAGCTTGGTGCGCTCGGTGCGCAGGCCCACAACCTGGTCGTTCTCGGTGAGAACCTCGACCGGGGATTCGAAGAGGTGGATCTGCAGGGTGTGCGGGGCGTCCTTCGGCTCGCGCATGGCGTAGCCCTCGAGAATCTGGCAGACCAGGTCCTGGGACTTGGAGGCGCGGCGGGCTTCCTCGGAGGCGGCGTCGTAGTCGATGTCCTCGGGGTCGACGACCACGTTGATGGTGCCGGAGTGGTCGAGTTCCTTGAGCTCCTGCGGGGTGAACTTCACCTGGGCGGGGCCCCGGCGGCCGAAGACGTGGACGGTCTTCGCCTGGTTTTTGGCCAGGGACTCGTAGACATTGTCCGGGATTTCGGTGACCTTGAGTTCCTCGCCGGTCTTGGCCAGGATGCGGGCCACGTCCAGGCCCACATTGCCCACGCCGATCACGGCAGCGGACTCGGCGGAGAGATCCCAGGAACGTGCGAAGCGCGGGTTGCCGTCGTAGAACCCGACGAACTCGCCGGCACCCCAGGAACCTTGGGCCTCGATACCGGGGATGTTGAGTTCGCGGTCGGTGACGGCACCGGTGGAGAAGACCACGGCGTCGTAGTACTGGCGCAGCTCCTCGACGGTGATGTCCTTACCTACCTCGATATTGCCCAGCAGGCGCAGTTGCGGCTTGTCCAGCACGTTGTGCAGCGACTTCACGATGCCCTTGATGCGCGGGTGATCCGGGGCGACGCCGTAGCGGATCAGACCGAAAGGTGCCGGCATCTGCTCAAAGAGGTCGACGTGGATATCCAGGTCGGACTTGATGAGGAGGTCGGAGGCGTAGATGCCGGCGGGGCCGGCACCGATGACGGCGACGCGCAAGGGGCGGGAAGTTTCAGTCATGACTGCGTTTTACCTTTCGGAACATTCTTTGGTGGGGTGCAGCGCAGGCTGCGGATTCTCAGGGGCAGGTTCGAATATGTGGCTGGTGCGGTAACTGATGCTGCAGGTGAGGTTCATCAATGATCGGCTGGGACTTTCAATGTCCCCAACTTGATTCAACAATTTCTGTCAGCGGCGTATTTCCCTCGGCGGTGGTGCCAGTAGCGGAACCGGTCCAGCGGCCGACCTCAACAGCCGGGGGAATCGCAGTGGTGCAAGGATCATAGACCGCTTGGTCTGGAAAGCTATCATCGATTTAACCGGATTCCAAGACTTTGGCGGGATTATATTCATGATTAATTCCCGATAGCATACCGGTCTGTCTATTTTATTCAGGCCGAATATTCACAATAGGGCCAGTTCAATGTGCCTCTGGTTGAACTAATTAGCCCACCCTAAAGTATCCGGTGTGAAATTAAGTCTTGTGGCAGACCGCTCGGTACGGATAGATTCTTGGGCAGTCGCCATCCTCTGCGGAGGATGCGGAACCCTGGCAACATCAGCTGGAACACACTTCGCCAGGGCAACACAGCAAGACACGGATAGACAGTTCAGTACGAACCTGGCGCGGCCCTTAACCGGGATGCACCAGGCCACAGCGAAGAGAATTTGAGTCAAGGAGCAGTCATGTCACCCACTACGGTCGTCCCGGAACGTGCAGCTCGGCCTGCCCGCGCCAAGAAGCCGGAGGGCCAGTGGAAGATCGACGGCACCACTCCGCTGAACCGCGATGAAGAGGTCAAGCAGGAGGATCCGGCGCTCAACGCCAAGCAGCGGGTCATTGATACCTACTCCAAGGAGGGGTTTGACTCCATCCCGGAGGAGGATGTCCTCAAGCGCTTCAAGTGGCTGGGCATCTACACCCAGCGCAAGCAGAACCTGGGCACCGAGCACACCGGGCAGATGGAGCCCTACGACCTCTCCGACAAGTACTTCATGATGCGGGTGCGTTTCGACGGCGGCATGGCCTCCCCGGAACGACTGCGCGTGGTCGGCGAGATCTCCCGGGACTACGCCCGCGGCACCGCCGACTTCACTGACCGCCAGAACATCCAGCTCCACTGGATCCGGATCGAGGATGTGCCCACGATCTGGGAGAAGTTGGAATCCGTCGGACTGAGCACCCTGATGGGCTGCGGTGACGTGCCGCGCGTGATCCTCGGTTCCCCGGTCGCCGGCGTCGCCGTCGATGAGGTCATCGATGGCACTCCCGCGATCGAGGAGATCCAGCGCCGCTATATCGGCACCGATGAGTTCCAGAACCTGCCGCGTAAGTTCAAGTCCGCCATCTCGGGCAACCGTCGCCAGGACGTCACCCACGAGATCCAGGATGTCGCCTTCATCGGCAGTGAGCACCCGGAGCTCGGCCCCGGTTTCGAGGTCTTCGTCGGTGGTGGCCTGTCCACGAACCCGATGCTCGCGCAGTCGCTGGGTGCCTGGGTTTCCCTGGCACAGGTACCGGAGGTCTGGGCCGCAGTGGCCGGGATCTTCCGTGACTACGGCTTCCGTCGCCTGCGCAACCGCGCCCGCCTGAAGTTCCTGGTCGCCCAGTGGGGCGTGGAAAAATTCCGGGAAGTTCTCGAGGACGAGTACCTGGGCTACGCATTGGCGGATGGTCCGCACCAGCCGATCAACCCGGGCAACCGGGACCACATCGGCCTGCACAAGCAACGCGACGGCAAGCTCTACCTCGGCGTGAAGCCGACGGTGGGGCACACCACCGGCGAGCAGCTGATCGAGATCGCCGGCATCGCCGAGAAATTCGGCATTGAGCGGATCCGCACCACCGCGGACAAGGAACTGCTCTTCCTGGATCTGACTGCGGAGATCGTCCCGGAGCTGGAGGCGGAACTCTCCGCCATCGGCCTCTACCCGCGTCCCAGTGAGTTCCGCCGCGGGATCATCTCCTGCACCGGCCTGGAATTCTGCAAGCTGGCGCACACCACCACGAAGGCCCTGGCCATCGAACTGGTGGATGAACTGGAGGAGCGCATCGGAAATCTGGACACCCCGATCAGTATCGCGCTGAACGGCTGCCCCAACTCCTGCGCCCGCACCCAGGTCTCCGATATCGGCTTCAAGGGCCAGACCGTCACCGATGAGAACGGCGAAAAGGTGGAGGGCTTCCAGGTCCACCTCGGTGGTTCCATGAGCCTGGACCCGAACTTCGGCCGCAAGCTCAAGGGACACAAGGTGCTGGCCAAGGATGTCGGCGAGTACGTCTCCCGCGTGGTCGGAAACTTCCAGGCGGAGAGCAATGAGGGCGAGCTCTTCCGCGAATGGGTACAGCGTGCGCCAGAGGAACAGCTGCAGTGAATTTCCGCCGCAAGCCGAACCCGAACCGGAATCACCCGCAGTACTGCCCCTACTGCGCCGGTGAGGATCTCTACCCGGATGAGGAGGGCGAGTTCGCCTGGAGCTGCCAGGAATGTGCCCGGGTGTTCTCGGTGATGTTCCACGGGCAGAACGATTCCCAGCACCAGCCGAACCCGTCCCTGTCCACCAATGATGCGTTGCGGGCCAGCCTGGCCCGCAAGGAAGCTTCGAAAGCCGGAGAGGCGAAGTAGCACACCATGACTTTCACCCAGTTCAATGCCCTGAAGTCCCCAGGCGCCCAGCCAGGTGCCGCCGGAACCACGGATCCCGAGATCAGCCCAGCCGGGCCGAGCAGCACCACGCCGCTGGACCCGGATGTCGCCACGCGCAATGCCGAGCTCGTCGCGGAGTGGGCGGACAAGCTCTATGACGCTGACGCCGCGACGATCCTGGCCTGGGCCGCCGAGCACGTCCCGGGCAAGGTCGCGGTGACCCTCTCCATGGAGAACACCGTGCTGGCCGAGCTTGCGGCGGCGCACCTGCCGCAGGCGGATTTCCTCTTCCTGGACACCGGCTACCACTTCGCGGAAACCCTCGAAGTAGCACAGCAGGTGGACAAGCGTTACCCGCAGGAGCTGGTCACCGCGCTGCCGATCCTGCCCCGCCGGGAGCAGGACTCGATCTACGGGCTCAACCTCTACCGCAGCAATCCGACGGCCTGCTGCCGGATGCGCAAGATGGAACCGCTCGCGGTGAACCTCTCGCCCTATGCGGGCTGGGTGACCGGGCTGCGTCGCGCGGATGGGCCGACCCGGGCCCAGGCGCCGGCGTTGAGTCTGGATGCCACCGGCCGGTTGAAGATCTCCCCGATCATCACCTGGTCGTTGGCGGAGACCGAAGAGTACATCGAGAAAGAAGAACTGATCATCCACCCCCTGACCAAGCAGGGGTACCCCTCCATCGGGTGCGAAACCTGCACCCTGCCCGTCGCCGAGGGTGAAGACCCCCGGGCCGGCCGCTGGGCCGGTTCCACCAAGACAGAATGCGGACTGCACTCATGACCACTGCCATTGAATCAGTACTTAGCCCTCACCTGAAGGACCTCGAGAACGAGTCCATCCACATCCTCCGCGAGGTGGCCGGCCAGTTCGACAAGATCGGCCTGCTCTTCTCCGGCGGCAAGGACTCCGTCGTCGTCTATGAGCTCGCGCGCCGGGCTTTTGCACCGGCCGCGGTTCCCTTCGAGCTGCTCCACGTGGACACCGGTCACAACTTCCCCGAGGTCCTGGAGTTCCGCGACAACCTCGTCGAGCGCACCGGTGCCCGGCTGCGCGTGGCCAAGGTCCAGGACTGGATCGACCGCGGTGAGCTGCAGGAACGCCCCGACGGCACCCGCAACCCGCTGCAGACCGTCCCCCTGGTGGAGACCATCGCCGAGCAGGGTTATGATGCCGTCCTCGGCGGCGCCCGCCGTGATGAGGAGCGCGCGCGAGCCAAGGAGCGCGTGTTCTCGGTGCGTGATTCCTTCGGTGGTTGGGATCCCCGCCGCCAGCGCCCCGAGCTGTGGACCCTCTACAACGGTGGCCACCTCCCGGGTGAGAACATCCGGGTCTTCCCGATCTCCAACTGGACCGAGGCGGACATCTGGGAGTACATCGGTGCCCGCGGCATTGAGCTGCCCCCGATCTACTTCTCCCATGACCGTGAGGTCTTCGAGCGCGACGGCATGTGGCTCACCGCCGGCGAGTGGGGTGGGCCGAAGAAGGGCGAGGAGCTCGTCACCAAGACCGTGCGCTTCCGCACCGTGGGCGATATGTCCTGCACCGGTGCCGTGCTCTCGGAAGCCAGCACCATCGATGATGTGATCGCCGAGATCGCCACCTCCACGCTCACCGAACGTGGAGCCACCCGCGCTGATGACCGACTCAGCGAATCCGCCATGGAAGACCGCAAGAAGGAAGGCTACTTCTGATGACCGCCCCCACCCTCGACTCCGCCACCCAGAAACTCGCCCACCGCGAGACCCTGCGACTGTGCACCGCCGGCTCCGTGGATGACGGCAAGTCCACCTTCGTCGGTCGGCTGCTGCATGACACCAAGTCCGTGCTGGCAGATCAGCTCGCCTCCGTGGAGCGCACCTCCGCTGACCGTGGCTTCGATGGCCTGGACCTGTCGCTGCTGGTTGATGGCCTGCGCGCCGAGCGCGAACAGGGCATCACCATCGACGTGGCCTACCGCTACTTCGCCACCGACCGGCGTTCCTTCATCCTGGCCGACACCCCGGGCCATGTGGAGTACACCCGTAATACTGTCACCGGTGTCTCCACCTCCCAGGTCGTGGTCCTGCTGATCGATTCCCGCCACGGCGTGGTCGAGCAGACGCGTCGCCACCTCAATGTGGCCGCCCTGCTGGGCGTGCGCACCGTGGTGCTGGCCGTGAACAAGATCGACCTGGTTGATTTCTCCGAGGACACCTTCCGGGAGATCGAGGCGGAGTTCACCGCTGCGGCTTCCGTCCTGGGAGTGGAGGACGTCCGCATCGTCCCGATCTCCGCGCTGCTGGGCGATAATGTCGTGGAACCCTCCACCAACATGGACTGGTACACCGGACCCACTGTCCTCGAGATCCTCGAGACCGTGGAGGTCTCCCGTGGCCGCGCCCATGACCTGGGCTTCCGTTTCCCCATCCAGTACGTCATCCGCGAGCACGCCAGCGATTACCGCGGCTACGCCGGGCGTATCGACGCCGGGGAGATCGCCCTGGGCGATACCGTCCAGCTCGGTGAGGGACGCACCAGCACCGTGGCCGGCATTGACAGCGCCGACGGCCCCCTGGAATCCGCTGGTGCCGGCGAGTCCGTGGTCCTGCGCCTGGCCACCGATGTTGATCTGACCCGCGGTGACCTCATCGCCGGTGAGGATCGTCCCGCGGCGGTCCGCAGCTTCGAGGCCACCGTGGTGGGTCTTTCCGATCGTTCTCTCAAGGTCGGTGCCGCGGTCAAGGTGCGCTACGGCGCCCAGCTGATCCGTGGCCGCGTCAGCGCGATCGAGCGTCTGCTCGACATTGACGGAATCACCGATAGTGAGGCCCCCGAGACCTTCGGCCTCAACGATATCGCCCATGTACAGATCGATATCGCGGCTGAACTGCCCATCGAAAACTATGCCGCCCGTGGGGCGATCGGCTCCTTCCTGCTGATCGACCAGGGCAACGGCAACACCCTGGCGGCCGGCCTCGTCGGCCACCGCCTGCGCTAAGGAGAAATCGCCATGACCACCGCCTTGATCACGCTCTCACATGGTTCCCGACACCAGTCAGCGGAACCCCTCGTGTGCCAGCTGAGCGAGGCGGCGGGCATGGCCTTGGGCGTGCCCACCCTGGCCGCCCACCTTGACTTCACCGCCCCTGATCTGCCTGCCGCAGCTTCCCAGCTGGCGGCGGCCGGGGTGACCGAGGCGGTGGTGGTGCCGCTGCTGTTCACCCGCGCCTTCCACGCCCGCCTCGATGTGCCGGCGGTTTTCCGCCAGGCGTTGGACACCTCCGGACTGCGGCTGCATCTGGCTGCCGGGCTGGGCACTGGAACCTCGGTGGCGCAGGTGTTGGCGGCGCGGGTTCGGGTGGATGCCCCGGCTGGATCCCATATCGTGCTCTACTCGGTCGGCTCCTCCAACATGGCCGCCAACCAGGATGTCATCGATCTGGCACAGCAGGTGGGAAAACTCACCGGGGCGAGCATCGAGGTGCTGCCCGCCACCGGTGGGCCGGGCCGGGGTGGCGCCGGACTGATTGAAACTGCCCTGCGGCACCGCGCCATCCACCTGCTTCCGCTCTTCGTCGCAGATGGCCTGCTGCTGGACAAGGTGACCACCCAACTAGATCGCATCAGCTTTGCGACGGGCGCGCAGCTCACCGCCAGCGCACCGCTCGGCGTTGATCTCGCCGGGGTCGTCGAAAAGCGATACCGGCAGGAACTGGCCGCACTGGCCCGTTCACACTGATCTCACCCAAGGACCTCATCATGAAAACACTCATTCTCATCGCGATAGCAGGCTTTGCCGCGCAGCTCGTCGATGGCGGTCTGGGCATGGGATTCGGCGCCACTTCCACCACCATCCTCATCATCCTCGCGGGCCTGGGCCCAGCCTCCGCCAGCGCAGTGGTACACACGGCTGAACTGGGAACCACCCTGGTCTCCGGCTTCAGCCACTGGCGTTTCGGCAACGTCGACTGGAAGATCGTCTTCAAACTTGCGGTGCCGGGTGCTGTCGGCGCCTTCCTCGGCGCCACCGTCCTCTCGAACCTTTCCACCGAGATGGCGGCCCCGATCACCGCGGCCATCCTCACCGCCATCGGCATGAACCTGGTCTGGCGATTCTCCCAGGGCAAGATCCGCCGCGAACTATCGAAGAAGGGCTACAACACCAGCTTCCTCGGCGGCCTGGGTCTCTTCGGCGGCTTCGTGGATGCCACCGGCGGTGGCGGCTGGGGGCCGGTGACCACCTCCACGCTGCTGTCTCTGGGACGCACCGAACCACGCCGCGTGGTGGGTACCGTCAACACTGCGGAATTCCTGGTCACCGCCGCCGCGACCGCCGGTTTTGCCCTCGGCATGTGGGATGACCTGGTGTCCAACCTCGCCGCCGTGGCTGCGCTGCTGATCGGCGGTGCGCTCGCCGCACCGATCGCGGCACTGGCAGTGACCAAGCTCAACCCGGCGGCCCTCGGCGGGATCGTCGGCACCGCGCTCGTCGTGCTGAACCTGCCGAATATGCTGGGCTTGATCGGTATCGACGGCGAAGGGGTGACCCTGCTGCGCGTGGTGCTGGCCGTTATCGGCGTGGGCCTGTCCCTCCTCGGCTACCGCCGGGCCAAGGCGAATGCAGCTGCTGCTGCGGTGGTCAGTGGAGTCTTGGTGGAACCCGATGATGTTGCAGAAGCTTCAGCTGCCTCGGTCGCTGCCGAGTCAGCGTCTGTGGAGTCAGAGCTTGCTGAGTCTGAGCTTGCTGAGGAAATGCCGGTGCGGGCGCGATAATTTGCTGGTTTGGGGATTATGCCTCAGAGGTCTTGTCCGGAGTTCACCCTCCAGGCAAGGCCTCTTTTGCTGTGCATAATCGCCTGCCCCAGACCCTGAGGCGGTTGGCGGGTCAGGGAGAAAGATGGGGACTAGGATCATGGCCATGGACATTATCGATGGCGCCCCGCTCCTCATCTCCGCGACCGCTGAGGAAGCAGCCTACGCGCCCTCCGAATACCCACTGCTGATCACCGGAGTAGGTACCGTGGCCGTGGCAGTATCGCTGACCCGGGCACTGGTGGCGGCCAAAGCAGAAGGCCGCAAGCCCTCCCGACTGGTCAACTTCGGCTCCGCCGGCGCCCTGAAAAACGGACTCAGCGGCATCTTCGAGATTTCCTCGGTATACAAGCACGACTTTGATAGCGACATCATCGCGCAGATCACCGGTAAGCGGATTCGCAACCGCATGATCCTCGACGTCACCGGTTCCTATCAGACCGCCCGCCTAGCCACCGGTGACCGCTTTGTGGCAGATTCCGAACTCCGGATGAAACTGGCGGAAAACGCCGACCTCGTGGAAATGGAAGGATCCATCGTCGCGTGGATCGGCGCCGAGTTCGGCATCCCGGTGACCTTGATCAAGCAGGTCAGCGACCGCGCCGATGAAGATGCCACCAAGAACTGGGCCGCAGCGGTGGATGCCGGCGCACAGGAGCTGGGGGCGGCACTGAAGCGGGTTGTGGGGTAGCACTTTTTCGGGGGATGGGGGCGGGGCTGTTTCGCCCTGTTGTGCGGTCGGGGGACTGCCTGCAGGGTTTTGCCGTCGGGGGCCGGGTCAGCGAGGGGAGCTGACTTCGAAGGGCGATCTTGCCGCAGTGGTGCGTTGACCTGAGCAGGGGCGAAGGGGCGATGCCATGTGGCAGAACTCTGCTCGCCGGAACTTAGATGCCCCCACTTTGGGGGCAGCCGTGTTTTGGGGGGAAGTGAGTTTGGACACTTGGGGGTGCCATTTGGAAGGTGATTGAGATTACCTTAACGGTTCCCAGGTAAATTTCAGATGGTTTGATGTTACTGGTGTGACTGGTGGGGTTCATGGGGTGATGTTTAGGATTTATTTAGGCAAGACTCCTTAAAGTTGCTGAATTGGGCGATTGTCGGGCGGTTATAGAGATTGTGAAGGGCCGTGAGATTTGGCGCCCCCTTGATTAGGGTCAGTGGTGGCTTAATGGCACATAAGTTAACCAGCTACCTCTTCTAAGTATGTGTAGTTGGTAGGAAGTGCCCGCTCTGGACCGACATGCACTACAGAACTCACCAGGAGAGCTCCTTGACCTCGCAACCGTCAGCATTATCTAAGAAGCTGCGTCGCAGCATTCGACTCGGCATCGCCACCATCACTAGTACCGCCCTTGTCGGCGGTGTTTTAGTTGCGGCCCCGGCGCATCCGCTGCTCTCCTCCACGATGGTGGCTGAGGCCGCTGCGCAGGAAACTGGACAGGAGCTTTCCCGTGCGGAAGGCTTGGTCCTTGATCTTTCCCTCCTCCGCGGCTTCGTGGCCGAGGAAGACCTGGGCATCCTCGACGGTCTGATCACCGCGATTCACGCCCAGCAGTCCTTCCCGGAAAACCAGGGCGATGGCCCGGTGACCAGCCAACTCAATCTTTCCGCTCTGCAGGCCATCGACCTCAACCTCGGGGGAATCACCATTCCGTTGGTGGATGACGGTTCTGGCCGGGGTCTGCTCGATCTGGGCACCGAGGGTGCGGGTGTCCTCAGTGCATATGCTTCTGCTCCGTCACCGGGTGAAGCCATTGCTTCCGCCGGTGTAATCAATGAGGACGGTTCGATCAACGCTGACCCGTCCCAGGAGGCTGGCAATGTGGAGACCAACCTCCAGCTGACCGCGCTGCTGGACCAGTTGGGTCTGGGTGGCATCACTAATGGCATTGCCGATGAACTCGCCCTACGTTTGGGTGCGGTCAGTTCGATGGCGCAGGCCCAGGGGGCTGCGGTCACCTCGGAGTACGCTGTGGCCAACGCCGAGCTTTACCTGCACAGCCCGATGGTCGAGCAGGTCGGCGGACTGGTGGAGCCCGGTGGACTGGGCGCGAATCTCGATGAGACCGTCAACGCGCTGCTCGGCTCGGAGGGGGTCGTCGGTGGGCAGATCATCGGACTGGTCAGCGGGCTGCTCGAAGGTCTGAGCATCGGAAGCATTACCCTGACCGCGAACACAAACCTCGAGGCCACCCTGGACACCCTGCTGGGGCAGCCGCTGACCTCAGCGGATGAACTGGTGACCATCGATCTGCAGTCGGGCGAGGTCATGGTCAACCTGGAGAAGCTGCACGGGGAAAACCTGAGCAACCTCGACCCCAACACCCCGCTGGTCAACGCGGAGCAGCTCAACCAGATCGTGACCACGGTCGACGGCCTGCTGGAGTCGCTGAGTGAGCGCATCACCGACACCCTCAATGACGGTGTGCTGCAGACTTCGCTGAACATCCGGATCTCTACTCCGCTCGGCACAACGGGAATCGAAGGCACTCTTGCTGAGATCCTTGCAGGTCAGGCCACTACCACTAACACCGGAATACTCGGGCTGCTCCTGACCCCGCTGCTTGAAGGACTGACTGCTGGACTCGGGGGACTTCTCGGTCAGCCCGATGAGAATGGTGACCTGCAGGTCACCATTCTGAACTCGATCATCAGCAACCTGCTTACCCCGGTGAATTCTCTGCTGGGTGCCGGTGCAGCTGTGGGACTGAGCGACCTGATCGATAATGTCCTCGGTGAGGTCGCCCAGGTGACCCTCAATTACCAGCCCAACGAACTGATTGCCGCAGCCGGCACGACCGCCGGCCGCCCGAATGCCCGCACCGGTTCTGTGACGGATCTCGCGCAGGATTTCAGCGTCCAGCCGATCCGGGTAGAGCTGCTTGGTCTCGGCACCGACGGCGGTGTGGTGGATCTGCCGGTCTCGCGTTCCACCGTGACCGCCACTGCGGATTTCCAGGCGCCCGCACTTATGGGGCTCGATCCGGACCGCGGGCCGCGTGCCGGCGGCACCGAAGTGACCTTGAGTGGAACCAGCCTGGCGTACCTGGATGACGAGGGTAGCCCCACCGGAATCGACACCATTTACGTCAACGACTACCCGATCACGGATTTCGTGCTTAACCCGGATGACGGAACCGTGACCTTCCAGACTCCGCCATGGGCTGACCTAGGTACCGAGCTCGACTTCGTCGCTGTGTCCGTGGCTACCAACGGAGTCCGGTCCGGCTCCGTTGGCTACACCTACTTCGATGATCCGACCGGGCCGCTGGCCGATGCACATAATCCTGGATATGACTGGGTGATGATCAAGGCCGGGGAGACTCTCCCGGTCCTGCAGACCGGCGATGACTCCATCCCGGCAGGCTCCGTGTTTGAGATCGACCCGAACTGGCGACGTCCGGCGGGATGGGCCTTCGAGATTGACCCGGTGACCGGCGAGCTCACCGTCACGGCTCCCGATACTGCCCCGCCGGGGATGGTTTTCGAGATTCCGGTTGTGGTGACCTATCCGGATGACTCAGTTGATGCTGAGAATGCCCGTATCAACGTCATCATGTCTCCTTTTGAGATCGTTCAGGTCATTCAGGGTGATGAGTACACCACCATCATCTTCTCTGACGGTAGCCAGGTCCAGGTTCCTAACGGCACTCCCGGCGTTGATGGCGAGACTCCGGAGGTCGGTGCCAATGGCAATTGGTGGATTGGTGATGTTGATACCGGTGTTCCAGCCGCCGGAGCGGATGGCCAGAATGGCACTTCCGTGACTGTCGTCACAAACGTGACCGATCCCGAGACGGGGGCCACCACCCTGACCTTCTCTGATGGCAATGTCGTGGTGATTCCGGCTGGTGTGTCGGGTGTCGATGGTGTTGATGGCGCGTCGGTGACGGTGACTGGTTCGGGGCTTAATGCTGATGGTGACCTGGAGGTCACTTTCTCTGATGGTTCGATGGTTACGGTTCCGCGTGGTGCTACCGGTGCTGATGGTGAGTCGATCACGATTTTGTCTCAGACCGCTGATGCCAATGGCAATACGGTGATTGAGTTCTCTGATGGTTCTTTGGTGACTGTTGCCAAGGGTGAGGCTGGTCAGGATGGTGCTGACGGTGCTGATGGCCAGACGCCGAGCATTGGTGAGAACGGTAACTGGTGGATCGGTGATGTTGATACCAATGTGCCGGCGACCGGTGCTGCTGGCGCTGATGGTGAGTCAGTTAGCATCGTTTCGATTGCCACTGATGCCGCTGGTAACTCGACGGTGACCTTCTCTGATGGCAATGTCATGATTGTTCCGGCTGGTGTGTCGGGGGTCGCTGGTGTCGATGGCACGTCGGTGACGGTGACTGATTCGGCGCTTAATGCTGATGGTGACCTGGAGGTCACTTTCTCTGATGGTTCGATGGTTACGGTTCCGCGTGGTGCTACCGGTGCTGATGGTGAGTCGATCACGATT
>NZ_JBQPQY010000021.1:0-24568 GCF_052266655.1 Corynebacterium sp. A21
GTGAAGAAACCGAAGTCCGGGCTATCCACACCGAGCTGGCGCTGCATGGCCAGCGAGGTCAGACCGATTTTACGGCCAATGACCTTTTCGCCACGGTCGATGAAGGCTTGTTCCTGGAGCTGCTGGATCCGGTAAGCGCCAGAGACGTCGAGGTTAGCGATGGTCTCGCGCGGTGGACGGATCGTTTGGCTGGTTTCGTAAGCAGCCAGGAGATCCTCGGCCACAGACTGCAGAGCATCGGTTGCAGTAGTCGTCATTGATCTATTCCTTAAATATACTAAGCGTGAGGTTTCTTGGAGACTGCGTCATGTGCGCAGCCGAGGCGACCGATAGATGGGTGACCTCGGCTGCTCCACGCGCACCGTCGTTTAAGTTCCCGTTGTTCTAGTCGATGCCGATGAAGTTAGCGACGATGCGGTTGAATTCCTCTGAGTGCTCCAGTTGGGCCCAGTGGCCACACTGGTTGATTAGGTACAGGCGCGAGTTCGGGATCAGGGTGTTCAGCTGCAGAGAGTTCTCGAAGTGCACCACGCGGTCGTCCCGGCCATGAATGAGCAGACTCGGTGCGGTGATCGTAGCGATGTCCTTGGCCTCGGAGAAGCGCAGGAAACCATCCGGTTTACCGAATCCCTCGAGGAAGTTCGCGCGGTGGTCGTCTCGCTCGGCGGCGGCCTCAGCACGCTGGGCGACCATCTCCTCCGAGGCAAAAGCCGGGTCGAAGGTCATGATGTCAGCCAGCTCACGCATAACCTCCTTGGTCGGGTTCTTGTACCCCTCGACAAGGATCTTCATGCCCTCGGAGAGGCCCCCTGCGGAGAAGAGCTGCGGACGGGCCAACCCCGGAGCCCCCATCGAAATCAGGTGGGAGACACGTTCCGGGTGCGTGATCGCCATGTTGATGCCGATCATGCCGCCCATGGAGTTGCCGATCAGGGCAGCTTTCTCAATACCCAGCTCGTCCATGAACTGGCGCAGTGCCTCCACCGAGTCGGACTCTTGGGCGCGGACTGCAGAGGACTTGCCCCAGCCCGGAACATCGATCGCCAGGACCCGGAAGTGCTGCGCCAGGGGGATGATGTTTGGGGAGAAGTTGCTCCAGCCGCCTGCTCCGGGGCCACTGCCGTGGATCAGGATGACCGGGTATCCGGTGCCGACTTCCTGGTAGTGGATGTTCCAGTCCTTGGTTTGAACGGTGCGGGAGGTGGACTCGCGGGTGATGTCGGTGGGGATGATGGTGCTGGTCATGGCGCTATGTCCTTTTTATTTGCGGTGATAAGCGTGAAGGTTCAAGAGTGCGGCACCGGGGATTGGTACCTCCGGTGCCACGGGGTGGGGTGTTCCTAGTAGAAGAGCTTCTGGTCGTGCTCCAGGCCGTAGACATCGAGGGAGTAGTTGGTGTAGATCGATTCGGCGATGTTGCACATGTGGTTGGCTGCGGCGTGGGCGTCGCGCCAGTAGCGCTGGATCGGCTGCTCCAAGCGGATCGCACTGCCGCCGGCATAGGTGTAGAGCTTCTCGATTGCGTTGAGTGCTCGGCGGGAGCTGCGCACCTGGATGGTGCGGAAGTAGAGGCGTTCGGATCTGGTCAGCTTGCGGCCGGAATCAACGATGGCCATCATGCGGCGTGCGCCGTCGAGGACCTGCAGTTTGCTGGCCTCGATCTCGGCGACACCTTCGGCGTAGGCGGCCTGCTGGAAGGGGTTTGCTGCCGCGCGGCCACCGAAGCCACCGACCTTGTCCCGGGTGAACTCCACGAACTCGTTGAGGGCGCCAGCACAAATGCCCAGCGTCGCAGAGGCGATGGCGTAGGAGAACACGGTGCCGAATACGAGGTTATAGATCGGCTTGTCCGGCGCATACTGCTCGGTCAGTCGGCCAGAATCTAGGTCTTCGTTGTCGATCACGCGGTAATCCGGGACGAAGACGTCCTCGACAATGAGGTCCTTACTGCCGGTGCCTTTGAGTCCGACGACATTCCAGGAGCCTTCGACGATCTCGTAGTCAGCGCGAGGGAGTACGAAGTGGTACCAGTTCGGTCCGGGCTCCGGCTTGCCGTCCTCACCGAGGATGACACCGCCGATGGTGACCCAATCACAGGCGTCAGTTCCGGAGGAGAAGGACCAGCGGCCGCTGAAACGGAAGCCACCCTCCACTCGGGTTGCCCGGCCAGAGGGCATATAAGGAGAGGCAGTCCAGACATCCGGGTCTTCGCCCCAGATCTCCTGCTGGAGTCTCGGGTTGACCTGGCTAAGCTCCCAGGGGTGGACACCGACCACGCCTGCCACCCAGCCGGCGGAGGGGTTGAGGGCTGCGATATCCATCACTGCCTCGCAGAACTCATCCAGGCCGGATTCGAGTCCGCCGAGTTCACGTGCCATCGCCATACGGGTCACACCGGTGTGGCGGAGGAGGTTGACGACTTCATCGGGAAGTTTGCCGGCGGCATCGGTAGCCGGAGCCCAGTCACGAAGCTCCTGGGCGATTTCAGTGATGCGATCCTTGACGGGGGTGATGACCTGAGTCGCGGTAGTCATGGTGCTGTCTCCTGTGTTGAGGGTGGGTGGGGTCCGGGGGAGGTTGTTTTACTGGGGGTTCAGGCCGAAGTAGCCACCGCGGTGGAACACCAGCGGGTCCATCTGCTCGGGGTTCTCGCTGAGGTCATGGACACGGCCGGTGACCAGGACGTGATCGCCGACCGGGACCACCCGTTCCAGCGTGCAGTCGATCCACAGGAGGGCGTCGTCCAGCTGCGGGGCCCCGGACGGGGCCAGGCTCGTCGGCACACCATCGAAACGCTCTTCGCGGGGGCGACAGAATTTGCGGGACAGGTGCTCATGGTCGGAACTGAGAACGTTGACGCAGAAGTGCCCGGCCTGGATGATGTCGGTCAACGTCGAGGAGTCACTCTTAGGGAAAAACCCGACGATCGGGGGATCCAGGGAGATCGAGGTGAAAGTTCCCACCACCATCCCGGAGGGGCCTTCATTGCCGGCGACGGTGATGACAGAGACACCGGTGGGGTAGCTGCCCAGGGTCCGGCGGTAAACCAGTGGGTCAATATCTACATCGGGAAGAATGGAAGGCCGTCGATCAAGTGCGATGGTCATGGTATTCCTTTCGAGGTGAGCTGACGGTGCTTAAGAAGTGGTGATCTCGGCGGGGACGGTGGACAGGTCGTCGATGACCATGCCCGGGCCCATCTCGGCGAGGTTGGGGTGGGGCTGGTGTCCCCAGATGGAGAAGCTGTGGAAGGTCTTGGCGACCCAGAGGTCGTCGACCTCGAGTCCGCCGGCGCCGTACTCGATGGCGAAACCGGAGGGGGACTTCACGTAGAAGGAGGTGACCAGGTCGTTGACGTGACGGCCCGTGTCCATGGTGATGGGCATCCCAGCTTCGTTGACCAGGTCGCGGGCGATGCCCACGTCGTCGATGGAGTTGGTCTCGAACATCAGGTGGTGGACACCGATGCAGGGCCCCTCAGCCAGGGCGAAGGAATGGTGGCGGCCGTTGACGTGATAGAAGCGGACGTCGAAGGGGCCGCGGATCATGTCGGAGAGCTTGAAGCCCATGACACCGCGGTAGAACTCCTCGGCTTCCTTGAGGTTGGGCACGATGAGGACGGCATGGCCCAGGCCCTGGTCTCCGGTCTTGAAACCGGCGTGAGCACGGCCCGGGTGGAAGGTGGACGGGTAGAAGAACTGGCCCCAGGCGATCTCGTGGCGGAAACCGTAGGGGTCGGTGAACCAGAAGTAGCCTTCGACACCGCGGTCCTCACACTCGACGGCATTGGCGTAGGTGATCTCGACGCTGTGGGAGGTCAGGCGCTGTTCCATCTCTGCGGCCTCCACTGCGGAGTTGACGGTCCAGCCCAGGTAGGCGACATCGTCCTTGTCGCCGGGATAGACAGCCAGTCGGAAGAGGGCGTCATCCATGCGGTAGCGCTCCCCACCATCCGGGGAGTCGGCGCCGCGCTCCAGGCCCAGGATGCGGGTACCGAAGTCATTCCAATCGGCGTGGTTCGGGGTGGTGATGCCCATGTAGGCGAATGCGTTGATCATGACGGGGTCTCCTTCGAGGAAAGAAAAACGAGAATGTGTCCACAACGTCCATCCAGATCATTTGACCTAGATAGCTCGACCTAGACTGTCCAATCTAGAATGACTGCTCTAGGTTGGGATTAATGTAACTGGGATCACGCAGGGGCGCAAGGGGTGATTTAAAACTCTTTGGATGAATGGTCCGCGGATCCCACCCTCGCTGGGGCTCTCGAGGCCCTACAGAATTGCCACACATAGCAGCTCAAGCAGGTTAAATCGCACCCGCATAGGGAGCCGTTTTATCAGTGCGACGCAGAAATAAAATCTTCTGGATAAAAGCCTGATTGTGGGGTGATCCAGAATGGAGCGTGAGCTCAAGGCGATGCTGGGCCATGGGTATCGACCGCATACCTCGCCCACATGTCTTTCCAACGTTGTTCGTTGCAGAGCGGATTGCGCATGACGAGATAGCGGTCGACAACAACAGACGCCACCCCCCAGCGCGTCCGATTATTTTTGCCTGTGCTCAGGCTCGGCGATCAGGTCGCTTCATTGGCCCCTGACCAGTACTGATATCAGTATTAGGGCCCCCAGGCCTCTGGGTCATCGGCAGACAACGACTGGCCCCATACGTTAGACTCGGCAGCATTTCGGCCGTTGCTTAGGAGGGCTTTGCGCTCTGCGGCGCCGATCATCTGGTCGAGCGAGGTCACCATGACCTCAGCTAATCCCTCTAGGTCCCAATCCTCGTTGGCACTCGCGGAAATGACCCAGCCATCGGAAAAGGCGATGGCGAACTGACTCAACTTGATGGACAGGTCAGGGGCCGCCGCCAGGACGTTGTCGGGGAGGTTCTCCTGCCAGAATTTAGCGATGAACTCGAGCCTATCCCGGCGAATGTCCAGGAATTTCTGACGCGCTTCGGATCCCTCGAGACGCCTTTCCAGGGCCATGAGCAGGCCGATCCCCCAGGCACTTGACGGGTCCCTTGCCTCTTTTGCCCGGTTGATCATGATCTCGGTGAGGCGGTCTACCGGACGCTCTCCCTCATGGATTGTCCAGTCATACCTGCCAAACCACTCATTGACATAGCGATCCAATAGCGCGGAAAAAAGCTTATCCTTGTCGCCGAAATGCCAGTAGATCGAGCCTGAAGGGAAGCCGGAACGTTTACTGACCTTGGATATGGTCGTCCCTTCGTAGCCCAGTTCTATAGCCAACTCCAAGGTCGCCTGTAGTATCCGCTCGACGGACTCAGCGCTGCGTTGGGAGCGCGCCCCTTTTTTCTCCATTGCCTCACCTTAAGTTTAGAAATCTTGCCGACTGGAAACGATATATCCTGTCTCAAACGTCCAGTGTAGTAACTATTTTTCCGGCAACCTTCTAGGCTATTTGGGGTGAGATATGGTTGCTGCTTCATAGAGGTTCTAACTGGTTCTGGAAATCAACATTGCGATTCTGGGGAGTATCTCGAGGCCACCTGTCAGGCCTTCTAGCGGCGCCCCTGCCCCTAGAGAGCTTCCGCACTAATCTGATGAAAGTCGGGGCGCGGTGCAGTCAGTTGAAACTGACGTTCTGGACGAAGCAGATCCTCTCAGGCTGGCTGGACCTGAAGGGCTCTCGTGCCTCTGGGCGAGCGCGGAAAAGCAGATTCCCGAACAGGTCTGCCGCTGCCTTTGTGATCAGGTTAAAAGTAGAAGGGGTATTGATGTAATTCGGCTGATTCTCGAGACCTAAACATACGGCGTTTGTTCGCGGTCCATCTAAAGCTTGCGCAGCACCAATATCTGACCCTTCGACTGTTCAAATAGCGTAGTGGTGCGGTTTCTGAGGCTTCGTTTATCGGCTCGGTCTGATTGGCCGGCAGGGGGAGATTGTCGCTTCGGCTGGTGGATCTTGGCAAAACTTCTGATCGGGCAGGGCCGATGGGGGCGGCATCGCCTGGTCCGGGTGGGCGTCGATAAGCACGAAGCCTCAGGTCAGGGACCTGAGGCTGCGCGCATCGGTGGTGAGTTAGTACTCGATGCCCATCTCGTCGAGGACGGTCACCAGGGTTGAAGGGTAGTCGGTGATGATGCCGTCAACACCGGCTTCGATCTGCTCGCGCATGGTGGCGGCATCGTTGATGGTCCACGGTGCCACGGCGAGGCCCTGCTCGTGTGCGGTGTCCACGAACTCAGGGGTGGCGACGGGGTTGTAGTCGGCATCGCCGGCGGAGGTGCCGTAGGGCTGGGCGTAACCGGGGGAAAGGACCTCCACGCCCAGCTGCTCGGCGGCCGCGAAGATATCGCCGTTGACGGCGTCGAAGTCGACCGCGCCGGTCCACAGGGAATCGGACTTCCAGGTGCTGTCATCCCACAGGAGGGCCAGCGGGATCTCCGGCTCCTGCTCGCGGACCAGCGGCAGGGTGCGCCAGTCGAAGGACTGAATCATGGTGCGCTTTTCCACGCCGTATTCCTGGACCACCGGCACGATGGCATTGACGAACTCTTCCGGGGTGGCGGAGTCGGCGCGGTTCTCGCCCTCGATCTTGGTTTCGATGTTGAAGTGGACAGCGGTGCCCTCGGCAATCTCGAAGACATCGCTGAGCTGGATGAGCTTATTGCCCTCGACAGCTTCAGCATCCGGGTAGCCCGGCAGGACCTTATCGCAGTTGAGGGTCTGCAACTGAGCCCAGGAAAGCTCATGGACCAGGTCACCGACATAGGGGAATTCCGGGTCATCGGCGGTGGCCGGTGCGGTATCGGAGCACTTGTCCGCCTGGATGGAGGGATCGTGCCAGACGACGGGGACATTGTCCTCGGAGAGCACGATATCGAACTCCAGGGTGGTCACGCCCAGGGCGAGGGATTCCTCGAAGGCCCGGGCGGATTCCTCGGTCCACTCGCCACGGCCACCGCGGTGAGACTGCAGATCAAAGGTCTCCGGCAGGTTGGCGGCAGCATCAACTACGGGCGGGGTGTTCTCGGAGGAGGAAGATAGTGCAGAGCTGGAGGAAGACAACTGGGGCGGTACGGAGCTCCAGGCTCCGAGAGACAGTGCCAGGGGTACGACGGTAACGGCAGCGGCGATGGAGCGACGTTTCATGACTTCTCCTTGGGGTGCGATCAGTGATCAAGGGGCGTTGTTTAGGTGATAGGCGTTCGGCATCGAACGAAGTGGAACCTACGCACCGAGAACAACCGGCAGGAGAACCCATAGTGGAGGAGAAGTGAAATTCTTCCGGGTGGGGGCGGAACCTGTACTTCACTGGGGGAAACGAACGGGTGCCCTGGGATTCGGTTGGGCTGAACGATTCCTGACATTAATGCCATCGGTTCCCCTAAGGTTTCCCCTAGGAAACAAATTGAGGAGTGGGGCATCAGGTGCGGGAGATTGAAAAAATAGGGATCGGCATGATCGTGGCATATATGGTGCTCCTGCTGATCGGAGCGGTGTTCCTTTATGGGAAAGGGCAGGGGCCAGGGGAGGGGACTCCGTCGGAGGTCACGTCGACAGCCCTCACTCCGGAGGATAGCGCCGGTGCGAAAGCGCATTCCTGAAGTGGTGAACCTGATCGGCCCGTGCTGAATATCTGTACTGACTGCGCTTAAAGTCCTCGCCCGGAATGCTGTGTATTGATTGGCATGACGAATGTCCCTGTCCCGTCACTGCTTGAGCTTGCAGAAGTGATGTTCTCCGAGGTTAGGACCCCGGTAGGTGAGTGCTCGAAGGTGCATTGAGCCGCTCTTCTTCCGGCCTGGGGGCACTCTCAGTAGGGAGCGCAGCAGGCTCCGGGCATGGTCAGCGGACATCTCGCCCGGGGTGAGCGTCAACTGCGAAGCTAGTCCGTCAACGAAGGTATGCAGCACTCCGGCCCATTCCTCCACCAAGGACTGGCTGGCCGCGAATCCGCGGGTGACGATGCATTTCACCCCGACCAGCTGCCTGTGGCTGAACATGGTGGAGATCTTCTTCGGATTCATCACCCGACAGTGCCTCAAGCGAAGAACCTTCTCCTCGGTGCCCAGACTCCAGGACGCCATCGAGCACTACATCGAGCACTACATCGAGCACTACAACAAGGAGGACCGTCCGTTCAGATGGACCAAATCAGCCGACCACCTGTTGGGCAAGATGAAACGCAAACAAATTATTAACACGGAACACTAGGTCATTCACCGTCGGCTCAATGATGCTGTTCGGGCTGGGGACCTGGCTCTTCGAGTTCTATACCGCAGTCCCTTATTTCGGTGCGATCGGTGTGATGGCCTCGGCGGGACTCGTCCCGACACAATGGTTGCCACTGCTGGCGGTGTAGGTGTTTATCATGATCCTGCCCGGCATCATCTTGTACCTCATCTGGGGCTTGACGTTTAAGTCTCGAGGATCGGGGGAATTGCATCAATCCCGGGTGCATCTGGTTGATCCTCGAGACCTAAACATCACGGCGTTTGTTTGCGGGCCGCCCAGCGCTTGCACGGAACCAATATCTAACCCTCCGACCACTCACATAGCTCAGTGGCGAGGAGGGTAGGGTTCCTGAAGCTTCAGCTATCGGTTTGCTCTGTTGGCCGACAGTGGAGGTTCACGCGTGCCTATGTTGTCGGTGGCCTCGAATACCGCATCGATGAGGTAGCGCGCGGCGTCGAAAAGCGAGAAGCCTCAGGTCAGGGACCTGAGGCTTCATATCTGGGCGGAACCTACTGCTTGTAGCTGACCAGGAAGTTGCCGAGGCGTTCGATGGCGTTCTCCAGCTGGGAGGCCCAGGGGAGGGTGACCACGCGGAAGTGGTCGTGGTGCGGCCAGTTGAAGCCGGTGCCCTGCACCAGGAGGATCTTCTCGGAGCGGAGGATATCCAGCATGAGCTGGGCATCATCGTGGATCTCATAAACATTGGGATCCAGCTTCGGGAAAGCGTAGAGCGCACCCTTCGGCTTGACCACGCTGACACCCGGGATCTCGTTGAGCTTCTCATAGGCGACATCGCGCTGCTTGTGCAGCCGGCCATGCTCGCTGGTCAGCTCGTAGATGGTCTGCCGGCCACCGAGAGCCACCTGGATGGCATGCTGGGCAGGAACATTCGGGCACAGACGGGTGCCAGCGAGCAGCTCGAGACCCTCAATGAAGCCCTTGGCGTACTGCTTCGGGCCGGTGAGTACCATCCAGCCGGCGCGGTAACCCGCCACCCGATAAGCCTTGGACAGACCGTTGAAAGTGATGGTCAGCAGATCCGGGGCCAGGTTGGCGATGGAGATGTGCTTGGCACCGTCATAGAGGATGCGGTCATAGATCTCATCGGCCAGAATGAGCAGCTGGTGCTCCCGGGCGATCTCGACCAGCTGCTCCAGCACCTTCTTCGGGTACACCGCACCCGTCGGGTTATTCGGGTTGATCACCACGATGGCCTTGGTCTTCGGAGTGATCTTGGACTTGATGTCCTCGATCGACGGGTTCCACTCATCCTCCTCATCACAGAGGTAGTGCACCGGCTTACCGCCGGCCAGGGAGGTGGCAGCCGTCCACAGCGGGTAGTCCGGGGCCGGGATCAGCACCTCATCGCCATCATTGAGCAGCGCCTGGGTGACCATGGTGATCAGCTCAGAGACGCCATTGCCCAAGAAGACATCCTCAACATCGAAGTAGGGGAAATCCTCCAACTCATAGCGCGTGACAATTGCACGGCGAGCCGGGATGATGCCCTTCGAGGTGGAATAGCCCTGGGAGGTCGGCAATGCGGCGATCATGTCACGCATGATCACGTCCGGGGCATCGAAACCGAAGACCGCCGGGTTGCCGGTGTTCAGCTTGAGAATATTGTGCCCGTCGAGCTCCAGACGCTCGGCCTCAGCGGCCACCGGGCCACGGATCTCGTAGAGAACATTCTTCATCTTCTCGGACTGATCGAAGACTCTCGGGGCGCGGCGGGCGGTCTTGGGCTTGACTGTCTTGAGCTTGGCGGTTTCGGAGTTGGTTGCCTGGGTGTTCGTGGCGGAGCCGTTGAGGGTCCGCGAGACGGTGGGGCCTGGAGAATCTGGGGCGGCCGCGGCTGCGGCGGCTGCACCCGGGGCCGACTCGCTGACCGGGTTCTGGACAATTGTATTCTGGGTGTCTTTATTCACCCTGACCACTTTGCCACTTTTGCTTTCCTACCGGTAGATGGGGTGAGTAATCCGTGTCGCGGGTGATGCCGGGAGGTGCCTACTTCTTCACAGAGCCAGGGGCAGAAAGATAAAATTGCGCGGCATTGCCCCAGAACACGGCCGCTGAATGCTCAGGGCCCACGGCCTCGGCGATGATTTCCAAGTCTGAATCCTCGAAGGGGCGCTGCGCCCTGGTTGAAGGTGAATCGGTGCCCACCATCAGGGCAGTGGGATCCACCTTCATTATCTCTCGGATCACCTTCGCCGGATCAAGGTCGATCCGGCCAAAACCCGTGGCCTTGACCTTCACTCCAGCCGCCACCAGTCGGAGCAGGGTAGGAAGGCCATCGCGGTGCATCCCCAGATGATCGATACTTACCGCAGGCAGAGCACTCAAGGTCGGTTCCAGCTCGCCAACCTCGCGAGCATCGACATAGAGCTCAATATGCCAGCCCGCCAGATCATGGATCCTCCGCGCAAAGCGATCCATGTCTGCCACCCCTGCGGATCCGCCCCGGCGCAGGTTGAAACGGACAGCCTTGATGCCAGCTCGGTCCAACTCAAGGATGCACTGATCACTGGTCTCCGCCGGGAGCTGGGTGACGCCGACAAAACCCGGCCCCAGCGCAGCGAGAGCATCGAGGAGATAGCCCTGGTCAAAGGCCTGGAAAGAGCCCGAGACTACCGCGCCACCGGCAACCTGTAGGTCTTTTACCCGGGAGCGGTAGTCCGCCACGGTGAAAGGCCCCGGTAGATAGCCGTTATTACTTACCATCGGATGCTTCGGGTCAATGATGTGGAAATGAGAATCGAAGAGTTTCGGCATGGGCGCTCCTTTTATAGGCTCCGTAGAAAAGGCCTAACCGTGGCAGCCTGGGGGAGATCGCGGCGTCGATAAGCGTGGGCGGTGTCGGATCTACCTTTTGGGACTGCCATGGTGGGACGCCTCAAGAATGACGGCGTCGTGCAGATCCTGGCGCACCGCGAACGCTTCCCGTAGCACCGGGACTCTGGGGCCGTCGGTCACGCTGTCTGCTGCGACAGGCAGGTGCCCTGCTACTTCGAGCGTTTTCCGGAGATGAAGTTCTTCGCCATGCTCATCGCCTCGGAAGTCAGCTCATGCTGGCGTTCCTTGCGCTGCACCCGCAGCTCAGCACTGCGGAGACGCTCTGCAGTACGCAGCTCCCGCAGCCGATTGCGTTCAAGCTGCCGCTTGCTCGGGGCATACCAGGAGGCAGGCCCAATCTTCATGACATAGAGCAAGATCGCCATCACCGGAATGATGAACATGAACAGCAAGGACATTTCGCCGATGGCCGGTGCCATGACAGCAGTGGCAATGACAGCTCCGATAGTGCTCAATCCCAAGAGGCCTGCCTTGGGACGAGCTCCGGAACGATGCGCAGCCTCAACCTCTGAGGCATTGTAGACCTGCTCGATCTCGGTGCCGGGGCGCTGCGCGAAGGTCTGCGGGAGATCATGGAAAAGACCGTCCAGATCACTGCGCACCTCGGCGGCGGCGACCTTGCGGCAGCGGATGTCGTACTCGTCGATGCTCAGGCGGCCCTCTGCCATCGCATGGCCCAGCTGGGACATGGCGGCGGATCGTTCATCATCACTGAGACGGACGTTGGAGCTACCACGAGGATCGACATTCATAACTTTGATTCTAAACCCTCGGTCAAAAGGAGTCTGTCCGGGTTTTCCCTGATCTTGGGGAGGTGGAGGTTATCGGTGGGATGGTCGGTGCGGGTGGTGGGCTCCTACATTTTATTGGGGCTAACTTCTCAGTTCCCTTGAACACGGAGCACGCGTGCTCGGCTGATGTGGCTGAGATGAAATGTTCTGAGGTGTTCCATGAGAGGTGAAGTGACAAATAATGTCACAAAACCTCCAGGGATTGTCAGTGCCGTGACCTGCAGTTTGTTGCTTCGTTGTCACAACTTGTAGCAACGTGTAGCAAGTGTTGCTACACGTATGTCACTTGGAATGTCGCAACAAGATCCGTTGCGGCCAGCCTGTTGGGCTGCGTTCGGTGGCTAGTCCATCGATTCAAGTGCTTGGTGAGTAATCACTGCTGGTGGGCAGATCCTAGACTTTTATTCCTCCCAATCGAAATTGTCGCGGCGGCGCAGTGTTTCCTGGCCACAACGCTGCAGTCGAACGCGTCAACCGGGTATCCCTGGGCAATCAACCCCATAAAGCACCCTTCCTGTTCAGTGCGATCACTTAAATCAAAGGCGGAGAAAATCTACCCACTGACAGTCGAGCACCGGCAGGTGAAATACCTTGGATGTCATGTTCGCCTACAGTCAACTCAACCCGGATGGGGTGATCGTCCACCGGGCATTCGAGGCGTCCGGACCACCTTGGCGAACAGCACTCATCAGGAGATGGAAACTTGAGCTTCACGGCTCTCCACCCAAATTTTCAACAGCACCCATTAACCTCTAGGAGGGCTGAACCATCATTCTAAGTATTGGCACGAATGGCCCGCAGAGAGGAACAATCGGTGATCGAGTTACGCCACCTCCAGTATTTCCTGGCCGTCGCGCACGCTAGAAATTTTAGTCGCGCTGCAGATGACCTCGGAATTTCTCAGCCCCCACTTTCCCGACAGATCAAAATACTTGAGAATCGCATCGGGACCACTCTCTTTGAACGCTCAAGCCAGGGCGTGGCTCTCACCCCCGCGGGGATCTTCTTGGCTGAACGGGCCCCAGCGCTGCTTAATGAGCTGGAGGACTTAGAGCGGGATGTCAGCGCAATAGGGGCGGGTTCTGCAGGAGTCTTGCGACTTGGTTTCGTAGGGACTGCAACATTCCAGCTGATGCCCAAACTCCTCAAAGAAATCAAGACTCAGCTTCCAGATATTGAGGTTAGAGTGAGTGGCGAGAAACTAACCCCGGAGCTCGAACGGCTTCTCCTGACACGAAAAATTGACGCCGCTGTGCTCCGTCCGCCCGTTTCCTCTCCGGAGATGGAACTCGAGAGTTTCGGGGTGGATGACTTTACTCTCGCTGTGGGGCCTGGTCATCCCTTGCTTGAACGAGACGGGCCTATACCTTTCTCGGCGCTCGCAGACTACGCCCTCATCGCTTTTCAAGAAGGCTCTGCGGCGGAACAGATTGGCCGTAAGGCCGCTCACCAGGCTGGTTTTGAACTCCGGATTGCGCAACACGCACCGGAAACTTCGACCGTTCTGGCACTGGTTGCTGCGGGAATTGGCGCAGCTCTGGTGCCTAAGGGATCGATTCCACAGCCAATGGGAAGCTTGCAGATGCTTGAGATAGCGGATGGGCCGACCATCGGTCTGTCCATGGCCTGGCTGAAGGGTAATCAGTCACCCATATTGCGCAGAATAAAACCCCTGCTCGCGGCGGCGGCAGAGCATTCGCGTGGAGTGAAACAACAGACAACGGAAAACGCTGCCCACCCTGAAGGTTGGCAGCGTTAATCCTTGTGACTTCACGGATTGCTATCGGGGATTTTCTGTAGTCGATAACTCCAGTTCATTCTCCGAAAACACGGGAGAAACAGGCTGGGCGGTTGTGTCGGAGGTATCTGGTAGAGCCTGGGGGCTCCCATTTGCATCGAAGTAGGCGTCTTCGGCGGTCGTTGTAACGCCGTGCTTAATCTGCCAGCGGGAGATAAAGGCGACGAGGAAGGGTGCGATAAAGGCAGTCACTACCACCGCGGTGGCGATTTGAGCGGTGGCTTCACCTTGAATAGCGGCGAATGACGGATCAATCGCGGCAAGTGCGGCCGGGGTAGCGATCGCATTTCCAGCAACGGCACTTTCGGCGACACCGGAGACAACGTTGCGGGCAGGGCGGGGAGTCTTGCGGACCTTGTGCCAGAGATAGACGCCTAGGATTGCGGCTCCACCGGAGAGGACGACCGTCATCAGTCCGAGCAGGATGCCGGCTAGGCCGGAGGTGAGCAGCACACTGAAGTCGATGCCTGCGCCGATGGCGAACGCAACAAACGGGATGATCAGACTCTGGCCGGGAGCCAAGAAATTACGTGCGAGGGGCGACAAGTTGCCGAGCACGAATCCGAGGATCATGGGAAAAATTGCGGCAAGAAGAGCATCCAGTGGAAATTGAGCGAATCCCGCTACACCCAGGGCGATCATCGTGAGGAAGGGGCCGTCGTTGATCGACAATACCGAGATGGCACCCTTATCGGTCTTTGAGCCGAACTGCTGCATCAGCGCGCTATAGAGCGAACCGTTGGAGTTGGACATGGCCGCGATAATTGCCAGCGGGAGAAGTCCCCAGAGCACTCCCCCTGGGGCAAAGAATGCTACCGACAGGCCGACAGCAGCTGCGATTCCAAACTTAGAAACCAGCAGCACAGCTCCCTTCTCCAGGGAAGGGGCCGCAGTCTTCAAGCTGATCTGAGATCCTACGGCCAGAAAGAAAAGCCCGATCAGGACAGCTGTTCCATCGCGGAACAATGCCGTGGTGAAGCTGCCGATATCGAGAATCCCGGGAGCGAAGGAATTCACGATCGCACCGAGAAAGAGGGGCACTACCATCAGCGCACCTGGAATCCGGCCGATAGCGCGGAAAGCTGAATCCAACATGATCTTCCTTTCTTATTAACGCTCAGGATCTTTAACTGTCAGGACAAATGCTGTGTCCTGAGATGCGGAATATTCCTTCTGTGATGTGACTCATATATTGGTGGTGGGGTGGAGAAATAGGAAATACCTCCTCGGTATAGAGGCTTCCGAGATAGGTATTATGCCTGCCCAAAAGGCAGGCCCAGGGATAGAAGCGGGGGCAGAAAAGGGGGGAACATCGCCTAACTGGGGTCTCTGCACACAAGGGTTGGCATGCAGTGGAGAGACAGCAGACGATATGGGAGGTGATCCTCTGTTTCGGTCGTACGACTGTGATGAAGAGTATGAACACGGCAGAGCCACCCACCGCACATGCAGAAGGTGACACCTCCCTAACCAGTGTTATCGCTGCTGTTTGGGCTACGTCTGCCCTGTCCCCGCCAGCCTGCGTCGCTCTGTTGATCAGTGATGTCGTGGATGCGCTGCTCGAAGAAATCTTCGGCAATACCCTGATCCATCCTTAGCGCGATACTGCTCTGAGAGCAGCAGTAGCTGACCTGGCGAGATGGCGTGCGCGTGGATATCAATTCACCAGCATCCTAGATGCTGATTACCCCGGATACCTGGCGGGAGTGCATGAAGCGTCCGCATTACTGTTTAGTCAGGGATCCCTCCACCCAGCGGATAACGGGGTCAGTATAGTCGGATCTCGCAACGCGTCTTTAGGACAGCTCCGTGCTGCGGAGTAGATCGCCACGGAATTGGTGCAACGAAATCTAACCATGGTGTCTGGGCTTCCGTCAGCATTGATTACTTGCCGGCAGTCACGTCACCTTCTGCCATCGACGTTGGCAGGCAGCAGGAGTTCAATGCGTACCCGTGCTTTGTCTGTGAGGTCGTCGCGTCCGGCCATTGTTCAGGAATAACACGTCTTGACTGCGGCGTACCCACGACACGATGATCACTTACAGGACAGAACCTGGTCAGATGTCTGATCAATAATGAAGATGACTCCACCGCTGCAGGAACCTTATTTACAGTTCCCGCAGCGGTGGAGTTATCATTTCCAGCCCGATAATCGGGCTTAATGAGCCTGGGGGCTAATGATCTTTTTCATCCGATGATTCCTCCGGATCAGTTGGGTTGGATGCCGGAGGAGTGGCAGATCCTGGTGCAGCTGGAGCCCCACCTGGGGGAACCGGTGCTCCACTGGGAGGCATCGGAGTGGAAATTGCTGCCGGAGGCTTGGGTGCCGAAGCACCGGGTGCCATCGGGGCACTCCCGGGGGCACCGGGAGCTGCTGGTGCTGATGTTCCCGGAGCCATCGGCGTACCGCCGGGAGCAGTGGGAATGGGGGCCGAAGCACCGGGAGCCATTGGGATATTACCGGGTGCGGCCGGTGCTCCACCTGGGGGAACTGGTGCTCCGACGGGAGGCGTCGGAGTGGAAAACGCTGCTGGAAGCTTAGGAGCCGAAGCGCCTGGAGCCCTGTGCGTAGAGCCAGGAGCTGCCGGTGATGCGGCACCGGGAGCCATCGGCGCACCGCCTGGTGACGTGGGAGCCGAGCCCGGAGGTGCTGGAATCGAGGCGGAGGCAGTCGGCGTAGGCGCGGAGCCAGGAGAAGCCGGTGCTCCGCCCGGAGGAACCGGTGCTCCGCCGGGAGGAGTCGGAATAGAAATTGCTGCCGGAGGCTTAGGAGCCGAAGCGCCTGGAGCCATCGGAGGAGCACCAGGGGCCATCGGCGCCATGGGGGAACTGCCGGGAGCTGCGGGAGCTCCACCTGGAGTGGGCATCTTAGGTGTGGCGGAACCCGGCGCAACTGGCGCGCCACCCGGTGCCGACGGAGCCGGCGCGGAAGTCCCCGGCGCGATCGGAGCTGAACCAGGAGCGGCAGGAGCGCCACCCGGTGCTGAAGGTGCTGCAGATCCTGGAGCAACCGGCGTTCCGCCAGGCACTGTGGGAGTTGAACCCGGAGCTGCCGGTGCCCCTCCCGGCGCTGCGGGTGCTGCAGATCCCGGGATCACCGGAACCTGCGGTGACGCTGCCGGGAATTGAACCTGCTTCGAACTGGTGTCTTCAGCTTGGAGGGCTGAGGTATCAGCCGAGGCGGGCGTAGCTGCCGCCGGGGCGCTCTTGTTCTTCGATTTCGGCGTGATTCCCAGGTTCATCGTTTCCCGGACGGGAGGTTCGAGGAAGAGCTTTTCGCGGGGGGTGGGCAGCGCGCCGTCGATAAGCACGGAGTCGCGGAGCATGCGGGAGATATCGCGGACCTTGGGTTGTTCGGCCTTCGGGGCGTCGGACAGTGCCTTGACACCGTTGCCGATCATGACGCTGCAGAAGGGGCAGCCGACGGCGATTTCCTCGGCGCCGGTGGCCAGCGCTTCGGCGGTGCGGTTTTCGTTGATGCGGGTGCCGATGTTTTCTTCCATGAACATCCGGGCACCGCCAGCGCCACAACAGAAGCCCTCGTTCTTGTTGCGGTCCATCTCACGCAGTTCCATGCCGGTGACGCCGAGGAGTTCGCGCGGCGGATCGAAAACCTTGTTGTGACGGCCCAGGAAGCAGGGGTCGTGATAGGTGATCGGCTTACGGTTTTTCTCGGTGCGCGGGACCGGGGTGATCAGCTTCTCGCGGACCAGGCGGTTGAGCAGCTGGGTGTGGTGGAAGACGTCATAATGGCCGTCGAAGTCCGGGTACTCATTGCGCAGGGTGTTGAAGCAGTGCGGGCAGGTGGTGATGATCTTGCGCTGCCCCTGTGGCACGCCCTCGAAGACACCGTTGAGGGTCTCGATATTCTCCGCGGCCAGCATCTGGAAGAGGAACTCATTGCCGGCACGGCGCGCCGGGTCGCCGGTACAGGTCTCACCCTTGGACAACACGGCGAACTTCACGCCCGCGGTATGCAGCAGATCCACGACCGCGCGAGTGGTCTTCTTGCCCTCCTCATCGAAGGCACCGGCGCAGCCGACCCAGAAGAGGTACTCGGTCTCCTCGAAATCGGCGATATCCTCGCCGAAGATGGGAACCTCCAGGCCATCGCGCCGGGCCTCCTCGACCCAGGTGAGGCGCTCCTTATTATTACCGCCCCAGGGGTTGCCCTTGGCCTCGAGGTTCTTGAACAGACCCGTCAGCTCGGAGGGGAACTCAGAATCCGAGAGGACGCGGAATCGGCGTAGATCAGCGATGTGGTCGATGTGCTCGATATCCACCGGGCACTGCTCCACGCAGGCGCCACAGTTGGTGCAGCCCCAGAGGACATCATCACTGATCACCCCGGTCTCGCCGGCCATCTTCAGTACATCCACGCCGGCGTGGGAGTCCTCCGGCTCCATCAGATAGGAGGCGTTGGCCACCGCGGCTTCACGGATGTCCATGACCAGTTTCTTCGGGCTCAACGGTTTATCGGTGGCCCAGGCCGGGCACTGATCCTGGCAGCGACCGCACTCGGTGCAGGTCGAGACGTCGAGAAGCATCTTCCAGGAGGCATCTTTGAGATGGCCGACGCCGAGGGTGTCATCGTCCTCGACATTGTCCAGCGTCAGTGCCTTGCCCTTGGACTCCATCGGCTTGAGCTTGCCCAGTGCTTGCTGGCCATCCGGGAAACGGCGGAAGTAGATATTGAAGAAGGCCAGGAAGCGGTGCCAGGCCACACCCCAGGTGAGGTTGCGGGCCACCAGAATCAGGAAGACCATGCCGCCGAGCAGCTTGAACACGGCGAAAACGCTCACCATGATGGCACTGGCTGGCAGCAGCTTGGCGATGTGGATGCTTAGGAAATCCGCTACCGGATGGCCCCCGCCGAAGGTGGCGATCTTGCCGGCCTTGACCAACAGCATGCCCAATCCCTCGACCAGGACGATGGCCTCGATGACACGGGCGGAGGTGGTGTTGGAGTTGTTGAACCTGGAACTGCGCTTGCTGTCGCCGAGTTTCAGCCGCACAAAGATCAGGAAGAGGATGCCCAGCACCGTGCCCACGGAGAGCACTTCCTCAACGAAGTGGTACACCGGCCAGGAATGTAGGAAAGGCCAGCCGCCGGCCGGGTTGAAGGCCTGAACATAGGCCTCGAACCAGACAATCGAGCCGAAGAGGAAGCCCAGCATGACGAACCAGTGCGCCACCCCCACCCACGGTTTATTGAGCATGGTGGTGTGGCCGAAGATCTCCTTGAACATCGTCCACAAGCGGCGGACCGGCTGATTCACGCGGGTAGCGGTGGGCTGACCAGCGGAGATGAACCGGTACAGCGTGCTGGAAGCCTTGATGAACAGGAACCAGGCGGGCAAGGAGAGGAGGACACCGATGAATCCGAGCACGATGGTGGCAGTGCTCACGCTCTGGATGACCGAGGCGGGGGCAGCGGCGGCCGTGGTCTGGACGATCGTGGTCTGGATGATCGTGGCCGAGGCAGCGGCGAGGAACTGTGAGCTCACGTTTGAATCGTTCCCTTTGCAAAAGGCTGTGTATATGGGCTGGTCTCATGGGCGGTTTTGAGAGTCAGTTCCCCAGCTTAAGCGGTGGGGTGGACAAGGCCTAAGCCCACGAAGGTTTTATATGCGGGGAGCTGGCCAGCGGGGCGTGACAGCTGGATTTGCAGGGAAACACCGCTGGTGTGGAAAAGGGGAGTGTTTTCCAGGGGGAAAGGAATTTGGTGGAGGGCAGCGATGGGGAGGTTCGCAGAGGCTGGAATGAGCCAAAGCCATTCGATCAGAGGATTGTGCGGGATGGATCAGGGTGGAAAAATTGCCAGAGTTGTCTGTGAGGGATTGCCTCTTGAAACCCTCCATCCTGAAGTTGAATCATCACTTGGAGAGGTATATCCCTTGAAAATTACATATATCCACCAGCACTTTGTTCTCCCGAGCGAGGGCGGTGGAATCCGACCTTATGAATTTGCCCGACGGATGGCCGATGAGGGGCATGAGGTCACCATGATTTGTGGTGGTGAGACTGCCCTCGATGCCAAAATTGATGGATTCCGGGTCAAACGCTTGGCTGTTCCCTACCGTAATGCCATGAACGTGCCCGAGCGTTTGTGGTCTTTTGCCCGCTTCATGATTGCTGCAAGTGTTGCCACAGCTCGTATTGAGGCAGATGTGATCTACGCCAGCTCGACCCCGCTGACAGTCGCTGTACCTGGCATCATCGGCAAGCTCTTCAGAAGAGCACCCATGGTTTTTGAAGTCCGAGACCTGTGGCCATCGGTCCCCGTCGAACTCGGTTACCTGAAGAACCCGGCGGCTGTTTGGCTGGCGCAAACGCTGGAGAAGCTCGCCTACCGCAGCGCGGATAGTGTGGTCGCATTGTCCCCGGGGATGCGGGATGGAGTTTTGCAGATCTCCCCGGAAAAGGCGGTCACAATCATTCCCAATGCCTGCGACTTCGAGCTCTTTGATCAGAGCGATGAACAGCGCCATGGGTTCCGGGAATCCCAGGGATGGGGCGAGGATGAGATCATCGTGGCCTACGCTGGTGGATTTGGCCCCGTTTATCAACTCGATTGGGTGGTCAGGTTAGCTGCATCAGTCAAGGATGACGGTATCCGCTTTGTCCTCATCGGTGAGGGCAAGACCAGCGGAGTGGTCCACCAGCTGGCAGCCGAACTCGGTCTCGATCCAGATGAGCTTTTCCTGGGACTGAAATCAAAGCCGGAGGTAGCCAGTTATGTTGCTGCCAGTGACCTGGTTCTCTCGCCGCTGCGACCGGAGACAGGTCTGGAAGCCAACTCTCTCAACAAAGTTTTCGACGGCATGGCTGCTGGTCGTGGCGTGGTGCTTAACCATGAAGGCTGGTTGAGAGACACAATTGTCGAGGCACACGCCGGATGGCAACTGGACCGGTCGCTCGACCTCGCCGCGGAACAATTGCGCACAATCGCAGCCGATCCCGAAGCAATCAAGGCAGCTGGGCGCAACAGCGCTGCGCTTGGCCATGCAAATTTTGATCGTGACGATCTTTATCGCCAGCTCATTGGAGTGCTCAGCGCGACCGTCTCAACTCGGGCAACCGACCGATATTTTGAGCACTCCCTGAAACGGAGAGCTCCACGTCCACTACAAAGCGAAAAGCGCTTGAGCAGTGGCGATATGGGTAGTTGAAATCCACAGGATCCAGATGATGAGTGAGCACCACAAGCTCTCTGAGAAATCTCGATTGAGCTGTGCTGATCTCAGCGGTGTGATCTGTGGTGTGCCGCAGGGGGCTTGACCGGCACCGGACCACGGATCTCAGCTGCTGAGCCAACCGAGATAGGGGATCAAGAATCATCGAAGACTTCCTGCGGGGTGAAGTCATTCAACCTTTGGGATGCCGCACGGCGGGGCAAGAGCAGACCAAAGTGAACTGTATTGGCACGGCTGGCATGGCTCGACTGTCGTGGCTCGACTGGCATGGCACCAGGGCCGTCCACGCGTGCGGGTTGAGATCATCCCATCCCCGGTACTGAGTTCTCCGCGAACAGCTCGAGCAGGTTCCGCCTTCCGGGTGCCAGCCAGGGGTTTGCTGCACGCTGAATCCGAGCGGCACCAGATCCGAGGGATACCAGGGGAGTCGAAGAGAGATCTCTTAGCTGGGGTTCTCGGGCCCTGATGTCGGGACCACCTGCTTGGTGGTGGGGCCAGTTGAAGACGTATGGGTGGGCAGAACGGTCAACGCTGCGATGGCGAGGATCAACGCTAAACCATGTCGGTTGCTCAAGATCAGGCAACCCTCCTGTTCTCACTCAGGTTCTGGCGCTGCGGGTCTACACAGATATTGGTAGCATTTTGCCACCTGGCCTGGTGCCCAGAGGGGCAATGAACCGATTCAAACAGACCAATGAGCAGATCATATCTGAAAGAGGCTATCCATTCGGGGGAATTCACAAGACTTCTGAGAGGGGTGGATAGCGGTGCTGGGGGCTCCGGCGCCGGGTTTTGAGGAATAGTAGTCGGAAGTGACCTACTTCATCTAGATCGTTCAGGGGATGGCGCTTATTGCAGCTCAGAGGGGGTGTGGCCCGCCGAGGCCAGGTTACGGTTCAGTAAATTTGCCTCAAACCCCTCGCTGAGGTGGCGAAAAGGTTAGGTGGATAGTTAGGCGGGCAAATAGGATGTGGGGAAAGCCATGCGGATGGCTAAGTGGGTTAATGGGATGTGGATGATATGGAGAATGGCATGATCAAATGGTTTCCCGTGCTGGGAATTTGGGGGTGTCTGGCGGTGGCGGGCATCGTATTACTTGTCTGGGACTCGGTAGTTTTGGCGCTGATGTTCGCCCTGCTGAGCTTGTTCATCGTCACCATCACGCCGCCAGTGCTCGGTGTGATCTCAAGAACTCCCGGCAAGCTAGATCCTCGCGTGATCAAGCGCTACCGGAAGGAGAACCCCGGAACCACCATCGGGGAGGCCATGGATGAGCTCACGTACCGCGGTTAAGGTGCTGTGGGGCAGCCGATAAGCACTGCTCAATCCTCTGGTTCGCGCATGCCAGACCGGATGACGGTGACCGCCAGGCTCAGCCGTGAGGTCACCCCGAAGCGGGAGATCATCTGGGAGACGTATTTCTTGACTGTCGCCTCGGAGTAGTCCGTTGCCTTGGCGATGTCAGCGTTGGACAACCCCTCGCAGAGGTGGTGGAGGATCAGCCTCTCGGCCTCGTTGAGGCTGTCCAGTGGTGAACTCCGTGACGTTGGCACCGGATCTGGGATGAATTCGGGTACGTCTTCCGACAGGTGGGGCAGGTAATCCACCAGCTGGTCCATGGGGAGGTCGAAGCCGAGAATAGCCTCCCGTACTGCGGTGATGACCTCCTGCGGCTGGGCACTTTTGATGATGCGCCCGGCCCCAGTGCCGGAGAGGATCTCAACGGTCATCTCCTGGTTCTCATGTGTGGTGATGGCGATGAAGACCGGCGGATCCTGTCGCAGCTGGATCTCCTTGAGCAGGGACAATCCGTTCATCTCAGGCATGTGACCGTCCACCAGCACCACATCGAAAGTGATACTTTCCAACCTTTCTAATACTTCTTGACCATTGCGGGCTTCGGAAATTATATGGATGTCATAGGTGCTGGCGAAATACCGGCGAACCGGATCAAGTGCCTGGCGATCATCATCGACGGTGAGTACCCAGATCTGGGAAGTTTCGGGATTTAGCATCTCGCTGACCTTTTGGCACCAGGGGAGGGTTAGGTAGAGCATTGTCCCGGCGGCTGTTGCGGACAGCGCCGCCGGGAAGGCGGCAAAAAGGGCCACCGCCAAGCTGTGTTACTTCTCAGGGATAGGGGAATACGCCAGGTGAGGACGTTCTCCCGGATGTTTATCTCAGGCGGAATTTAGTGGGCACGGGCGTGCTCTCACAACTCTCTCATGTCCAAGCTAGGAGTCGTAAGCCCTAAATTGTGGGGCACCGAAGTTATATCACCGAGGTGGCTGGCCCATTTGGGCGGGAGTGGGCCTCATCTAGGCTGGTTGGCAGCTGTCTGGAAGCTCGGCGGGGGAGCAGGATCTCGGGCGGGGTTTATTAGAGTTTGCTCATACCAGCTCTTCTGGAATGGTTCATTCGCGTGCCGAAGCCCTGTGGTTTCAGAGGTCATTGTTGATCTGTAAAGAACCTATCCGGCCCAGAGGCTGAGTCACATGTCCCGCTCCACCCGTCGTATCGTCGCAGGTCTTATCGTGGGTGCACATCTCTGCGTGGTTCCCGCGACCGCAGCTGCTTCTCCGGACGACCTGGTGCGCGAGGTGACCGCGGGGTCTTCGCAGTATCCGGATGCGGTGGGCTATGCCATGGACGGGTTGCTCGGCGCGCTGGATATGGCCGGTTATGGCAACCTGCCGGTGCCGAAGTCCTTCGTTGAGGCGACTCCGGATTATCCCTTCGCCACCGACGCTGCCATCACTGAGCCGGAAGTCGTTGCCAGGGAGGTGGAGGGCGGTCGCCTGGAACGCTGGTCGGTGGCCTCCCCCGCGATGCAACGGGTGGTTGAGGTGCAGGTCTACCGTGCGCTGGATCCGGATGCACCAGCACCACAGCTCTTCCTGCTCGACGGCGTCAGCGGAACTGACAATGCCGGCTGGGTTCGCGAAGGCTACGTCCAGGATGCTTTCGCCGATGAGAACGTCACCGTGATTATGCCGAAGCAGGCCACCGGCTCGATGCACACGGGCTGGCAGCAGGAAGATCCGGCGCTTGGGCATATGAAGTGGGAGACCTTCCTGACCTCAGAACTGGCACCACTGATGGCGGCGGAGAAGAGCCTGAACTACAACAATCACCGCGGCATTGGCGGACTCTCCATGGGGGCCGCGGCAGCAGTACGCATCGCCAACCGCAACCCCTTGCTTTTCGATGCCGCGATCGGCATCTCCGGCTGCTAGACCACCCTTGATCAGCTAGGCCTGTAAACCACAAAAATGACTGTGGAATCCCGCGGGGCAGACATCACGAAAATGTGGGGCACGTATGGCTCCGAGGATTGGGTGCGCAATGACGTGGCCCAGGATCCCACTGGGCTTTCCGACATGGCGGTCTATCTCTCCGCCGGTAATGGCGTGATCGGGGCGAAGGACCGCGAAGAATACTCGGATCGCCAGGCCGAGGACATGGCCAAGGGTGTGATCCTGGAGCGCGGGGCGCTGACCTGTACCCAGAACCTTGTTGCCGCCATGGAGAACGCTGGAATGGGCCACCAAGTGGTGGACTATACCCCAGTCGGCGCGCACAATTGGGGAACCTTTGGGGTGCAGCTGGTGCCGGGATGGGAAGCCGTGAAGTCGGCGATGTACTGAGGTTTGGGTGCGGCTGGGGGCTTGGGTGGCTGGGGTTTGATCAGCCGCCACCTGGGGTTTGACGTTTAGG
>NZ_JBQPQY010000022.1:0-19650 GCF_052266655.1 Corynebacterium sp. A21
GGGCTTTTGTCATGCCCTGAGCATGATTGCTGGACAGTCCTTAAAGGTCCTCGATGATGTGGAGGGTCACCTTCTTTTCGTCAGAAGACGAAAAGAGCCCAAGCGCCGGCAACCGCATCCTCGAGGAGACCTTCGCCGGACGCGGCGTCGATAAGCATGGGTGTTGAGGGCGGGGCCCGCGGGGGACTGTTCCGCCGGGCTAAATCTGTCGGGAACGAAAGATCATGAGCTCACCACTGAAAGGGTCAGTGAAGGTTAGCTCCCAGGCATTGAGATGCATCGGGATCGCCATGTCTTCTTCCTCCTCGGTATAGACCCGTGGGTACACCGGGTCGCCGAGGATGGGGACCCCGGCGGCCCACATGTGGAGGCGGAGCTGATGTGTCTTCCCGGTTTCGGGCTTGAGCTCATAGTGCGCCTGCTGCGGAAGTGGCCCATGAATCGCTTCCAGGGCGCGCTGCTCCTCATCACTGACCGCGGTGATCTTGGTCAGCCAGGTACGGGCGTTCGGCTCGCCTTCGACGATCTCCCCCTTGATGTGGCCGGGAGTTTTTTCCATCCGGCTTTCCCAGAGGATCGGCTCTTCCGCAGGATTGAGCGCAGGATCGTAAGTGGCAATGGCATGGTAGGTCTTCATCGCCTCCCGGCGGGCGAAGAGCGTCTGATAGGCACCGCGGACATCGGGGGAGACGGTGAAAACCAGCACCCCGGAAGTCAGACGATCCAACCGGTGGGCGGGGGAGAGCTCCTGGATGCCGGTGCTGCGACGCATCCGGACCAGAGCGGTCTCGGTAATGTGTCGACCGCGGGGCATCGTGGCCAGGTAGGACGGCTTGTCGATCACCAGAATATTTTCGTCCTGGTGAATAATCTCGCATTCGTAGGGTACATGCGGTTCTGCCGCGGGTACCCGATAGAACCAGATATCGGCACCCGGCTGGAGGATCTCCTCTGGTGTCCAGGGCTGGCCCCGGTTGTCCACCACTAGCTGATCGCTGAAGCGACGGTCTAGCGCTGCCGCATCATCGGTGGGGCTGCGGTGGCGTTGCGAAGAGATCAGATGCTCCACGAAATCCCGGGCACTCATCGGGTCCACATCCGCCGGGAACCTCACCCGGGAGGCATTTAGCCCATCGCGGATCGGTAGCGGTGGTTTCTTACCCAGACGTTGTACTAATCTTCTACTCATGAACTTTGATGAGATCCTTGCTCCGATTTTTGAATTCTTCTCCGAGGGTATTGGCGCAGTTATCGCCAGCTTCGGCGAGGTCCTCTACATGCTCTCCTCGCCCTCGAACGCAGACCCGGCCAGCCCGATCGTGATCCCGGAATAAAATTCCAGAAAAACCGACCTCACCCTCGTCCGCTGTCGTTAGGATAGCGGCGAATTCCACCAGTTTAACCCGCCCCTTGGCGCATCACTCAATGATGCGAAAAGGGGCTAATTTTATGTGCTGATTCCGCCACTACCGTTAATTGTGAGCTGATACGCGATACAATGGTGAATGAGACGGGAGCCGTGGGATTCGAGAACTAGCTCTTTGAGTACATGGTGAAACCGTGCAACAGTTCTAAGGAGAAAGGTCGTAAATAATGACCACCAAGGAAGATATCGTCGTAGTTGCGGTGGATGGCTCTGAGGCCTCCCAGATTGCAGTCCGTTGGGCGGCGAATACCGCCAATAAACGTGGCATCCCGCTCCGACTGGCCGCCAGCTACACCATGCCGCAGTTCCTCTACGCAGAGGGAATGGTCCCGCCGCAGGAACTCTTTGATGATCTCCAGGCTGAGACCCTGGAGAAGGTCGAGGAGGCCCGCAGCATCGCCCACGAGGTGGCGCCGGAGCTGAAGATCGGACACACCATCGCTGAAGGCAGCCCGATTGACATGCTGCTGGATATGTCCCGCGAGGTGACGATGATTGTCATGGGTTCCCGTGGTCTTGGCGGACTCTCCGGCATGGTGATGGGTTCCGTGTCCGCTGCCGTCGTCAGCCATGCTTCCTGCCCGGTCGTCGTGGTCCGAGAGAACAACTCGGTCAACGAGTCCACCAAATACGGCCCTATCGTTGTCGGTGTGGACGGCTCCGAGGTGTCCCAGCGGGCCACCGAGTATGCCTTCGCTGAGGCTGCTGCCCGCGGTTCCGAGCTGATCGCCGTGCACACCTGGATGGACATGCAGGTTCAGGCTTCCTTGGCTGGTCTCTCCGCCGCCCAGCAGCAGTGGGAAGAGGTTGAGCGTGAGCAGTCTGAGCTGCTCACTGAGCGCCTGCAGCCGCTGATCGACCAATATCCGGCTGTCCCGGTGAAGAAGGTCATCACGCGTGATCGTCCGGTTCGTGCTCTGGTCGAGCAAGCTGATGGTGCTCAGCTGCTGGTTGTCGGTTCCCATGGCCGTGGTGGCTTCAAGGGGATGCTGCTGGGCTCCACCTCCCGTGCGCTGCTGCAGTCCGCTCCCTGCCCGATGATGGTTGTGCGTCCGGAGCACTCCAGCAAGTAACCCTCTGAGCAACACCACTCCAGTTGGTTGCAGCTGAAGGAGACCTCCGTCCCGGGATCACCTCTTGGGGCGGAGGTCTCAGCTATTTCTGGGTGGATTTCATTTTGCCAACAGTTCGGCAACGAACCGTGTAATCGAGATCATTGTCTGTAAGAATGGGAAAGTGGCACGACGACCCGCGTCGAGGCTTTAGAACAGCGACATTGAGGAGAATGAAATGACACCTACACTTTCTATCCTGGGCTGGATCATCATCGGTGGCCTGGCAGGCTGGATAGCCTCCAAAATCAAGGGCACCGATGCCCAGCAGGGACTTCTGCTCAACATCATTGTTGGCGTGGTTGGTGGTCTGCTCGGCGGCTTCCTGCTCGGTCTCGTTGGCTTTGATGTGGCAGGTGGCGGGTGGATCTTCAGCTTCCTCACCTGCCTGGTTGGTGCGGTAATCCTGCTGAGTATTGTGCAGTTCTTCCAACGACGTAGAAAGTAGCCGCCGGAACACCCTGATTTTTAACTCCGACCGCCACCCCACGCTATTCGTGGGGAGGCGGTTTTTTCAGGTCTTCGGCCAGCTCAGTGGCACTGCTGCGGCACTTTCTTTCGCGCCGGTTCGAAATATACATACCGGTTTGTCTATATTGGAGGATAGACTCAGTCCTGAGAGCTGCGAGTGCTTAACGCGGCAGTGATGATTATCGGCCGGAGCGTAGTTGATTCTCCGGAACTGAATTTAACGAGTGATAGGAAAGGACGAGTCAGGATATGGCCGGGACCACCAGCAAGCCGATCATTAAACCAAAGGCCGGTAGTCGGCGTCGCAACCGACCGAGCCCGCGGCAGCGGCTCCTCGATAGCGCTACCCATCTGTTCACCACTGAGGGCATCCGTGTCATCGGTATTGACCGGGTACTGCGGGAGGCAGATGTGGCGAAGGCTTCCCTGTATTCCCTGTTCGGGTCGAAGGACGCACTCGTCATTGCCTATCTTGAGGCACTCGATGAGAAGTGGCGGGAGGAATGGCAGTCCCGGACCGCTGAGATGAGCGATCCCGGTGATAAAATCCTGGCTTTCTTTGATCAGAGCATGAAGGAGGAACCTGAGAAGGGGTTCCGTGGCTCGCACTTCCAGAATGCGGCGAATGAGTATCCGAAGCCGGAAACCGAATCTGAGCAGGGGATTGTCGCCGCAGTGATGGAACACCGTCGGTGGTGTCACCAGACGATGACGGCACTGCTCTCGGAGAAGAATGGTTATCCGAGTGCGACCCAGGCCAATCAGCTGTTGATCTTCTTGGATGGTGGCTTGGCCGGTGCCCGGTTGATCAGGGATCTCGGCCCGCTGGAGACCGCCCGGGATCTGGCGCGGCAGCTGCTGTCCGCGCCGCCGCCGGATTACTCGATCTAGTTTTCGCTCGCCTTCCCTGGGGTTTCCGGGGATTCCACAACAGGCCCGCCCTTGCGGTCCTGTTGTGCTTTCTTTTTCTCGGCGACTTTCTTCGCCCGCCGATCACGGCCGAGCTCCAATCGAGCCTGGGTCTTTTCCTTGTTGAGGCGCTTCTTCTCTACCTTTTCCGCAGCGTGGGCGGCCTCCCGCTCCTGGCGGGCGGTAGCGAGCTGGGCGCTGAGCTCGGGGTCGCGGCGGGCGGCGCGCTCCTGCTTCTTCAGGTTTTTATCGGCCTTCACCCGGACCTTGTGGGCTGCGCGGGCGTCGTCACGCGCCTGCCGGAACTCGGCGTCCAGCGGTAGTTCCCGCTCGATGCGGAGGTGGATGGTGGTGGCCTGCACCAGGGTCCAGAGGTTATTGGCCACCCAGTAGAAGACGATGGCGGTCGGCAGCGGGGCATTCAGTGCCAGCCAGATCAACAGGATCGGCACCAGAATGAACATGATGATCAAAAAGCGCATCAGGCCGCGCGCCAGCCCTGAGCCCCAATCCATGGTCAGGTTGTTGCGGTGGAAAGAGAGCACGAAGTTCAGGGCGGTGAACAGGATGGCGATGGCCAACATCGGCAGCACCACCTTGAGCACCGCCTCGTGGGTGGTACCGAGCTGGGAAAACTGCTCCGGGGCCATGGCGATATAGGCCGGCAGCGGCACCCCGAAGATCCGGCCGTCGAGGAAGGCGCCGACCTCCTGGGAGGAGAGGAAGCCGAGACCGGGGTGCTCATCGGTGTCCAGCCCCTCCACCGGGCGGGCCATGCGCAGCAGGAACTGGTACAGGCCGATGAACACCGGCAGCTGGATCAGCGGCGGGATACAACCCGCAGCGGTGCTGTGCCCGTGTTCGGTCCGCAGCTGCTTCTTCTTCGCCGCGTGTTCGGCTACTGATTCTTTATCGGTGCGGGTGCGGTATTCCTCCTCCAGGGCCTTGAGTTTGGGGCGGAGGATCGCGGAGATGCGTCCGGAGCGGGACTGCATCAGGGAGAAGGGGGCGATCAGGCCACGGACGACGAGCACCAGTCCGAAGACCGACAGCACCCAGGCCATCGAGTCGTCGAGACCGAGGACATCATGGAGCAGCAGATGCCAGAGCTTCATGATGCCGGAGACCGGATAGACGAAGATTTCCAGCACGGGCGTTGTACAACCTTTCTTGATATGGGTGGTGCCACCGACAGTGCTGTCCCCCGGGGTTCCCCGAAAGGGTTGGGCTGCAGCGGGTGGGGTCTTTCACGCTATTGTGATGATCGTACTTGCCCGATACTGCTGGGCACGACACAAGCTGTGCCGGGGCATGGGCTGGGAGGAAACTGATGAGTGAGCAGGGACAGGTGAACCTTCCCGTCCGGAGCACACCGGGGTGGCGGGCCGCGCCCGGCCAGATCTTGGGCGAGATCCTGATGACCATTGGCGTGCTCGCTCTCCTTTTCGCCTTCTATGAAGCCTATTGGACCAATATCAGCTCCGGGCAGAAGCAGGCTCAGGCCCAGGAGTCCCTCGCCCAGAGTTGGGGGGAAACTGAAGAAGGTGAGCGGGCCAACCCCCGGCAGCGGCTGCATCCGGAACTGGGAGAGGCCTTCGCGAGGATGCACATCCCGGCCTTCGGCTCTGACTTCCAATTCGCGGTCATCGAGGGCACCGATGAGACGGACCTGCTCGCCGGACCGGGCCGCTATGTTGATTCCCAGATGCCCGGCCAACCCGGTAACTTCGCAGTTGCGGGTCACCGGGTGGGCAAGGGGGCGCCCTTTAATGATCTGGGTAACCTCAAGGTCTGCGATGCCGTGGTGGTGGAAACCCAGACCTCCTGGGAGACCTACCGGGTGTTGCCCATCGGCGCCTCCGGGACGCAGCGTCTCGCCCAGGCGCAGAGCTGCTTCTCCCCGGAGCAGGCCACCGACATCACTGAGGGAAGTTACTCCTGGGTGGAGGGCCGCCGCATCACGGTGCCCGGTGACATCGGCGTGCTCTCCCCGGTGCCGGGTCAGCAGACCGCGTTGAATGATGACCTCGCGGGCCTGCTGACCCTGACCACCTGCCACCCACAGTTCTCCAATGCGGAGCGCATGATCGTCCACGCCATGCTCGTGGAATCCACCCCTAAGGATCCGGCTGGTAATGATCGTCCGGAAGTATTGGAGGAGAACTAAATGTACGGCTGGTTCTGGCGTACCCTTCCCGGCCCGTGGCCACTGAAGACCCTGATTGTGGTGGTGGTGCTGATCGCGCTGTTCTTCCTCCTGATGGAGGTTATCTTTCCCGCGCTCTCCCTGCTGATGCCCTACGCGGATGTGGCTGTCTGATCCGCTTATCGACGCCCGTCCTCGACTTAGAGGCCGAGGTTGGCGATGACCTCCCGGGCGATGAGCTCGGCCTTCAATGACTGCTCCTGATTGCTGTTGACCACCACCGCCCAATGGTCCTTCTGCACCGCGTAGCGGGCATCTTCATGCCCACCGATCCCGGCGCCGGCCCGGCCCCCGGACCAGCCCGGGATCTCTTCAGCGGGTTCGGTGGTGTCGATCGGGGCGGCCCAGTCGACCACCGCGATCGCGGCGGTTTCATCCGGCATCTCCCGGACCATCACACTCAGCTGTGGCTCCGCCGGATAAGACCAGAAGACACAGGCCGGGGTGCTGAAGCGATCATCGACACCCACCCCGGTCACTTTCTGGCCATTGGTCTCAGCTACCCATTCGGTGTCCAGGTAGGGACACTCCACCCAGCCGTTCCGGCCCGCCGGGATCTCCGGGGTGGCGTCATGCGGCAACCCCGGGGCGGGTGGGGCCGGGGTGGTGGTCGCGGCGTCGATAAGCGTTGTGCCCGGGGAAGGGGCGCAACCAGCCAGCAGCGCGGCACTTAACATCAAGACGGTGGTGGGTAAGGTACGAGCCATGCAGATCAGCTTAGATCCGTCTGAGGCAGGGTCGGACACCCCGGCCTACCGCAGCAGCGCAGCTGACACCGAGCAGGAGCTTGACTCCGGGGTCATCAGCCTGCGCAATGGCGTCCACATTCTCACCTCGGTGCTGCTGATCGCGGCACTGGGCACCGCGATCCGGCTACCGCTGACCGAGGCGGTGATCACCCTGGTCCTCAGTTCGCTGTTCGCCTTCACCTATTTCTTCGGCGCCTCACTGCTCAACCAGTGGCCCAAGCGACTGCAGCTGCTCTGGGTGCTCGGGCTGAGCGGGCTGTGGGTTGCGCTGCTCCCGGTCGCCAGCGTCGCCATCTACCTGGTGTTCCCGCTCTTCTTCCTCTATCTACAGGTCTTGAACGAAACCTCCGGAAGGCTGGCGGTGGTGGTCACCACCGCCATCGCGATCCTCTCCCAGGTGCCGGCTGGTTTGACCGTGGGCGGAGTGATGGGGCCCGGAGTATCTGCGCTGGTTACCCTGGCCATCCACTATGCCTTCAGCAAGCTCGCCCGCATCAACCGCGAACGCCAGGAACTCATCGACCAATTGATGAGTACCCGCTCTGAACTGGCGAAGACACAACACGCTGCCGGTGTGATCGCGGAACGGCAGCGCATCGCCCATGAAATCCATGACACCCTCGCTCAGGGCCTGTCGAGCATCCAGATGCTGCTGCACGTCGCGGAAAGCGAGATACTAGCCTCCCCGTTGAGTGAGGAACAACGCGCTGCACCGATCGAACGCATCCGGCTGGCACGCTCTGCGGCGGCGGAGAACCTCAGCGAGGCACGTGCCATGATTGCCGCCCTACAACCCCCGGCGCTGTCCCAACGCTCGCTGCGGGGCGCCATGGAACGCGTCGCCGCGAACCACGAGGCGGTCAGTGGGCTCGACATCGCCGTGGATGTCGATGGCGAAGAAGGTGAGCTACCCATGAAAATCGAGGCGGCACTGCTGCGCATCACCCAGGGTGCGGTGGCCAATGCCGTCGCCCATGCGCAGGCGCAGCGCTGCCTGATCAGCCTCTCCTATGGTGAGAAGGAGGTGCGTCTCGATATCGCGGATGATGGCCGGGGCTTCGACCCCGGCGAGGCGGCACAACGGCCCGCCGGCCTGGGGCACGTCGGCCTGGATGCGATGCGGCAGCGCGCCATCGAACTCGGTGGCACCCTCGAGGTGGAATCCGCGCCGGGCCAAGGCACCGCGGTCTCGGTGGTGCTTCCCCGGGAGCTGCCGGACCTGAGCCTTTAAAAAAGTGGCTGGCCTGGCCTGCTGAGAGACCCGACGGCAAGCCGCTAAGGTATACCTATGAATGCCGAAAGCAGTCTGCCTTCGGAAACCAGAAGGAGCTTTTCTAAGTAATGATCCGCGTGCTACTCGCAGATGACCACGAGATTGTCCGCCTCGGGTTGCGAGCCGTGCTGGAAAGCGCAGTAGACATCGAAGTAGTCGGTGAAGTCGCGACTGCTGAGGCCGCCATTGCCGCCGCCCAGGCCGGCGGGCTTGATGTGCTTCTCATGGACCTGCGTTTCGGTGCCGGCGTGGAAGGTACCCAGGTGATGACCGGAGCTGAGGCCACCGCCACCATCCGCTCCACGATGAACACCCCGCCCAAGGTGCTCGTGGTGACCAATTATGACACCGATGCCGATATCCTCGGCGCCATTGAAGCCGGCGCCGTGGGGTACCTCCTCAAAGATGCCCCGCCCGCAGAGCTGCTGGCCGCGGTGCGTTCCACCGCAGAGGGCGATTCCGCGCTCTCGCCGATTGTGGCGGATAAATTGATGACCCGCGTCCGCACCCCGCGCAGCTCTCTGACACCCCGAGAGCTGGAGGTGCTCAAGCTGGTGGCCGGTGGGGCCTCAAACCGGGAGATCGGCCGATTGCTGCTGCTCAGTGAGGCAACGGTGAAGTCCCACCTGGTGCACATCTATGACAAACTCGGGGTCCGTTCGCGCACCTCGGCGGTGGCCGCCGCGCGGGAACAAGGCGTGCTCTAAAACTCCGGGGATCGAGGGGGTGCCGAGACCAGCGGGGGCTGGTTCCCGGTCAAGGATGAGCTCAACGAGATAAATCCCGAGCTGAACCGCTCGCGCCCCCAACTGCGGTCAGGAAAGAACTCCCTGACCGTTGGAGATCAGGAATGGGCTCTGTTGTAGGCCTCAATGATCTCGAAGGGGATTTTGCCGCGGTTGGCTACCTTCATGCCCTGGTCAAGCGCCCAGCGGCGGATGGCGCGGGAGTTTCCTCGGGTCGCGGGCGGCAGTGCCTCAGCACCCCGGTTGGCACGGTCCGGGGTGACCTTGCGGGCAACCTGGATGTAGGGGCTCACGAGTTCCCGGAATCTCTCGGCGTTTGCCTCGGAGAGATCGAGAATATAGTCGGTGCCTTCATAAGAGAACTGCACGACGCGAAGCTCAGTTTCCTCCAAGGGAGCATCATCCAGATCATCGAAGTACTGCGTTATTTCCCGGCGTGCCATGAATTCTCCTAAAAATTAAGCAATCGTCCTGTGCTGGAGTTCAGGTTCCGCAGGCGAGAGATATTGGGGATATGTGTCGGAGATTGATCCTGAGATTTAGGGCGACAAATCGCCGTAATGCCAGATTCTCTTTCCTGATGTCAGGTGAATTGTACAATTATCAACTGAAAGTAGCAATGCCTATTACGCGTATTAATGGGTGCGCCGTTAATGATCTGTTTGCGTCCCAACTGAGGGTTTCAGGGCGCGTCAGCCACGGCTATTCAGTAGTTCTATCCTATGCAAAAATACTTATTGATCAAATGTAGATATTCCCCTTGACCACTTGTTTTGTGGAGTTGTCACCAGTGTTTGCGGTGGCCCGGATATTAGGCGGATATTTTCCGGGCGATTAAGATCCCCATTATGTAGTGTCATCGCTTTGGTGGGCAGAACAAACTCCCGCCAGTTCTCATGGACCCCGTAGTTTCTGGCGTAATTGTGGGTTGCGCCGGGGGCGGCGCCGGATTCCCTTTTGTGGTCCCGGCTGTGGAATCAGTTTCCGCGCCCTGACGCTGAGAGTGAGAGCGCTTGGTGAAACTCCCGGTGAAAGAGATGAACGTCAATTTGCCGGGGCTCAAAGATTAGCTCACTAGCTTTATGGCAGCTGTTTCTGGTCGGGATATTCCAATTCGGGCTGATATCTGCCGGAGCGGGAACTAACCTGCAGATTATGGATACTCCAATGGATAACGGAACTAATGCGACTACCGGCCCACAACTTGTTGAACTGACCTCGGTGGAGGAGGAATGGCTGGGGGCGCTGCTGGCCACCGCTGACGCACGCGGGCTGCTGGAGGATATCGAGGCGCTCTCCGATGCCTTTGAGGCGGAGCGGGAAGACTGGGCGGGCCAGCTGCAGCACACCAGGGTAGAGCCGGGAAAGATCATCCACCTCTATGCGGCGGCCTTCGGCCAGCTGCTGGCGATGGAACACGAACTGGACTGGGTGGGCCTTCGGAAGGCGACCACCGTCGAGATCGTGCTCTCGGACGGGCCGAAGGAGATCACCCTGCTGCCGATCAGCATGGTGGAGAAGCGCTGGCATGACCCGGCGGTCCGTTCCCTGGCGGACCTTTATGCACAGACCGTGCAGGGACTGCAGGGCTGAGAAAAACAGTGATACCCCGGCCGCAGGGGCAGCCGGGGTAGTTGCGGGGCAGATCCGGAGATGCCCCGCACTGGGAGGTGAAGACGATCAGCGCAGGCGACCCTGGATCTGGTCGACGAGCTGATCGATATCGCGGTTGATGCTCCGGTGGGCGCGACGGCGCTGCTCCGCAGTCATGAATTCGGCGTTGTCCACCGCTGCCCCGAGCTCCTTGAGGCGCTCCTCGGAATCACGGACGAAACCGGGGGTCAATGAGGACTCATCGAGGGAGTGCTGGATTCCCTGCAGGCGGGCCTTGATCGAGGCGCCGTGGCCGGAGAACTTGGCCAGTTCATCAGCGGTGACGCCGATCTGCTGGGCGCGGGCCTCGACAAACTTCTCCCGGCCGGCATTCACCCCGCGGTAGATCAGTGGCAGTAGGACCGGCAGCAGCAGGCGGCTGGTGCTGAGCCAGCGGTTGACCTTGTCCTTGTTGAATTTGCCGGCCTTGATGCGTGCCAGCTCGGTCTGGGCCAGCTTGCGCTCGTGTTTGCGCTTCTTCTTCAGCCCATGCTTCTCCGCGGTGAGCAGGTTCTTCTCCTGCTTCGCCAGCAGCTTGGAGCGGCGGAGCTCCAACTTGGCGGTTTCCTTCGCCTCGGTCTTGGCGCGGACCTTGGCTGCCTGAATCTCAGCCTTGGTCTTGGCGCGGCGTTTCCGGATCGACTCGAGAATGCCCATGTTTTTCCGTCCAACTCCCAGTGTGTTCCGTGTGCAGTCGGATTCAACATTACCCTTGTTCCTGGCTTAGGCTTGTGCTGTTGTGGGCGAATACTTCGAAGACATGGAATTGCAGCCCTCGGATCTGGTGGGTTGTCGTTACCGTCAGGTGCAGCGGAACCGGCACCGTGGCACCCCATCGAGCGCCGCAGGGCAGCAACGGGCGGACCGTCTGAGGGCGGCCCGCGCTGAGGTGTTCGCGCTGTTGCCGCACACTCCGGCGCTGGGGGACCGGAAGCGATTCCTGCGGCTTGATATCGAGCCTGGTGAGTCCGCCGAGTTCGACACCCTGGAGGCACTGGCAGCCGGGGCGGAGCTGATCACCGGGGCGGTTTTCCGCAGCCGGTCCGAGGGGATCGGCTGGTACCTCGAGGTCGATGCCCTGGCCCGGATGGCGGATGGAAATTACCTGCCGGTGATCGTGAGTAACCACCGCGTGGCCCGCCCTCGCGTGGGTGCCGCCATGCCGGCGATATCCACGGCCCGCCTGGGCTTGGCGAAGCCGACGCAGTTGCCCTACCAGCAGCGCCATCACGCCGTCGACGGCTACCGGTTGAGTTTGGCAGCCCGCGCACTGGCTGAGGTCGGATTGGATTCCGGTTGGGGTGCCGCCGTGGGACAGGACCGTGGGAAGGTCTTCCTCGCCCCGAGCGGGGTGCATCAACAGGCCCTGGACACCGCCTTGCAGCTGACTCCGCCGCAGCAGGCGCGTCGGGTCAAGGAGTGTGATTCCTGTCGTTTCTGGCAGTTCTGCGCCCCGGAATTGGAAGCCGCGGATGAGATCAGCCTCTTCCTCTCCGGGGACCGGGCGAAGTCCTACCGTGAACGGGGCATCCACACCGTCCAGGCTCTGATCGAGGCTGATCTGGGTGAGCCTTCGGCGCTGGCACGGGCCTGGCGGGAGGGGATCCCGGTGCTGCGTCGTCGTACTGCGCTGCAGGCTCCCCGGGCGGCGGTGGAGATCGATATTGACGTTGAGGCCTACCTGGATCAGGGGGCCTACCTCTGGGGGGTCTTCGATGGGCGGGATTATCTGCCGTTCTGCACCTGGGATGGCCTGGGCGGGGCAGCGGAAGCAGAGAACTTCGCCCGGTTCTGGACCTGGTTGATGGCGCGTCGGGAACAGGCGGCCGAGCAGGGGCAGAGCTTTGCGGCCTACTGTTATTCCGCTCATGGGGAGAATCACTGGTTACTCGGCAGCGCTCGTCGATTCGCGGGACAACGCTTCGGGGAGTTCCGGGTTCCCACCGAGGATGAGGTGCGGGAGTTCATTGGCTCGGCCCAGTGGATCGACATGTTCAAGCTGGTCAAGGAACAGCTCCTGGGGCCGGGCGGGTTGGGGCTGAAAATCGTGGCCCCGGCGGCGGGGTTCCAGTGGGAGGAATCAGATTTCGATGGGGAGGAGTCCGTCAACGCCTACCGCCGGGCGGTGGGGGAGGACCCGGACGAAAGCGAGCGGGCCCGGGCGCAGCTACTGAGTTATAACGGCGATGACTGCCGTGCCACTGCGGTGGTGCGTGCCTGGCTGGCGGCCGGGGCACCGGGGACCCCGCTGCTCGACGAGGTGGGCGGGAATTGAAGCCCCAGCGTTAGCCGACCAGGATGTCGAAGGTCATGCCGCGCGTGTGATGGCCGGCGATGGTGCACCAGCCAGCGAGCTCGGCGGTGATGATCCCGGCGTCGATACGCCGCTCCTGCCCAGGAACCAGCCGGCCGGAACGGATGCCGTTTCCGAGGCGGAGATCATGGGCGAGGGTGTCCTCATTCCGCAGATGAATGATCAGCTGATTGCCGGCCGGGACGGTGACCTGGGCAGGTTCGAAGACCATGTCCCCGGCCACCACTTCGACCTCGGTGACTTGTTCCGCGGCCGGCGCCGGCCGCTGGGCGCTCACCGGGTCAGGTGGCCCGCCCAACCCGCCGAAGGCCCCGAGGATCAGGGCCAGCACCGCCAGCGCGGCGGTGATCTGGTTGCCGCGGGGCCGCGGATCCACCGGGGCGGGCGGGGCCTGCCTGGCACCACGCAATACCTGGGCCTGGACCCTGATGCCGCGGGCGAGCAGTGGGAGGAACACCACCAGCGAGCCGATGCTCAGCAGCGACATGCTGATCTTCAGCCAGGAGTTCTCGGCGAGCAGCCAGAACACCAGGCCGCCGTTGACCAGGGTGACACGGAAGAGACCGGCGCGGTTGAGCTCGGCGGTGGCTGCGCGCAGCGGACCGGCACCGCCGCCGATGGTGCTGGGCAGCAGATGGCTCATCACGCCGATGAGGAGCTGGCCGGCGAATCCGACCAACAGCGGGATGCTCGGCAGCGCCACCTCATGCAGCTGAGCGCCAGCGGTGAAAGCCTGGACCGCCAGGTAGATCAGGGTGCCCACCAGCCACAGTGGTGCGCAGGCCACCGAGGCGGCGGCGAAACCGATCCGGTCGCGCGGATCCTTGGCCACCGCAATGATATTGCCCACCCAGCCCCAACCTGCGAGGATCCAGCCAGCCACGTAGATCAGGAGGCCAACACCGAAGATCATGCCCTGATCCAGCAGCGCTGCGAGGGTGGCCACCACGACCCCGCCCGCAGCCAGTGCCACCACGGTGCCGGTGCGGTCGGTGCCGCCCCGGGTGCGCCAGATCGCCGGGAAGAGCACCACCAACGAACCAATCGCCGCCAGCCCGAGGAAGCCGAGCAGATTGGCCACCAGGTGGGCGAACAGCAGCCGCTCATGCCAACCACCGGCGGGTTCGGTGGCCAGGATCGCGCCGAAGAGCGCGCCCACCGGTAGGGAGAGCGCACTGAGGACATAGGCCACCACCGCAGCCCGGAACCGGCGCCCCGGCTCCGCCCGGCGCAATTGCCGGGCCAGGGACACCGCGTGCCAGAGCAGGATGAGCGCCACCAGCATCGAACCCACCTGGGTGATGAGCCAGGACTGCTCCCAGGCTGCCTTGAGCAGCTGCCCGGCCAGGGTGATCACAATGCCGACGTTGAGGATCCGGATCCGCCACAGCTGCGCCGGGCGGGCTTCATCGGGGAGGCGGTTGCCCAGGAATTTCTCACTGAAGTGCTGGGACCAGATGAGGATTGAGTTGGTCACCGCGCCCAGGGTGAAGAGGTGGATGAGCGCCCAGCGGTACTCCGGGATGATCGGATGGATCAGCCCGGCGAACACCAGCACCGCCAACCAGATCGACACCGGTCGGCTGGCCTTGCGGTGCCAGGTGCGGCGGCTCCATTTTGAGGTGCTGCCGGAACCGGTGGCCCCGAGCTCGGTGGGAGTCGGGGTGGCGGGCTGATTTTCGCTCATGTCCCCAAGATAATCCGCCGATTAAAAACGCACCAAGTCGGAGAAAATAACGGAGCGGTGGCACCAAGTGGCCGCAGCGCTTGAACCGCTAAAAGCGGATATAACGAGCCCGGGCGATGGAGTAGAGACCGTAGAGGGCCAAGCCGACACCGACAATAATGAGCGCAACTGTCCCGGCCAGCTGCTGCCCGAGGGTCCGCAGTGCGACATCCAAACCGGCGGCTTTTGCCGGGTCGTTGGTCCAGGCGCCCCACATAATCAGCACCCCCAGGATGGCGAAGGCGATGCCGCGGGCGATATAACCGGCCATGCCCGCAGCGATGATCGCGGAGCCGACACCGCCCGCCCCGGCGCCGGCCTCGAGATCCTTCTTAAAACCCTTGGTGGCGCCGCGGTACATGCCATAAAGTCCGACCCCCAGCACGATCAGGCCCGCAATGATCACGAGGATGACACCTGCCGGCTGTGCCAGCACGGTGGCAGTGACATCCGAGGCGGTTTCCCCATCGGAGGAGGAGCCGCCGCGGGCGAAGATTGAGGTGGTGAATGCCAGGGAGAAATAGACCACGGCCATGACCGCGCCCTTGGCTTTGCCCTTGGCTTCCTCTTCGGTGAACACCTGAGTCAGCCGCCACAGGCCGAGCGCGGCCAGCGCGATGACCGCACCCCACAACATCACCTGGCCGCCCGGGGCCGCCGCAATGGTATGCAGGGCACCCGAGCTGGAGGCCTCCCCGCCGCCGCTACCGGTGGCGATGCGGATGGCGATCCAGCCGATGATGATGTGGAGAACGCCTAGGACGACGAAACCGACCCGGGCGAGCAGCTTCAGCGCGGGATGACCCGCAGTTGTGGTGGCAGCCTGGTCAGCGGAGTTCCCGGCGCGGCTTTTCGTCTGTCGTAGTTCCATGGCTTTATTTAACCCCCAAAGTAGGGCGGTAGCCAGGGTTGTCACCCCACCGGGTCAGCCGCGGGAGCAGCCAGAGTGTCAGCGGACTCTCGGCGGGTGAGGAGAACCACCACAGTGGCCATGCCGAGCAGGATCCCACCCAGCCAGGCGAGCATGCCGTGCCAGCCCAGTCCAGCGAAGAAGAACCCGGAGAGCCAGCCCAGCAGTGAGGAGCCGAGGTAATAGCAGAACAGATACATGCTCGATCCTTCGGCGCGGTGGGTGGTGGCGATGATGCCCACCCACCCAGAGGCGGAGGAGTGAATGGTGAAGAAGGCGGCGGTGAAACAGAACAGGGCGATCAGCATCAGGATCAGGCTTGGCGCTGCCGTCAGCGCCAGGGCGAAAACCATGACCGTGGCTGCGGTGATCATGGTCGGGCTGCGGCCGAAGCGCTCATTCCAGCTGCCGACCCGGGCGGAGCTCCAGGTACCCGCCAGATACATCACGAACACCAGACCGACCAGCCCCTCACTCAACCCGAAGCGCTCGATGAGACGGAAGCCGAGGAAATTGTAGACCGAGACGAACGTGCCCATGCCGAGGAAGGCGATAAGGAAGAGGTAGACCAGACGGGGGTTGCGCCAGTGCCCGGCCATGGCGAGCACCTCATCCTTGAAATGGATCGGCTTCGGGGTGAAGCGTTGTTGCCTGGGCAGCAGGATCGCCAGGGTGATCGCCAGCGCCAGGGCCACCAGTGAACTGATCGCGATGGCGAGCCGCCAATCGGCGAACTCGAGAATCCCGGCGGGAATCAGCCGGCCGGTCAGCCCCCCGACGGTGGTGCCCGCGATATAGGTGCCCATCGCCCGACCCAGATCCCGGGGGTCCACCTCCTCGCTGAGCCAGGTCATGGCGACCGCCGGAACCCCGGCGATCAGGGCCCCCTGCAGCCCACGCAGCACAATCAGGCTGGGGCCATCCGTGAGGAAGGGCATGGCCAGGCCGAGCATGGTGCCCAACAGCGCCGAGAGAATCAGAATCCGGCCCCGCCCGAAACGCTCGGAGAGGATCGACAGCGGCACAATGCACAGGGCGAGCATGCCGGTGGTCGCTGAGACGGTCAGCGCCGATGTGCTCGGGCTCATACCCAATTCGGTGACCAGGGTCGGCAGCATCGCCTGGGTGCTGTACATGGCGTTGAAGGAGGCGAGGCCGGCGGCCAGCATCGCCAGGGTGGCGCGCCGGTAGTCCCGCTCGCCACGGCGCAGTCCGCTGCTTATCGACGCCGCCGATGAGGTCCCGGCGGGCTGGGGCTGACGCTGGGTAGGGGCTGCTTCCTTCATGCCCTTCATGCTGCCTCTTCCCCAATGATTAGTAAAATGATAGAAATGTCTCTAAACCATACGTAATCTGCATGAAGGATGGTGATGGGCAATGGACCTGGGAACAGCTGAATTAGCAGGCTTCGTGGCGGTGGCCGCCAGCGGCCATCTCACCGGCACAGCGGTGGACCTGGGGATCTCCCAGCCCTCACTCACCCGCCGTATCGCCCGGGTGGAGAACTACCTCGGCGCGAGTCTCTTCGACCGGCACGGTCGCCGCCTCCGCCTGAACACCCGCGGTCGGGCCTTCCTGCCCCACGCGGAAGCCGCCCTCGCGAGCCTGCGCGAGGGGACGGTCAAGGTCCACCGCCTCATGGACCCGGAGCACGGCACCGTCCGCCTGGACTTCATGCACTCACTGGGCACCTGGCTGGTGCCCGAACTACTGGGCTCCTACCGCGCGGCACACCCGGGCGTGAACTTCGATCTCCATCAGGGTCCCGCCATGCCCCTGATCCAGCGAGTGCTTGACGACGACGCGGACATCGCCCTGGTGGGCCCCCGCCCCCACAGTGCCAGCACCGGGGACTCGCCCCTGGGCTGGCTACAGCTGAGGCGCCAGCAACTGGCCATCGGACTGCCCGAAGGCCACCGCCTCGCGGCGCCGGGCCCGCTCCCGATCCGACTGACGGAGGTACGCGATGAGGACTTCATCGCCATGCAGCCCGGCTACGGCACCCGCATCCTGCTCGATGATCTCCTCCAGCAGAGCGACTTCCACCCTGACTTCGTCTTCGAATCCATGGAATTATCAACGGTGGTCGGCTTGGTCAGCGCCGGCCTGGGAGTGGCCCTCCTGCCGATGGATGATCCCTACCTCGCGCCCACCGGCGTGGTGCTGCGGCCACTGGATCCGCCGGCCCACCGCGAACTGGGCATGGTCTGGCGCCGGGAACAGGACCCCGCCCCACCGGTCGACAAATTCCGGGCCTTCATCGCGGAGTGGAAGGCTGCGGAAGGATAACGTTTCACCGATTCCGGTAGCCAGCAGCGGGCGCGCCGGGAAGAATCGTGGCATGACTGTGCCACCACAACCGCCCTTGACCCCGGGTCCGCCGCCACAGCAGTACTCCCTGCTGCAGGAAGATCTGCTGGTGATGCATCAGATGACCGGGTTCATGAGCAATAACTTCGATATTCAGAACCAGCAGGGCCAGGTGGTGGGGGTGGTTTCCACCAGCGGCTCCGCCGCTTCCCGCTTCTTCATGGGGTCCCGCTCGCTGCATGTCTTCGAGGCTGATGGTCGGCCACTGTTGGGCATGGAGGACACCGTGAACTTTATGCGGGACACCTTTGAACTGAGTGACCCAAACGGCGAACCGCTTGCGCATGTGCGCAAGCGGTTCACGTTCTTTCGGCAGCAGGTGGATCTACATCTGGCGGATGGCACAAATATCGAGCTGCATGGCAGCATTTTCGACTTCAACTTTGAGTTCCGCGTCGGGGAGCTCGTGCCGGCCCGGGTATCACGGCAATGGTCGGGCCTGGCACGGGGTTTGCTCGGACGTAGTTCCTATGTGCTTTCCTTCGCCCCGGATGTCCCGTCACGGTTACGGGCGGCGATCATCGGTGGGGTGATCGCACTGGATCTGATCCGGGCGAAGGAGTCCTCTAATTAGAGGTAGATGCCACGTTCGTTGAACCACGGCACCGGGTCCACCGGGGTGACGCCATCGGGCTGAATCTGGAAGTGCAGGTGGGAGCCGGTGGAGAAGCCCTCGGAACCCATGCCGGCGATGGTCTCGCCGGCGGAGACGTACTGGCCGACGCCGACGTAGAGGGAGGACATGTGGCCGTAGACGGAGACGGAGCCGTCCTCGTGCTGGATGCGGATCCACTGGCCGTAGCCGGAGGCCGGGCCGGAATCGATGACGGTGCCAGCCATGACAGCCTTGATCGGGGTGCCGATGGCGTTGGCGATGTCCACGCCGGAGTGGAAGGAGCCCCAGCGCGGGCCGAAGCCGGAGGTGAAGGAGCCTTCAGCAGGCTTGACGACGCTCGCTGCCGGAGCGGCGACCTCTTCGATGAAGCCGGTGCCGTAGTCGGAGATCGGCAGGTTCTGCAGGGCTGCGGAGGAGCTGCCGGTGGCGAGGTACTCGTTGGCCAGGTCGTAGGCCTGGGTGGCGTACTGGTCAACGGTGCCCTGGTCGATGGTGTAGCCCAGATCCTGGGCGCCAGCGGCACTGATGCCGGTGGTGGCGGCCATGCCGACGGTCAGTGCGGCGATGCCGACTCGGCGGGTGAGGGCCGGCTTGGTGGCCTGGTGCTGCGGTGCTTCGGCAGTCTCGGTGTGCATAATGTTTTCTCCATTCGGGCGCTGCCGTTACGTGACAGTTTCGTTATCGTTCCGTGATCTGTGGGCCCACGGTAATGGCTACGCCGGAACGTGGCAAACCCAAATTGCCATGGAAACAATTGCCCGAATCCATCTGAGAAACTGAAATCGCAGGTCAGAAGGGGTGTCAGTGGAGGGGTGTCGATTGCTGAGAGTTTCGCACACGTTGGGGAGGTCACATTGCTTGTTACTTATGTAAACTCCTGTGACTCGATCGAAAGTGCCGGGCATCGGAGTTCGCTGGTTTCCTCGGGCAGTGCGGACCGGGAAGTCAAGGGCCACTGGCGTAGTGAAGGGTAGGTCTCGGTGATCAGCTGAATTACCTGAATTCAGGGTTAATTCGGCGGATCCTCGAGACCTACCCTTCATGCTCGGTGGTGAATGAGGGGTGAGAATAACGAAACGCCCGCTCCATAAGGGAGCGGGCGTGAGTTACCTCAGACCCGGAGGGTCAGAAGTGAAGGGTCTTACTTGGTGGCGGAGGCGAAGCGGGCA
>NZ_JBQPQY010000023.1:0-14293 GCF_052266655.1 Corynebacterium sp. A21
AGACCTAAACGTCAAACCCCAGGTCAGGGTTCTAGCCAGGCCAGACCCCCAGCACGGAAGCCCCGACAGCCCCTGCCGAAACGCTACAGATTCCCCAGCCGGTGAGCCTTGAGATCAACTTTCCAGGAATCCCCCGATTCCCGGTAGCCGATGCCCTCTGCGGCCCAGTGCTCCCGAGCTTTGTGGGCCACTGCCGAGGTGCCATCGGAGCGGACCACCCGCCACCAGGGCACCAGCTGCCCCACCGTGGCCATGATCCGGCCAATCTGCCGGGGCCCGGTGCCGCACTGCTTGGCAATATCCCCGTAGGTGACGACGCTTCCCGCCGGCACCTGCTCCACAATGTCAAGGACCCGGGAGCTGAGATCATCAAGCTCAAGGTCCGGGCCCATGATCAGCGTGTTCTACTCGAACTGGCTGAGGTCGATGTCCAGTAGCGGGTCAGATTCGCGTCCTTCCTCGACCGGCTCCTCCACCTCGCACAGGGTCAGGGTAGCTCCGGTGGAATCAGCGATGATCGCCATGCGGCCGAACTGGGAGTCCCAGGGCTCACGGATCACTTCACCGCCGAGCTCGGGGGTCTTGGCCACTGCTTCGTCGATGTTGAGCACGCCGAGGTAGGACTGCCAGAAGCTGGGGACCTCGGGCGGGAACTGGCCCTCAGCGCCGAAGAGTCCGGCGAAGGCCGCGCCCTCGACCAGTGCGGTGGTGTATTTGAAGTCATCGGGCTGGTCCATGGTGGCCACGGTCCACTCGAAGAGGTCGCGGTAGAACTTCACGGTCTGGTCATAGTTGGTGACCACGGTGTTCTCGTGCCACACCGGGGTGCCTGGCTCGCCGGCGGCGATGAAGGCATCTTCGCCGCGGGGCTCAATCAGTCCGAACATGGAACCGGCGGTATCAACCAGCACGGCCATACGTCCCAACTGCACCTCGGTGGGCTCACCCAGCAGGCGGCCGCCGTTCTCCCGGGCGCGGGCGATCAGATCATCGAGATCCTTGGCCAGGAAGTAGGTGATGAAGGTGTCCGGGAAGGGGGCGTCTTCCGGTTGACGGATAAATCCCGCCACCGGCAGGCCCTGCACGCGGGCGATCCGGTAATCGGAGCCCTCGACCTCTTCCTTGATCTCCCAGCCGAGCAGCTGGGAGTAGAAGAACGCCGACTTCGCGGGGTCCGAGGTGGTCAGGTCAATCCAGTACGGCATGCCACCGACGGCTTCAAATGCGGGCATTACATGTTCCTCCACTTTTCGGGGTCAAAATCATCATTGGCGGTGGCTTCATCGAAGTAGTCGTCTTCGCCTGCTTCGGCGGTGATGCGGGCGCAGTGCTCCCCGATGCAGACGATGTCGCCCACCTCAAGGGTGACACCGCGGCGGGTCTCCACCGCGCCATTAACGGTGACCTCGCCTTGGGCGATCAGCCCCTTGGCCTCGCCGCCGGTACCTGCCAGATTCGCTAGTTTGACGAACTGTCCGAGTTTGATGTTCTCGCCGCTGATGGCTACGGCCACGTTGTCCTCACTCTGCATGCCGCTCAGTCTATCGACGCCCCGTGACATGTGGGCATCCCGGGATGCCTGAGATGGCAATCGCCGGGCTAGCGCGCACTCAGGCCAGGAATCCGGCGATGCCCTCATAGACCATGAAAGCGCCCAGCAGGATGAAGATGATGCCGGCGATGATGTCGATGAGCGCGGAGTTCCGCAGCAGCATCTTCGCCACACTCCGGATAGCCAGGGCCACCCCCACGAACCAGGCGATACCGATGATGATCAGCAGCATCGCGATCAGCGCACTGACCGCGACTCCCATGTCCGGTCGGATGAACTGGGCGAAGACCGCGCCGAAGAACAGCACCGCTTTGGGGTTGGCGAGGTTGGTGAGGATGCCGGTCCGCAGCGCCTGCCAGGCGCTCATATCATCGGCGGCGCTTATCGACGCCGCGGTCTCCCCCACCCGGTTCGAAGGCTCGGCGCTGGCCACCACTTTCGCGCTCCGGCGGCGGGTGGCCAATCCACCTTTGACCGAGGAATAACCCATCCACATCAGGAAGGCGCCGCCGAGCACCTGCAAGAGGTGCAGGACCGATGGTTGCGCGTTGATCAGCGCGGACAGACCCAACATGCTGGCCAGAATCCAGAGGGTGTTGCCCACCATGATGCCCAGTGCGCACCAGATGCCGGCGGCGCGGCTCTTCGCTCCCAGACGCATGATCTGCAGCAGATCCGGCCCCGGCGAGGCGATCGCAGCGATCCAGACGGCAATCAGTGTCAGCAGGGTGGTGGTAGTCACCCGAAGTATCCTAGCGGGGCGAAGAAGGTCCGGGGCTTGAGCTGTTAGGCCTGGTCCCGCGGCATGATGTGGATGCGGTCGATGTTGACGTGCTTGGGCAGGGAGGCGGCCCAACGGATGGATTCCGCGACATCCTCGGGGGAAAGGTTGAGCTTGTCGGCGTAGACGGCATCAGCCTTGGCCTGGTCCCCCTTGAAACGGTTGAGGGAGAAATCGGTCTCCACGCGGCCCGGATCAATCTGGGTCACCCGGATCGGATCCCCGACATGCTCAAGCCGCAGCACCCGGGTCAGCGCACCCTCGCCGAACTTAGCGGCGTTGTAGCCGGCGCCACCGGCGTAGGCGGTAAAGGATGCCATGGAACCGAGGTTGATGACGTGTCCCTCAGCGGCGATGAGCTTATCCAGCAGTGCCTTGGTGAGGCGCAGGGTGCCGAGGACATTGGTCTCGTACATCCAGGTCCAGTCATCGAGGTTGGCATGGGCGATCGGGTCCAGGCCCTTCGCGCCGCCGGCGTTGTTGACCAGCAGATCCACGCGATCAACCTGGTCGACCAGGGCTTGAACGGATTCTTCGGAGGTGATGTCGAGCTCGATGGCGGTACCACCGATCTCTGCGGCGACCTCCTCGATGTTGGCCTTGCGGCGGGCGGCGACGATGACCTGCCAACCATCCTTGGCCAGGGCCGCTGCGGTGGCCGCACCGATTCCACCGGAAGCTCCGGTGACGATTGCTACCTTCTGGGAATTATCAGAGTTTGCCATGCCCACAGTGTGTCAGCGGACACCATCACATGGCGGGGCCCGTGGATTACATACCCCCACGCGGTGCTTTTTCCCTTCCTGGAAACTCCAAAAACCCAGCTCAGAAAATTCGCCCCGAAAGACCACTCCAGACCCACCTCATACCCCCGTTCCCTCCGCGAACTTTCGGAGGGTGATGTTGATCCGCCCTTCCTTCAGCCCACAGTCCAGCGGTGCCGTTCCATCCTGGACGGCGGGGACGCCGTGATATGCCCGGCGGGCGGGGCCCCCGAAAACGATGACATCCCCGGAGAACAGCGCAACATCCACCCACGGCTTATTTCTGGTGGCGGTGTTGCCCATGCGGAAGATGGCGGTGTCTCCGATGGACAGGGAGATCACCGGTGCCGCGGAGGGTTCATCGGCGTCGATGTGCATCCCCATCGAAGATCCCGGCGGGTAGTAGTTGACCAACCCGCACTCGGCACGGAAGTCGGCGGCCCAGGGCGCAAGTTCCGGGGAAAGCTCCCCCGCCCGGCGGAGAAAATCAGCGGCCAGGGTCTGATAATTCATGGGGACCGCCGGAACCGGATACCCCTCAACCGAGCGCACCAACCGGTAGGGGTTGGTCTGCCAGTGGTGGCCGAGGCTGAGCAGATGCACGCTCATCTGACCGGAACCGACCACCGGGCGGCGCATCGCCACCGGGGTGCCGGCCACCGAGCGGGCAATCTCCCGTGCCTGGCTGACCAGTTCCGCCTGCTGTACCGGCGACAGTAGCCCGGGCAGGTGCACCACCCCGGGGGCGATCTCCCGGGCCGGGCGCGGCAGGTTCGCGGCGTCGAAAAGCGATGGCATGTTCCGCACCTTTCCACCAGTATGGGCGGGTATGACTGACAGTGACTTTAACAAGCCCGGCGCGATGGCTCAGATGGGCTCGGGCGAGTGGCACCAGCCCGAGCATCCGGAGCTGGGGCAGCAACGCCTGGACACCGCGCGGAAGCTCAAGGTATTCAATGAGCTGGCCAACACTGAGCCGGAGCGGGCCCGTGAACTGGTCGCCGGATTACTCGACGGTGATGGCAGTGCCACGATCCTGGCGCCGGCGGCCATCGAATACGGTGTGAATACCCACCTGGGGCGGGATGTCTTCATCAATGTCAACGTCACCATCCTCGACAGTGCAGCGGTACGGATCGGGGACCGCACCATGATCGCCCCGAACTGCCAGCTGATCACCGTCGGCCATCCGGTGGATGATGTGGCGATGCGCCGGGGTGGCTGGGAACGTGCCCAGCCGATCACCATCGGTGAGGATGTGTGGCTCGCCGCCGGGGTGACCGTCTTCCCGGGTGTCAGCATCGGCGATGGCAGTGTGATCGGGGCCGGTTCGCTGGTCACCCGGGATATCCCGGCGAACAGCCTCGCGATGGGCACCCCGGCGAGAGTGATCCGCACGCTGGATCCCGCCCGCTTCGAACGTGCCCAGCTCCCGGCGGGTGCTCCGGTGAATCCGCTCCCACTCCCAAGCTGAGCGGCACGGTTCCACCTCAGAATCGGTGATCATCCGGCGCGTGTCCGGCCCTGGTCATAGAGTGGGTACTGTTCCTCCCACATCAAACTTGAGGTGACTGATGGCTGCACCGGACCAGATGGATTCATCGGATTCTTCGACGATGCCCGAGACCCTCTCCTCACCCCACGCCCTGGCGCTGCCGGTGGCCCTGGCGCAGCTGGATGCCAGCGAATCCGGGTTACCCGCCGCCCAGGCCCGGGAGCGGCTGGAAAAGTTCGGCCCCAACGCACTGCCGCAGACCAAACCGGAATCCGCCTTCCACCGCCTGCTGCGGCAGTTCCGGGACCCGATGATCTACGTACTCATCGCGGCGGCGGTGTTCACCGCGGTGTTGGGCGAGGTGGTGGACACCATCGTCATCGCCGCGGTGGTGTTGATCAACGCCCTGGTCGGTTACTTCCAGGAAGGTAAGGCCGCGGACGCGCTGGCGGGGATCCGCAAGATGCTCTCCCTGGAATCCGCGGTATTGCGCGAGGGACGCTGGGACAATGTCCCCGCCGAGGAGCTGGTTCCGGGGGATATCGTCCGTCTCAAGGCCGGCGATAAGGTCCCGGCTGATCTGCGGCTGATCCAGCAGCAGAACCTGCAGATCGAGGAATCCGCCCTGACCGGGGAATCCGTCCCCGTGACCAAGGCGCTGGAACCAGTCGCCGCTGATGCCCCGATCGGTGATCGCGCGAATATGGCCTTCTCCGGTACCACCGTCACCGCCGGTGCCGGGCTCGGCCTGGTCACCGGCACCGGTTCCCATACCGAGATCGGCCACATCACCACCATGCTCGAGGGCGTGGAACAGGTGGAGACCCCGCTGACCCGCACGATGGCGAAGTTCTCCTCCCTGCTCGCCGTGATCGCGGTGATCCTGGCGGTGCTCATGATGATCATCTCGGCGGTGCTGTACCAGACCGAATTCGCGGATCTGCTGATGTCCGCCATCGGTTTCGCCGTCGCCGCCATCCCGGAGGGCCTGCCTGCGGTCATGGCCATCACCCTGGCCCTGGGGGTGCAGAAGATGGCCGGCCGCAATGCGATCACCCGCCGCCTGAACTCAGTGGAAACCCTCGGTTCGGTGACCACCATCTGCTCGGATAAGACGGGCACGCTGACCAAGAATGAGATGACCGTCCGGGAGGTGGTCACCCCGGACCACCGCTACCGGGTGACCGGCACCGGCTATGGCCCCACCGGCAGCATCACGCTTATCGACGCCGACTCGGCCGAGCCCGACGCGGTGGTCACCGCTGCGGTGCACCAGCACCGCGACCTGTGGCGCATCGCCAAAGTCGCCGCCTACGCCAATGATGCGGACGTCGAAAAGCAGGGCGATGTCTGGACCCTGATCGGTGAACCCACCGACGGTGGTATCCGCACCTTCGCCATGAAAACCGGGGTGTCCTATGAGGGGGAACGCATCGCCGCTGTCCCCTTCGACTCCGACTACAAGTACATGGCCACCCTGGACGCCCACTCCGACCGTGCGGGCCTGGTCATCCACCTCAAGGGTGCCCCCGACCGGCTGCTGGACCGCTGTGAATCAGAATGCCTGCCGGACGGCAGCACCCGGCCGCTGGGGCGCGCGCACTGGGAGGCCGAAATTGAAAGACTCGGGGCCAGCGGCATGCGGGTGCTCGCCGCCGCGGAACGTTCCGCCTCACCAGATACCACCGGGATCTCCATCGAGGATGTCGATGCCGGCGGGTTCAGCTTCCTCGGCCTCTACGGCATCATCGATCCCCCGCGGGAAGAGGCCATCGCGGCGGTGGCCACCTTCCACCGCGCCGGGGTCAACGTCAAGATGATCACCGGTGACCACGCCGCCACCGCCGCCGCCATCGCCCGGGAGATCGGCATCCCCGCCGAGAAAACCATCACCGGCCCCGAGATCGAAGCCGCCTCTGATGAGCGGATGCGCGAGATCGTCCGCGAGTATGACGTCTATGCGCGCACCAGCCCGGAGCACAAACTCCGGCTGGTTCAGGCACTGCAGGCCAATGGTGAGGTTGTCTCCATGACCGGTGACGGCGTCAATGACGCCCCCTCCCTCAAGCAGGCCGATATCGGCGTGGCCATGGGCATCAAGGGCACCGAAGCCACCAAGGATGCCGCAGATGTGGTGCTGGCCGACGATAACTTCGCCACCATCGGTGATGCGGTGAAGATGGGCCGCACCATCTATGACAATCTGCGCAAGACGATCGTCTTCATGCTGCCCACCAACGGCGCGCAGGGCCTGGTCATCCTGGTGTCCATGCTGCTCGGCATGACCCTGCCGATCACCCCGCTGCAGGTGCTGTGGGTCAACCTGATCACCGCGGTCACCCTCTCCCTGGCATTATCTTTCGAGCCAAGCGAACCCAATGTCATGGACCGTAAACCCCGGGACCCGAACACCGGGATCCTCGATGCCGAGGCCGTGATCCGCATCATCTACACCTCCCTGTTCATCGGTGGCGCCACCATCGGGGTCTTCCTCCTGGCGCAGGAATCCGGCGTGGACCTGGCGGCCTCGCGCACCATCGCGGTGCACACCCTGGTGGTCGGCCAGATCTTCTACCTCTTCGCCAGCCGCTTCTCCAAGGTCAGCTCGATCCGCCGGGAACTGTTCAGCACCAACCCGATCTCCTGGCTCTGCGTGGGCCTGATGCTCCTCCTGCAGCTGGCCTTCGGCTACCTGCCCTTCATGCAGTCCGCGTTCCACACCACCACCGTGCCGCTGGACTGGTGGCTGATCCCGCTGGCCGTGGGCGTGGTGATCTTCCTGGTGGTGGAGGTGGACAAGCTGATCCGCCGGGTGGCTGCCTGAGCTCCATGATTAGGCTGTTGAAGGAGATGAACACGCACCCCTTCAACCTCGACCACATCGGCACCGGGCTTCCCGTGGCGGCCACCATCGGCCAGCTTCCCGGGCTGCTCGGACAGTCCGGCGCCCTGGTCATCCAGGCCCCGCCCGGCACCGGCAAGACCACCCTGGTCCCGCCTGCCCTGGCCAACCACGCCCGGGGGAAGGTACTGGTCACCGCCCCGCGCCGGGTGGCGGTGCGCGCCGCGGCGCGTCGGCTCGCGCACCTGGACGGTTCTTCGCTCGGCGACCGGGTCGGTTTCTCGGTGCGCGGTGAGCACCATCCCGGCTCGATGGTGGAATTTCTGACCCCGGGTGTGCTGCTGCGCCGGCTCCTGAACGATCCCGCGTTGGAGGGTGTGGCGGCCGTGGCCATCGATGAGATTCACGAGCGCCAGCTGGATACCGATCTGATCCTGGGCATGCTCATTGAGCTGCGCGAACTCCGGGAAAACCTACAGTTGGTGGCGATGTCCGCCACCCTGGATGCCGCCCGCTATTCCGAGCTGCTCGGTGGCCCCGTGCTGGACACCCCGGCGGTGATCCACCCGCTGTCCATCGAGTACGCCCCGGCGGAAGGCCGGCTCAGCCACCGTGGCATCGAGTGGAGTTTCCTCGATCACCTGGCCCGGCGCGCGGTCTCTGCGGCCGAGCGTTCCGGGGATTCTGCGCTGGTCTTTGTGCCCGGCGTGCGCGAAGTGGAACGGGTGTGCCAGACCGCCCGGGGGCTGACGGACCTGCCGGTGCTCCCGCTGCACGGCCGGCTCAGCTCCCAGGAACAGGATGCCGCCCTGACGCCTTCCGGAGGGGCCCGGATCGTGGTCTCCACCTCCCTGGCGGAAAGTTCATTGACCGTACCGGGGGTTCGCATCGTGGTTGATTCCGGACTGTCCCGGGTCCCGCGTCGTGATGCCGCCCGGGGAATGTCCGGCCTGGTCACCATCTCTGAGGCCCGCTCCACCGCCGAACAGCGGGCTGGACGTGCCGGGCGAGAGGGCCCCGGCCAGGTGATACGGGCCTATAGTGAGGCTGATTTCCGCCACTTCAGCCCACATATCACCCCGGAAATCCGGACCTCGGATCTCACCCAGGCCGCCCTCCAGCTGGCTTGTTGGGGCACCCCACGCGGTGAGGGCCTACCGCTTCTCGACGCCCCGCCTGCCCCGGCACTGCAGGACGCCGAGTCGGTGCTGCGGGGTCTGGGGGGCATCGATAAGCAGGGCGCGGTGACCGACCGGGGACGCACCTTGGCGGGGATGCCGGTCTCGCCGCCGTTAGGCGCTGCGCTGCTGGCGCACGGTCCCGGGGCCGCCGAGGTCGCGGCCTGCCTGGCGGACAGTCCGCGCGGGGACATCGGTGCGCAGCTGCGCACCCTGCGGGGACAACGCAGCTTCGACCGGGAGGTCAAGCGTTTGAAACGTCTGGCGGGCAAAGACCGGGGTCGGGTGGATCCGGGTGCTGCCGTAGCCACCGCCTTCCCCGGGCAGGTCGCCCGCTTAGAGGACCCGGATAAGCAGGATTATCTGCTGGCCAGCGGCACCCGGGCGCAGTTGCCGGGAGATCTCGGCTTGAGCGGCGCGCCCTGGTTAGCCATCGCGGAGGTGGCGCGTACCGGTTCCAAGGCGGTGATCCGGGCAGCGGCCCGGATCAGCGAGCCGGACGCCCTCGCCTCAATCGGGGTGGAGAAGGTGCTCTCCGCCCACTTCGAGAATGGCAAGGTCCGCGGCCGGGAGATCCGGCGGGCCGGGGCCATTGAACTCTCCGCTACCCCGGTGAAGGTACCGCCGGAGCATGCCGCGGCGGCGCTGGCCGATGGCATCCGGCAGCATGGGCTGTCCATGTTCCGCTTCTCTGAGAAAGCCGCTGGGCTCAAGGAGCGGCTGGAGTTCCTGCATGCCCAGGTGGGGGTGCCCTGGCCGAATCCGGCCTCAGCTGATCCCCTGGAATGGCTGGGACCGGAACTGCGCTCACTGGCCAGCGGGACCGCCATGAGCAAACTGGATATGTACCCGGCGCTGCAGCGACTCCTCCCCTGGCCAGAGGCGGGTAACTTGGCCGAACTGGCTCCAGAACGCTTGACGGTGCCCAGTGGAAATACCCACCGGGTGGACTATTCCTCTGGGCGTCCGGTGGTGGCAGTGAAACTGCAGGAGTGCTTCGGGTTGGCGCAGTCCCCGGAGGTGGCCGGGGTGCCGGTGCAATTCCATCTGCTCTCTCCTGCTGCCCGCCCGCTGGCGGTCACCGATGACCTGGCCAGCTTCTGGTCTGGCCCCTATAACCAGGTGCGTGCCGAGATGCGTGGCCGCTACCCGAAGCACCCCTGGCCGGAGGATCCCTGGACGGCCCGCGCCACCGCGAAGGTCAAACGGCGGATGTAGGTGCCGGGGTTGGCCGGGCGCCCAGAGCAGAAGAGCGGATTCCCGGTTCGGGGATCCGCTCGCAGAAATTCATGATGCAGTGATTGAAGATTCCTCGCGGTTACACCGCCTGGCGCGCCCGATTCAGCCGGAGCAGCGATTCCACCGATAACGTGGTGGCGGTTGCTGGGAGGTCGGGAAGTTCACCGGTCTCGACATCGATCTGGCAGAGCCGGAAGCCCTCCGGAATGCCGGGGACCTCAGCGGTGGCGACTGCCAGCTGGGGCAGCTGTTCAGCAGTGGCATAGATAAAAAGCTCAGGAAGGTTCAGCAAACTGGAGGCGGTTACCGCGCCCTCCACCAGTTCCACCAGTTGCTGCTGTTCCATATCTTTTTCGGGGAGACGGACAACGATAGTGGAGTCCTGGTGAGGTCCGGCGAGAACGCCGGTTCCGATACTTTCAGGCTCCGAATCCGCGGACCCAGGGCCCGGGCGATTGATTGTGATCATGACTCTGAGCGTAGCCATAGCGGCTGCTTTTCATCGGAGATTTAGCTGAAGAGCACCTGTGACAGACAGCTTTGTCCACTCCATATCCGTTAACCGGACCTCAGAGAGCTGAAAACTGCTGGTAACTGAGATACACACTCATAATCACCACCATTGTGATCAGTGCCATGCGAATGAATTTAATCCCCCCACCCAAGACAGTTCTTGCCCCCAATTGGGCACCCGCGATATTCGCCACCGCCAGAACCAACCCCAGCAGCCACCACACGTGTCCACCGAAGGCGAACACCACCAGCGCCCCGAGGTTGGTTGCGGTATTGACCACCTTGGCCATCGCTGCGGAGGTGAGAAAATTCTGGGAGAGCACCGCGGTGAACACCATGATCAGGAACATGCCGGTGCCGGGGCCGAACACCCCGTCATAGGCGGCCACCAGCGCCACCCCGCCCAAGGCCGCCCAGCGACGCCACCCACGGCTTGGCAGCAGCCCGCCCGTCCCAGTGCCGAAGCTCGGCTTAAATGCCACAAAAAGTCCCACCGCCAGCATCAGCACGATGATCACCGGACGCATCAGTGAAGCCTGGATCAGACTGGCCGCCAACGCCCCCAGCCCGGAGCAGAGCATCGCCACCGGCACGTAGGCCAGCAACAATGTCTTTGAGGGCCTGACCCTGCGCACCAGAGTGAAGGCCGCGGAGGCGGTACCGAACACTGCGGCGAGCTTATTGGTGGCCAGGGCGGTGGCCGGCGCCAAGGAGGGCATCACCGCCAGGATCAACGGAATAAGCACCAAGCCGCCGCCGCCGATGACCGCATCTACCCAGCCCGCGACTGCGGCACCAGCGATCAGGATCGCCCAGCCGGAAAGCTCCAAACCCATATGAACTCTCCTAATTTCCCTTCATAGCTACCCAAAGGCTGCCGGGACACTGAATTATGATCAAGATTTAGGTAACAATCCAGACTATTCCATATGTGTTCTTCAGCTGGATACCGTATCCTGGGGAAACATACCTGACACTCGAGATGGGACCACCGCGAGACAGGAAAGGACGCATACGTTGAGGATTTCCAGAACACGTCCGCTGGCCGCCATGGCAGCGGTTCTTTCCGCTGTACTGCTCGTCGGCTGCCAGCCAAGCGCCCCGTTCCTCAACCTCCCTGAAGCCTCCTCCCCCTCCTCGGTGTCCTCAACTGTCGATGCCGCGGACTCCGCCAACCAGGAAACCCTGCCCCCGGAGACCTCCCCACCGCCGGCCGCCGATCTCCGCTCCAACCGGACCATCGCGCCCCACACCACGGCGCCCCACACCACTGCGCTGCGCACCACTGCGCCCGGGGCCAGCACCGCCGGACAATCACGGTCTTCGACAAGCACTCCCCCGACAGCCACCTGCGAGAACCCGCACACCGATCTGATCAACACCGGCTTCGGTCAGTACATGGCATTGAAACGGATCCCGGTCACCCATGACGATGAGACCTTCTATAACTTCCAGATCCGGGAGAACCACTTCGATCCTTGCGCCGAACTGAGCTACATCGTCTTGGAGGGCTCCCTCGGCAGTATCGACAACACTGGCGGCACCGGCAGTTCCCTCGGTGATGTGGTGGTGTTCTTCCAGGGTGACCAACTGATCACCGACCCACTGCCCTTCATGATGCGCTCCGTGGAATCAGTGGAGCAGACCGATACCCACACCCTCCACGTGATCCACGGACACGCCAGCAGAACAACCGCGGAAGGTGTCACCGAAACCTTCCTGAGCACCCACACCATCCAGAACGGCACCTTCAACTCTGATATTTCCGGCCTGCCGCCGGAGGTGCAGAACAACCCGACGCGTATCGACGTCGCGGCCCCCACCGAGACCACGGACCCCTCGACCACCATCATCGAGCAAACCCTGGTGGCCGGGCGCTACCGCCTGCCGATCAACCCCAACCAGAACCTGCTCTGCGATATCGGGCACCAGGACGGCCCCATCGCCGACTGCTACGCCGACTTCCCCACCACCTGGAAGATGAACAGCACCCTGCGCCCACAGGCCACCCGCATCATCTATACCGAGAACCCGCCGCACGCCCGCGGTACCGCCGACCCGGCCCCCATCACCTCCCAGACGGAGAACTACTCCACGGTGCAGGGAGAGAACACCCTCGTGGTGGGCACCGCGCTGGTGGATCTCCGGCAGCCGAATCAGGTGACCATCAGCACCGAACAAGGCGGCATTCTCATCACACCGGACTCCTATGAAGTGCTGGTCGGGCCGGTGGAGCCCTAAAGGCGCAGTTTGCGCGTGGTGGAAAATGAGCTCCGCTGCCGCCGGTCCAGCTGCGCTCATCGACGCTGCCGCCGCCGGAGAAGGTGCCCTCACCCAGCAGAATCAGCCGGGAATGAGCGAATTCGACAGCCTCGCTGAAATGCAATGTGCTGATCCGCGCAGGCCCCGTGGCTGCGGCTATCCCGGGCAGTGAGCAGCGATGTTATGCCCGAGGAATCTTTATTCCTCTGGCGGAGTGGAAGAGCGGCACACCAATTCTGGAGTGGGCCTAAAAGCTGTCGCTCCTCATCCTCACAACTTTTGGTGGACCTCTACTGACAACGAAACCCTCTCGAGGCGACCAATCAGCAGATTGGGCATCCTGAACGCTGATCGCGACCCATAGCAACGGAGGGCCTACACTCGAACGAGCTTAAGTAAGTCGAGACCAGAGGAAGTGACACCGCAGGATGATGGTAGCTGAGAAAAACTGGTGGCTCCCCCTGCGTTGGCTGCTGGTGGTCGTCTTCTCACTGTTGCTCGGATGGGCGCTGACCAGCCTGAATGTTCCCGCGGCCTGGATCCTCTCCGGTATCTTCACCGCCGGGGCCAGCTCCCTGATTTCTGGCCAGGAACTTCCACTCAACCACCACATCAGTTTGAGCGGGCGTGGCATCATCGGCATTCTCGCTGGTCTTCCCTTGATCGGGGTGTCCGCGTGGCAGGTTGCCAGCTTCCTGTTACCCGGTCTCTTCGTCACCTTCATCACCTTGAGCATCGGTATTTTCGGCGGCATGTTCCTTGCTCGTGCGCAGAAAGAGATCAGTCCGGAGACCGGTATCCTCTCCATGTTGGCGGGCGGTGCCTCCCTCATGCCGCCGCTGGCGATGGAGGTCGGCGCGGATTACCGCTATGTGGCACTGTCCCAGTACCTGCGCATGATCTTCGTCTCGGTGACCCTACCGGTGGTGGCGGTGCTGTTCACCCCACCGGGGCATGCCGGCAGCCTCACTTCCGCAGTCTCGGGATTTAGCTGGTTGATGCTCGCGGTGATCATACTGGTAGCAGTGTTCGGCGAAAAGCTCGGCCGACTGCTCCGCCTACCCGCCCCGAGTGTGATCGCTCCGCTGCTACTCACGGTGGCCCTTGGCCTGCTGCTACCGGATCATTTGAGCATGCTGCCGCCGGAACCACTGCGCATCTTCGCCTTCCTGATCATCGGTTGGATCTGCGGCGGTAGTCTCTCCCTCGCCGCGCTGAAGGTGTTCACAAAACAGCTGCCGGCCACGCTGCTGTTTATCGTGGTGCTGATGATCGGCTGCGCACTCAGCGCCATTCCACTGACCTACTGGCTGGATATCTCCTACTTCGAGGCCTATCTCGCCAGCAGTCCCGGCGCGTTGGATACCGTGCTCGCGCTATCCATTGAGGGCGGTGCCGGTCCGGAGGTGGTGACCATCCAGATGGTGCGGTTACTCTCCGTCATTCTCATCGCCAGCCACCTGCCAGCGGTGATCCGGCTGCTGGTGCGACTGTTTCACCCGAGAAACGGCCGCGGCAAGGAAAAAGGTGAGGATCCCACCCAGATTTAGTTAGTGGGTCGCTCTAGTGAGAATAGCCCGGGATGAAGGGTAGGTCTCGAGGATCGGCCCAATTGCCGATAAATCCAGGCAATTCACGTGATCCTCGAGACCTAAACGTCAAACCCC
>NZ_JBQPQY010000024.1:0-4093 GCF_052266655.1 Corynebacterium sp. A21
TCTGGGGTGAATGGGTTTGCTGGGGTGGGGTGGGGTGGGCGGGTCCCTGTGTCTGGGGATTATTAGGGCCGAGGCCAGCTGCGCTGGCTGCGTTTTTCCACTGCCAGATTCATCCGCCCGAGCAGCCGCAGGAGCTCAGTGAGATCCTCGGTGCTCCAATCCTCAAGGGTTTCCCCAAGTTTGGTGATGCTGGCGGAGCGTTCCTTCTCCAGTGTTGTGGTGCCCTCTGCGGTGGGGCGAAATTTCCTTGCGATGCCGCCGTCCGGGTCTGAGATCCGTTTTGCCAGTCCCTTGTCCACGAGAGCCTTGGTCTGACGGTTGAGTGTGGAGGTGTCCAGACCGGTGGTGTCACTGAGTTCGCTGATACTCAGGGCGCCGCGGACCTGGAGCAAGGTGAGGAGGATATAGGCACTCTGGTCGAGCTCTCCGCTCGAGCGGTTGGCGCGTCCGGAGAAGGCGGCCTGATGTCGGCCGAATATCATGGCCTCATATTCGAGGGCTTCGATCGGATCATTACTCATATCTCCATTGTGTCATGAGTTTTGCATTATACATAGAAAATGTATGCTGCATACATGTTAAAGAATGGCGCTGCGCCTGCCTCCAAAACTGAGGCGCTCTCAACTCCTGCGGGACTGATAATCGGCATCCTCGCCGCTGCTGGCATCACTGTCTCGCTGGCTCAGACTCTGGTTGTCCCGATCATCGGAAAACTGCCCGAGATCTTCGATACCACAGCGGCGAACACCTCCTGGATCATTACCGTCACATTGCTGGTGGGCGCGGTGACCACTCCGGTCATGGGCCGGCTGGCGGATATGTACGGCAAGAAGCCGATGATGCTGATCTCGCTGCTGCCCTTCATCGTGGGTTCAGTGGTGTGTGCGATGGCCACCGATCTCATTCCGATGATCATCGGTCGTGGCCTCCAGGGATTAGCCTCGGGGCTGATCCCACTGGGCATCTCATTGATGCATGACATTCTGCCGCGTGAGAAGACTGGTGCGGCGATCGCGCTGATGAGTTCCTCCATGGGCATCGGCGGCGCCCTGGGGCTGCCGATCGCAGCCGGCATCGCCCAGTTCGCCTCCTGGCGGGTACTCTTCTGGGTCACCGCACTTGTTGCTCTGGCCGTGACCATCGCCATCTTCTGCTGGATTCCGAGAATCAAGCCTTCCGCCAGTGCCGCCCGCTTCGACTATTTCGGGGCACTCGGCCTGGCGCTGGGTCTCATCGCCCTGCTGCTCTCGATCTCGAAGGGTGCGGAGTGGGGTTGGGAAAGCGTGACCACCATCAGCCTTGCCGTGGTCGGTGTCCTGGTTCTGCTGCTCTGGGGCTGGTTCGAGCTCAAGCAGAAGGCGCCGCTGGTGGACCTGCGGACCGCTTCCCGCCCGGTGGTCCTGATGACTAACCTGGCGTCCATTCTCATCGGCATCACGATGTACGCCATGAACCTGATTCTGCCGCAGGTTATGCAGCTACCTGTTGAGCTGGGATACGGTCTCGGCCAGTCGATGCTGCAGATGGGTCTCTGGCTCATCCCGATGGGACTGGGTATGATGCTCATCTCCAAGGCCGGCGCAGGTATCAGCGCCAAGCGTGGACCTCGGGTGACCTTGGCCTTGGCGGGCCTCGTCATCGCTGCCGGCTATGCGCTGACGGCCATTGTTCTCTCGACCATCGGCAACCGCCCCGCGGGCCCTTTCGAAGGTGGCATGAGCATCACCTTGACGCTGATCGCCTTCTCGGTGTGTTGTGCGATCGTCGGATGTGGCATTGGTCTGGCCTTCGGCTCCATGCCATCGTTGATCATGGGTTCGGTTCCCGCCGCTGAGAAGGCTTCGGCCAACGGCTTCAATTCGCTGATGCGTTCGCTGGGCACCACCATTTCCGCCGCGGTCGTAGGTGCGATTCTGGCTGCGATGGTTCATAACGGCATGCCGACGCTGGCTGGCTTCCTGCTCACCCTGCTTCTCAGTTGCGGCTGCGCGCTCATCGCCTCGCTGATCGCCTACTTCATCCCGGCTGAGATCAAGGTCATCGAACAACAGTGAATGACAAAAACACCCTGGTTTCACGTGAAACCAGGGTGTTTTTGTCATTCAGCTACTGCTTATCGACGCCGCTCCGGGCATCGTCAGCGGAAACCTCGGCGCTGCTGCGGCGGATGCGCTCGAGCTCCTCGGCTTCGTCACCGCCGATGGCCTCACCCCGGTCGACCATGCCGGCGACGTCGGAAAGCTTCATCTGGGGAACCAGAAGAGCAAGGATGAATGCGAGGGCAATGAAAGGCAGCAGGTACCAGAACACCGGAGCCAGGGATTCGGCGTAGGCGTTGATGATGCCCTCGCGGAGCACCTCGGGCAGCTGCTGAAGGGCTGCCGGGTTGATGGTGGCGCTGGCATCAGCGGCCTGTTCTGCGGAATCACCGGCAGAGAGGAACAGTTCCTCCAGGCGCTCGCTGAGACGGCCGGTGAAGACGGCACCAAAGACCGCGATACCGAGGGTGGCACCGACCTCACGGAAGTAGTTGTTGGTCGAGGTGGCGGCGCCGACCTCCTGGGCGGGTACCGAGTTCTGTGCCACGAGCACCACGACCTGCATGATCAGGCCGAGGCCGGTGCCGAAGATCAGGAGATAGACACAGATCAACCAGATCGGCGTGGCGGCGGTCAGCGTGGTCAGGCAGATGATGGCGGCGCCGACGGTGAGTGCGCCGAGGATCGGATAGATCCGGTACTTACCGGTCTTGGAGATCGCGATGCCAGAACCAATGGAGGTGGCCATCAGCCCGACCATCATGGGGAGGGTGAGCAGGCCGGAGGCCGCCGCCGAGGTGCCGGAGGACATCTGCAGGAAGGTCGGGATGAAGGCCAGTGCGGCGAACATTCCGATACCGAGAACAAAACCGATCGCTGCGGTGGTCACGAAGGCACGGTTCTTGAAGAAGCTCATCGGAACCACCGGATCCTCGACATGCAGCTCGACGAAGATGAAGGCGATCAGTGAGGCCACGAAACCGGCACCCCAGGCCCAGGTGGCGGGATCAGACCAACCGTGATTGCCACCGCCGCCGAAGTCGCTGAAGAAGATCAGGCAGACGGTCACGCAGGAGAGCAGCGCGACGCCGAGGATATCTATCTTCTTCTCCGCCTTCTTACTGGGAAGCGTCAGTGCGAACCAACAGACAAGGAAGGCGATGATGCCGATCGGGATGTTGATCCAGAATGCCCAGTGCCAGGACATGTGGTCGACGAAGAAACCGCCCAGCAACGGGCCGGCGACGGCTGCGAGGCCGAAGATCGCGCCCAGCGGGCCGAGGTACTTGCCACGCTCGGAGGCCGGAACGATATCCGCGATGATCGCCTGGGAGAGAATCATCAGTCCGCCGCCACCGACGCCCTGCGCCGCACGCATGATCACGAAGGTCCAGAAATCTGTGGACAGCGCACAGCCTAGGGAGGCGATGGTGAAAATCGCGATGGCAATGAGAAAGAGGTTACGACGGCCGAGAACGTCACCGAACTTGCCGTAGATCGGCATCACGATGGTGGAAGCGAGCATGTAGCCGGTGGTGATCCAGGTCTGATAGGCCACACCGCCCAAGTCGCCGACGATAGTGGGCATAGCGGTGGAGACAATCGTCTGATCGAGGCTGGCCAGCAACATGCCGGCGATCAGTGCCGAGAAAATGATCCAGATGCGGCGTTGGGTGAGCAGCAGGGGCCCATCTGCAGTGGTGGGCTTAGTGGTGTGGAGCACGCAGGTGTCCTTTCGGAGAGCAGGCGTGATCGAAGGCTTCCCACCTGTTTGATGGTGTTACCTGACGATCGATGACTAATAGATCCTAGGACAAGCACCGGATATGCACGTGGCGAACATTGTTGAAGCAGAAGATAGGTGTGGAAGATGTAGGAGGCCTGGCGAGTCGAACTTACGCCGGACACGGTGTGTTTACTTTCTCGCTGCTCTGCTCGGGAGAAGGTCGGTGCCCAGGGTCCCTAGGGTCGCTGCATAGTTGCAGTCCTCGGTGGTGAAGGTGGGGGAGAACGGCAGGTGTCCAGCACCAGTCATGGGTGGCGAACAGCTGCGC
>NZ_JBQPQY010000025.1:0-3184 GCF_052266655.1 Corynebacterium sp. A21
CTTTTGTCATGCCCTGAGCATGATTGCTGCGGGGGTCCGGCCAGGGGGGGTGTGAACACCCCCCTTTGGCCGGGCCCCTTTTTTGTATGCCCGGGAGCGTGTCAAGGAGTGTGTGCCGGTAGCGTCACGGCGTCAATAAGCAGAGTCTCCGGGGCGCTCTGGGGGAGTGCCTACGTGTTAGATTCGAGACTCATGCGTGGCGCACTGAATGGAGATTCACAATGAAGATTGTCGGTCATCGAGGTGCTGAAGACCTGGAGCTGGAGAACACGCTGGCAAGTTTCGTTGCGGCCGAGGCCGCGGGGGCCGATGCCATCGAATTGGATGTTCATGCCTCGCGTGACAATCAGGTCGTTGTTATTCATGACCCCACGGCAGCGAGAGTGGGGAATCCAGACTCTGGACGCCTTGAGGAGCCGATGGCCGCCTTGAGGCTATCGGAAATCAAGGAGATTGAGCTTCGCGACGGTAGCAGTATTCCAACTCTGGAAGAAGTTCTCGACGCCGTGAAACTTCCCATTCAGGTAGAGGTGAAAGCCGCCGGGGCGGTGCCGGCTCTCGCCACCCTCTTTGAGAGGCGACCGGATGACCTGAAACGGGTTCTGTTCATCAGTTTCTTCGATATCATCTTGACGGAACTTGCCGCCAGACTCCCCAGCAGCCGGCTCGGAGTGTTGCGAGCACCGGAGTCGATCTTTGATCTGGCAATCCTCGAGGAGTTGAATGCGGTGAATATAGCTGCATTCCTTCCCTCCGTGGCTTCCCTCGAAATCTCCACGATCGCCAAGCTCCAGGCCCGGGGCATCAAAGTGGGATGTTGGACCATCAAGGATGAAGCAACCTTGAAGGTTGCTGAGCGCGCAGGAGTGGACATGGTCACGGTCAGTAATCCCCGCAAATTTCGCGCAGAACCACCTATTGCAGTCCAGCGCCCTTCCCCGGAATCCTTCTGGTGAGGGGAACATGGAGATGTTTAGATCTCTCAGGAGACCTCAACGGGTGACCCGGGGAGCAATATAGGCACCGTGGATCCGTCTTGAGGAGATCGCGGGCACGCTCGGAAGTGAATCGGTATCGAGAGCGCCGGCGCCTGCCGGGTTCTCCACGCACTTCAATCCACGCTTGTGTGCATACGCGACTTGCACGGTAGTGAACAAGGTTCGGGCATGCAGGTGCCTCAAAGATCAATCGAGTGAACACCCCGGCATCGCATGCTTTTGATTCTCGAGCGAACTACATCCTGCTCTCACAGTCTGGCGGACTTCCCGGGCAGTGAAAAATTTGCTGCTCGATTTTGTTGAAGGTCGGTATCACGCGAAAGCATGCCCCTCGGGCAACGTTGCAGCAACCGGGGAGAGCGCAACCGCGCTGTCTGGAAGCGACCGATATCGGATCGGATTTCTCCACAGGTTCTGAGTCCTGGGATATACCGCTGGGGAGCGGGTCAGGAGTAGAAACTGCGCAGGTGGTCAGCAATATCGTCGACCGGGGGAGGATGAGTGGCGATGTCTGTGATGAGGCCAAACCACTGGTCGTCAGTGATTTCATTATCGTCTATACCGTGGCTGCGGAGCATCAGTAAACCCAGCAGAACTCTGAGACGCTTGTTGCCGCCCAGGAGCGGGTGACTTTGTTCAAGGCTGTCGATGAGTGCACCGGTCTTGTGCCACACATCGGGGTAGAGGTCATTGCCACCGAATGTTGTCCAGGGGCGGTCAAGGGCGGTGGCAAGTAGGCCCCAGTCTCGGGCATGGAACCGGTTCTCTTCCAACCAGGGGCGCAGGGCATCCAGACTTAGGATTGCGCGTGTGTCCATCAAGCGTCTCGCAGCCGGTCCATCAGGGGCTTTCGCTGGGTGAAAATGTCATCGAGTTGACGTGAAGCCGTAACCCGAGCATTTTCTGTTTCCCACTGCTTCCTGATCAGTTGAGTGATGACCTGCTGCTTGGATAGGCCGGCAGAGGTGGCTAGGTAGCTCAACTGCTGATCCTCGGCGTTGGTCAGTCGAGGATTGGTAGCCATAGGGAAACGGCACCATTATGGTACCGGTATGGGTCTATGAGATTCGGAAGGCTTTTGCGTAGATATCAGAAGTCCTCTGCATGTCTGCTTCCCGCAGACTAATTTCGAGGTTGGTTGTGATGGCGATGCATGGACCCTCTTTAAGGATGCTTCATATGTTGAACCGGCTTAAGATGGCCAACCATATTTTGGCCAGTCGGCCCCTAAGTTACTTTGCTCGATTAACCGAATGACCGCCGATGACAGCCTTGGGATATCGGTTGGGGACACGGAGGTTTTGAACCATGGATTCAATTAGGCTCACCCCGCTCCTCGTCTAAGAAATAAAAACCATAAGCAATGAACCTGGTCTGAAAGAGGCGCCCGATGGTGTGATGGCGCACTACCCGATCCCGGCCCAATTCTCTTTTGTGTTCGCAGGTCAAGTCTCTAATTCCTGCCACGCTAGACAAGGAAATGGTGCTCCTGGTCCTCGAGGAAGAACGGCATAGAGATCAGTCCTCAGTTCATTCAGAACTGGGCGGTGCCTGTTGGTTGGGGCCCCTCGGGGTGGGGTGATCAACAACCTGGACACTAAGACCATCGTGGTTTTCCTTGGTGGAGTGCTGAACGCGGAAGATGATGAGAGCGGCGCCGGTGGCGCGAGCAGGGCTGCCCAGGTGCTGGGCAAGGTGTAAAAGAAGCTATCGGGCACTCAGGTCTGCGCACCGACCTAAAGGTGCCCGCCATGCGGTTCTGCAAATTGGGCAGAAGTCCCGGGGCCTCTGCCGCGTAGCGTCGTATCGGCCAGGAAGAACCTGAAAGTAGTTTTCTCCGAAGAGTGCTGTACGGATCCTCTCTCTGAAGTTGTAGGTGGTGCTGTGGGGAGCTATTCAATGCCAGCATCTCAAGGTTGAAAGGGGCACTATATTTGGCCTAGGGGAGTAAGTGGCCTCATTCCTGCGGAATCTGGTCTTCAGTCGCTCCTCGCCACACGGAGGCGGAGCTGCCTTTCGGCTCTCCTTCGATGCATGCCCAATTGCTGACCGGCTCTGGTCTGCTCGGGGGTCAGCTTCCGGACCCGAGATATCGAGCTATAACTTTCCTCTGAGCCTTGGTAGCTGTGACTGCCATGCCCTAGCCGGGGGAGAGCTTTCACCTTGATCTTGCCGAGCGTGGTCAA
>NZ_JBQPQY010000026.1:0-2662 GCF_052266655.1 Corynebacterium sp. A21
TGTTGCGACCAGGTATTTGGTAGCACTCGCGGGTCTATCCGGTAGCGGTCGCGGGTCGACCGGGTAGCAGTCATGCTCCTGATGGACCCGACCCCACCTCCGGTGGTCGGGCCAGTCTCAAGGAGCACGAATCCCGTGACCGACTACCAACTGATCCTGCGCCTGCTGCTGCGCGGGAAGTCCTACCGTGACATCGAATCCCAGGCCGGCTGCTCACACCGCACGATTGCCAAAGCACAAGCCGTCGCCGCCACCCGCCACCTAACCTCACCGGCCGACCTTGACGCCTACTCCGACGAACAGGTCCACTCCTGGTTCGCCGACGGACGGCGCACCGTGACCGAAGAATTCCTGACCCCTGATTTCGACGGCATCATCAAGGCCCGCCGTTTCGAAGCGAAACCCACGCTTAAAGACCTCTGGCTCGACTACTGCACAACAGATGCCCACGACGGCACCCGCCACTACGGCTTCGATCGCTTCCGGGAGCTGATCAACGACCACATCACCAGCCACGACCTGGTGGCCATGATGAACCACGAACCCGGCCACACCATGCAAATCGACTGGGCCGGCACCCTGCTGCAACTGGCCGATCTAACGACCGGCAAGCCCGTGAAACTCCATGTCTTCATCGCCTACCTGCCCTACTCAGGCATGGTCACCGCCAGCGCGCACCACAATGAACAGTCCGCGGCCTGGCTGGACGGGCACCGCCAAGCCTTCGAGTACTTCGGCGGTACCACCACCGTGATCGTCCCGGACAATCCCACCACCGCGTCCAACCAGATCACCGCCGGTGACCATGCCCGCGATGTCAACGCCGCCTACGAGGCCTTCCTGGCCTGGTACAACACCGCCGCCGACCCGACTCGGTCCCGCAAACCACGCGACAAGGGGGCGGTGGAAGCAGGAGTCAAGGTCGTCACCCGCAGTGTTATCGCCGTCCTGCAGGGCTCAACCTTCGTCGATCTGGATGACATTAATGAACGCATCGACGAGTTGATCGAGGACATCAACCACCGCATCCCCTTCCGGCGCCGCGACATCAGTCGGCGTGAAATCTTCGATGCGGACGAGCGCGGTTTACTGCACCCTTTGCCAGCCACACCATTTCAGAAGGTCACCTGGTACAAACGTGTGGTGGCCCGTGACTTCCACGTCGAAGTCGCCCGCGTGCGCTACTCGGTGCCGTATGCCTACGCCGGCAGAAAGGTCGACGTCCGGGTCGTGGGGTCAACGCTGAGCGTTCTGGCGGACAACGAGACCATCGCCACCCACCAGATCAGCCCCCGTGCCGGGGCGTATGTCACCGACACTGATCACGAACCGGACTACTTCGCCGAATACAAGAACCTCTGGTCCAGGGCCTACTTCCTGCGCCAGGGCGCCAAAATCGGCCCCGCCACCCGCAAGGCTCTGGAAGATCTGATGGACTCCAAGGCCATTGAAGCCCAGGCCTTCCGCCCGTGCCGCAACATCCTCGACCTTGGCAAAACACATGCCAATGCTGAAGTCCTGGAAGCAGCGTGTGCGCAGTTGATCTCTGCTACCGGCCGGCGCCGTGCGATCTCGTATACAGCGGTGAAAAACACGATGGCCAGGGTCCGTGCCGCCGCAGATCAACGCCCCACCACCAGCCCACCACACGCGCCGTCGCGACCGACAACAGTCACCGGTCGCGATACCGCCGCCGCACATCTGGCCGGGCCGGAAGCCTTCAGTATGGAGGCGATCATGCAGGCCAAGGGGGCGAAGAAATGACGCCAACCTCACCTGCGAACATGGATTCTGCGGCACAGCTACACCCTGATGACCTGGAGGTATTCACCAGTCTGCGGATGACTGCCTTCGGTCAGGCCGTCATCGACATCGCCAATGACGCCGCCTATGACGAGTGGACGTTTTCGGCCAAGATTCGACTGGCGTTGAAAGAGCAGATCGCGGCTAAACAGGAGCGTCGATTCCAGAAACTTCTCACAGCATCCCGATCACCACATCCTGATGCGTGTGTGGAAGAGATTCGCTACCTATCTGACCGCAACCTCAACAAAGAGCTTGTCGCCCGGCTGGCGTCTTGTCAATGGATTGACGCCGGGACCAACCTGGTGATCATCGGCAAAACCAGTGTCGGCAAGACCTATCTGGCCCAAGCGCTGATTAACGCCGCATGCCGGAGTGATCACACCTGCCTGTTTTACCGGCTCGATGATCTGGAAGCAGATCTCGCGGTACTGGATCCGTCGGATCCGCAACGAGCGAGTCTGGTCAAGAAGCTCAAGGGTGTTGATTTGTTGGTCATCGATGATTTCCTCACCACCCCGGTCACTGACGCCACCGCGTCGGTGATCCTCAATGTGCTCTCTGCCCGGGAGTCGGTGGGCTCGACGTTGATTACCAGTCAGTTCGAGCCGTCGGATTGGTACAAGTCCATCAGTGATGCGGTGTTGGCGGAATCCATTCTGTCAAGGTTGATCGGCGGAGCCCAGATCATCAACCTGGACGGGCCCAACTTGAGACTCAGGAGGGAGGTCGAACCGCTCGAGGGCTAACTCGGTCCCCGGCAGGAGTGCTACCCGATACGCCCGCTGGTGCTATCGGGTACGCACTGCCCCTGCTACCGGATAGACCCGCTACTGCTACCAAATACCTCGCCGTAACA
>NZ_JBQPQY010000027.1:0-1469 GCF_052266655.1 Corynebacterium sp. A21
TCAAGTTCCGGAAGCTCGTAAACAGCCATTAGGTAAATCCTTTCAAACTTTATTTTTTACTAACGAGAACCAATGTAATGCCTCAAGCTAACTTGAGGCCAATGAAGCGTGACCGAACTCACACCCCGACTAGATCTGGTAGGTATCCGAAAGGCTCCGGAAAGTACGGTCCTGGTACACCAGTGGCGAATTCACCGGCCCCGCGATCACCTCAAGAACCTCCGCGGCGATAAGCGTGGCCTCTCCCACCCTCACCGAACCGACCGGCTTCACCCGCATCGCATAAGGCGCGGTACGCAGATAGGGCTCACCGGTCTCCAACGTCTCCCAACCCTGCTCTTCAGTGAAGCGGGGATCTCCGGTCCGGGCGAAATTGCCCGCCATATCCGCATGCATATCTGCCAGCAGATGAACCAGGTAGGTCTTCGCCGTGAGCAACTTGCCGGCCGAGCCGGTCTGCCGCTGCAGGGAGAAAGAAATGGCGAGAGGATCAAGCGCCAGAGAGGAGACACTGGAGGCGGTGATGCCCACCGGCCCCTCCTCGGTCTGGGCGGTAATCACGGCAACGCCGGTGGGATGAGCCCGAAAGGCGGAACGGAAATGTTCTTCAGAAGCGGTCATGATCAAGAATCCTATCTGGTCAGAAATCTAGTCCTGCGGTGAGCTAGACCGAGCGGTACTGAACTGGCACACCACCTGGTCCACGACTTTATGACTTCAAGTTCAGTTGAGGTCAAATTCGCGGACTCAACCCTCCCCCACGCCACCATCTTCCTGATGGGTGATCCGGAGCCGCTGGGCACTCGGCCCCTCCACCGCCAACTCATCCGCCGGATTGAGTAGCTCGCAGGCAGTCATCGAGAGACACCCACAGCCGATGCAACCCATGAGCTGGCTCTCCAGATCCTCGATCGCCAGGCGGCGCTGCTCCAGAATCGACCGCCACTCCTCCGAAGCCTGCTTCCAGTCTTCCTCACTCGGCCGCCGATCCATCGGTATCCGCGCAAGTGCCACCCCGATATCCTCCAGGGAAATTCCAAGACGCCGTCCCACTGCGATCAGGGTGATCCGGCGGATCATGTATCGCGGGTAGCGGCGCTGGTTTGAGACATTTCGTTGACTTTGGATCAGCCCGATCTTCTCGTAATAGTGCAGCGCGGAATGCGCCAGACCGGTCCTCGCCGACACCTGGCCGATACTCAGCAGCCGATCCGCCGCCCCCGCACCTTCCCATGAATCTGCCACTCTCCGACACCTCCTTGAGGACCAAGGATACGTGGGACGACAGTCGCGCCTCACCCTTCGCAGCAACTCCAGAAATTAAGCCCTCGAACTCTCGGGCATCTCAGACTAATGAAAGGTACGGCACTCGAGAGTTCGGGGGTTTGAATGCTGCGTTTCGGATTGCAAGACAGGATATGGATCCCCCAGATCCCGGGCGATGAAGGGTAGGTCTCGAGGATCAGCCC
>NZ_JBQPQY010000028.1:0-806 GCF_052266655.1 Corynebacterium sp. A21
CGGTACGCACCCAGTGTCTGGTGACCGCGTTGGATAGCCGGGAGGAATTCGGGGTCTGGGGTGGGCTGACCGAGCGTCAACGCCGCGCGGTCTTGCGCGACAACCCCCATGTCGAGAACTGGGCACACCACCTCGCTGCCGGTGGTGAACTTACCGGCATCCGCCAGGCCCCCTGACAGATACAGCCCGGCCTCGCCAGGATCTCTGCGACCACGGTCAACTCACCACCAGCAGCAACACCCCGCGATCATCGTCTAACCCCTAGGGACAGTCCCAGCAATCGAATCCCCCTGCAGACTGAGGTCATCATTCCTATAGTGATACCCATGCGTGCGACCTACCAGGAACAACTCAACGACTTCGCCCACGACCTGATCATCATGAGCGACCTGGTCCGCGACATCATGGTCCAGGCCTGCGACGCACTACTGCGAGGATCGTTGGAATCCGCGGAAACAGCACTCACCCGTGCCGAAGACCTACCCGAGATCCGCACCCGCTGCACCCAGCGTGCCGTGGATCTCCTCGCCCTGCACAACCCGATGGCCCGAGATCTCCGCCAGGTCATCTCCTCGATCTATATCGTCGAGAACCTCGACCGCATGGCAGCACTGGCCACCCACATCGCGGGGTCAGCCCGCCGACGCCACCCCGACCTAGCCATCCCGGCCGCCCTGACCGGCTATTTCGAAGAACTCACCCGCCTGACCGTGGACATGGTCAATAAGACCCGTGATCTTCTCATCGCACCGGATGCCGACATTGCGATCGCCCTGGCCGATGAGGATGACGCCGTCGATGACCTC
>NZ_JBQPQY010000029.1:0-535 GCF_052266655.1 Corynebacterium sp. A21
CTTACTTGGTGGCGGAGGCGAAGCGGGCAGCGACGTCCTCCCAGTTGAAGATGTTCCAGACAGCCTTGACGTAATCAGCCTTGACGTTCTTGTACTGCAGGTAGAAAGCGTGCTCCCACATGTCCAGCTGCAGCAGCGGGGTGATGTTGGCGGAGATGTTGCCCTGCTGATCGGTCAGCTGCTGAATGACCAGACGCTCAGCGACGTGGTCGAAGCCCAGGATGGCCCAGCCGGAGCCCTGCAGGCCCAGTGCGGCGGAGTTGAAGTGGTCCTGGAACTTGGCGAAGGAACCGAAATCACGGTCGATGGCCGCAGCCAGCTCGCCGGTGGGCTCGCCGCCACCGTTGGGGGAGAGGTTCTTCCAGAAGATGGAGTGGTTGGAGTGACCACCCAGGTTGAAGGCCAGGTTCTTGGACAGGGCGCGGATCTGATCCGGGTTGGTGCCCTCCTCGCGTGCCTTCTCCAGGGCGTCGAGTGCGGCGTTGGCGCCGGCGACGTAGGTGGCGTGGTGCTTGGTGTGGTGCAGCTCCATGAT